>JACPZW010000019.1 GCA_016195265.1 Acidobacteriota bacterium | reverse complement strand
TCGTACGTGATAGACACTTCGGTGTCCTCACTGGCAGGTGCGCCTTCGATTGGCCGTTCCTGCGTGAATGACGTAATCCGCGCAGCCGTCTGCCAGACGGGATCGTCCAGCTGGCCGTCGATGAGCGGCGATGTGGCCGCTCGAGACACCGACACGATCGAGCGCACCCGAGTGCTGACGCTCTTTCGGCGCGCGCCTTCCCCGACGCTCACCGTCCCGGTCTGGCCCGCGGGACTCCGAGGGTCCTTCGGTTTTTCAGAACCGGCGGCCGCGGCGCCGGCCGGTGACTGGGCGAACGGTCCGCAACGAGCGATCTCCGTGCGCGCCGCGCTCAGTTCGACAAGCCCGGAATCGAACCTCGACGCGAGTGCGCTCGCGATGAGCGCGTGACAACCGATGACAAAATGCAGCACGTTCCACAGATTTTATCCGACGCGACCTTGAAAAGCCCGCCGATCATCCGACAGCGCGCAGACAAATGCTCGTCCTCAGAACACGTACTTCAGCGCGAGCTGGATCACGCGCGGGTCGAGCGCGGCCGTAATCGTCCCGAAGTTCGCCGCGCCGGCGACGGCGTTTGGCGCGCCGAGGTTCACCGTGTTCAGCAGGTTGAAGATCTCCGCGCGTACCTCGATCGTGGTCTCGCGACGGACGGGCACGCGGCGAATCAGCGCGAGGTCCACGTCGCGATACGACGGCCCGCGCACGGGATTGCGCGACGCCGACCCGAGCGTGAAGACCGGCGCGATCGCGAACGCGGAGGCGTTGAACCACTGGCTCGCGGTCCGCTGATCGGCCGGCAGCGAAGGATCACCGACGAGATTCGGCCGCTGCACGCCAAACCCGAACGCCGCGTTGAAACTCGTCGCCTGCGTCACGGCCACCGGCGCGCCCGACTCGAGCGTGACGAGCGTCGTCAGCGTCCAGTCGCTGGCGATCGCGCCGAGCGGACCGCGCAGTTGTCGAGCGCGGCCCGTCCCCACGGGAACATCCCAAGCAACAGACGACACGAACACGTGCGGGATGTCGCCCGTCGAATAATCGCGCTCGCGCGACCGGTCGAAACTGTCGGCGACCGGATAATTCGCGGTCGGACCCGTCAGAATCGACGCGTCGAACACCGACGACGCGTCGTCCATCAGCCTGGACCGCGTGTAGCTGAGCGAATACGACAGCCCCCGCGAGAACCGCTTCCGCACGCCGACCGCCAGGCCGTTGTACATCGTCGTCCCGACATTGTGCCGATACAGGCTGACCGTCGTGTACCCGGGATACGGCTTCAACAGCTGCGCGAGCGGAATGGTCGGATCGCCGAGCGACGAGGACCGCGGGATTAGCCCGAAGTACGGATTCGGAACGCGCGTGTTCAGCGCCGCGCCCTGCGCGAGCTGCTCCGCCTTCAGCTGGTTGAGATTGGTGTCCGGAATGCCGACATGGACGTTGTGCGAGCCGAGGTACGAGATTTCGAGCGTCGTGTTCGCGCTCAACTCGCGCTGCAGCGACACATTCCACTGCTGGACGTAACCCGAGCCGAGCGTCGAGTCGACCGCGAACACGCCCTGCCCGAGACCGGCGTTCGCCGTCTGCGGAATCGGCGCGACCGTCGGACCGCGCGCCAGGACGAACGCCGGCGAGATCGTGTCGAGCGCCCGCTCTGAAACGGTCTGCAGGAACGGAAACGTCGGCGTCGTGAACGGCGTCGTGATACCCGCCATCTCGATCCAAATCAAGCCCGCCCCGGAGCTGACGATGGTCCTGTCCGAGAGCCGATAGACGAGGCCGAGACGCGGCCCGAAATTGTCCTTCTTCAAAGGCCGAACGGGATTCGCGCCCGGGTACCCGAGCTGCCGCGTCTGTAGGTTGAAGACCGCCGTCTGCCCGTTGATCTCCGTCGACGGGAAGTTCAGCGTGTAGCGGAGGCCGGGATTGAACGTCAGCCGATCGGAGACCTTCCAGTCATCCTGAATGAAGTACTCCTGGAAGCGGGCGCGCTCCTGAATCGGCGCCTGCTGCAGATCGATCGAGAACGCTTGGACCTGGCCCAGCAGAAAGCTCGCGAGCGGCGTGCCCGTGTTCGCCACGTCCGGCAGGTCGCTGCCAAGCGCATTGAACGTGAACGCGCCGGTCGGCGACGGCGGCTGGACGACGTTCAGCCGCTCCCAGCGCCAATCGAATCCCGCCTTCAGGGTGTGGCGGCCCTTCAGCCACGTCAGCGAATCCGCAGCCTCAGAGACGCTCGTGTTGAAGTCCGATGCCGTGTTCGCCGGCGAGCCGAGCTGTTGGTACCCGCTGATGAGAAACGTCGGCAGCGTGTTGGGAAACTTCGCCGTCGACGGAATGCCGGGAATGCTGAGCGCAGAGCCGGCAGACGAGGAGAGCTGCGCGGCCGTGCGCGCCACCGTCCGGCGCGTGTCGCCGATGCGCAGCTCGTTCAGGACGTTGGCCGTGAACGTATGCTGGTAGTTCGAGGCAAACGCCCACGCGGTCGTGTCCTGCGGTCCGAGCGTTCCCGTCGTCACGCCGCTGCCGTCCGGGAGCGGCGTCACCGGCACGAACCCGTCGCGGAAGTACGAGAGGCGGCCGAACACCTGATCGCGGTTCGACGGAAACTTGTGATCGATGCGCGCATCCCACTGATCCTGGCTGTCCGCCTCGTTGTCCGTGCGGCTGAAGTTGTTCGACGTGCCGGGCGCCGTCGGCGCCGGGTACCGCTGCAGGAGCGCGACGGCGACCGGATCCATGCTCGTGATGGGAATCGTATTGCCGGGAAACGTCGTACGTGTCGAACCCACCGTCGTGGCCGGATCGTAGATGGCCGGCACTCGCCCGCCGATCGCTTCCGTGAAGACGCCCTGCCGCTGCAGCAGCGTGGGTACCGTCGAGATGACGGTGCGCCCGATCGACTGGCGCTGCCCCTGGTAGTCCGCGAAAAAGAACGTGCGATCGCGCGCCAGCGGTCCGCCGAGCGTCGCGCCGAGCTGCTGCCGGCGGTACTCCGGCTTCGAGGCGTCCGCCGCCTGGAAGTAGTTCGCCGCGTTGAGCGCTTCGTGGCGAAGGAACTCGAACCCGTCGCCGTGAAACGCGTTGCCGCCCGCCTTCGTCGTCAGATTCACGACGCCGCCGTTGAACCGGCCGAACTCCGCCGGCGGGCTGTTGCTCTCGATCTTGAACTCCTGAATCGCGTCGACGACCGGGAAGAACGCGACCTGCCCCGGTTCCGGCTGCAGCACGGAGATGCCATCGAACAGGTACTCGTTGGTCCGGGGCCGCCCGCCGTTGATCCGGGGAAACTGTGAATTCGGCGGCAGCGCGACGCCGGGCGCGAGCGACGCGAGCGCGATGAAGCTCCGGCCGTTCAACGGCAACCTGACGATCGCCTCGTGATCGACGATAGTGCCGAGGCCGGCGCGCTCGAGGCGCAGGATCGGCGCGACGGCGTGGACGTCCACCTGTGCCGGAATCACGCCGACGGCGAGATCGAAATCGATCCGGAGCGTCTCACCCGTCGAGACGACGAGCCCTTCTCTTCTGATGGGACGGAAGCCGGCGAGTTCCACGGCGACGCGGTACTCGCCTGGTGCGAGGCCCGGCACCGCGTAGATGCCGTCGGCGGTTGATACCGCGACGCGCGTCAGATTAGTGGCGACCGCCGTCACGGACACGGACGCGCCCGGCACAGCCGCGCCGGACGGGTCGCGGACGACGCCGGTGACCTGTCCCGATCCGATTTGGGCGGACGCCTCGGCGGCGCCGATGGCGACTGCCACGACGATCGCGGTCGCGGTTGGGACGAATCGGGACAGGCTGAGGCGGCGCATGGTCTGCCGGAACTGTATATAGGTGTAAATCGTCGATCAAATCGGCTTGAATTAGTCCTATTCGAATCGCTCACTCGGTTTGGTACCATGCCCCCGCCGTGAGAGCCGCTCGCGCAGCCTGTGTCACCGCCGCCGGCGTCGCCGCCGTGCTTCTTGCGGCCAGGCCGGCCCTGGCAGCACCGGGCCGCCCGGACGGACAGGACGCGCCGGCCCGGACGTCGCCTCCAGGGCCTCCAGGGCATCCAGGGCCTCCAGGGTCCTCCGCGTCCCCGGCCCGCCGGACCATGACCGCCGTGCGGGCGGCGGATGACGAGCGCATCCTCGTCGACGGCGTGCTGGACGAAGAAGTCTGGCAGCGGGCGACGCCGGCGACGGACTTCCTCCAGTTCGACCCGCTCACCGGCGAACCTGCCACTGAGCGCACGGAAGTGCGGATCGTCTACACGCGCTCGACGTTCTACATGGGCGTGCGCTGCTTCGACAGCGAGCCGAACCGGCTGCTCCGCTTTCAGCGGCGCCGCGACGAGTTCCTGCAGTCCGACGATCGTTTCATGTGGGTGATCGATCCGTTCCTCAGCGCGCAGAACGGCTACTTCTTCGAGACGAACCCGTCCGGGCTGATGGGTGATGCGCTGCTCGGCCCCGGCATCAACAACCGGCAGTGGGACGGCCTCTGGAATCTCGCCGTGCACCGTGACGACACGGGCTGGAGCTTCGAGATCGCGATTCCGTTCACCACGCTCAACTTCGATCCGAAGGCGGACACGTGGGGCATCAATTTCCAGCGCACGGTCCGGCGGAAGAATGAAGAGAGTCTGTGGTACGGCTGGGCGCGCAACCAGGGGCTCCAGCGATTGTCGAACACCGGCCTGTTGACGGGCATGAACCAGCAGGTCAGCCAGGGTCTGGGTCTCGACCTGCGGCCGTTCGGCGTCGTCACCGCCGACGCATCGCCGGGCACCGGCGCGCCCGACACGGCGGTCACCCGCAAAGCCGGCATCGACCTCTTCTACAGCGTCACGCCCGGCCTGCGCGCGAACTTCACCGTGAACACGGATTTCGCGCAGACCGAGGTCGATCAGCGCCAGGTCAACCTGACGCAGTTTCCCCTGTTCTTCCCCGAGAAGCGCGCGTTCTTTCTCGAGGGCGCGAGCTTCTTCGACTTCGGGACGGCCGGGTCCACCGACGTGCTGCCGTTCTTCAGCCGGCGGATTGGCCTCGACGATTCCGGCGAGCCGCGGCCGATCGTGTACGGCGCGAAGCTGATCGGCCAGATCGGTTCGGGCGACGTCGGCGTGCTGCACGTGCGGACGGCGGAATCGGGCGGCGTGCCTGGAGAGAACTTCAGCGTGCTACGTGCGAAGCAGCGGCGGCGGCAATCGTATCTCGGCGGACTCTTCGCGGCCAGGCAGCCGGGCGGCAACGCGGGCGCGCGCGAAACGGCGGGCGTGGACTTCCAGCTCGCGACGTCGGAATTCCGCGGCCGGATGAATCTGAGCTTCGCCGGCTACGCCCTCCACACGACGAATCCGAACGCCGCCGGCCGCAGCGGCGCGTACGAGCTTCGCGTGGACTACCCGAACGACCGCTGGGAGGCCGGCATGGCGTACCGGCGCGTGGACGGGAACTTCACGCCGTCGATGGGCTTCACGCTGCGCACGGGCTATCAGCGCTATAACCCGCGCCTGCGGTTCAACCCGCGTCCGGCGCATCACCCGTTCATCCGCCTGCTGGGATTCGGCGGCATCGGCGATCTGCAGACGGATATGGACAGTGCGCTGACGAACCTGTGGACGCTGACGCTGCTCAGCCTCGACACCCACGGACAGGATCGCTATAACTTCATCCTGCTGCCCGAGTACGAGCGGCTCAACGCGCCGTTCAGCATCTACCCGGGCATCACGCTGCCGATCGGCGGCGAGTACTCGTTCACGCGCTACCGCGTCGCGATTGCCACCGCGAACCGCCGGCTGCTCGCCGTCAGTCCGAAAATCGAATGGGGCCATTTCTATTCGGGCACGCGCGAGCAGTACATCGCCGACGTCACGGCGCGGCTGCGTCCCGGCGTGATCGTCTACTCGTCCGCGGAATTCAACCGCGTCCGGCTCAAGGAGGGCGCATTCGAGACTCGCGTCTACCGCCTGTCGCCCGAGCTGCAGTTCAATCAATGGGTATCGCTCGTGAATACTGTGCAGTACGACTCGGTCAGCGCGGTTCTCGGCTGGCAGTCGCGGTTCCGCTGGATCCTGACGCCGGGCGACGACCTCTACGTCGTCTATGTCCACAACTGGCTCAACGACAGCCTGCTCGATCGGTGGTCGACGCTCAACCGCCGCGCGGCGTCGAAGATCATCTACACGAAGCGCTTCTGATCCGGAACGCCGCGCGAGCCTCAGGCGAGCCGAACCTCGCTGCAAGCCGCGAGCGGCGTCGTCATCTGGTGGAAACGAAGATAAGAGGATTAGCCACAGAGCTCACTGAGACACAGAGGCGCGCCTGAGGATTCGGCGGGTCGGCCTGCGCAGCAGGCCGACATCAGGCGTCGCAATCCGGTGCACGAGCAAGAGTGACGATCGCTGAGTATCTTGCTCGCGCATCGGATTGCGACGCCTGTGACGCCGCTTCGCGGCGCCAGCCGAATCTCGATCAGCGCGCACTCTGCGAGCTCAGCGGTCTCTGCATTCCCCACTCTTCTCTTCTCCGTGCCTCCGTGACTCTGTGGCGCATTCTCTCTGTGACTCCGTGGCCCTCTGTCCTCTCAGCATCCGTCAGGGCACACCGAAGGCGAGCAGGACATTGCCGGGGCGCAACCCGAACGCGCCATAGCCGGAGCTGACGTAGACCATCCCTCCGGCGACGACCGGCGCCGGGCCGTTCATCGATCCCCCCTTCGCCCGCACCCCGTTGAGCGTCGTGAAGTCGTGATTGGCGTCGTAGGTCCAGACGATCGCGCCGTCCTTCGTCGAATACGCCCGCACAGCGCCGTCGTTGGAGGGCGAAAACACGATCCCGGGAATCACCGTGACGGCGGAAAACTGCGCGCCGCTGCAGGCGCGGCCGGGACGGCCGCACACCGGCGGAGGCGGCGGCGTGAACCAGACGCGCTTCCCCGTCGCGAGAGTGACGGCGTGCAAGCCGCCCGGCATCTCGCTGTAAATATCCGCGACCGGAAAGTACGCCTGCGTAGCGTCCGCCGCGAAACCCCACTGAATCCCGCCGAGGCCGCTGCCGCCGCCGGCGCGATAACGCCACACCTGCTGACCCTTGTGATCCGGATCGAGCGCGTACGCGACGCCGGATTTCTGAGCGGCGATGATCAGATCGCGGCCTGAAGGCGCACGCACGAGCACGGGCGACGCGCCGAAATCGAAATCAGGTCCGGCCTTCGCGCCGCAGTCGAGCTCGCCCGGCGTGCAGCCGAAGACGTCGCGCTCGCCCGGCGTCATCTGTCGCGCCCACCGTATCGCGCCCGTCTTCAGATCGAACGCGACAATCGCATCCGTCGTCGGCTGCGCCCTGCCGCTGTAGGTGTTGCCGACGCCGACGTAGATGGCCCCGCGCTTGACGTCGATGGTCGGCGCGGACCAGATCGCGCCGCCCGACGGCGCCCAGATCTGCGTGCCGCCTGCATACTCGCGGATCAGCGTCGGCCGATCGGGAATCGTGTACGCCTTCCACACTTCCTCGCCGGTCCGCGCGTCGAGCGCGACGAGACTGCCCCTGAACGTGCAGCACGCGTAGCCGGGCGGCTTGCCGCCTTCCTCGTACGACGAGGTCGGCACGTAGAGCCGGCCGTCGTGCAACGCCGGCGCGCCCGTCAGCCGGACGAGCGGATGATCGTCGACCCTGCGGCTCCACAGCAGCGTGCCGTCCGCCGCGTCCACCGCGTAGGCATAGCCGTTCTGATCCGCAAAGTACGCCGAATAGGCCGCGGACCGGCCGGTGCCGCTGCGCGCGCCAATCGACACCGACGCCCGCACGCCGCCGTGCGCGGTGAACGTCCAGATGATGCAGCCGGTTTTCGCGTTGAGGGAATAGACAGTGCCGTTCTGGCTGCCGACAAAGAGTCGGCCCAGCACAATCGCCGGCTGCGACCAGGCGGACGTCGTGTCTGGAAACCCGAACGCCCATTTCAACTCGAGCTGCGGCACCTGTTCCGCGGTCACGCCGGCCTGCGCAGCAGGCTGCGCGTGTGTATTCACGATCGTCGGCCCCCAGCCGTTCCACAGAGGACTCGTGGCGAGATCGCCGAGCGCGGGTCGCGCCGCGCAGCGGCCGAGCGTCGCGCCCGAGACGGTGCCGCGCAGCGTGCGGCCGGTGATGAACTCCGCCACCGCGCGCCGCTCGTCGCCGCTCAGCACGAGGCCCTGGTAGCGCATCGATCCGGCGGTCAGCGCGTCCACGATCGCCTGGGGCGCGCGTCCGCGCATCGCGCCGAGACCGGGTGCGCGCGCATCGTTGCCGTCGTGGCAGCCGAGACAATGCTGCGCGAACACCGCCGCGCCCTGCGGCGCGGTCTCAACCGCGGGCGACTGCGAATCGGCCGGGCGTGTGAGAAAGAAGATGACACAGACGACGTTGACGGGGGCCAGCGCGGCCGCGAGGCGACGAATGAGGATCACGCACCCGGGATAATATGATGCCCTTGCAGACTCTTCAACGCGAACTCGAGGATCGGATCTCCGGCGAAGTCAGATTCGATCCGATCTCCCGCGCGCTCTACTCGACCGACGCGAGCGTCTACCAGATCGCGCCGCTCGGCGTCGTCGTCCCGCGCACGCGAGACGACGTCGTCAGAACCGTCGAGATCGCGAGCCGTCACGGCGTGTCGATCACGGCGCGCGGCGGCGGGACGTCGCAGGCGGGGCAGGCGATCGGGCCCGGACTGCAGCTCGACACGTCGAAGTACCTCAACCGCGTCCTCGAAGTGAACGTCGGCGAGCGCTGGGCGCGCGTCGAGCCCGGGGTCGTCCTCGACGAGTTGAACGCACAGCTGCGTCCGCACGGCCTGCGGTTCGCGCCGGATATTTCCACCGCCAGCCGCGCGACCGTGGGCGGGATGATGGCGAACAATTCGAGCGGCGCGCGATCGGTCCTCTACGGCAAGACGATCGATCACGTGCTCGAGCAGCACGTCGTGCTGAGCGACGCCGCCATTGCGCATCTCCGGCCGCTGACGGGCCAGGACCTCGTCACCGCGTGCTCGGGCGCGTCGCTGCGGGCCAACTGCTACCGCACGGTCCTTGACGTCGCGCACGCCTGCGCGGCCGAAATCGATCGGCGCTTTCCGAAGATCCTACGACGGGTCGGCGGCTACAACCTCGACGAGTTCGTTGACGCGACGAAGCCGGTCAACCTCGCCAAGCTGATGGTCGGCTCCGAAGGCACGCTCGGCCTCGTTGTCGAAGCGAAGATCAATCTCGTCCCGCTGCCGAAGGCCAAGGCGGTACTCGCGATCGAGTTCGAGCAGCTGCTCGACGCACTCAGCTCGACGCCGCTCGTCTTGCGCCACGGGCCGTCGGCAGTCGAGGTGATGGACAAGTTCATCCTCGATCACGCACGCGAAAGCCCCGCGCTCGACGCACTGCGGCGAAGTATTCTCCAGACCGACGCCGGTGCGCTGCTGTGTGTGGAGTTCTACGCCGACCGCGCCGAGGATCTCCCGCCAAGGCTCGACGCGCTCGAACGCGACCTCGCCGCGTCCGGTGCCCGCTGCACGTGGCGGCGGGCGACGAGCGCCGCCAATCAGGCGCGTATCTGGAGCCTCCGCGAGGCGTCGCTCGGCCTTTCGATGGCGATGAAGGGTGACGCCAAGTCGCTCTCGTTCGTCGAGGACACGGCCGTCGCGCCGGAAAAGCTGCGCGACTACATCGAGCGCTTCCTCGCGATCATCCGGCGGCACGGCAGCTCATCCGGCGTCTACGCGCACGCGTCGGTCGGCTGCCTGCACGTCCGTCCGGTCGTGAACCTCAAGACCGCCGAGGGCATCACGCGCTTCGAGGCCATCGCCAACGACGTCTCCGACCTCGTCCTCGAGTTCGGCGGCGCGCTCTCCGCCGAGCACGGCGACGGCATGGTCCGCGGGCCGTTCACCGAGAAGATGTTCGGCCCGGTGCTCTACGAAGCGTTCCGGACGATCAAGAGGACGTTCGACCCTGACGGCGTCTTCAATCCCGGCAAGATCGTGGACTGTCCGCCGCTCACGTCGAACCTGCGCTACGGCGCCGGGTACGTCACGCCGGATCCGCCGACGCACTTCGACTTCAGCGAGCACGGCGGGATGGGCCGCGCGGTCGAGATGTGCAGCGGCCTCGGCGTCTGCCGCAAGACGCTCGACGGCACGATGTGCCCGTCGTACATGGCGACGCGGGAGGAAAAGCATTCGACGCGCGGTCGCGCGAACACGCTGCGGCTGGCGATGGCCGGGCGTCTCGGCGAAGCCGCGCTGGCCGACCGGGACGTGTACGACGTGCTCGATCTCTGTCTGGAGTGCCGCGCGTGCAAAGCCGAATGTCCCGTCGGTGTCGACGTCGGCCGGTTCAAGAGCGAGTTCCTCGCCGGCTATTGGACACGCCACGGCACGCCGCTGCGCGCGCGCGCCATCGGCCACATCCACGCGCTGTCGCAGTGGGCCAGCCGCGTAGCGCCGCTGGCGAATCTCGCCACGCAGAGCGCCGCCGGCCGCTGGCTCGGCGAACAGATCCTCGGCGTCGATCGACGTCGGACCTTACCCTCGTGGACGCGCGACACCTTCGCTCGACGTGTCGCGCGCGCGACCAGCCACCCACCTTCGCAGGCTGCGCCTGCTTCGGCGGGGCAGGCCAGCCACCAGCCACCAGCCACCTCCGCGATCCTCTTCAACGACACCTTCACCAACTTCAATCACCCGGAGATCGGTGCCGCCGCGCTCGACGTGCTCGGCGCCGCCGGCGTCGGCGCCCGCCTCGCGCCTCACGTCTGCTGCGGCCGGCCGCTGATCTCGCAGGGACTACTGGACGATGCCCGCGCGCTGGCGGGAACAAACGCGGATGCGCTCTACGACGCGGCGGCGCGCGGGGAACGGATCATCTTCCTGGAACCGAGCTGTCTGTCCGCCGTGCGAGAGGATGCGCCCGCGCTCCTGCGCGGTGATGCGCAGCGCAAGGCGCGCGTCGTGGCTGACGCGTGCGTCCTGTTCGAGGATTATCTCGAGCGCGAGTGCCAGGCGGGACACGTGAACATTACGTGGCAATCCGGACCGCAGACGATTCTGCTGCACGGCCATTGCCACCAGAAGGCGATGGGACTGCTGGCGCCGGCGCGCGCGCTGCTCTCGCGCATCCCCGGCTCGACCGTCGTCGATCTCGACGCCGGCTGCTGCGGCATGGCGGGATCGTTCGGCTACGCGCGCGAGCACTACGACGTCTCGCGGCAGATCGGCGAGCGGAAGCTGCTGCCCGCCGCCCGCGCCATGCAGCCGGGCTCAGTGCTCGTCGCGTCAGGCGTCTCGTGCCGCCAGCAGGTGAAGCACTTCACCGGCGTCGACGCGACGCACCCGGCCGAATTGCTGCGGACGTTAATCCTAACGTTAATCCCGTAGGCCGGGTCCTTTTGGACCCGGCGGAACGATCAGGCGGGTCCGAAAGGACCCGCCCTACACATAAGCGTCTTGACCGATGGCCCACGGCCTGTTAACTTCGACGTGGGCCTACTAAGGAGCCTCGATGACCCATAAACGCGCCCATATCGTCATCCCCGAAGATCTCGCCGCGGAAATCGACGAGGTCGCCGGCAAGCGCGGGCGCAGCCAGTTTCTCATCGAGTCGGCGCGGCGCGAGATCAGCCGGCAGCGGATGATCCGGGCCATTGCACAGGCCTCCGGAGCGTGGAAGGACCGGGACCATCCCGAGCTGCGACGCGGCGCCGACCGGCACGTGGCCAGCCTGCGCCGGGACGCCGAGCGGCGCCTGGACGCGTCACGTTCTCCGAGGAAGTGAACACCTATCTCCTCGATACCAGCGTCATCATCGACGTGCTCAATGGCAAGGGAGCGCGCGACACGCTGCTGCTGCGCCTGTTGCTGGAGGGGCACCTGCTGGCCTGCTGCGCGGTCAACGTCACGGAGGTCTACGCCGGGATGCGGCCACACGAACAAGTCAGGACGGACATCCTGGTCGACAGCTTTCAATACATTGAGATCACGAAGGCCATCGCCAAACAGGCCGGTCGGCTCAAGTTCGAGTGGGGGCGCAAAGGGATGACGCTCTCGACTCCCGACACCACGATTGCCGCCGTGGCGCTCGCCCACAAACTGATATTGATCACCGACAACCGCAAGCACTACCCGATGCCAGAGCTTCGCCTGTTCGAATTGCTCCAGGGGTGACTCAGGACCGGGGCACGTACGGAGCTGGATCGCCGGCACCTACCGCAGCCCCACATTCATGTGCTCGACACCGACGAGCTCGGGCTCCTTCCAGCCGCCGTTCTCGAATTGATAACCGGATTCCTGCAGGATTTCGATCAGGGTACCCTGGGCCTTCGCTGCGGTCTCCAGAAATCCCTGTACGGCGTCCGCGATATTCCGGCGCGCCTCGGCTTCTGTATCGCCGCAACTGGACACGTCAAGCTCCGGGACGTGCGCGACGAACGCGGTGCCTTCTCTGAGAATCCTGACCGTGAACCCGAGGTTCATACAGACACTCCTGCAGGTTAGAGTAGCAAAGTCATCCCAATTCAGTGCTTCGCGATCGGCGCCAGGCGCTTCAGTTCCTCGAGCCAGTTGAGCGTGACGATGACCTCATTGCCCGTAGAGCTACTCGTCACCGCACGAAGCATCAAGAATCGCTGATTGTCGGGCGAGACCGCGTAACTCGGGTCTCGGTCCCCCGACGATATGCCGGGATTGTAAGGGGCATCGAAGAGCATCCGTGACGGCCCGACCGCGAGGGACGAACCATCCGGAACGGTCACGCTCATTAGGCGCGAGTGCGACCGATAGAAGAGTTCACGGCCATCATGCGCCCACACTGGCTCTGCTCCACCGCCCGACGAGACTGGAGCTTCCCAATTCCGTCCCTGGGTAATTCGATCGGCGAGTGCCGGGCCGTCGACCAGCTCCATCCCCAGCGCGGATGTCGCGCCGGAATCCTCGAAGCCGTAGATCTGCGCGATGGGCGGGTGATTGAGTGCCGCAAGAACCTGCGCTTCGCGACGGAATCGCGCGAGACGCTCAACATCGTCGGCGAGCGAGGCGGGCAGCACTTTCGCGCGACGTCGCGATTGAGCTTCGTATCGCGTGCGCGGTACACCTCGCCCATCCCGCCAACGCCAATTTGCGCCAGGATTTCGTAAGGACCGAGCCGTGTGCCGGAATCGAGCGGCATAGTGCGGTGTCGGCGGATTATATGTCGACGCTGTGGCGAACCTTGATTCGGAAGTAGGCCGCGCGAGCCGCCGGTAGGCGTCCTTTCGGACACGGCTAGATCGATCAGGCGGGTCCAAAAGGACCCGCCCTACGCATCAATACCGCCGTTCTACGCATCAATACCGCCGTTCACCAGGACGACGATCGGATCCGAGCGAGTCCATCCACGTCGGATACTCGACCGTCAGCTTGCTGACGTCGTTCAGCGCGGCCATCTCTTCCGCCGACAGCGTGACGTCGACCGACTTGAGGTTGTCGTCGAGCTGCGTCAGCTTTCGCGCGCCGATGATGACGCTCGTCACGGCGTCGTTGGCGAGGATCCACGCGAGCGCAATCTGCGCGACGCCGACGCCATGCGCGGCGGCGATCGGCGCCGCGACGTCGAGGATCTTGAAGCCCTTCTCTTTGTCCACAGGCGGGAAATCAAACGTCGCGCGCCTCGCTTTGTCGTCTCCACTCGTGCGCGTGAACTTGCCCGAGAGAAAGCCGCCCGCGAGTGGACTCCAGACGAGCAAGCCGAGTCCCTGATCCTTCAGCAAGGGGATCATCTCGCGCTCGAGCTCGCGGCCGGCCAGCGAGTAGTACGACTGCGTGCAGCGGAAGCGCTCGATGTTCTGCGCGCGTGAAATGCCGAGTGCCTTCATCAGCTGCCACGCGGCGAGATTCGAACAACCGATGTACCGGACCTTGCCGGCCCGCACGACATCGTCGAGCGCGCGCAGCGTGTCCTCGACGTTCGTCAAATTGTCGAACCGGTGAATCTGATACAGGTCGACATAGTCGGTGCCGAGCCGCTTCAGACTCGCGTCGAGCGCCTCCATGATGTGGAGGCGCGACAGCCCGACCTGATTGGCGCCCGGCCCCATGCGGCCGCGGACCTTCGTCGCGAGGACGATGCCCTGGCGCTTGCCCGCGAGGGCCTTGCCGAGCAGCGTCTCCGATTCACCGGCCGCGTACACGTTCGCCGTGTCGATGAAATTGATACCCGCGTCGATCGAGCGATGCACGATCGCGTCGACGGCGGCCTGATCGAGACCGCCGATCGTCTGCCAGATCTGCGCGCCGCCCCCGAACGTCATCGTGCCCAGGCACAGCTCCGAAACGAACACGCCGGTGTCGGCCAGTGGTCTGAATTTCATTGATGTAGTCTATAACCTCTCGGATGCCTGCACTCAAGCGGCCGAAACCCACGACGGTTGTCCTCGGTCTGTTGTGCGTGATGTACCTGATCACGTACGTCGACCGCGTCAACATTTCGACCGCGGCGGACTCCATCAAGCGCGAGCTCGGGCTCTCGAACACGCAGCTCGGCGTCCTGCAGTCGGCGTTCGGCTACCCGTACCTGCTCTTCCAGATCTTCGGGGGCTGGATCGGCGACCGCTTCGGCCCGCGCCGCACGCTGTTCCTGTGCGGGCTGATCTGGGCCTCCGCGACGATCCTCACCGGCTTTGCCGGCGGCCTGACGACGCTTTTTGTCTGCCGCCTGCTGGTGGGCATCGGCGAGGGCGCGACGTTTCCCGTGGCGACGCGCGCGATGCAGAGCTGGACGGCGGTCGGCCGTCGTGGCTTCGCGCAGGGCCTCACGCACGCATTCGCACGGCTCGGCAACGCCGTCACGCCGCCCATCGTCGCGTGGCTGATTCTTGTCGTCGAATGGCGCGGCTCATTCGTGGCGCTCGGCTGCAGCAGTCTCGTCTGGGTGCTGATCTGGGTCTGGTACTTCCGCGACACCCCCGCGGATCACCCGGCGATCACGCCGGCGGAACTGGACATGCTCCCGAATCACGGAGCGCCCGCCAAGATCGTCAGGTCGCGGGTGCCGTGGGGCGCGCTGACGAAGCGCATGGCGCCGGTCACGATCGTGTACTTCTGCTACGGCTGGACGCTCTGGCTCTACCTGACGTGGCTGCCGTCGTACTTCCTGCACGAATACCAGTACGACTTGAGGAAGTCGGCGCTGTTCACGTCGGCGGTGTTTTTCGCCGGCGTCGTCGGCGATTACCTCGGCGGCGAGATCAGCGACCGCATCCTGCAGTCGACCGGCGATCTGCAGAAGGCGCGGCGCAACGTCGTGATGTTCGGCTTCCTCGGATCGTTCGTCTGTCTCGTGCCAGTGTTCCTCACGCACGATCTCGTGTTGATTATCGTTTCGCTCGGCGCCGCGTTCTTCTTCGCCGAGATCGTCATCGGTCCGATGTGGTCGATCCCGATGGACATCGCCGGGAAGTTTTCAGGAACCGCGGCGGGCATGATGAACACCGGCTCCGCGCTCGCGGCCATCCTCTCGCCGATCGCGTTCGGCTACATCATCGACCGCAGCGGCAACTGGCAGCTGCCGTTCGTCGGGTCGCTGGCGTTTCTGCTGATTGGCGCGGTGCTCGCGCCGACGATGCACCCGGAGAGGGCGTTCGAATAGGGACAGCGGCGTTACCAGGCGAACGTCAGGCTACGGGAGCGTCGGATCTGTTTGTCGCGCGTCGCCAGCGCGGCGCCGTGGACGAGGCTGGTCGCGGCAATCAGCTCATCGGCCGGGTCACCCTGAAAGTCGAGCCGTGTCGACGCGCGGCAGATCTCGAGCGTCAGCGGCCAGGTGTGAATGCGCGCCAGCGCACGCACGACGTCCGCTTCATCGAGATCGATCTCGATGCGGCCCAGCTGTCTGAGCTTCGCGACTTCCCACAGGGAAATGGCCGAGATGCTCCAGACGTCCCGCGACAGCACGGTCTGCTCCCTCGGCGTCAGGTCGCCCGCCAGCGCGTGCAGCAGGACGTGCGTATCAAGCACCAGCACGCCAGACAACTCCCGTCGAGAGGATGCGGCCTTTCACGCGGATCCGGCCCTTGAGGCTGCCGACGAGCGCCGCCGGCTCGCTGGCCATCGGCATCAGCTTCGCCACCGGCTTGCCGTGCTTCGTGATGATGAGCCCTTCGGGGCCGACCTCGTCGAGCAGCGTCAGGCAGCGCGTCTTGAATTCCGCCGCACCGATCCTCTTCATGCGCCGATCCTACGATACGACCATATATTATGTCTAGTCTAACTTTATGACCATATAAGCCGATTCGCGCGAGTGTCGCTCTGGATTACAATGCCCCCTGACCGCTCCGGCTGACGCCGGACGCCACGTCCCTGACGCCTACGTGCCATCCACGGCTCCATGACCCGATTGCGCCTCATCCTCTTCATCCTCCTCAGCGCCGCCGGCGTCGCCGCATCATTTGCAGCCACCGCTGCGGCGCCGGATGCTCTCCCCGCCGTTCTCGTCTCCAGGCAGCTGGCCGAGTCCGCCCGTCTCCACGTGGGCGACACGGTCACCTTCGCGCTCGATGCCGAAGGCAAGGGCGGCAGGCAGTTCCGCGTGGCCGGTACGTACGAGCCGACGCCGGATCCCATGAAGTTCACGGCGCGGCGCATTGAAGCGCGGATGCACCTGCCGGATCTCGTGGACGTCACCGCCGCCCAGCCCGACGCCGATTCGGCGGACGCGGTGGACGGCATCAATGTGCGCCTCGCGCATCCCGACGATGCGCGGGCGTTCGGCGCCGCGGTAATGGCGCGCGCGCCGGGGATCTTCGCGAGGCCCACGGCCCGCACCGGGGACGGATCCGATCCTTTTGCCGTGCTCGACCGTTTCCACTTCGCGATCGCCGTCGTCACCGTGGTCGGCAGCACGGCGTTCCTCCTCGCTCTCATGGTCATGCGCGCGGAAGAGAGACGCGAGACGGTCGGGATCGTACGGCTGATCGGCATCTCGCAGCGATCGATCCTGCTCGAGGTCCTCGTCGAGGGCCTGTTGATCGCCGCCGGCGGCGCGATCTTCGGCGTGCTGTTCGCCCTCGCCACGCAGGGCGCCGTCAACCGCTTCTTCCAGTGGCGCTACGACACCGCGCTCGTCTTCGTCCGCGTGACGACGCGCATCGCGCTCGAATCGGTCGCGCTCGCCGTGCCGCTCGGCATCGTCGCGGGCCTCGTCGGATCCTGGACGCTCCTGCGCCGCGACGTCGTCGCGATGGTGCGCCGGTGAGCGCATGGGGACTCGCGTGGCGGACCGTCGTCAGCAATCCCGCCCGCGCCGTGCTGGCCATCACCGGCGTCGCCGTCATCGGCGCGCTGCTCTTCAACATGCTGCTGCTCTCGCGCGGCATGCTGGTGTCGTTTCGCGATCTGCTCGACGCCGCCGGCTTCGACATCCGCGTGGTGTCCAGCCAGGGCTCGCAGATGCACCGGCCGCCGTTCGCCGGCGCGACAACCTTGGCCGACGCCATCCGGCGGCTGCCGGGCATACAGCAGGTCGCGATCATCCGCACCGACAGCGCCATGGCGTCAATCGCCGGGCGGGAGCGCGACGCGGTCAGCGTCGCGTTCGTCGGCACGACGGCCAGTGCCGTCGGCAGCGCGTGGGATCTCCTCGAGGGCACGTCGCTCACCGACGCTCCATCGCCCGGAGATCGTCCGTCCATCATCGTGAACGCCAATCTTGCCGAGGCGTTCCATCTCGCGCCGGGCTCGACGCTGCGGCTGCGCGTGAGCGTGCCCGGGTCGGCCTCCGCGCTGCCGCCCGTCACCTACCGCGTCGCGGGCATCGGAACGTCGCGATTCGAATCGGCCGACGAGTACGCGGTGACGACGACGATTCAGGGATTCGACGCCGTGCACGGCGGCGCGGGGCGCGACGAGGCGGAAATGGTGCTCGTGGCGTCGCGTCCCGGCGTCAGCTCCGCCGAGAACGCGGCGGCAATCGCCCAGCTGCGGCCGGGGATGCGCGTGATGTCGACCGACCAGGTGATGCAACAGTTCAACGATCACGCGTTCACGTACTTCCGCCAGATCTCGACCGTGCTGTCGGCCCTGACGCTGGCGTTCGCGTTCCTGCTGGTGGCGACGCTGCTCACCATCTCCACGAATCAGCGGCTGGGGGAAGTGGCCGCGCTGCGCGCGCTGGGGTTTTCGCGCCGGCGCATCGCGGCGAACCTGCTGTGCGAGTCCGCGCTGCTCGTCGGCATTGGCGGCCTCGCGGCGCTGCCGATCGGCGGATTGCTCGCCATCTGGCTCGACCGCATCCTCCGCCACATGCCGGGAGTGCCGGAACGCATTCATTTTTTCGTCTTCGAGCCACGCACCGTCGCGCTGCACGCCGCGCTGATGGCCGGCACCGGAATACTCGCGGCGATCTACCCCATCTGGCTCGCGGCGCGGCTGCCGATCGCGGCGACGCTGCGCAATGAGATCGTCTCGTGACGAACGCCGCTCCGCTGATCGAAGGGCGCGACCTGACGCGCCAGTTTCCGATGACCGCCGGCGCGGTGACCGCGCTCAACCACGCCTCGATCCGCATCGAGGCGGCTGAGTACGTCGCGATCACGGGGCCGTCGGGCTGCGGGAAGTCCACGCTGCTGCACCTGCTCGGTTGCGTCGATCAGCCGACCAGCGGATCGCTGACGTTCGAAGGACGCGACGTCGCGCGCCTGAACGAGACCGAGCGCAGCCGCATCCGTTTGACGCGGATCGGCTTCGTCTTCCAGCGTTTCTTTCTCCTGCCGATGCTGACCGCGTGGGAGAACGTCGAGCTGCCGCAGGCCGAAGCCGGCGTGCCGAGGAGCGAGCGCCGGAACCGGACGCGCGAGCTGCTCGAGTACGTCGGCCTCGCGGACCGGATCGATCATCGGCCGTCGCAGTTGTCCGGCGGCGAGATGCAGCGCGTCGCGATCGCCCGCGCGCTGGCCAACCGGCCCGCGCTCCTGCTCGCCGACGAGCCGACCGGCGAGCTCGACGAAGTGACCGGCGATCAGATCGCGGATCTCTTCGATCGCGTCCACGCCGACGGCACGGCGATCGTCGTCGTGACGCACAACGCCACCGTCGCCGCGCGCGCGGGACGCCGACTCGCCATGAAGAGCGGACGGATCGTCGAGGCCGGTAAACAATGATCTTCCGGCTTGCGCTCCGCTCGCTCGCGACGCGGCCGATCCGCACCACCGTGCTGGCGTGCGGCTTCGGCTTCGGCATCGCCATCATGGCGGCGCTGCTCGGCGTCGGTCAGGTGATTCTCGAGCAGGCCCACTCGCCCGCCCTCGCTGGCGGCGGCGACGTCGTCATTGGCGGGCGCTTCGGATCGCTCGAGAGCGCGCGATTCGTCATGAGCAGCGTGCTCGGCTCGCCGGACATCGCTCGCCGCGCGACGGCCGTCTCACCATCGAAAACCGCCGCGCTCTACCTGATTAAAGACGATGTGACGATGGCGGTGTCGGTGCGAGCAGGTATCCCCAGCCTGCAGCAGGCGATCGGCGATCCCGAGGTCGCCGGCGCCGTCGACTGGAACGACACTGACGCCGACCGCGCGTGGGCGCATCCAGCGCCCGGCGACACGCTGCGCCTGATGGATCGATTTCATCCGATCCCCAACACTCCTGAGTTTTCCTCGTCGTGGGCCGAGTGGCTGTACTTCAACGGTCGGACGCCTGATGGCCGGCTGCGGTTCTATCTCACCTTTCTCGTCGGACCCGCGGCTTCCACACCTGGACGACGAGTCGCGGGCGTCCGACTGCAGCTCGAGCGCGACGGCCAGACGACGAGCTACTCGGCCGGCGGCGAGGTCGATGCGGAGCAACTGCTCGCGACGGCGCCCGAACTCGAGATCGCCGGCAATCGCGTGACACTGTCGGGACTGCGTTACCAGATCGATCTCGCGCTGCCCGGCGCGTCCGGCCGGTTCACGCTCGAGGCCTCGCCCGGGCAGTCATTGCCTCCCGCGACGATTCGCGGCGCGCGCGGCTGGCTGACGGGCTACACGGCGCCTGTTCTTTCAGGCGTGGCGACTGGTGCGCTGACGGTCGGCCGCGACCAGATCGCGTTCGATCGCGCGGCCGGCTATCACGATCACAACTGGGGATTCTGGAAGGGCGTGCGCTGGCAGTGGGGACAAGTCGCGCACGACGATCTGTCGATCGTCTACGGCCGCGTGTTTCCGCCGGCCGACGTCGCCGATCCCGACCGCATGCCGGGCTTTCTCGGCGTGCTGAGCTCGAAGGGCCCGATCGGCTTCTCGACAAACGTGACGATTCAGGAGACGAGCGACGCGGCGTCTGCGCCGGCCGGATTCTTCATCCACGCGCGCAGTCAGACCACGGATATTAATCTCCGCTTCACCTCCGAGCGATCCGTCAGGACGAGGATGGGGATGACCGCGCCCCCGCGGCCGGCCGGCCCCGCCCTCGATTTCCTGCAGCTCGGCGGCGAGTACCGCGTAACGGGACACGTCGGCGATCGAAAGCTGGACTTCGCTGCGAGGGGAGCGGCGGAGACGTTTCGCCCACGCCTATTCACCGGCCTTTCCATTGCGGCCGGCGCTTCTCCATGAAGGCCGCAACCCCCTCGCGAAAATCCTCGCTCGTGTAGCACATCTCGACGACGTCGGCGTCCTCGCCTGGCCACAGGCGGCGCTTCGCCTGCAGACGGCGAATCAGCTCCTTCGTCGCGCGCAGCGTCAACGGCGCGTTCGTGGCAATCGTGGTCGCCAGGCCGTGCGCGACGCGATCGATCTCGTCAGCGGCCGCGATGCGCGTGACGATGCCGAACGTCTGGGCTTCGGCCGCGTCGACGAACCGGCCGGTGAACAACAGATCCTTCACGCGGCCCGGGCCCATCAGGTCGAGCAGCCGGCCGTAGCTGTTGGCCGACAGGCAGTTGCCGAGCGTCCGCGCGATGGGCATCCCGAACGTGGACTCCGGCGTTGCGACGCGCAGGTCGCACGTCAGCGCGATCGCGCAGCCGCCGCCGGCCGCGACGCCCTGCACCTGCGCGATCGTCGGTTTCGTCACCCGCTCCAGCCGGTCCAGCACCTGATCGAGGCGCTCCTCGTACTTGATGCCGTCCTCGCGATCGCGGAAGCTCTGGAACTGCGAGATGTCCGTGCCCGAGACGAACGCCTTGCCGCCCGCGCCCTTCAAGACCAGCACGCGAATCGTGGCGTCCTCGTCCACGCGATCGCAGGCCGTGGCGAGCGCTTCGTACATCGTCCACGTCATCGCGTTACGGGCCTCGGGCCGGTTGAACGTGAGCGTCGCGATGGGGCCGGCGATGTCGAAGATGGTGTGGGTAGTCAACGGTCTCTCTCCCGAATTTGGTTATCGAGTCATCTGGTAATCTGGTCATTGATTGGGAGATGTGGCGCTCCCCACATGACTCGATAACCAGATGACTCGATGACCAAATTAACCGGCGCCCTCCAGAGTCTTCGTGTCCTCGACGTCACCCAGGTGATGGCGGGGCCGTACTGCGCCATGCTCCTCGCCGACCTCGGCGCCGACGTCGTCAAGATCGAGCCGCCGTCGGGCGACTCGACGCGCGAGATGCCCGGCGCGGTCGGTGGCGACAGCCCGAGCTTCAACGCCGTCAACCGCGGCAAGCGCAGCGTCGTGCTGAATCTCAAGACGCGCGAGGGCCGCGACGTCTTCACGCGGCTCGCACGCACTGCAGACATCGTAATCGAGAATTACCGGCCCGGCGTGATGGCGTCGCTCGGCCTGGACTACGCGACGCTCTCGGCGCTCAACCCGCGGCTGATCTACGCGTCGATCTCAGGGTACGGCCAGACGGGGCCGCAGCGGATGAAGGGCGGCTTCGATCTGATCGCGCAGGGCGTGTCCGGTATCATGTCGATCACGGGCGAGCCCGGTCGTCCACCGGTGAAATCCGGCGTTCCGCTCACGGATCTGGGCGCGGGACTGTTCGCGCTCGTCGGGATTCTCGCCGCGGTCGAAGCGCGTCATCGTACTGGCGTCGGCCAGCAGATCGATACGTCGCTCGTCGACGCGGGCGTCGCGCTGTCGGTGTGGGAAGCGACCGAGTATTTCTCGGGCGCGGGCGTGCCCGTCGCGCTCGGGTCGGCGCACCGGATGAACGCGCCGTACCAGGCCGTGCGGTGCGAGGACGGGTACATCACGCTCGGTGCGGCGAACGAACGGTTGTTCGTGCGGTTGTGCGACGTGCTGGGCCATCCGGAATGGCGGTCGCTGGCGGAGTTCGCCGACAACGCGAGCCGCGTGAAACATCGCGCCGATCTTGCCGCGCTCATCGAAGCGATCACGTCGCAGCGGCCGTGCGCGCACTGGCTCGCGCTGCTCGAAGCGAACGACATCCCGTGCGGGCCCATCAACAATTACGCGCAGGTGTTCGCGGATCCGCAGGTCGTGGCCCGCGACATGGTCGTCGACGTGGAGCATCCCACGCTCGGCCCGCTGAAGACGCTTGGCTCGCCAATCAAGATGAGTGGAACGCTGCCCAACGTCTCACGCCGCGCGCCGAGGCTCGGCGAGCACACGGACGAAGTGCTGGCGGAAGCAGGATTGAGCGAGGACGAAATCGCCGCGCTGCGCAAATCCGGCGCGGTCCAGTAGGGCGGGTGCCTTGTAGGGCGGGTCCTTTCGGACCCGCCTGACAGCCGGGTCCAAAGGACCCGGCCTACCTCCGCAACGCGTCAGCCGGGTCCAAAGGACCCGGTCTACCTCCGCAACGCGTCAGCCGGGTCCAAAAGGACCCGGCCTACGTCCTCATGAAGGACCCGGCCTACAAATCCGGCCAGACGCGCGGCTGTCCGCTCGCCTGCTCGAACGCGTGCGCTATCTGCAATAGCCCCCAGTCGTCCTGATGGCGCGCGACGATCTGCAGTCCCACCGGTAATCCATCGCTCGTGAATCCGGCGGGCACGGAGATCGCGGGATGGCCCGTAATCGAAATGTAGTAGCAGGACTTCATCCAGTCGATGTACGTCTCCATGGCAACGCCGTCGATCTCAGTCGGGTAAGGCTGCGTGACGTCGAACGGCGGCACCTGGACCGTCGGCAGCACGAAGAACTCGTAGCGGTCCATGAACTGCCGGAGCCGGTGATAGATCTCCGTACGTTTCAGCTCGGCGCGTCCGATGTCCGCGGCCGTCACGCGCGCGCCGCGATCGAGCTCCCAGAGAATCGTGTCCTTCATCTGCGCCCGATGATCCTTGGCGAGGTCGGCATAAGCGGTAACGAACGCCAGCGCGCGCAGCGTCTTGAACACATCGTCGGCGCTACGGAAATCCGGCTGCGCGTCATCGACCGTGCAGCCCAGCGTCTCGAACACACGGCGCTGCGCATTGACGACGGCGCGGACGCGCGTGTCGACCGGCAATCCGAGATCCTGCCACCACGCGACGCGCGTCCCTTTGAAGTCGCGGCCGAGCCGCGCCGCGAAGGTGTACCCGGGATCGGCGAGCGCAATCGGCGACCGGCGGTCCGGCCCGGCGATCGTGCTGAGCAGCAGCGCCACGTCGGCGACGCTGCGTCCCATCGGTCCGTCGACGCTGAGCGTTGACCAGCCCACCCGCGCGGGCCAGCCCGGCACCCGCCCTGGCGACGGCCGCATCCCGACGATGTTGCAGAAGCTCGCGGGGTTGCGGAGCGAGCCGCCCATGTCGGTGCCATCGGCGATCGGCAGCATCCCGCACGCCAGTGCCACCGCGGCGCCGCCGCTGCTGCCGCCGCACGTCTTCGTCGTGTCGTACGGATTGAGCGTCGTCCCGAAGACCGGATTGAACGTCTGCGACCCGGCGCCGAACTCCGGCGTGTTGGTCTTGCCGACGAGAATCGCGCCGGCCGCGCGGACGCGCTCGACGACTACCGAGTCTTCGTTCGGAACAAAATCCTTGTAGATCGGTGACCCGAACGTCGTCCTGATTCCCTTGGTGAGCTGCAGATCCTTGTGCGCGATCGGCAGGCCGTGCAGTGGTCCGACACCAGCGCCCCGCGCGAGGGCCTCGTCCGCCGCCAGCGCGCGCGCCATCGCCTGATCCGCGATGAGCGTGACGATCGCATTGACCTTCGGATTGACGCGCGCGATCTGAGCGAGATGCGCAGACAGGACTTCGCGCGCCGAAAGTTCCTTCGCGCGCATCAATCGCACAAGCTCGATCGCGCTGAGTTCACAGATGTTGGGCATCGGGATCTGTAGGGCGGGCCCTTCTGGACCCGCCAGTCAAGCCGGGTCCCAAAGGACCCGGCCTACGTACCGAAAGGACCCGGCCTACTTGGCTAAGTACTCGAGCGCGGCCGTCACGCCGCCGCGAGTGAACGGAACGCCGGACGCCGCCAGGCCCATCTCGACGCCGCTGAGCGTTCCCGCGAGCATGAGATCGTTGAAGTCGCCGAGATGGCCGATGCGTAACGCCCGGCCCTTCACCTTTCCGAGGCCCGTCCCGAGGGACATGTCGAAACGATCGAGGACGATCTTGCGAAAGGCGTCGGCATCGTGGCCGTCCGGCATCAGGACCGCGGTGACCGAGCTGCTGTACTCGTCAGGATTCAGACACAGCAGCTCGAGGCCCCAGGCGCGCACGGCCCGGCGCGTCGCCTCCGCGTGACGGCAGTGTCGGGCGAACACGGCCGGCAGCCCCTGCTCGAGCAGCATCGCGAGCGCTTCGCGCAGACCGTAGAGCAGATTCGTCGCGGGCGTGTACGGGAACGCGCCGCCGGACGTCTGGTCCTTGACCAGCGGCGCCCAGTCCCAATACGCGCGCGGCAGGCGCGCGGTCTTCGAGGCCGCGATCGCCTTGTCGCTGATCGCGTTGAAGCCGAGGCCGGGCGGCAGCATCAGGCCTTTCTGAGAGCCGCTGACGGCGACGTCGACGCCCCACTCGTCGTGGCGATAGTCGGCGGTCCCGAGCCCGGAGATCGTGTCGACGAGCAGCAGCGCCGGATGTCCGGCCGCATCGATGCGCCGGCGGATTTCGGGGACACGACTCGTCACGCCGGTCGATGTCTCGTTGTGGACGATCGCGACCGCTTTGATCGCGTGATCGCGATCGGCCGCGAGCTGCTCGGCGACCGCTTCGGGATCGACACCATGGCGCCAGTCTCCCGGCAGGAACTCCACGCGCAGTCCAAGCCGCACGGCCACGTCGCGCCACAGCGCCGCGAAATGCCCGGTCTCGGCCATGAGCACGGTGTCGCCAGGCGACAGCGTATTGACCAGCGCCGCTTCCCACCCGCCGGTGCCGGACGAGGGATAGATGACGACGGCGCCGCTGGTCTGGAAGACGCGCTTCAGGCCATCGAGGACGTCACGCCCCAGCGCGGCAAACGCCGGCCCGCGATGATCGATCGTCGGCTGCGCGATCGCGCGCAACACCCGATCGGGAACATTGGTGGGTCCTGGAATCTGGAGAAAATGCCGTCCGCTCTTCACGTCCACACAATACCGGAAGTGACGCTGCGATGAAAGGCGGCCCACGAAGACACGAAGCTCACGAAGAAGAACGAAGAGGATGGGCCACAGAGATCACCGAGACACGGAGGCGCGCAAGGCGATTCGGCGGGTCGGCCTGCGGAGCAGGCCGCTCCCAGGCGTCCCGACCCCGCGGTCGAGCAAGCCGTCGACGAATCACAAGCCTTGCTCGGCCGCGGGGTCGTGACGCCTGAGACGCCGCTTCGCGGCGCCCCGCCGAATCCTGTCAGCGCGCTCTGCGGACTCCGCCGTCTCTGCGTTTTCGTTTCTTCTCTGTGTCTCCGTGCCTCTGTGGCTACTTCCCTCAGTGTCCTCAGTGTCATCCGTGGTTCATCCTCGGAGAGCTACTTGACCCGTAGAGTCAGCGCGGACGGAGGGATCCCGGAGAGCGACGCGATCCACGTGTCGCCGGGCGCGATCGGCATCGCGGTCGTCAACGAGCCGGTCGTGATCACGTCGCCGGCCTGCAGCGTCTCGCCGCCGCGGCGCTTCATCGCCGCCGCCAGTTCGCCCACGCACAGCGCCGGGCTCTTGAACACGGACGCGCCCACGCCCTCGGCCACCAGCTCGTTGTTCTTCAGCAGGCGCACGCTGAAGTCCGCGAGCTCGCCCGCGCGCTTCGCGATCTCGTCCGGCTCGACGTAGACCGGCTCGCCGATGACGAGCGCCGCGTGCACGCCGCGCGCGGCGACGAAGTCGGCGGGCTGCGCCTTCCAGCCGGGAAACACGCAGTCGATGATCTCGAAGCCGAGCGCGATCCACTCGGTCGCTTTGAGGACGGCCACGGCATCGCCGGACGCCGGCGGCCGCGCGAGCTTGAAGACGATCTCGGGTTCAATCTTCGGGGACAGCATCGACGCGATGGAAAGCGTCGCGTCGTTCCAGTCGGCGTACCGTACCGTATCGTCGTACAGGTGCGCCCACGTGACGGTGTCGAGCTTGAGCGCCGCCCAATTGTCGGGATTCGCGCTGCCGACTTTCCAACCGACGGTCTGATGCCCGCTGTCGCGCCTCACTTGCGCGATCTCTGCTTCAACGGCGTATGCCGCAGCGAGATCGAACGCCGCGTCACGCGCGGACGGCGGCGTGACGAGACGGCGGTCCGCATACGCGGCCAGCAACTCCGCGGCGAGCGGCGTCACGCGGGCTGCTGGACAGCGGCGAGGCGCGCGTGATGCGCCGTCCGCATCGGTTTGATGACGAAAAACGCCGTGGCAGCCACCGCGAGATTCGCGATCGTCGCGACGAGGAAGACGGCGTGCCAGCTCCCGGTGGAGCTCTGCAGCCAACTCGCGGCCGGCACGAGGAACGCCGCCGTACCCTTGGCGGTGTACAGGAGGCCGGCGTTGGTCGCCGCGTAGCCCGAGCCGTACATGTCCGTGCACAGCGCCGGGAAGAGGCTGTAGATCTCGCCCCAGGTGAAGTAGACCATCCCGGCCGTCGCGATGAACATCCACGGCGTGTTGCCGATCGTGCCGAGCGCCCAGTAGGCGCCCGCGCCGGCGACGAACACGACGGCCATCGTGTTCTCCCGGCCGAAGTGATCGGACACCCAGCCGAACGTCGGCCGCGCCAGGCCGTTCAGAATGTTGTCCACGATGCCGGCCATGACGAGCACGGTCGAGCTGACGAACAGGAAGTTCACCGGCAGCCCGGCGATCTTGTAGTCGCGCGCGATGGGCGCCACCTGCGCCGTGACGACGAGGCCGCTCGACGCGACCAGCACAAACATCACGTAGAGGATCCAGAACGCGGGCGTCTTGATCATCTCCATCGGCTTGAAGTCGCGCGCGCTCTGGCTGAGCTTGCGCGCGGCCTTCGGCGCCTCGCCCGGCTTCGGCGCCTTCAGGAACTGTGACAGCACGAGAATGACCACGCCCTGTCCGAGGCCGAACCAGAGAAACGCCTTGTCGTAGCCGTAGGTGTTGATCACGTGGATGATCGGATAGACGGTCGCCGCGGCGCCCGCGCCGAAGCCCGCCGCCGTCAGGCCCGCCGCGAGACCGCGCCGGTCGGCGAACCACTTGAGCGCGTTGCCGACGCAGGTCCCGTACACGGCGCCGGCGCCGACGCCCGACACCGCCGCGGCGACGTAGAGCATCGGCAGCGTGCTCGCAAACGAATTCATGGACCACGCCAGCGCGACGACGGCGCCGCCGAACATCACGACGACGCGCGGGCCGAAGCGGTCGACGAACCAGCCCTCGACCGGCACCAGCCATGTTTCCGTGGCGACGAAGATCGTGAACGCGACCTGGATCTCCGTGCGGCTCCAGTGGAACTTCGCGTTGATCGGGTCGACGAAGTACGTCCACCCGTACTGCAGGTTCGCGATCATCACCATGCAGATGACGCCTGCGACGAGCTGAAGCCAGCGGTTGACTGGCATCACGCCGTCGGTGGATGGTCCGGTGTTTGACATCGTTGGGCCGCCTCCTCGTTCTGATGCGGTCGCTAGCTTAGCGCAGGTCTACCGGCCGGGGTCCAAATCTCGCATGACGATGTTAAGAACCTGCCCGGTGACGCGCGCGTCGCGGTCACTGACGGCCGGCTCGGGCCCGCTGAATGGAAGAGCCTCCGCGAGATCGCGATAGCGGCGCGCGACGGCCGGCAGCCGGGCGCACCCGCCGCGAATCAGACCGGCGCGTTCGGCTTCGGCGATGCGTTCGTCGAAAGACCACTCTGAGATCCTCGTGGTGGCTGGGGGCTGGCGAGTGAAGAGTGGCTGGTGACTGGTGACTGGTGGCTGGCGAATGAAAGGTGGCTGGGGGCTGGCGGCTGGAGGCTGGTGAAAGAGTGCTCCAAAGCGTCCGTAATGATCGCTTCGAGCACACTCGACAGAAGGATCAGCGCCAGCCGCGCGTCGCCGGCGTCGAGCGCGGCGCGGCCGTCGGTGAGCGCACGCTCGAGGACGGGACGCAGCTCGGCGTTGTGCACGAACTCGAACCGCGGCGCGCGCGGCGTGGCGGCGGACGCGGCAGCCGCATCCGTGATTTGCGCGACGGACGTGCGCGCCTGCGACAGGACGTCCAGCAGCCGCTCGACGATCTCCGCGGATGCCGCCTCGACGACGACGTCGCCACCGGTCGCGCGGACGAGAAACGCCTGACTGAACGCGCGCGAGAGCCAGTGCGCCTTGCTCCCGCCCGACAGCTGGTTGACGAGCGCGGCGCAGTCCTGCTGCCACAGCCGGACGGCCTCGACTGATCGGCTCGCAGCGAGACGCTGACCGCGTTCGCGCAAGCGATCGATCTGCTCGATCACTGACTGGACAACGTCCGTCATTGCGGATTGAGGAATGCGGATTGCGGAGTGAGAAAGTGATTGGTGATCACGGCAATCCGCATTCCGCACTCCTCAATCCGCATTGGGATGGTGGAGCAGATCGGCGATTTGATCGATGTGGCTGAGCATGG
Organism: Acidobacteriota bacterium; assembly: GCA_016195265.1. Lineage (GTDB taxonomy): Bacteria > Acidobacteriota > Vicinamibacteria > Vicinamibacterales > CAVVIG01 > SRVP-36. The sequence goes on along the minus strand of JACPZW010000019.1, from coordinate 7,360 downwards.
CGCGGGCGGCGGCGTCGCCGTCGTGCGCGCGCACCGCCGCGACGACATACTCGTGGCCGCGGAGCGATCGCGCCGGACGGCCCTTCTGCTTGAGCGTGAGCTTCCGCGATTCGACGAGCAGATCGTTCAGCGTCTCCATGAGGCGCACGATGACGCGATTGCCGGTCGCGCGCGCCAGCACGGCGTGAAACGCCGTGTCCTCGACAATGGCGGACCGGCCGGTCTTCAGCTTCTGCCGCTGCGCGCCGATCAGCTGCTCCAGTTCGGCGAGATCGTCCCCGGTCGCGCGCAGCGCGGCGACGCGCGCCACGGCCGGCTCGAACATGCGCCGGACGTCGAGCAGTTCCTCCTGCAGGTCGTGGCTGTAGGTCAGCACCGACGCCAGCGGCGCGACGAGCCGGTTGACGTCGAGCTCCTTTGGATACGTGCCCTGGCCGTGCCGCGTCTCGATCAGCCCGATCGTCTCGAGCGTGCGCAGCGCGTCGCGCACCGACCCGCGGCTGACGCCGAAGCGCTCGGCGAGATCGCGCTCGCCGGGCAGCGGCGCTCCGGCCGTGAACGTGCGCGCGAGAATCAGCTCGCGGATGCGATCGGCGATCGCCTCGGCGACGCGGGTCTTCTTGAGCGGGACAATCATGCCGGCCAGGCCGGGCAGGCGCCCGCCGGCGCTGCGCGATCCACGCTTGACACGGTTCCGGCCGGGTGTCAGACTTTGTGCCTTAACTGGTTCGACCACTGGGCCAGTCTAGCACATTGCGGAGTGAGGATTGCGGAGTGCGGATTGAGAAAAACGGTCTCGATTCCGCAGTCCGCATTCCTCAGTCCGCACTACACGAGCATGATTGAGTTCATCGTTCTCGGTGCTCCCAAAGTCATCGCCCGCGCGATCGAGGAGTACGCCCGCAGCCAGGGCCACGTCAGCGCCATCGTCGTCCCGTGGGAGAGCACGCCCGAACTGCTCAGCCTGTCGGTCACCTCCGTGCGCACCGACGGCTGGGCCATCGAGCACATCAACCTCGGCACCATCCAGCTCACCGGCGGCGAGGCCGAGCGCACACTGGTCGCCGTCGCCGCGGAGATCGCCGCCCACCCCGATCAGCAGAAGCTCACGGCGGTCTTCGACCGCTTCGTCGCGCAATTGCAGTGCCGTCTCCCTGCCGGCGCCGCCGCCTCATGAACCCGCCGTCCGACGAGCGCCGCGACGTCGAGTCCGGGCCGACGCGGACCGCCGCGGCGGCCGCGATCACGCTGCGGGTCGCGGAGGCGCGCGTCGAAGACATCGGACACGCGATCGCGCGGCTGGCGCCGGACGACCTCGTGCGGATTGGCGCCCGTCCGGGCGACATCCTGAAAATCACCGGCGGGACCACGACCGTCGCGCGTGCGGAGCTGTCGGAACCGGGCCAGCCGGATCGGGTCCAAATCGACGGCACCGCGCGCAGCAACTGCGGCGCCGGGCTCGAAGAACAGGTGTCGGTCGCCCTCGTCGAACACGCGCCGGCCGTCGCCGTGCGGTTCACGCCGATGTGGGCGGGCGCGGCGCCGGCGATCATCGCGCCGGAGCGCATGCTGGAGGATCTGGACGGCGTGCCCGTCATCTCGGGCGGCGTCGTGCGCGTGCCGACGTACGCGAAGGCGATCAACTTCCAGGTCGTGCGGACGATTCCCACGGGCGCCGTCGTCATCAACACGCGCACGGACATCCGCCTCGTCGAGGGCGAGCAGACCGCGGCGCGCGCGCCGGCCGTGTCGTACGAAGACATCGGCGGGCTCGAGCGCGAGGTCGCGCGCGTGCGCGAGATGGTGGAGCTGCCGCTGAAGCATTCGCGCATCTTCGAGCGGCTGGGCATCCTCGCGCCGAAGGGCGTGCTGCTCTACGGACCGCCCGGCACGGGCAAGACGCTGCTCGCGCGCGCAGTCGCGGCCGAGAGCCGCGTCCACTTCATCCACCTCAACGGCCCCGAGATCATGCGGAAGTTCTACGGCGAGAGCGAGGCCAAGCTCCGCGAGGTGTTCGAGGAAGCGGCGCGGCACGCACCGTCGATTCTCTTCATCGACGAGATCGACGCCGTCGCGCCGAAGCGCGCCGAGGTCTCGGGCGAAGTCGAGAAGCGCGTCGTCGCGCAGCTGCTCAGCCTAATGGACGGCTTCGTCTCGCGCGGCCAGGTGATCGTCATCGGCGCGACCAACATTCCTGAGGTGCTCGATCCGGCGCTGCGGCGGCCCGGCCGCTTCGACCGCGAGCTCGAGATCGGCGTGCCGAACACGCCGGCGCGGCTGCAGATCCTCCGCATCCATACGCGCGCGATGCCGCTCGGCCCCGACGTCGATCTGCGCGCGATCGCCGAGCAGTCGCACGGCTTCGTCGGCGCCGATCTCGAAGCGCTGTGCCAGGAAATCGGCATGATCGCGCTGCGACGATTCCTGACGATGGTCCGGCTGAAGCCGGACACTACCGAATCCGGAACGGTAGCGTCCGGCTTTAGCCGGACCTCCGACGATAACGCCGATCTTTCGCAGCTGCTCGTCACGCAGGAGGACTGCCTCGCCGGGCTCAAGGAAGTCGAGCCGAGCGCGACCCGCGAGTTCTTCATCGAGAAGAGCGCGGCCGCGTTCGCCTCGCTTGGCGGGCTGGACGAGATCAAGCGTCTGCTCGACGCCGTCGTCCAGCACGCCCACGCGCACGACGACAGCCGGGACGATTTGTACGCGCAGGTCGGACTGTCGCCGACGCGCGGCATTCTGCTGGTCGGGCCGTCGGGCACGGGCAAGACGGCGATGGCGCGCGCGCTGTCAGGCGAAAAGCAGATTCCGTTGATTGCGGTGGACGGCCCGCAGCTGTATTCGAAGTGGCTCGGTGAATCGGAGAAGGCGCTGCGGGAGGTCTTCAAGAAGGCCAGACGGGCGGCGCCCTGCCTGCTCTTCTTCGACACCATCGACGCGCTCGCGCCCCGGATGAGCGGCGATCAAATCGGGGCCGCCGGCAGCGATGTCCACCAGCGCATACTCGGTCAGCTCCTGCGCGAAATCGACAACCTGCGCGACGTCAAGGGCGTGATTCTACTTGCCGCGACCAATCGCCCCGAGCGCGTCGACCCTGCGCTCTTGCGAAGCGGCCGGTTCGACTATATCGTTCGCTTTGCCGCGCCCGACGTCGCCGCGCGGCAGGCGATTCTCCGGCTGTGCTGCCGGCGCGTGCCGCTCGCGGCGGACGTCGAGATCGCCGCCCTCGCGGCCAGCACCGACGGTCTGACCGGCGCGGATCTCGAGAGCCTCTGCAAGAAGGCGACGCTGCTGGCGATTGCGGAATTCCATCGCGGCAGGCGCGGCCGGACGTTCGAAGTGCGGAAGTCGGATTTCGACGAAGTGATGGATCATTGAGGAACCCATGGCGTACACCGAACTCACCGTCTGGACGCGCGGCATCATCATGGACAAGGAAGGCCGCGACATCATCAACTCCGTCGCCGCGTCCGCGCGCAACGAGGGCAAGTTCGCGCAGGCGATGGAGAACTACGTCGACAACCCGGACCGCACAAATGCCCCGACGCGGAAGTACTGCCGCGTCAGCGACAGCGAGATCGAGAACGCGCTCACCCACGAGAACGAGAACCCGAACATCGTCGTGCTGGTCGAGCAGACGCTGGTGAAGGGCTGGGATTACATGCGCGGGATGCCGCCCGGCGGGACGCTCGTGATCAACACGCAGTACACGCCGGAGTACATGCTTCGTTTTGTGCCGGGTTCCGAGCGGCTGGCGCAACTCGTGTGCGTGGACGCCGCGAAGCTCGCGGATCACAAATGGCTCTACTACCGGCTCGGCGAGCTGGGACTCGATCGCCTGTCCACCGAAGGCGCCGCGGAGCGCAGCAAGGCGGTTGCACCAGATATCGCCGCGCCGCTGATCGCCGCGGTTGTGAAAACGACGGGCATCGTGAAGATGGAAACGATCGAACCGATGATCGCGAACAAGGCGGCGTTCAAGGCCGCGCTGAGCGAACTGCACATCATGCCGTTGAATCCCGTGACCGCGTGAAGAGGATGAACCACAGAGGACACGGAGGGCACGGAGGCAAACCACAGTGGTTTCTCTCTCCGTGTCCTCCGTGACCTCCGTGGTTAATCGTTGTTTGTTGGATCGAAGGGGCTCACATGTCGACTAAAGGTACGCACATCCCAGATTGGCTCCAGGTTCCGTTTGCCGGCATCACGCCGGCGCCGGCGCAGAAGGGCCAGGATCTTTTTCCGACGGGCAACTGGCGTTCGATCCGGCCGGTGTACCGCGACAAGATGCCGCCGTGCAACAACGCGTGCGGCACGAACGAAAAGATTCAGGGCTATCTGGACCTGGTGAAGCGCGGCAAGTACCTCGACGCCTACGCGCTGATCAAGGAAGACATGCCGTTCCCGTCGGTGACGGGCCGCGTCTGCTATCACCCGTGCGAGCAGGCGTGCAACCGCGGCAAGTACGACGAGGCGATCTCGATTCGCGCGGTCGAGCGGTTCCTCGGCGATCTCGGCCAGGCGCTACCGAAGGACGTCGTCAAGGCCGGGAAGCCCAACGGCAAGAAAGTCGTCGTCGTCGGATCGGGGCCGGCGGGTCATAGCGCGGCGTATCAACTCGCGCGCCTCGGCTACGCGGTGACGATTCTCGAGAAATCGCCGAGGGCCGGCGGCCTCAACCGCGGCGGCATTCCCGACTGGGTCCTGCCGCAGGACGTGCTCGATCGGGAGATCGAGCGGCTCGCCGAGCTCGGCATCACGATCAAGACGAACACCGAAGTCGGCAAAGACGTCTCCTGGGACGACCTCAGAAAGAACTACGACGCGTGCGCGTGCCGGAAGATCTGCACGACATGGTCGAGGAAGGGGTCGAGATGAAGCACGGGCTCGCGTGCACGGCGATCCTCGGCAACGGCAAGGTGGAGGCGCTGCAGCTGCACCCCGCGAAGTTCAGCGGTGCGATCAACGCGTCGCCAATCACGATCAACAAGGAGGCGAAGCCGGAGCGCTTCGCCGTCGACAACGTGATTATCGCCGTCGGCCAGCACGCGTCGCTGGCGTGGCTGCCCGACGAGTTCAAGAACGAGAAGGGCGCGATCAAGGCCGATCGGTTCGGCCGCCTCGGCACCACGAATGTCTTCGCGGCCGGAGATGTCGTCCAGCTCGGATCGGGCCAGCCGCTCATGGTCGTGAACGCGGTCGGCGACGGCAAGCGCACGGCGTTCAACGTCGACAAGGTGCTGCGCGGCGAGCTGCTGCAGGAGCGGATGGTCGCGATCGACGTGATCACGGACCTCGCGCGGATGAACATGACGTACTTCCCGAAGTTCCCGCGTGTGCAGCAGCCGATGCTGGCGCCCGCGAGCCGGCGCAAGACGCAGGATGAAGTCATCCAGGCGTTCAGCGAGGAGCAGGCGATCGAGGAAGCGAACCGCTGCTTCAGCTGCGGCACGTGCAACGCCTGCGATAATTGTTATCTCGTCTGTCCGGAGCCGTGCATCATCCGCTACGACCGGTCGAACGGCCTGTACAAGATTCTCGTGGACTACTGCAAGGGCTGCCGCGTCTGCATCGAGGAATGCCCGACTGGTTGCCTCGAAGGCGTGCCCGAGCTGGACTTCGACACGGGCGTCGTGAGGATGGATACGGCGTTCGCGATCACGCAGGGATTGCACGGACGGCAGGCGGAAGAGCTGAGGAGTCTGTCGGAGAAGCCGGCAAAGGACATCAGGTAGTCACATTGCGGATTGAGGAGTGCGGAATGCGGATTCCAGAATTCAAGCGGCCACCAATCCGCAATCCGCAGTCCGCGATCCGCAATGACGGAGCCCTATGGCAAAAAAAGTGAGAATCAATGGCTGCGTCGCCGCGGCGCAGGCGGCGAAGTACGCGGATGTGGACGTCATCACCGCGTATCCGATCCGGCCGTACACGGCGACAATGATGGCGCTCGCACAGATGGTGGCGAACGGCGAGCTGGACGCCGAGTACATCGTGGCCGACAGCGAGCACTCGCAGTTGAGCATCGCGCACGGCGCCTCGTCGTCCGGCGCCCGCGTGTTCACCGGAAGCTCCGGCGTCGGCGTGCAGTTCGCGTACGAGCTGTACTCGCCGATTTCCGGCAGCCGGATGCCAGTACAGATGATGATCGCCGACCGGACGCTCGACCCGCCCGGCGACTTCGGCTCCGAGCACACGGATGCGCTCTCGACGCGCGACATGGGATGGCTGATGGGCTGGTCGTGCGACGCCCAGGAGGCGTTCGACAACCACCTGATGGCGTTCCGCATCGGCGAGGATCCGCGGGTTCTGCTGCCGCAGATGGTGTGCCAGGACGGGTTCTTCGTTTCGCACATCACGACTGACTGCGATCTGCCGGATCCAGGGCAGGTGAAGGAATTCCTGCCGCCCTACAAGCATCCGTACCCGCTGGATCCGCGGCATCCCGTCTCGCACGGACCGCAGATCATGCCGGAGCAGGGACCGCCGCTGCAGCTCGAGCGCGCGCGCGCGATGGAAGGCTCGGTGCCGGTCATCGAGGAAGTGCACGATCAGTTCGCGCGCATCTTCGGCCGCAGGTACGATCCGTGGCTCGAGGAATACATGACCGACGATGCGGAGGTCGTGTTCTTCCTGCAGGGCGGGCACGGCGTGACGGCGCGGCACGCGATCCGCCACATGCGCGCGCGCGGCGCGAAAGTCGGCATGGTGCGCATGCGCACGATCCGCCCGTACCCGACCGAACGGATTCGCGAATCGCTCAGCAAGTTCAAGGTCGTCGGCGTCATCGAGACGAACATGGGACTCGGCGGCGTCAGCAGCGGCGGCTCGCTCTACGCGGAGGCGGTCGCGGCGCTCTACGAGAGTGACCGGCGTCCGCTCGTCTTCTCGTTCATGGCCGGCATGGGCGGCGAAGCGATCGTGCTCAAAGAGTTCTACTGGATGACGAACAAGATGATCGAAGCGCAGAAGCGGGGGAAGATCGAAAAGCGAACGCACTGGGTCGGGTTCGAAGAGTAATATTCCGCAATCTGAGTCGCTTGGAGGATTCTCATGCCGCCTGTCGAAGTACAACGCCAACTCTTGCCCATGCTTGGAAGCCCGAATCAGGGCGCGCGATTCTACAACCCCGAGTTGCCGTCGACGGAGCCGTTCGTGCCGGGCCATCGCACGTGCGCGGGCTGCGGGCCGTCGATTCAGTACCGGATGACGAGCAAGGCGTCCGGCGACAACACGATCCTGGTCGGACCGACCGGTTGCATGTATGTCGCGAACAGCTCGTATCTGTGCACGCCGTACAACGTGCCGTGGGCGCACACGCAGATCGGCAGCGCGGGCAGCTTCACGGCCGGCGTCG
>JACPZW010000037.1 GCA_016195265.1 Acidobacteriota bacterium | reverse complement strand
ATGGAGTTCGTTCAGTTCCATCCGACCGGCATGATCTGGCCGCCGAGCGTTCGAGGCCTGCTCGTCACCGAAGCCGTGCGTGGCGAGGGCGGCGTGCTCAAGAACAGCGAGGGCCGCCGGTTCATGTTCGATGACATTCCGGCAAACTACCGAGCACAAACCGCGGACACCGAAGAAGAGGGCTGGCGCTACACGCAGGGCGACAAATCCGCGAGACGGCCGCCAGAGCTGCTGACGCGCGACCATGTCAGCCGCTGCATCATGCGCGAGGTCAAGGCCGGCCGCGGCAGCCCGCACGGGGGGGTGTTCCTGGACATCGCGTGGATCAAGGCCCGGATTCCGAACGCGGCCGAGCACATCAAGAAGAAGCTGCCGAGCATGTACCACCAGTTCAAGCAGCTGGCCGACCTCGACATCACCCAGGAGCCGATGGAAATCGGACCGACGACGCACTACATCATGGGCGGCGTGAGGGTCGACGGGGACACGCAGATGTCGAGCGTGCCGGGCTTGTTTGCTGCGGGCGAGTGCGCGGCCGGCATCAACGGCGCGAATCGCCTTGGCGGCAACTCGCTGTCCGATATCATCGTGTTCGGCAAGCGCGCCGGCGAGTTCGCGGCGAAGTTCGCGAAGACACAGCAGAGCGCCGCCGGCGACGCCCATCAGATCGACCAAGCCGCGCGGAAGGCCCTGGAGCCCTTCGCGCGCGGCACCCAGGGCGAAGGGCCGTATCAAGTGCAGTACGCCCTGCAGGAGATGATGCAGGACCTGGTCGGAATCGTGAGGACCGAATCCGAGATGCAGCGGGCGCTCGAGGGCCTCGGACCGCTGCGCGAACGAGCGAACCGGGCCGGCGTCGGCGGCCATCGCGAATACAACCCAGGCTGGCACGCCGCGCTCGATCTGCACAGCCTGTTGACGGTCTCGGAAGCCATCACGCGATCGGCAATCGAGCGGCGCGAGAGCCGCGGCGGGCACTTCCGCGAGGATTACCCGGTCAAGGACGCGAACTTCGGCACGTTCAACATCGTCGTCCGCAAAGGACGCGACGGCCGGATGGAAGTCTCACGCGCACCGATTCCGGAAATGCCCGATGAGCTGAAGCGCATTATCGAGGAGATGAAGTAGGGCAGGAGGGGCGGGAAGGGCAGGAAGGTGGGAGGGGCGGGAATGGCGGGAGAAACGGCGACGTTTCGGATCTGGCGTGGCGATGCGCAGGGCGGGAAGTTCCAGGACTACCTGACCAGCGTGTCCGAAGGCATGGTCGTGCTCGACGCGGTGCATCAGATCCAGGCCGAGCAGGCGAACGATCTCGCCGTGCGCTGGAACTGCAAGGCGGGCAAGTGTGGATCCTGCTCGGCCGAAGTGAACGGGAACCCGCGCCTCATGTGCATGACCCGGCTCAACCAGCTCGATCTTTCCAAGCCGGTCAGCATCGAACCGATGCGCGCGTTTCCGCCGATCAGGGATCTCGTCACTGACGTGTCGTGGAATTTCGGCGCGAAAAAGAGCATCAAGCGGTTCAAACCCCGCCCTCCGGATGCGCCCGATGGCACGTGGCGCGTGGCGCAAGTGGATGTCGAGCGCGTGCAGGAGTTCAGGAAGTGCATCGAGTGCTTTCTCTGTCAGGACGTCTGCCACGTGCTTCGCGAGCATCGGATGTTCGACGAGTTCATCGGGCCGCGTCATCTCGTGTTCGCGGCGGCCCTGGAGATGCACCCGCTGGACACCGAGAATCGCACGCGCGATCTGAAGCGCACGCATGGCGTCGGCTACTGCAATATCACGAAGTGCTGCACCAACGTCTGCCCTGAAGGCATCACGATTACGGACAACGCGATTATTCCGTTGAAAGAGCGCGTGATCGACCAGCTGTACGATCCGGTCGCGAAGCTGTTCCGAATGCTGCGCCACGCGAACCCTTGAACCGCGAACCCTGAACTGCGAACCCTGAACCGTGAACTCCCGGATGGAGGCCGCCATGATCTTTGAGCTCAAGACCCTCTCGCCGGAGGCCGTGCCCCGGGCGCTCGCGAAGGCGGAGCGCTATCGGCTGCTCAATGAACCGGCGGAAGCCGAGAGCATCTGTCTGGACGCCCTCCAGGCTGACGCCGAAAACCAGGAAGCGTTGATGACCCTGTTGCTCGCGCTCACGGATCAATTCGAGGAGGACGCGACGACGGCCGTGACCGAGGCCCGGAAGTGCGCGGAGCGGATCCGTGACGACTACGACCGTGCCTATTTCACCGGCATCATCTGGGAGCGGCGGGCGAAGGCGCGGCTTCGGCGTGGGGTGCCGGACGGCGGTCCACTCGCCTACGAGTGGCTGCGCGAGGCCATGGCCTTCTACGACCGGGCCGCGGCGATTCGAGCACCGGGCAATGACGATGCGTTGCTTCGCTGGAACACGTGCGCTCGCCTGATCATGCGTGACCATCGGCTGGTGCCGGCCCACGACGTGCGCGGCGAGCCGCTCATGCTGGAGTAACCCTTTCATGTTCATGCGGACCGCGAGTCGCGCTGTGTTTTCGGCGATGGCGACCGCGCTGCTCACGTATCAGGGAGCAGCGCAGGTTCCCCCGTTTGCCTACCAGCACGTGATGATCCCCGTGCGGGACGGCGTCAAGCTGGAGACCGTAATCCTCACGCCGACGAAGGTGAGCGGTCCACTGCCGATTCTCTTCAGGCGCACGCCGTACGGCGTTCCGGCGAACGCGAACGGCATGGGCAGCGCCGCGCTGAAGGATCTCGTCAACGACGGCTACATCTTCGTCGTTCAGAATCTACGCGGACGATTCGGATCGGAAGGGACGTTCAAGCTGTCGTCGAAAGTGAATTTGCAGAATCCCACAGCCACCAGCGAGACGACCGATGCGTACGATTCGATCGACTGGCTGGTGAAGAACGTGCCGCACAGCAACGGCAATGTCGGCATCTACGGCGTGTCGTACGACGGCCTGACGGCGGCGATGACGCTGCTGCACCCGCATCCGGCGCTCAAGGCGATCTCCGAACAGGCGTCGCCGGCGGATCAGTGGATGAACGACGATGACCACCGGTTCGGTGCGCTGCGGGAAAGCTATGCATTCGAGTACGCCGTCTACGAACAAGCCGACAAGAACGCCAACACGCATTTCGACTTCGAAACCTACGACACCTACTCCTGGTATCTGAATCTCGGTCCGCTGTCGAACATCAACGCGCGCTATCTGCACCGCTCGATTCCGTACTGGAACTCGATCGTCTCGCACCCTGATTACGACGCCTTCTGGAAAGCGGAAGCCTGGGTGAATCAGCTTCGCGGCGCGTCGGTGCCGAACCTGAACGTCGCCGGGTTCTGGGATCAGGAGGATCCGTGGGGCCCGTGGGAGATTTACCGCCGCTCCGAGCAGAGCGATCCCAGCCGCAACAACTTCATCGTCGCCGGCCCGTGGTTCCACGGCCAGTGGCACAACGCGAAGGCCGAGTCCATCGGCCTGATTCCGTTCGGCGGGCACGACACGGCCGTCGAATTCCGCGAGAAGATCGAAGCACCGTGGTTCCACTACTGGCTGTACGGCGAGGGCAGGAAGTGTCCGTGGGAGGCGTCGACATTTCAGACCGGATCCAACACGTGGCGCACCTACGCCGCGTGGCCGCCGCCGTCCACGCCGACGAACCTGTACCTGCGCGAGCACGGCGTGCTCTCGTTCGACGCGCCAATCGCGAGCGACGCGTTCGTGCAGTACATCTCCGATCCGGCCAATCCCGTGCCGTATCGCGCGCGGCCGATCTCGCCGACGTATCCCGAAGGCGACTGGCGCCGATGGGAGGTGGCCGATCAGCGGTTCGCGGATCATCGTCCCGACGTCGCGAGGTGGGTAAGCCCGCCGCTCGATCGCGATCTCACGATCACCGGTGAGCTGTCGGCGGATCTGTTCGCGTCGACCTCGGGATCCGACAGCGACTTCGTCGTGAAGCTGATTGACGTCTACCCGGAGGACGCGCAGCAGAACGCGTGGAGTCCCGAAAACGGACCGCCGCCCGGCGAGTATGCGAAGTCGCTGAATGGCTACGAGCTGCCGATTGCGATGGAAATCCGGCGCGGCCGCTACAACAAGAGCTACGAGCATCCGCAGGCGCTCGTGCCGAACCAGTCGACCGAATTCGCGATCCCGCTGCGCCATCACGATCACGTGTTTCTCAAGGGACATTCAATAATGGTGCAGGTCCAGTCGACGTGGTTTCCGCTGATCGATCGCAATCCGCAGAAGTTCGTGCCGAGCATCTACGCGGCGAAGGCGGGGGACTTCGTCACCGCCACGCAGCGCGTCTACGTCTCACGCACCAGGCCGTCGCACATCGTGCTGCCGGTCGTCCCGTAGCGTAGCGCGACGAGAGCGCGAGACTCGCAGCGCAAGCCTTTCAGGCGAGAACGCGGGCATTCAGCGGTTCGAGATCCTTCAGCAATCTGACGAGGGCCACGGCTCGTACGCGTGACGCGAGCGGGAATGTCTCCGTGCCCGCGTGCACAACCTCGAGCCGGTCGATCTTCAGATCCTGAAGCGCGGAGCGCATTGACGGCGTGATTGCAGGGGTCGTCGATCGCTTGAACTCGAACCCGAACCGTCGGCGGCCGTGAACGACGAGCAGATCCAGTTCGGCGCCCGTGTGCGTGCGCCAGAAAAAGCACTGGTCGGCGTGCGCCTGCAGGCGCTCGATGACTTGCGTGAGCGCGAACCCTTCCCACGAGGCGCCCACTTTGGGATGGTGCTCGAGGCCGATCGTGTCGGAGATGTCGAGGAGCGTGTGAAGCAGACCGCTGTCGGCGACGTACACCTTCGGCGCCTTGACCTGCCGCTTGCGCACGTTCGCGTGCCAGGGCTGCAACTGGCGCACGACGAACGTCGCGGTCAGGGCATCGAGGTAGCGCCGGATGGTCGTGTCGGCCACGCCGAACGCGCGGCCGAATTCCGACGCGTTCCACAGTTGACCGTGATAGTGCGCGAGCATGGTCCAGAATCGGCGTAGCGTCGTCGCGGGCACGCCGACCCCGAGCTGCGGCAAGTCCCGCTCGAGGTAGGTCCGGATGAACTCCCGCCGCCACTCCCGGCTGACGGCGGTGGACGCCGCGAGGAAGGCGCGAGGGAATCCGCCGCGCAGCCACAGTCGTTCCGCCTGCGCCGGTGCGATCTCACCAAGCGTGAACCCGCCCAGCTCGTGATAGGCAATCCGGCCGGCCAGCGACTCCGACGTCTGGTGCAGCAGGTCCGGTGACGCGCTGCCCAGCACGAGAAACCGCGCCGGCCGTCGCGGGCGGTCGGCGAGCACGCGCAGGACCGGAAACAGCTCCGGCCGCCGCTGGATCTCGTCGAGGATCACGAGGCCCCGAAGGGGCGCGAGCGTCAGCATCGGATCGGCCAGCCTGGCGACTTCCCGCGGGTCTTCCAGATCGACGAACCGCGTGGGCAGCCCGAGGCTGGCGGCCACCTGCCGGGCCAGCGTGGTCTTGCCGATCTGGCGGGCGCCGAGGATGGCGACGACGGGATGCCGCCGCAGCAGATCCACCACGCGCTGCCGATGAGCGGGCCGTCGGATCATGGCACGTACGCTACCATGAAATCTCTGCGCCGTTCACAGAGATTTCATGGTATTCCGAAGGGACGCCGCCGACGCCTGGCCGGACAGCTCCCCAGGCCGTCGCACATCGTGCTGCCAGTCGTGCCGTAGACTTCCCGCGGCACGTGCGACCCCCCTACAATTAGCGACGAATGCCGAAGAAGACCCCCACGAACGAGCAAGCGAAACGCAACCGCTGGCGCTTCCCAGACGACTTCATGTTTCAGCTGACTGCTGAAGAAGCTGACTCTTTAAGGTCGCAAATTGCAACCTTGAAAACCGGACGCGCGCAGCATCGCAAGGGCCGCCCGTACGCCTTCACCGACCACGGCGCTGTGATGCTCGCCAGCGTATTGAATCGCCCCACCGCGGTCGCCGCCAGCGTCCAAGTTCGTTCGGGCGTTAGTTGGTCCGCAGGCGGCGCTACCGGAGGTTCAGGCGCTCCTGCACTATCTCAGGCACGGCGTAAAAGGAGTCAAACGCCCAGGCGACGCGCTCTACGATCGGGCCGACGCCCTCGTCGCAGCCCTTGGGGCATTGCCTCACGTGGCGCAGGACTTTCGCGAGTTTCCGAACTGGGCCGCGCGTGGCAGTCGATGGAGCGCCGCCCCTGGAGACGAGCAACTCGAAGGCTCTTTCATGTGCGTGGAGTGAAATCTGGGGCGGTCTTCGAGTCTTAGGAGGTTGAGTTCTTCTGATCCGGTTTCCTTGCGAAAGATCTCGACCCATCCAATGCTAGGAGCCCGTCCGAGTAACGCCCCGCGGGCTCCTATGGCCGGCGCGCGAGCAGCACGACGACGCTCCGCGGGTTGATCACGTAGTGATCCGGCGGATCGAGGCGCACTTCGCGGCCGGGCGCCGCGAAATCCTCGCCGTCCGGAAGGCTCGTGTCGACGGCGCGATGCCAGTCGCGGCCGGACGCGAGCGGCGGCAGCGCCACCCGCTGCGGCTCGAAGTGGCCGTTCAAGATGAAGAACAAGCGGTCCACGCCCGGATCGGATCCGTCCTCGCTGGCATCGAGCTGGTAGCACAGCGTGCGCGCCTCGGCATCCTGCCACCGCGGATATCCCAGGTCCGGCGAGAACCACGTCAGATCCGGCACGGCGTCATCGTCCAGATCCTCGCCGAGGAAAAATTTCCGGCGCTGCAGTACGGGGAAACGGCGCGTGAACGCGATCGCTTTCTGGAAGAACGCGACGAGGTCCTGGTTTCGCGACGCCAGGTTCCAGTCGAACCAGCTGATCTCGTTGTCCTGGCAGTAAGCGTTGTTGTTGCCGCGCTGCGTGCGCGCGAACTCGTCGCCGCCCAGAATCATGGGGGTCCCCGATGCGAACAGCAGCATGCAGGTGAAGTTCTTCGTCAGCTGGCGGCGCAGGGCGAGCACGCCCGGATCGGTGGTGTCGCCTTCCACGCCGCAGTTCCATGAATGGTTGTCGCTCGATCCGTCCCGATTCTGTTCGCCGTTCGCCTCGTTGTGCTTGTCGTTGTAGGACACCAGGTCGCAGAGCGTGAAGCCGTCGTGGCAGGTGATGAAATTGACGCTGTTGAAGGCGGAGCGGCCGTCCTCGCCGTACAGGTCGGCCGAGCCCGTAAGACGCCACCCGAGGTCGGCCAGCTGCCCGGCGTCGCCCTTCCCGAAACGCCGAATGGTGTCGCGGTATCGCCCGTTCCATTCGGACCAGTCCACCGGAAAATTTCCGACCTGATACGTCCCGAGATCCCATGGCTCCGCGATCAGAATGGCGCGAGTCAGCACGGGATCCTGCGACACGGCGTCGAAGAAGGCGGACGAGGAGCGGAAGGCGCCCTCTTCCGAGCGCCCGAGGATCGACGCGAGGTCGAAACGAAACCCGTCCACGTGCATGACGTCGATCCAGTAGCGCAGCGAGTCCATCACGAGCCGGATCGACGCCCGGCTTTCGAGATTCAAGCTGTTGCCGCAGCCCGAGTAGTTCCGGTAGTAACGCCGCGGCGCCTCGGGGGGGCCCGTCAGGCTGTAATAGGCGACGTTGTCCACGCCGCGAAAACTGAGCGTGGGTCCCATCTCGCCGCCCTCGGCGCTGTGGTTGTAGACGACGTCGAGGATGATCTTCAGGCCGGCCTTGTGCAGCTCGCGCACCATCGCCTTGAACTCCGCGACCTGGCAGCCCGGCGTGCGTCTCGTGCTGTAGGACACTTCGGGAGCGAAGAATCCAATCGAGTTGTAGGCCCAGTAGTTCGTCAGACCTTTCTCAATCAAAACGTCGTCCACGTAATGCTCGTGGGCGGGCAGCAGCTCCACGGTATTGATGCCGAGCCGGGTCAAGTACGGGATCTTCTCGATGAACCCAAGATAGGTGCCGGGAAACTCGACGCCAGACGAAGCGTGCGCGGTGAACCCTTTGACGTGTACCTCGTAGATAACCAGCTGCTCCATCGCGAGGTCGGGTGATCTCGCGCCCTGCCAGTCGAACGCGTCGTCGACGACGATGGCCTTCGGTACGATGGCCGTGTTGTCGCGCGTGTCCGGAACGAGGTCGCCCGCGGCCGGGCGCGGATCGTACGCGAGCAGCAGGTTGTTGACGTTGCGGAACTTTCCGGTGACCGCCTTCGCGTACGGATCCAGGAGCAGCTTCGCGTCGTTGAAGCGAAGTCCCCACTCCGGACGGTACTCGCCGCGAACCTTGTAGCCGTAGAGCTGCCCCGCCTGCACTCCTCTGACGAGCGCGTGCCAGATGAACTTGTCGCGCTGGTCGAGTCGAATGACGTCGGTGGGCGCTCCGTCCGGGTCGTCGAACAGCAGGAGGAACACCTCGGCGGCGTGCTCCGAGTAGAGCGCGAAGTTCACGCCGCCGGCGGTGAGCGTGGCCCCCAGCGGCGCGTGCGCGCCTTTTTCGATCGTCCTCGTCGTGCGATGCTCGAGTGTGTAACCCACGCTGGCCTCGCACTGCCAGACACGAGATCGACTCGTCTACTGCTTGTTGAACGCCATTCGCGTCGAGAAACTCCCCTGCGGAGTATTGATCTCCCGGACGATGGTCAGAACCTTGCCATCGTCCGAGAGTTCCCACGCGTCGTTCATGCCGATGCTCATGCCCTGAATCTCAAACCCCCGCTCGGTCGTCAGCCTCTTCCCGTTCCACTTCGACGTGGACTTCACGTCCTGCTCCATGCCCGCGGCGCGCAGCCTGTTGACGTTCTCCTTGCCGTCGGTGGTGATGGTGCTCTCGTTGGCCGCATCACCCTGCTGGCCTTTCTGCACGGTCGTCGACTTCAGGCTGGGCTCCTTGTGGTCGATCGTCATGACCACGGAATCGGGCGGCGGCGCCGGTCCGAAGTCGCTCTTCGCGAGGTCGAGCGTCCAGGTGCCGGAGAAGTTCGGCATGGCGTTTTGCGCGCGCGCTGAGACGGAAACGAGCAGGACCAGCGCGGCTGTCGAGAGGGCGTTCTTCATACGTTCTCCTTGTTCAGAGCAGCGTGCTTACCGCCTTGACGAACGCCTCGAAATCTCCCAGATCGTTCTTGAGCGTGGCGTACACGCGATGCCGATCGATTTCCATGTACTCGTGCACGAGCAGATTCCTGACCCCGGCCATCGGCGCCAGCTTGCGTGCCAGCCGGGCCGGGACAATCTTACGCTTCGCCAGCAGGTCGAACAGCTCCTTGTTGTCGGCGGGCAGATTGACGCCGAGGTCCGCGACGATGTGATTGCTCACGTCGAGGACGGCCTGAATCGCCAGCTGTAAGTAGCGTTCAGCGTTCCCGTAGATCAGCGGATCCTTGACGAAGCGCGATTCGTCCGCCATGCCGCGGATCTTCCGGAGCAGCGCGACGTACTCGCGGATCTTCCCGATACGCGCCCGAACGACGTGTCGATCAACCACGAAGTCCGCCCGTTCGCGCTTGGCGCTTCAAGTAGCGGATCTGCGTCTCGTACATCGGAATGACGTCCGCGTATCGGCTGGCGGTCCGCACCTGGAATCGCACACGGGCCGATCGCGATCGCTCGAAGACGAGCCGGCCCTTCGAGAGCACGCGATGCGCCAGCAGCGGCGAGGCGTCGTTGAGCAGTACGAGGTCCACATCCGAGCGATGCAGCGCGGAACCAAGATCGGCCATGAGCTTCAGACGGTAGGACAACGCGCGGCTCGCCGACAGAGGGCGCCCGAGCAGGACAGCGACGTCGACGTCGCTGTCCTTGCGCGCTCGGCCCGTCGCGACCGAGCCAAAGACGTAGGCGGCCGCGATCTCCTGACGCTTCGAAGCACAGCGCGCGACAGCGCGTTCAATGTCCGACGAAAGAACCTCACGCATGAGGCAATTCTATCGTGGCAAGTCAGTTCTCCCTTCCTAGTTCTTTCTTCCCATCGCCCAGTCGTAGTGTTCGACGGCGTGCTTCAGTTGATCGGCGACGTCCTCAGGCAGCATGTAGCCGCGCGCGACGAGGTCGAGCGCCGCCGCTGCGAACTTGCCGACGTACTCGTCGCGATTGCGGTAGCGCTCCTCGATCGACGGCCGCGGATCGTTCGCCTTCTCGCGCTCGGCGCGCGTGTGCGCGAACGGAATGTACGATCCGATTTCCCCCGCGAGCCGATCCGGCGATCCGATCGACGCGTCGCGATAATTCCAGCCCGCCTGCGTCGCCAGCGGCACGGCAATGTCCGGCAGTCTGATTCCCGATCGCACGTTGCCGTCCGCGTCGACCGCGGGCACCTTCGCGACGAACGGCTTGCCGACTTCCGGCGGCTCGACGCCGACGATGCCCTTGTTCCAGTCGGGACCGAAGTTGAGATGGAACGCGCGCAGCGGCTGCTGTGGCAGCTGGTAGCCGGGAATCGCCGGCCAGCCGGCCCTGTCGGGCGTCACCAACGTTCCGTCGGCGATTCGCGGAATCGCGCTCGGCGGCGGCGCGACATCGTCGACGATCCAGCGGTCGAGCGCGCGGAACAGCGCCCGAATCGCCGGCGAGTAGTTGAGCGGATTGAGCACGGCGCGGCCGACGAGATCGCCGCTCTTGTTGGACGCCGGTGGAAACGGGCCGGGACCGTGCGGCGCCGACGCGATCATGTAGGTGCGCGTGTTCGCCGGCAGATCCGCGTCCTCCATTCCGGTCGGGTCCATGTGGACGAGCGAGCCGGCGCGATTGAAGTACTCCGAGTTCGTCAGCAGATGAAAGACTTTCGGCGCGGTGTTCGTCCGCTCGGCGCGCGCGAGGATGCTGTCCACGACGCCGGTTTCTGGATCGGTTTCAGGTCCGTCGGTGAACGGAAAGAGATCGACCGGGAAGAGAATGTTGAAGTACTGCAGCGCGTCGCGCGACGCCTGGCCGAAGCGGTGGTTGAACGACCCGCGGCCCGATCCGCCCACCTGATCGAACACGCCGTCGAACACCTTCCGGCCTGACTCGTCCTCGTTGAAGCCCTGATAGAGGAAGTGGCGCAGATAGCGTCCGCTCTGCGAGACGCCCCAGCCGATCGCGTAGCGGAGGCCGGGGGTCGGATTTTCGGCGGACGAGTCGTACTTCAGGAAACTGATGAGATCGCGGGCCCCGGACAGGCCGACGCCGACCACCTTCGGATCGGCCGCGCGATAGACGACGTCATAGATGCGGCCGGGCTCGAAGCCGCCGTCGAGCGAGACATTACTTAGAGGGCCGGCCGCGCCGTTGACGAAGCGCCACTTCGATCGCGGGATCAGCTGGCCGCGCGCGATTGGATCGTCTCGTACAGTCATCGTGTTCTCGGTGCTGTTCGGATCGATCGGCGCGTATGCTTTGTGATTGCGATCGGCGACCGGCGCCGTCTCCGAGCGCGCGTTCAGGATGAAGTTGCCGCGCACGAGGCCGGTGATCTGTTTGCCGTTGTCGGTGGTCCCTCGACCCGGCTCGGGACCACCCCGAGGCTCTCGAAGGGTGGCCACCGGCATGTCCATCCGCATCACGCCCGTGCGTTCGGGCACGTCCCACTGCCAGCCCATCCACAGCAGCGTGAAGCCCTGGCGCATCAATGCGCCGTCGCCGAACTCGGCCTCGGTCGTGGGATCCGAAGAACTCGTCGCTTTCTGGAAGTTGGCGAGCATCGACTTGCCGCCGCGGTTGCCGACCTCGTAGAAGAGCCGTCCGTTGCCGCGGCGCGGGTCGACCGGCTTCAGCATGTAGAAGTCGGCGCTCGATTCGACTTCACCGCGCGCGTTCCGCGGCGCCAGCTTCAGGTCCACGATGATGTCGTTGCGCGGGTTGGCGGGGTCGAGGCCGAAGTCGACCTTGCCCACGAGCTTCTCGTACGCGCCCGCGGCGCCGAACGCGCGTCCATTGAGGACGATCTCGCGCCGCTCGACGCGCAGCCGCACGACGCGCGCTTCAGCGGCGGAGGAGAGCAGCAGGAGCGCCAGAGCTGAGACGAGGGCGGTACGCATAGAAGGCCTCATACGCACACTTCGATCAAGACGACGATCAACGCAGAACTCGCGGAATGCGCAGAGGAAGAGATTAAACCACAGAGGACCGTGGTTCAGCCGCCCGCGCAAGGAATCGCCGGCGACGAAGAACAAATCCGCCTTGAGATCCTATCGAAATGCTCGCGCCGCCGCTTCTCGCCGAAGAGCACCACCTGGCCCGCGTTCGGGCGGCGTGGCGCCGTAACTCTTCGCGATGTGGTCGAACGCCACGCTGGTCATGCGTGTTCAGGCGAAGGTGTTCCGCACGCGGCGGGAGCGCCCAAGATACACCAGCCAGACGCCGTAGAACGCGATCGAAGCCGCGATGTAGAACGGCGTGTCGCCCGGCGGCCGGTTGTTGGGATAGTACGGCGTGGTATAGACGATCACGTCCATCGCGGCCGACACGATCAGTGCGATCTTCGCGAGGCCGACCGCGCTGGCGCGGCGGTTCTGCAGCGACAGTCCCGCCGCGATCCCGAGGGCTGATACGAAAACGCGTGCAATGAGAATGAATGCGAGCCCGCGTCCGCGCAGCGGCAGCGAGTCGAGCGCCCCCGGCGCCGTCACCGCGAGCGTGAGCGGCTGCCAGACGATCAGCACGCGGCACAGGAGCAGGAGCCACCCGCCGATGCCCGAAACGTCATTCGGCATGGCTGTAGAGTATGTAAGGTGCACGTCTTCCTCGTCCATCACGGTGACGCCGTCGGTCCCGACGTCGACCCGCGCCGGCCGCTCTCGCCGACCGGCCGCGCCGCCGTCGAGCGGCTTGCCGCTGAAGCCGCCGCGCGCGGGGCCCGGCCCACCATCGTCTGGCACAGCGGCAAACTCCGCGCGAAGCAGACCGCGGAAGCATTCTGGCGCGCGTGCAACGCACTCGCGGAATTCTCGGTGACGAAAGATCTGCAGCCGGATGACCCGCCGCAGTGGATGCGCGATCGGCTGCTCGGCGAGACGCGTGACGTGCTGATCGCCGGCCACTATCCGCATCTCCCGAATCTGCTCGCGCTGCTGGTGCGCCGTGACGCGCTCGTCCACTTTCCGCAGCACGGCGTCGTGGCGCTCGTGACGACGGACGGGGGAGAGACGTGGAAGGAGCTCTGGCGCCTCGCGGGCTGAGGGCTGAGGGCTAAGGGGCTCAGAATCTGAAATCTGAATTCTGAAATCTGAATTTCACAGGCGCGCGGCGTTGTCGACGATCAAGTCCCACGCGCGCTCGACGTGCCGCTCTTCCGTCTTGATGTGACCGATCGCGATCCGCAGCGAGAGCGTGCCGCGCAGCCGCGTGTGCGCCATGAAGGTGTCGCCCGACGCGTTTACGAGATCGATCAGCTTTTCGTTGGCCGCCTCGAGCTGCGCCTCGGTCAACGACCGGCCTGACGGCTTCCAGCGAAAACACACGACGCTGAACGGGACCGGCGCAAGCCGCTCGAAGTCCGGATGCGCGTCGACCCACGACGCGAGCTGCTGCGCCAGCTGCATGTGACGCGCGAGGTGCGCGCGGATCGCTTCGGCGCCGTACGAACGCAGGATGAACCAGAGCTTCAGCGCCCGGAACCGCCGGCCGAGCTGGACGCCGGTGTCCATCAGGTTCTTCACCTCGGCCGGATCCGAGGTCTTCAGGTACTCCGGCGTCAGCGCGAACGCGGCGCGGACGACGTCCATGCGCCGGCAGTAGAACGCGGACAGATCGAAGGGCGTGAAGAGCCACTTGTGCGGGTTGACGACGAGCGAGTCCGCGCGTTCGGCGCCGTCGAGGATGTGGGCGTGCGACGGCAGCATCGCGGCGACGCCGCCATACGCGGCGTCCACGTGCATCCACAGGCGCTCACGCGCGCAGAGGTCCGCGACCGCCGCCACGGGATCGATGCTCGTCGTCGACGTCGTGCCCACGGTCGGCACGACGGCGATCGGCAACACGCCGTCGGCGCGGTCCTGCCGGACGGCATCGGCGAGCGCGTCGATCCGCATGCGGAACCGATCGTCGGTCGGAATCTTGCGCAGCGACTCATGGCCGAGACCGATCGCGATGACGGCCTTGTCGATCGACGAGTGCGTCTGGTCGGAGCAGTACACGCGCACGCGCGGCACCTCAGAGCGGCCGGCGAGTCCTTTCGCCCGGACACCGTCCACCACCACCTCGCGCGCGGCGACGATCGCGTGCATCGTCGCGATGGACGCCGTGTCGTAGATCACGCCCTCGAACGCGTCGGGCAGGCCGATCAGCCGCCGTAGCCAGCCGAGCGTGACGGCTTCGAGCTCGGTCGCCGCGGGCGACGTGCGCCACAGCATCGCCTGCTGGTTGAGCGCGGCCGACAGGAAGTCGGCCAGCACGCCGGGCGCGCTGCCCGTGATGGCGAAGTAGGCGAAGAAGCCGGGGTGATTCCAGTGCGTGAGGCCGGGGACGAGGACGCGCTCGAAGTCGTTCATGATGGCTTCGAACGGCTCGCCCTGCTCGGGCGCGTGATCCGGGAGCGCGGCGGCGATCTCTCCCGGTTTCACCCGCGCGAGAACGGGATACTTCTCGGAGTGATCGAGGTATTCAGCGATCCAGTCGACGAGCGCGTGCCCGTGCGTGCGAAAGTCGTTCGCGTCCATGCTGTCGTGGATGGCGGGTCCGAAAGGACCCACCCTACGCCTGCGGGGCTGCCGGGCCCGCGGGCTATTTCTTGTGCGACTGCGCGTAGTCGATCGCGAATTGCTTCAACGCGGGGCTCGTCAGCCCGAGCGCCGTGGCTTCGGTGAACGCCTTCTCGGTCTCCCACTTGTCCACGACGAGACGCTTGATCATCCACATCGCGCCCGCGCGATTGCCGGCCGCGCAGTGGATGTAGGCGGGCTCGTTGCCCTTCGTCGTGATCGTGGCGAGGAACTTGTCGGCGACCGCGGGATCGGGCGACTGGCCGCTGAAGGGGATGCTGAAGAACTTGATGTCGGCCGTCTTCGCCGCCGCGGCTTCGGCCTCGATGTTGGCGCCGGGCTCGTTCGCCAGACGCAGGTTGATGATCGAGGCGAAGCCCATCTTCTTCAGCTCGGGCACGGCTTCGGGCGTCGTCGCGCCGCCGCAGGCGACGGTGGTTTCGAGCTTCGCGAAGTTCATCGCGCCGGGAACCGTGGGCTTGGTCACTTGCTGGGCGCCGGCCGCATTGGCGCCAAGGAACGCCATGACGAAGAACACGGCGACGAACAGGGCATGGACACGCATAAGTCAGCTCCTTCGAAAAGCGGAGCCCACATCATGCTATGAAACACGCCTTTCCCGCCACCGCCGGAGAAAGGCGCGCGCCCCCCGGTGTGTCCCGACGAGGATTCCCATGCCGCAGAACAGCGAAATGGGAATCACCCAGTAGCCGCCGCGCAGGTCTGTGCCCGGCGACAGCGGAAAGTGGGCGCTGAGATTGATCGGGAGACCGTGCACGTACTGGATGCCGACGTTGTTGGGAAAGATCGGCTTGAGCGCCGCAATCGCGAGGAACGCGAACGACGCGATGTAGCCGACGAACAGACCCACGGCGGTGAAAAACCCCGCGACCGTGGTGACGGCGAGATGCCAGATTGCCCGAAGGACGGGAACGAACCGGCCGGTCGTGACCGCCTCGTCAATCGTACGCTCCGCGGAGTACGCTTGCGCCACACGCAGCGGCGGCCCGAGCTCGGCAAGGATCTTTTCGATCGTCTGTCGCTCGTCCGGCGAGGCCGTCGCCGTTTCGATCCGTTCACGCAAATGTGATTCGATCTCGCGGACGGCGTCGGTCGTGACGTCGTTCGGCAGAAACGTCCTGAGCGATCGTTCGAGCACGAAGAGGTATCCGCGGACGCGCGCTTCGCCGGTGTCACTGAGCTTCACGGTTCGTCCCTTCTCGCGCCGGACGCGCACGCTCCGCGGCGTCGACGAGGCGGTCGATCTTTTCGGCGAACGCGCGCCACACGCCCTTCATGTCGGCGAGCCGCTTCACGCCGAGCCGCGTGACCCGGTAGTACTTGCGCGGGTGCGACGCTTCACCCTCCACCCAGTCGGCCTCGAGCAAGCCCTCGCGCGTCAGGCGGCCGAGAATCGGATAGATGGTGCCTTCGGTCACGACCAGATCCGTGAATGCTTCGAGGTGCTGGATGATGGCGAGGCCGTAGCGTGGCCCTTCGGAGACCGTCAGCAGAATCGCGAGGTCGAGCGTGCCGCGCCGCAGTTGTTCCAGCCAGGTTTCGTGCGACATCCCTGTAATACCTTGTGTCGCAAGGTATCGACGGCCGGCGCGCCCGGAAAGTTCCGCGACGCGCCAACGGATCAGGTGCGCAGAAGCGCGGCGAGCAGCGGGTGGCGGGGTTCGGAAAATGGGTTGGTCACCGTCACGCCGCTCCAGGTGAATCCGTCCTGCAGGTCTTCGGACAGGAGCAGTCGGCAGCGCGCGTCCGCCGCCGCCGCGAGGATCACGGAGTCCCACACGCTCAACTGGTGGTCGGCGGCGAGATTCATGGCCATGAGCACGACGTCGGACGACGTTTCGATGAGCGGGAACGCGTCGCCCCACGTCAGGACCGCCTGCTGCGCGCGCGCCTTCGAGCGTCCGGCCTTGCGCACGAGCACGCTGAACAGCTCGCCGAGGGACTGCACGGGAATCAGCGTCGACTCCGGCGGCAGCGCGTTGAGCAGCGTGAGCGCGACGGCTTTCTTGCCCGTGTCGTTGAGGCCTTCGGCGTAGGCCAGCACGTTGGTGTCGAGCGCGACGGTGACCATCAGAAGGCCCTCACTTGTCGTAGAGCTCGTCGCGGGTCCAGCGTCCGACGCGCAGCGACGCGGGTTGCGATCGCAGCCGCCTGAACAGGACGTCACGCGCTGCCGCGCGGATGTCGCGATGCGCCTCGAGGCGGACGAGCCTGGCCACGGGTTTGCCGTGACTCGTGATGACGCACTCGCGGCCGTCGCGCACGTCGCGCAGCAGTTGAGAGAAGTTGCGATTCGCATTGGCGGCGGAAACAGTCCTGGCCATGGCCAACTCCTAATGTAGGTATATTACCTACATTAGGTTTCGCGCGCAAGAAAGGGCGGGAGGATGCGCGATCCAGCCCGCCCTGCGTCGATCGCGATTTCAGATTTCAGAAATCAGATTTCAGATTTCTCGTCTGACTTCGTCACTTCACTTTTCAGTTTTCTCTTTTCAGTTCTCACTTCTCTATGGTCACCGTCACGGGCTGGAGGATCCGCGCCGTGACGGCCTCGCCCGGCCGGATCGTCGCGGCCTTGCGATCGCCCGCTTCGACGGCCGCCGCGCCGCCGCCCGCGCCCGCGGCCGCGCCGACCGCGGCGCCCTTGCCGCCGCCGAGAATCGCGCCGAGGATCGCGCCGGCCACGGCGCCGCCGCCGACCTTGGCCGCCGCGCTGTTGCCCGGCGCTTCGCCGTCACGGTAGATCGTGTCGGTCTGAATCGGCAGCCGCGTGCCGTCGGCCAGCACGAGCGTGTGGAAACGGATGCCGAGCCGCGCGCGCTCTTTCATCTTGCCGCCCTTTTCCACGAGCGTCACCGACCCGACGGCGCGCGCGCCCGCGGCCACGGCCACGCGATCGCCGACCTTGATGTCGCGCGTCACGCGCGCCTCCACGCGATCTTCGACGCGCGCGCGCTCGCTTGTCACCGGCGTCTCGATTTGCAGTCCGATCACCGAACTCGGCGAAATCACGAGCTCTTCGAACGTTTTCTGCGGCGGCTCCGGCGCGCGCGGCGGTTCCGGCGCGGGCCGCTCGTCGACCCGTACGGGCGGCGGAGCCTCGACCGGCGGCGCGGCCGGCGGCGGCGTTGTTGACGTCGTGGACGCTGCCGCGCTGGACGGCCACGTGCTCGTCAACGTCGAAGGCGTTTCCTTCTTCGCCGTCGTCCCCCTGGCGTCACGCGCGCCGCCGCGCGCGGGCGGTTCCGCGCGACGCGCTACGGGCGAGGCGGGCCTGGGCGCGGCCGGCGGCGGCGGCGCGGGCTCGGTCTTCGCGACGACGGCCTCGGTCTCTTGAACGGGTTGCGCGGCGCGCCCTGTTGCGGGCGCCGCTGGTGCGGCGGCCGGCACGGTCGCGGCGGGCGCCGGCGCGGCGTTCTGTCGCGAGGCCAGATACCCGCCCCCGGCCGCGGCGGCTACGCACGCGACGCCCAGGGCGGCAAACGCGAGTCGATTTGACAGCATGGAAAACTCCTTGAACCTCGGTCTTGACACAGGCAAGCCCTGTACCCGCGACCGGCCGCGAACCCATTCCGTAAGTTCGTGGGAAACCTAAGCTTACCAGATAGGCCGAGTCTCACGGACTGTCCCAAACGGGGGATGCGTGTCCTGGGGCGAGAGCAATCACCAGTCGCGCAACAACCCCGGGTTCTTTAGAATCATTCCCATGACCAGGGCGCATGCGC
The DNA here is from genome assembly GCA_016195265.1 of Acidobacteriota bacterium. Taxonomy (GTDB): domain Bacteria; phylum Acidobacteriota; class Vicinamibacteria; order Vicinamibacterales; family CAVVIG01; genus SRVP-36. The sequence continues at coordinate 101,566 of JACPZW010000037.1, read as the reverse complement.
CTGGCGAGTTCATTGCACCGCCGCTCCTCGTGGCGGGCTGGCTGTCGCGCTCATTGGCCGTTCTGACGGTCTGCGTCGTCCTTGTGCCGGCGCCCGCCTTCGCGGTGACCGTGGATCAGGTGGTCGAACTCTCGAAGGCGGGCGTCTCCGACGCCGTCATCCTCGCCCTCATCGATCGTGATCGCACGGTGTTTTCCATCGACCCCGACCAGATCGTGACGCTGCATCGCGACGGCCTCACCGACCGCGTCATCGTCGCGATGCTGAAGAGCGGACGGCAGGAAGGCGAAGACGCGGCGCGCGAAGCGTCCGCGTCCAACGCGGCGAGAATCGAGGCGGCGCTCAGTTCCGTTCCCGAGGTCGCATTCGTGGGCCACGGGCCGGACGTGCCGAACACGACGCATTCGTCGAACTTCTCGGACCCGCTGACGCCTGGCCCGATCGCGATTCCGTACCTCGCACCCTACCTCGCGCCGTCCCTGCACCGGCGTCCCGCGACCCCGTCGTCGCGCGCCCGCGCCTTCCAGCCCGCGCCGCTGTGCCTCGCGCAAGTCACTGCCGCCGGCTCTGCTTCCTCCTTCACCTTGATCACGCCGTGCCCTGCGGCGATGCAGCGCTCGCCGGCGCGGTGAGGTTCCAGATTTTACAACTCAGATTTCAGATTACGATTGCCGATCGAACGCTGAAATCAACCGCACCAAACCAATCTGAAATCAATCTGAAGTCTGAATTCTGAAATCTGAATTTCTCCAGGAGCGCCCATGAAACGCCTTGTTTCGTTGCTCAGCCTCGCCGCCCTCGCGCTGACGCTTGGCTGGGGCGTGGCTCCCCGTCCGCTCGCCGCCCAGAGCCGCGCGTCGCGGATTCCCACGCCGCAGAAGATCGACGAGGAATACACCAAGCTGATCAAGCAGAACCTGCAGGATCCGCGCATCACGACCGAGCTCGTGGATCATCTGCCGGCGTCCGACACGGTGCCGTCGCCGCTCAAGTTCCTCGGCCGCGCGGTCGGCACGCCGGGCGAGCTGACGTACGCGAAGGACATCTACCGCTACTACGAGGCGCTGGCGAAGGCATCGCCGCGCGCGCGCTACTGGAAAGTCGGCACGACGGAAGAAGGCCGCGACATCGTGCTGCTCGCGATCGCCGACGAGCAGACGATGAAGTCCATCGACAAGTACCGGGACATGCTGGGCGAGCTGACCGATCCGCGCACGACGAACGAGGCGCGCGCGCAACAGCTCCTGCACACGGCCAAGCCGATCTACTACGCGATCAGCGGGATGCATTCGCCGGAGACCGGCGGCCCCGAGATGCTCATCGAGCTCGCGTACCGCCTGATCGTCGAAGAGACCCCGTTCATCCAGAACATCCGGAACAACGTCATCACATTGATCACGCCGGTCATCGAGGTCGACGGCCGCGAGAAGCAGGTCGACACGTACTACTTCAACAAGAAGCGCACGCCCGGCGACGCGCGGCTGCCGCTGATGTACTGGGGCAAGTACGTCCAGCACGACAACAACCGCGACGGCATGGGTCAGTACCTCCAGCTGACCAAAACCGTGACGAAGGAAACGCTCGAGTGGCATCCGACCGTCATGCACGATCTGCACGAGGCGCAGACGTATCTCTACGCGTCCACCGGCACGGGCCCGTACAACGACGCGCTCGATCCGATCGTCGTCAACGAGTGGTGGATGCTCGCCGAAAATGACGTGATGGAGATGACCAAGCGCGGCGTCCCCGGCGTCTGGACGTACGGCTTCTACGACGGCTGGGTGCCGAACTACATGTTCTTCATCGCGCACAGCCACAACGCGATCGGCCGGTTCTACGAAGTGCAGAGCTACGGGCCGGATCCGTACACGGTCACGCCCGGCGCGACGGCGACGAGCAAGGAGTGGTTCCGGCCGAATCCACCATTGCCATCGATCAAGTGGGGGCCGCGCAACAACACCAACATCCAGGAATCGGCGCTGCTGTTCGCGCTCAGCCACGTCGCGAAGAACAAGGAGCTGTACCTCGAGAACTACTGGCTGAAGAACAAGCGCGCGGTGGACAAGGGCAAGAACGGTCCGACGTACGCGTGGGTGATTCCGGCGGGGCAGCGGCGCAAGGCCGACGCGGCCGACGCCGTCAACGAGCTGCGCGCGCAGGGCCTCGAGATCTCGCGCGCCGTCAACGCGTTCACGGCCGGCGCCGTCGACGTGAAGGCCGGCGACTTCGTCATCCGCGCCGATCAGCCCTTCCGCACGCTCGCCGAGATGTACTTCTCGGTGCAGAACTACGCGCCGCAGAATCCGTCACCGTACGACGACACCGGCTGGACGTTCCAGTACATGCGCGACATCACAGTGCTGCCGGTGAGCGACGCGGGCATCCTGCACCAGCAGCTCTCGGACATCAAGGGCCCGGCGAGGGCCGCGGGCGGCGTTGACGGCACCGGCAGCGTGCTCGTCGTCGAGCACACGGCGGACAACAATCTCGTCTCGTTCCGGTTCAGGAACAGGGACGTGAAGATGGCGGCGGCCGAGGACGACTTCGAGGTCGCCGGCCACAAGTTCCGCGCGGGCTCCATCGTCATCGCGAACGCCGACCGCGCGAAACTCGCGCCGATGCTCGAGGAGCTTGGACTCTCGGCGTGGGCGATGGCGTCCGCGCCGACCGTCAAGACGCACGACCTCGACATCCCGCGCATCGGCTACATCCACAGCTGGACGCGCACGCAGGACGAAGGCTGGTGGCGCGCGGCGCTCGATACCTTCGGCGTGCCGTACACGTACTTCGCCGATCAGAAGCTGCGCGAGGGCAACCTGCGCGCCAACTACGACGTGCTGATCTTCCCGCACGTCGGCGGCAGCGCGCAGTCGCAGGTGAACGGCATGCCCGTCACCGGCAACTCGCCGCTGCCGTACAGGAAGACGACGGAGTTCCCGAATCTGGCGTACGTCGACTCGAGCGACGACATCCGCGGCGGCATGGGCGTTGAAGGCCTGGCCGAGCTCGCGAAGTTCGTCCGCGACGGCGGGACGCTGATCACCGAAGGATCGACCGCGACCATCTTCCCCGAGTTCGGCATCACGACCGGCGTGACAGTCGAGCAGCCGGCGCAGCTCTTCGTGCGCGGGTCGATCCTGCGCGCGAAGTTCAGCGATCTGAAGAGTCCGATCGCGTACGGCTACGAGGCTGCCGATCTGCCGGTCTACTTCAACCAGGCGCCCGTACTGAACGCAGGCGGCGGCTTCGGCGGGTTTGGCGGCGGTCGCGGCGGCGGTCGTGGCGGCGAGCCGGGAACGAATCCCAACGCCGGCGCCGGCCAGAACGTGACGCCGAACGCCGTACCGCTGCGCATTCAGCCGCTCGAGGGCGGCCCTGGTGAGCCGGCGCCGGCCGCGGGCGGTCGTGGCGGTCGCGGCGGACGAGGCGGCGCACCGCCCGGCGTCACACCGGGCAGCGCGCCAGACGAAGCCCAGCTCCGTCAGATGGCGCAGCAGTTCGGCATCGCGATCGACGAAACGCGTCCGCGCGTGGTGATGCAGTTCTCGGCGAACGCCGACGATCTGCTGCTCTCGGGCACGCTCGGCGGCGCCCAGGCGCTCACCAGTCGCGCCGCGGCCGTCGATCATCCGCTCGGCAAAGGCCACGTCGTGATGTTCGCGATCCGCCCGTTCTGGCGCTGGCAGACGCAGGGCACCTACACGCTCGGCTTTAACGCGATCATGAACTGGAACGATCTCGACGCCGGCAAGGCCGCGCCCGCCGCGCGCGGCACGGGCGCCCAGCCGTGAAGCCGGCGCGCGGAGGCCGATCACGATGAAGACACTGTCGAATCTGTTCGAGAACAACCGGCTGTGGGCGCAGAAGATCATCGCGGCGGAGCCGAATTTCTTTCAACGGCTCGCCGCGCAGCAGTCGCCGCGATATTTGTGGATCGGGTGCTCGGATTCGCGCGTGCCGGCGAACGAAATCGTCGGGCTCATGCCCGGCGAGCTCTTCGTCCATCGCAACGTCGCGAACGTGGTCGTGCACACCGATCTCAACTGTCTTTCGGTGCTGCAGTACGCCGTCGACGTCCTGAGCGTGAAGCACGTCATCGTCTGCGGGCACTATGGCTGCGGCGGCGTGAAGGCGGCCCTCGACGATGGAAAGCTCGGGCTGATCGATAACTGGCTGCGCCACGTGCAGGATGTCAGGGACGAACACCGCGGCCGTCTCGATCCGACCGACCCGGCGCGATCCCTGGATCGACTCTGCGAACTGAATGTCGTCGAACAAGCCCTGCACGTCTGCGAGACCACCGTGATCCGCGACGCGTGGGCCCGCGGGCAATCCGTCAGCGTCCATTCCTGGATCTACAGGCTCGAGGACGGCCGTCTCCGGGACCTGCGCTTCACCGTGGAGTCGACCACGCAAGTTGCCGAGACGCACCGCGCCGCCATCGCCGCGATTGCCTGCGGCTGAGGCGCGCCGGATGATTCATGTCCCGCCGGTGCGCCGCCACGCTCCCGTCGAATGAAGCCGGCTGACGGGCGTGAAAGCAGTGCGGAAAATCTGCGATAAGCTGAGGCGGTGACGTCCCGGCCGTCGGACATCATCGTCGTAGGTGCCGGCGTGGTTGGCTGTGCCGTGGCGTACGAGCTCGCGCGCCGCGGGGTCTCGGTCGAAATCATCGACGATCGGCCTGTCGGCATGGGCGCCACGCAGGCGTCGGCCGGCGTCCTGGCGCCGTACATCGAAGCGCCGGCCGACGGCCCGCTCCTCAATCTCACCGCCCGCAGCCTGGATCTCTTCGACGACTTCGTCGCGCGCGTGTCGGCTGAGAGCGGCACGCTGGTCCCGTACCGGCGCACCGGCACGCTCGACGTCGCGGTGGACGATGCCGGCCTGCGCGCGTTGCGCGCGCAGGCTGAGGCGCTGGCGCGACGCGGCGTGCCCGCGCTGATGCTCGATGCCGCCGCCGCGCGCACCGAAGAGCCGCACCTCGGCGACGGGATCATCGGCGGCCTGCTGATCGACGCGCACGGCTTCGTCGGCGCGAGCGATCTGACGCGCGCGCTCGTCACGGCGGCGCGACGTCATGGCGCGCAGCTCGTCGAGCAGAGCCGCGTCCGCCGCATCACGCACCTGCACGACGAGCTGATCGTGGACACCGATCGCGGATCGCTGACCGCCGACGCCGCGGTGCTCGCCGCCGGCAGCTGGTGCGGCGAGATTGAGATCGGCGGCCTGTCGCCGCGCGTCCCGGTCCGGCCGATTCGCGGCCAGCTACTGTCGATCGCCTGGACCGGCACGCCGCTGCGCCGCGTCACGTGGAGCCATCGGTGTTATGTCGTCCCCTGGGACGACGGGACCGTGCTCGTCGGCGCGACGGTGGAGGATGCGGGATTCGACGAGCGCACGACCGTCGCCGGCGTGCGCGATCTTCTGGACGCGGCGTGCGAGATTCTTCCGCACGCGTGGACCGCGGGCTTCCGCGGCGCGCGCGTCGGCCTACGCCCCTCGACGTCGGACCATCTGCCGATCATCGGCGCGTCGAGCATCGTGCCGAACCTGATGTACGCGACCGGCCACTACCGCAACGGCGTGCTGCTCGCGCCGCTGACGGCGCAGCTGGTTGCCGACGCGCTCCTCGACGGCCACGTCGATCCGATGCTCGCGGCGGTGAGCCCGTCGCGCTTTGGCGAGTTGTGAGGTCCGCCTGACCGTTTCCGCCAAACGCCACGGCGACGCGTCCGTCGTGTCCGGCGTGAGCCGGACGTGAAGCCAATGGACGTACGAATCATCGCGGTCGAACGCGGCAGCGAATGGCAGGCGCGCGCCGAGCGGCGCGAGAGCGGCGATCAGTTCGGGATCGAATGCCGGGGGGCAAGCCGGGCGGAGGCGATCGCGCGCATGACCGCGTGGCTCGAATGGCAGCCGGCGCACGCCGAGGCGCTGCGCGCGCTGCAGGATGCCGAGCGCGCGTATCATCGGGCGGTCGGCAGCGCGTTCGCCGCCGCGGGCGACGGGCGGGCCGCGGAACGGCGCGCGTCACTCGCCGTACTCGATGCGGCGCGCGCGGCGCTGGATGCGATCCGCGCGCGGCGGCCGGAGGTGGCATGAAACTCTCTCATGCGGAAGCAGCGCAGCATCTCAAGAACCTGCACGGCTGGACGCTTGACGGCGACGCAATCCGCAAACAGTTCGCGTTCGCGGATTTCGTCGCGGCCGTCGCGTTCGTCAACCGCCTTATGCCGGAAGCGGAAGCTTCCGATCATCATCCCGACATCCTGATCAACTACCGGCGCGTCACCCTGACATACTCGACGCACAGCGAGGGCGGCCTGACGGTGAAGGATTTCGACGCCGCGGCCATGGCCGATCGCACGGCCAAGCTCTGAGATGCGACTCAAGAAGACGTACAGCTCGCGCGATGTCGCCTCGCTGACCGGGTTGTCGGCCAGGCAGCTGCAGATCTGGGACGCGAGCGGCCTGATGTCGTCGGCGATCCCGTCGCATCGCACGGAAGCCGGCGGCTACACCGAACGCCGCTACACGCCGATCGATCTGTTCGAGCTGCTCGTGCTGGCCGATCTCCGGCGCCGCGGCTTCTCCGTTCAGCAATTGCATCAGCTCGTGCGGATCTTGAAGGAGCGATTCAACCAGCGGCTGTTCGACGCGACGGGCGGCGGAGGATCCGTGCGGTTGTTGACGGACGGGCAGGAGATCTACGCGCGCACGACGAGCGGCCAGTTCTTCAACCTGCTGCGGACGCCGGGGCAGCCTCTGCTGGCGATAGGCAATGAAGGGTTGTTGAAGGAACTCAGTGGAAAGGTGAGGAAGAAGAAGAAAAGTGTGAAGGCTGACGTGTGAAGGCTGAAGACCAATCTGAAATCTGAATTCTCACCGGATTGGAAAGACCTTTTCCAGATCGTCCGCCGGCCTCGGAATCACGTGGACGCCGACGAGCTCGCCGACACGGCGCGCCGCGGCCGCTCCGGCATCTGTCGCCGCTTTGACCGACCCGACGTCGCCGCGCACGATCGCCGTCACGAGGCCCGCGTCGACTTTCTGCCAGCCGACGAACACGACGTTGGCGGTCTTGCACATCGCGTCGGCGGCCTCGATCATCCCGACCAGGCCGCGTGTCTCGACCATGCCGAGCGCGTCGCCGATTTCGCGTTTGTCCTTGTCAGCCATGGGTCGGGTTCAGGGTTCCGGGTTCAGAGTTCCGAGTTCAGGGGTTCTCGGTTCTGAGTTCTCAGTTCTCAGTTCCAGGTTCGCCTAGTCTACGTGATCTTTCCCCTTGCCGCGATCGGAAGCGTATCCACCACCCGGTCGCCCTCGACCAGCCGGACCACGTCGACGAGGTTCGAGACCACGCAGGAGTGATTCGGCAGCACGCGCACGCGATCGCCCGGCTCGAGTGCCGTGGCGCCCGTGACGCGGACGGTGGCGTGCTCCTCGGACAGTCGCTCGATCGTGAGCGTCTCGTCCACGCGCCGCGGCGCCGCGCCGTCGCCGCGGTGGTCAACGACGACCGCGCCGTAGCCCGTGGCCTTCGTGATCCCGCGTGCCTGATCGTTCGTCAGCGTCTTGCTCCCGCAGTCGAGGATGATGCGATCCGCCGCCGGCTTCGAGACGACGGTCGCCAGCACGGTCAGCGCGCAGTCGTCGAGTGTCGCGGCGCCGAGCGCGACCTGCGTCCGATCGAAGTAGACGTAGTTGCCCGGCCGCAGCTCGGTGATGCCGGCCTGGCCTGCGCTGAAGCGCAGCGTTGGCGTGGCGCCGACGGAGATCTCGTCGAGCGAGATGCCCGCTTTCGTCGCGCGGTCGCGCAGCGCGGTCAGCGTCTCGGTCTCGCGCGCGGCCACCGATCGCAGTTCGTCCTCCGACGCAGCGTGATAGCCATGGCCGGCGTGGCTCAGCAGGCCGCGCAGCCTGAGGCCGGGCATCGCCGCGACAGCCTGGAGGAATCCAAGCGCGCCGCTCGCGGGATCGATGCCGCAGCGATGAAAACCGACGTCCACCTTCACGAGGACGTCGAGCGCGCGGCCGGCGCGCCGCATTGCGTCGGACCATCCGCGCGCGACCTCGAGGTGATCGACGATGATCGACAGCGTCGCGCGATCCATCAGCGCGATCAGCCGCGCGGCGCTGAATGGATTGACGGGGTAGGGCAGCCGGATGTTGTTGATGCCGGCCTCGACGAAGACTTCAGCCTCGCCGAGCTTCGCGCAACAGATCCCGACGGCACCCTTCTCGATCTGCCATTTCGCCACGGCCGGAGACTTGTGCGTCTTGGCGTGCGGGCGCAACGCGACGCCGGCCGACGAAGCGAGCTGCTGCACGCGGTCGATGTTGGAAAAGAGACGCGGTCGATCGATCAGGACCTGCGGTGTGGGGAGATCGGCCAGATGCATTGAGTAATTGGGTACTTGGGTAAATGGGTAATCGGCTGAAGGACCGCGGTCCCTCAAATCGATTACCAGATTACCCGATTACTCAACTACCCAATTCAACCGAAGAGCCCGGGGAATCTGGTTGGTCTTATCGCGTAACCCGGGAAGATCGGCCCCGCGTTCCCCACACCGAGGTGTCTGACCACGATCTCTCCGAACACGTCGCGGAAATCCGTCGTGACCGCGAGATCGCGACGTTCGTAGCGTTGCTCGACCGCGAGTCCTGGCCAACGTCCGTAGACGCGGCCGCCACGGACGCCGCCGCCGATCACCATCATCGCGTTGCCGTGTCCGTGATCCGTGCCGCGATTCCCGTTCTCGTTCACCGCGCGTCCGAACTCGGACATCGTCAGGATCACCGTGTCCGCCATGCGACCGCCGAGATCCGTGACGAGCGCGGCGATCGATCGCGAGAAATCGTCGAGCCGGTTCGCGAGCTGGCCCTGCGCCGCGCCCTGATTCACGTGCGTGTCCCAGCCGCCGATGTCCGCGAAGGCGACCTCGAGGCCGAGGTTGGCTTTCGTCAGCTGCGCGACTTGCTTGAGCGCCTGGCCGAACGGACTGCGCGGGTAGTCGGCGCCGTGTTCCGCCTCGTACTTCGACGGGTCGACGGTCTTCAGCATCCTCATCGCGTTGAACGCATCGCGGCTCGTCCCGTGGAGCAGCGAATCGGCGGCGGCGTATTGCGCTTCGAACGACGCGCCGAGCGCGTCGCCCGCCTGCCCGGCACGAATGCCGAACTGGCCGAGCTGGCTGACCGCGAGCGCCGGTGCCGGTCCCTCGAGCATGCGCGGCATCTGCGAGGTGAGCGCGACGGCCCGAAACGGCGTGGCGTCGACGTCGTCAATGCGCCTCGTCTGGAGATACCGGTTCAGCCAGCCGTCCGGCGTGTTCTTTATCCCGGGCGTCGCCGTCTCCATGTAATCCTGCGCGTCGAAGTGCGACCGCGTGCTGTCCGGCGATCCGCACGCGTGGACGATCGCGAGCTGCCTCGCGTCCCACAGCGGCTTCAATGATTGAAGCCGCGGGTTAAAGCCGAAGAAGCCGTCGAGGTCGATCGTCGCGTGCTCGCGATCGCTCGATGCGGGGCGCGGTATGGCGATGCTCGGCCGCGCGCGATAGTAGTCGGGCTCGCCGAACGGCACGACGACGCTCAGGCCGTCGACGGCGCCGCGCTGGAAGATGGCGATCAGTTGTTTCGCGCGCCCGTTTCCGGCGGCGATCGCGGTCCGCTGTAGAAACGGCGGCGCGAAGCCGAGGCTGACGAAGACGAACGCGCCATTCTTCAGGAAGACCCGGCGCGAAATCATGAGCGGCCCCCAATCTGAAATCCGAACTCTGAAATCTGCAATCTCATCTTCTTTGGAACTCCGGGCCGCCGAGGCGCAATGCCAATTCGTTCGTCGGTCCGTCGCCCGTGAGAATCGTCCCTGGCACCTTGCTGTCGGCGAGCCGTGTCGCGAAGTTCATGCGGCTGACGAGCGCGCCGGCGTTCACCCACGCGCCGGCTGTGTCCTTGTAGCCGGTCGGCGGCTGGCACTGATAGAGCGGCATGCCGAGCTGCTGCAGCGTGCGCACGAGCGGGAGCGCGTCCTGCACGTCCGCGCCGGTCGCGCGTACGGCGCTCGCGAGGAATTCGAGCGGCGTCTTCACCTTCGCGTTGAACGTCTCCGGCGACAGGAACTCCGGTGACATCAGAATCGTGCGAGTCACCTCGCGAAGATCGCCGTGAGTGTCGCGGAAGCGCGCAGCAACGCGGGCAACGAGCCCGGGCGGCGGCGTGTCGCTCACGAACCGGCGGACGAGCTTCGTCGCGATGAACGTCGCGGTAGATGGATGCTGCGCGAGGATGTCGAGGATCTTCCCGCCGTCCGACTCGCCGCCGCCCGCCTTGATCACATGGCCGAGCACGATCTTTTCGCCGGGATCGTGGAGCCGCGGATCGAACGTGAAGCCGTTCCCCTGACGCGGATTCGGCATCGTCCAGCCGGTGAACGCGCGCGCGATCTCGGTGACGTCCCTCTGCGTGTAGCCGCCGTCGACGCCGAGCGTGTGCAGCTCCATCAACTCGCGGCCGTAGTTCTCGTTGAGGCCGTTTTTCACTCCGGGGGCCCCTGGTCCCAGCGGACGCTGAGGGATCGGCAGGAACATGGCGCCGCCGTGCCGGCCGCCGACCATCGCCGGTGGCCGGAACTCGGGATGAGGGCCGTTGGGATCGGTGCTCATCCAGTTGTCGAGATAGAAAAGCATCGCGGGGCTTTTCGCCGTCGCGCCGAGCAACTCGCGAAACGAGCCGAACACATGCGGCCGGATCGTGTCGCGCTCGTATTCCGTCACCATGAAGCGATCGCGGCCTTTGCGAGCATCCACGTTGAAGTGGTTGAACCAGAAATCGACGAGGACTTCCTGCAGCTGCCGCTCGCTGTAGACCGCGCGCAGCAGCTTCTGCTCGCCGAGTTCGAGCACCAGGCTGTTGGCTTTCTGCTGGACCGGATCCACGACCGGCGGATCCGACGGGTTCGCGGCGGCATCCGCTGCGTTCTGCTTTCGCTCCTGCCGGGCTTCGATCGTCGGCAGTTCGTACCGTTCGGCGATCTCACGCGAGCTCAGCGCGACCGTCGTCAGCGGCGCGAGCCGCGCCGTGAGAGTGCTGTCGGGAATGCGATCGGGATGGAGCTGCTCGTCGACGTACCGTTGCAGGCCGATGGCTCGGACGCGATCGACGTCGCCCGGCCGGGGTCCGTAGCCGATCCGGTTCAGCACGTGAACGATCGCCTGATCAGGAGGGGAAGGGAGTCCCTGTACCGACTCCCGTCCCCCGTACAGAGCGAGCGCGGCAACGACTGTGGCAAAAAAGAGAACAGAAGGGCTCCGGCGGTTCATCAGCACCTCTCCCAACTGCTCCGGTTAGACCGGGGAGACCCGTCGGATGTTACAAACTGCCATACAATCGCCCGGCCGACATGGCAGAACTTGCCATCGCTGAGGGGCCTCTCCTCGAGCAGATCCTCGACGCCACGCACGAGATTTGGGGCGAAGGCCTGGATCGCCGGGCGCACGCGCGTTATTACACGGCGCAGCTGGCGACGCCGTGGGGCCGCGCGCGTCTGTCGCGCCTCGCGCTGGTCGATCGCGGCGACGTGCGTGCGAGCGCGAAGCTGTACACGTTCGATGCGACGCTCGACGGCCGCGCGATTCGGGTCGCTGGGATCGGCGCCGTCTTCACGCAGCCCGCACAGCGGAAGCGCGGCGCGGCGAAAGAGCTGATCGAGCGGCTGCTGGAACGCGTGTCGGCGGACGGCGCGTACATGGCAGATGTTGCGCTGCTGTTCTCGGAAATCGGTCCCGACTATTACGCGCGGCTCGGGTTCGTCCCGGTCGCGACATCAGAGCAACAGATTCGCGTCATCGAATCGACCCGGTACGGCGCGCCGGCGACGTGGGTCCGCGGCGGCGACGATCGCGACTTCGCGGTGCTCGCCGCGCTCGCCCAGACGCGCGCGGAACCGTTCCGCTTTCATCTCAACCGCGATCGCGATCTGATCCAGTACGCCATCGCGAAGAAACGGCTGCTCGCCGGCCTCGGGCCCGCCGGCGCGCGCGAGCTGCACTTCTTCGCCGCGGAAGAAGGTTCGTCCGCCGTCGCGTATGTCGTCGTCGGCGTAAATCGAACGGCGAGCGGCGTCGTGTGGACGCTGGAAGAATGTGGCGACCGCGATCCGACCGGCGCGCGCGTGGGCGCGATTCTCCAGGCCCTCGTGGCGCGCGATCCCGCCGAACGCCGCCCCACGATTCGCGGCTGGCTGCCGTCCGGATTCCGTCCGCAGCAGATTGAGATCGTCGGCGAAGCGCCGGCGCACGAGATCATGATGATGAAACCGCTCTCGCCCGCGGGAGAAGCCGCGGGAAGCCTTTGCGCCGAGGACGTGATGTATTGGCGAGGTGACGCGTTCTGACACGCTGCGGCCACGGACGCGACGACCGATAGATCTGAAGTCTCAACCTCTTGCCGATCGCGGAATCAAGAGCGACGATGCCGCGAGCGCGAGGGCGAAGATGACGCTGTTTCGCGCGCCCGAGTCCTGCCGCGGATGCAGTTGATACGGCCTGCTTGCCTGCGGCCCCTGCAGCCATTGCACCACTGGCGCGGACCCTTCTTCCCTGATTGACACCAGATACGCTCCGTAAACGAGCGCCGAACGCCACGTCACGCTGGTCGCGCCCGGGGGCGTGACACCCGTGAGCCTGACGAGCGCCGTCTGTCCGTCCGGCGACGTCGTCGTCTGCGCCGCCGCCTGAACCGCGACGCCGTCGAACACGAGCGCGACCAGATCGGCGACCGGCCGTCCGAGTGCGGCTTCTTTGAGACGAAGCGCTTCGGCGTCGATCGTCAGATCCGCTTCAAAGCGGCCATCGCGCACGGTCAGATCCACCACCGTCGTGCCCGGGGGGTGCGCCAGCGCCGGCCGGCAGACGGCCGCGAGACCGATGAGCGCCGCGGCGGCCACGTGACGCCGAATCATCGCCGCGCCACGCGGTCGGCGCCCGCCCGGGCAATCACAGCGGCGTGCCGGCGGATGTCGCGGTCGCGTGTGCCCGTGCGGACCGCGCGCGCGATCGCGCCCTGTGCGTCCGCCACGCGGCCTTGCGCGAAGTACGCCCATGCGAGCGCGTCGTCGGTGAAGATGTCGTGGCGTACCGTGGCGGCCTCCTCCGCGAGACGGACGGCCTCGTCGACATGCCGATGATGCTCGGCGAGGAAGCGCGCGAGCTTCGCGGGGTCGGGCGCGTCGACGCGCCAGCCGGCTTCGGCGAGCATGTACTGCCGCTCGGCTTCGTCGCGGCGTCCAAGCTCGTCGAGGAGGTCGCCCGCGAACGCGGCGTCATCGGGCGACGGAGCGCGCTGCAGCCGCTTCAGGACGATATCGAGCGCGGCGGCCTGATGACCTCGCGCGGCTTCCACGCGCGCCAGACCGTCGGCGGCGAACGGATGACCGGCGAACACGAAGTCTGCGTGCTCGTACGCGCGGCGCGCGGCATCGAGATCCCCGATTTCGAACTGCAGGTGGCCGATCTGCGCGTAGTGCCACGCCAGCGACTCCTGATCCTGGGGACCTGTGGCTTCGGCGGACATCTGCATGAGGCGCAGCGCGCCGTCGAGGTCACCCTGCAGTTCTCTCGCGTACGACGCGCGCGCGTAGGACGCCGCGTTCGGTTTGAGCGCGGCCATCCGGTCGAACGCCTCGAACGCCGCGTCGTATTCGCCCAGCTCGAGGTGCGCGTCGCCGAGCACGCCGAACGTCCAGGCATCGTTCGCGCGCGTCTGCCGGCAACGTTCGGCTTCCCGAATCGCGTCGCGGAAGCGATGCTGGGAGAGATAGACCGCCGCGAGCATGCGCCGCGCGTCGTAGTCCATCGGCTCGCTCTTGAGCACGATGGTCAGCGCCGACTCCGCGCGGAGCGCCAGGCCCGCGTTGCCCGTGACGCGAGTTTGCCGGATCAACACATCGGCCAGCGTGACGGCCGCCGCGCCATCGTCGGGCCGGCGCGCCAGGCGCGCGTCCATCGCCTCGATCGTGCGATCGAGGTCGGCACGCGCGGTGCCCGGCGCACCGGGTGTTTCGAGCGGCGGCAGTGGCCGCGACAGGGCGGGCGTTCGAGCCCGCGCGATCCAGAGCCCCGCCGCGACCAGCAGCGCCGCCGCGCCGAGCCACGCCGCCGCCGGGATCCGTCGCGTGCTCAACGTCATGACCGCCTCAGAACTTCGTCACGAGGCCCGCCGAGATGCGCCAGAAGTGGAACGTCGACAGGTCAAGACCGAAGTTGTTCGTGTCGGCGTCGCTCTTACGCAGACCCCGGAAGTAGCGCGCGTCGCCACGCACGCCGACGTGCGGGTTCGCCCACACCATCGCGCCGCCGCCGAGATCCATGCCGAATTTCCTCGCGTCGAGCGCGAAGAAATCGCCGGCCTCCGAGAGCCTGGGCTTGAGCACGCCGACGCCGCCGACCACGTACGGTTTGATCGCGGAAGTGCTGATCCAGGGCAGGGGCGCGATGGCGTTCCCCATCACGGTGATCATCCGGCGATTGGTGACGAAGCCGTTCTGGTCGAAGAACTCCGGCGCGTAGCCGAAGTCGACTTCGCCGCCGATCCGGCTGCCCATCCAGCCCCCGGACACGCCGACGCCAGGGCTCGTAATCGGCGAGTCGCCGCCCGTCTGCGTACTGGTGAACGGCGAGACGAACCAGTCAGTCCGGCTGAACCAGTCGGCGGCGTGCGCCGACGTTGGCATCGCCAGCAGCAGCGCGCCGCCGAACAGAACGGCCGCGGCCTTCTTCATGACATCCATTACAGGCGTTTTCATGGTCATCGACCTCTACTTGTTGCCGGCGTACGGCGTCGCGACATACGGGAACACGTCGAGAAACGGCCTGTCGTTGGCGTTCACGCCATCGCCGAGCTGCGCGTTGATGCCTTTGTTGAACGTTGGCGTGAGGACGGTCGCGCCGGCCATCGCCCTTAGCGCGATGTCCACGACGTCGTCGGCCAGACGCCGGCCGTTGGGGAAGCCCTGCACGTCGCCGCCGAGCACGCCCAGCGGATTCGGATTGGCGGTCGGCGGAATCGCGACATTGAGCCGAAGCATCTCGGACGGCGTCACGTTCGGCGGCTGGTTCAGTCCCGGAATGCCTGTCAGAAAGATCGTGACGAGATCGTTGCGCGGCGCCGGCGGGGAGACGACGCCGAAGAGCGCGTTGAGCAGCTTGGGGACCTCCGGATCGGTCACAAACGACAGCGCCGCGCCGTCGCCCGTTGGCTGCAATGCGTTGAACACGTCCTTCGTCCCGCGCGGAATCACGACTTCGTTGACGAGCGGATTGCCGAGGCGCGAGACCTGGACGTAGCGGTCGGAGTACTTTTCCTGTCCGCCGCCGCGGCTGGTCACGGACGGACGGCTGGCGGTCGACCAGACGCCAATCACGGCGCTGGGATCGCTGGCGACGCCGGGGCGCGTGCCGCTGCGCGTGAGCGAGGCAATCGGCACTTCGAGCGCAATCGTGTGGACGTTGAAGCCCGCCAGCGAATCGGTCGGGTGCGCGTTGACCGGCGGCACGCCGAGCAGATCGAAGATGTTCAGCTCGACGAAGAACGGATCGTCGCGCTGGCCGGCAAATACCTGCGAGTTGTTGGGCAGTTGCTGGACGGCGGCGGCCGCGAGCGCTTCATAGTTCGGCGTCGACCGGCTACCAACGTTCACCGGCGGCGTCGGGAGATTCGTGGCGATCGTCGTCGCGCGGCCGGACCGCCGCGGGCCGTCGATGCGCGTGATCGAATAGGTCTGCTTGACGCTCCAGTTCGACGACGTCAGCGACGTGATCGGTCCAGTGTTATAGAGGAACGTATTCGGGTTGCCGACCGTCGTCTGGAACCGGAACTGGTACGTGATGTCCTCGACGGCGTCGCCGTCGTTGTCGATCATGATTTCGTACAAGACGTTGTCGTCGAACTTGAAGAAGTTCGGTCCGCCGTACGGCGCCTCGAACGGGATGAAGTTCGCGATCAGGGTCACCCGGTCCGGATTGCGCGGGCTGACGAACGCGTAGAGGTCCGTGTTGTCGGCGAGGGGATCCTGGCTGATCATCGGCGCTTCGCGATGGCTCGAGGCGCGAAGCGCCCCCGGCCCTGTCCAGGCGATCGCGAGCATCACCGCGATTGCCGGTACCGCAAGTTTCTTCACACACCACCTCCTGGCCGCGGGGGCGCGGCGCGTATCTGTTAGCTCTACGCGCCGGAGGAGATTTCAGATTTAAGAGTTCAGATTTCAGATTGAAATCAGATTTCAGATTGATTTCAGATTGGACGCGGGCTGACCTCCTCAACCTGGCACGGGTCTCGCAAGGTCGTCGGCATGACGAATCCCAAGGCCGAAGAGCTGAAGGCCAGAACACAGCGGTTTGCCCTTGCGGTTCTATCGTTTAGGCGTACTCTGCCGCGCACCGAGGAAGCAACGGACATAGGACGCCAGTTGTCGCGGTCGGCAACTGGAGTTGCCGCGAACTACCGCGCCGCGTGCCGGTCACGCTCGGACGCGGAGTTCGCCGCCCGAATTGGAATCGTGCTCGAAGAAGCCGACGAATCCGCGTTCTGGCTGGAGATCTTGGCCGCGGATGGCATTTCAAAATGCGAACAGGCGTTTCATCTTCTTGATGAAGCGAATCAGTTGACGGCGATCTTCGCCGCCTCGAGTATCACCATCCGACAGCGTCTGGAGAACTAGCCGTCAGATGATCGAATCTGACTTCTGACTTCTGACTTCTGACTTCTGACTTCAATCTGAAATCTGAATTCTGAAATCTTAAATCTCAGCTCGCGCTATTCAGTCTGAGGTCTACTGTCTTCGTCTCTCCTTCGTTCAGCGACAGCGATGTCGCTCGACTCCTGACGCTTTCCAGGAAGTCCGGGTCGCTCTGCTGCCCGGGCTCGATGCGATCGACGGCGATGATGTAGTACTCGCCAGGCGGCAGCCCGGCGATCTTGAAACGGCCGTCCTGATCGGGCCGGCTCATGCTCTGATACCGCGAATTGCCCGCCCACTTCTCTTTGTCCTGCGCGAAGACGATCGCGGAGTAGTCCTTCGACGCCTCGCCGCGGCTGTTCGTGACAAGTCCGGAAATCGTCGTGAGCTTGTTGGTGAGCTCGACTTCGACGCCGCTGATGTCTTCATTCGGCTTGAATTCGACACCGGCGTCCGTGACGTCCACGCCGTTGAGGCGCACCGACCGCACCGCCCATCCCGTCGGCGGCGCGTTGAAGCCGCCGCCGAGCGTGAGGCGCATGCGCCCGGGCGTCGACTTCGTCTCGAACGTGAAGTCGTCGTTGACGCGCGCCGGCGGCGGCGGCGGCGCGGGAATGCCGTTCATGTTCACGGGATATACCGAGATCATCAGCACCGGCGGCAATGATTGCACCGCCGCCAGATCCACGATCACGCGCCCGGTCAGCGTCGACGGTTTGGCCGCGACGAGGTGGACGTCTGAAATGTCCGCACCGGCCACGGTGATTGTCTCCATGGCCGTCTCGGGTCCCTCGCCGGGCATGCCGCCCATGCGCTGGGCGCGCAGCGTGTACTCGCCGGGCCCGATCCCCGCGATCGTGAACGTCCCGTCGGGGCGCACCTGTCCGGCGCTGGACAGCGAGACGCCGGCGCCGCTCGACTGCGTCACGATGATCATGGCGGGTGTCATCGGCTTGCCGTCCGTGCCGGTGGCCGTTCCCGTCACGCGCGCCGCCTTGATCGGCGTCAGCGTCATCGCCAGGTCGTCCAGTTCCTGGCCGGCCGCGAGCGCGATGCGCTGCGCGTCAGTCGCGTTGGTCGTGCCGGGGAAATACGTGGGCGCGTACGCCGTCCGATCGGCAGGGCCTGCGTTCGGGTTCATCGGATTGGGATTCCGCCACGTCGCGGAGATGTAGTACTGCCCGGGCGGGATGCCGAAGAGCCGGAACTCGCCGATGTCGTTCGTCGTCACGGTGCGGCCCGACGGGATGAGACGACGCTGTCCCTGGATGAATTGATAGCGCTGCGCCGCGACGGCCACCTCGGACATGGGCTCGCCGAACTCGTCGACGATGCGGCCGGTGACCACGCCGCCGCGGGGCAGCGAGAGATCGAGGCGCTCGACCGTCTGGTGATCGAGAATTTCGAGCGGCTTCGGCGCGTCGGTCGGGCGCTGCTGGCCGTACGACACGGTCACGTAGCTGCCCTTGCCGGCCGAGATCGTGTACCGGCCCGCGCGCACGCCGGCAAACTCGTACGCGCCGTTGGCGTCCGTCGTCGTCATGCGGTTCTCGCGAATCTCGTTCGCGACGATGCGGACTTGCGCCTTGCGCAGCGGCTGCCCGCTGTCCGCGGCGAAGATGTGCCCGCGGAGCGTCGCCGTGCCCGGCGCCGTCGGCGCCTGCGGCTGGTTCGGTGCGCCACCGATGACGCCGCCAGGGGCTTGTGACAAGTAGGGCGGGTCCTTCGGACCCGCCAGTGACGCGTAGGGCGGGTCCTTTGGACCCGCCTGATGTGCCGGGTCCGAAAGGCCCTGGCCTACATCGGCAGCCAGAAGGCCCCGGCCTACAAATGCCAAGGCGACGAGCGCGGCAAATGTGTGCTGCATACGTCCCTCGCGAGCCTCAGAACACCGGCGCCGGAGACAGCGGCAGATCGATCGTCTTCTTCTCGCCATCCGCGATGCTGAACTTCGTAGCGCGATCGCGGGCCAGCGACAGGAACTCGGAATCCGTCCACGCGCCCTGCTCGACGTCGCTCATCGCCACGGCGTAGTAGTCGCCCGGAAGCAGCCGGATGCGGAAGCGATCGTCGATGCCCGGCCGAGCGACGCCGGCATAGCGCGACTGCGCGGTCCAGCGCGCCGGATCCTGTGCGAAGACGATGACGAAACAGTCGCGCACGAGGTTGCCGTCGCCGTCCGTCACGCGGCCGGACGCTTCGTTCGTGAGGTGCATCATCTCGATGACCACGTTGTCGACGGTCGCGCTCGGCGCCACGTCGAGGCCGGTGTCGCTGACGTCGACGTCGTTCACGATCACCCGGCTGAGGCGCCACGCGGGACCGGAAGGGGAGGTGGACGCCGTGGCGGCCGGCGTGACCGGCGCTGCCACAATGAGCGTGCGACCCGCGGGCGCCGTCATCTCGAACGTGCCGTCGTCCTTCACCCGGCCCGGGCCGCCACCGCCCAGCAGCCGATCCGGCCGCACGGCGATCACCTGGATCGGCGGAGGCTTCGGCGCGTCCGCCGCTGCCGGCGTGAACACGACGCGGCCGCGAATCGTCGACGGCTTCGCGACGACGAGCTGCACATCGTTGACGTCGCCGCGGCTCACGCTGACGTCGGCGTACGCGGTCTCTCCGTTCGCGCCGGTGACGCGCAGCGTGTAGTCCCCGGGTGTCATGCCGTTCAACGTGAACTTCCCGTCGGGCCGCACGGGGGACATCACCGACGGTATCGGCATGGCGACAGACGGCGGCATCACGGCGACCATCGCGGCCAGCACCGGCTTTCCCTCGGCGTCCAGCACCGTGCCGCTCACTTTAGCGGTCTGAATCGGCAGCAGCGTGAGATTGATGCCCGTCACAGTCTGACCCGGCGCGATCGTCAGCCGCTGCGCCTCCGCGACGTTGCCGGTGCCGGGATAAAACGTCGGCGCATACCCCACCCGATCGCTGGTGTCGGTCAGGACGCCAAGATTTCGAAGCGTTGCCGAGATGTAGTACTGGCCGGGCGACAAGCCGTACAGGCGGAATTCACCGATGTCGTTCGTCGGTCCGCTGCGGCCGCTCGGCATCAGGCGCCGCGATCCCTGCACGTACGCGTAGCGCATCGCGCTGACGAAGACGTCGGTCACCGGATCGCCGAACTCGTCGACGATCTTTCCGGTGACGACACCGGCCCGTGTGAGCGTGATGTTGATGTTGTCGAGCTTCTGGCCGTCTGCGAGCGTGATGCGTTTCCCGGGGCCTTCCGGACGCTGCTCACCCCACGCGGCGCGCACGTAGTTGGCTTTCGTCGCGGTGACCGTGTAGGCGCCCGCCGGCAGATCGTTGAGGTCGTAGCGGCCCTCGCCGTCAGTGAGGCCGCTGGCCGGCTGCGCGCCGGGACCGCTGGCGCGGATTTCGACGCGCGACAGCGGACGTCCGCTGACCGCTTCGACGACGCGGCCGCGAATGCTCGCCGTGCCTTTGGCTGGAGCGGGAGTGTCACGCGCGGGCGCCTGACCACGCGCGCCGGTCGGCGCGGCGAGGACAACGAGGAGGCCGAAAAGCGCTCGATGCATGGCGACCCTCGCGTGCGGAAATTCAGATTTCAGAATTCAGAGTTCAGATTGGAGTCAGCGTTCAGATTGATTGCAGATTAGACACCGGCCCCTTTCAAATGGTCTGCCCGCCCGCTGCGCAATCTGCAATCTCCCTTCAATCTGAAATCTGAACTCTTAAATCTGAAATCTCGATCTATCTGGCGTCCAGCTTTCTTCCCGCGTCCAGCTGGTCAAAGTTCAGCAGCGCGTTGAACACGAGGAAATAACTGCCCTGTGTCTCGCCGCGCCACATCGGGTTGTTCGAGAAGACGACCACGTGTCCCTTCTCGAGCGGCACATCGACGACAGTGGGATGCTGCGCGATCTCGCCGCCCTGCTCGACGAGGCCCGACACGAGCAGGTCGCGCGTGTCCGCGTAGCGCAGCACGACGCGCGGCCGTGCCGACGGCGGAATCACGTTGATGCCGTTGCGCAGCTGCTCGTCGGTCACCGGCACGGCCTTCCAGGTGTCGGTGCGCTCTTCACGCGTGGCCTCGACGCCGACGCGGCCCTGCGGCACGTCCGGATCGTCCTGCGTGCCTCGTCCTGTCGGCCGGTTGCCGCCGTCATCCGGACCGAGTCGTCGTCCGCCGCGCGCGCCGAGGATGTTCGACACGTTGAAGATCGGTCCGTTCTCACACCAGATGGCGAGGTCGTCGGTGTAGCCGTACGCGATCGGGCTCGTCGCGTCGACCATCTTCGAGCGGACGACGCTGCCGACGATGCGCAGGCGCTGGCGAGCGGCGATCGAGAGGCCGGGCGTGAAGCCGCTCGAGACCGCAAGATCCGCCGTGTCCATCACGGTCAGCAGGAGGCCGCCACGCTTGACGAAGTCCTGCAGGTGTGCGACGCCGGTCCAGCCGAGGCCGGGCCGCATATCGTCGGTCTGATCTTCCGATCCGAGGTTCGGTGTTTCCGCGGTCTTCTTCCACGGCAGCGGATTGCCCCACATCGCCATGCCGTTGACGATGCCTTCGGGTCCGCGCCCGACGGGCGGGAAGACGATCGCATCAAACCGCGCGCGGAGGTCCGTGTCGGCCGCGACCTGCTGCGTGTTGATGTAGGTGAACGGCACCTGCGCGACGTCGAACGCCTGACGCCACCAGCCCTCGGTCTGTGTGGTCAGCCACGTGTGGAGAATCGCGACGCGCGGCGTGCGGACGGGATGCGTCTTTACCGTCGGCGCCGCGACGACGGCGACAATTGAGAGACCGAGGTCCGCGGCCGCCCGTTGAAGATCGACCTGCGCCGCGTTCTTGATGACGAACGATCCTCGGGCGAACTTCCTGCCGGCGGCCTCGAACGATTCCTCCGCCGCTTCGAACGACGCGTCCTTGAACTTGTAACGCAGCGTGACGAGCGCGACGTCGGCGTTGTGGTTCACGAGGAAGATCGAACCCGTGTCGGACACGCCGCCCTTTGGTCTTGGATCGCCGTTCACTTTCTCGATCGGCGCATCGAGCACCTTCACGTCGGTGACGCGGACCGCCTGTACGTTGAACAACTCGGGGAACGTCCAGCCCGTGTCGTCGTACGGTGTTTTCTGGGGATCGTTCGGCGACCAGTACTGATAGTCCAGCAGCGAATCCGCGATGCGGCTGTACGGCTGATCCATCCGGACGATGTACGAGCCGGCGGGAAAAGTGCGGGGTGTCGGTTTCGGCGGTTCAGTCGGCGCCGCGCCTCCGCGACCGCCCTGTGTTTCCTGCGGACCGCCCGCTCCGTCCCGCCCCTCCTGCCCTTCCTGCCCGTTGTTCGTGGTGGTCGGTGCCGCTCCGCGTCCATTCGTCCGCTTCGCCGGCATCGTCACCGTGAACGGTGCCGTCGCGCGCGAAATCTCGACGCCCTGTTTCTGCAGCACTTTCAGCAACTCGGCCTGCGCGCCCGGGCGCGCTTCGTCGCCAGGCAGCACGTACGCGGCAGGCCCCTCGGTCTTCGCCTTCAGGATCGACCGCTTGCTCTTCAGATAGAAGTTGCGCAGAAACATCTTCCCGTTGCCGGCGAAGTAGTGCAGCGACGTCAGCAGCCCGGTCTGCTCGTAGTTGTTGTTGTTGCGCTGCGACCACGTGGTCTTCGGGAGCGGCGGGTTCTGCTTGTACCAGGTCCGCGCGTACTCGTCGGGCCGCAGTTCGCGCACGACCGTGTCCGCGCCGCCGTTGCCGAACGTTTCGTACAGGCGGCTGATCCCGTTGTGCAGCGCGGCGATGAACATCAGGTAGCCCGGCGACCAGGTGTCGAAGTTGCCGTGCGTGAACACACCGGGCATGCCGAACTTCGTCATCTCCGAGACGTTGTTCCAGCCGATCATTTCCCACTCGTCGGCGAGGAGAGGATCGATCCACGCGTTGTACGGGCCGTCGCCGACCGTGTTGTCGTAGAGGTACGGCACCGACTCGTGCAGATCGTGGAGCACCTGCGGATGCCACTGCATGTAGGCGTTGAGGACGTTCTCGGTGAGCTTCAGCGTGACGCCCATCGCATCGCGGTTGTTGTCGTGCGCGACGTACTTGCCCCAGTAGACGAGGCCCGGGTAGTTCTGCCCCGGATGCGCGAGGTGCCACTTGTACACGTCGACCATCTTGTCGCGGCCGTCCACCTCGATGACCGGCGTGATGAGCGTGATCAGATTGTTGCGGATGGACTTGATGTATTCGTGATCGTCGACGACGAGGCGGTAGGCCAGTTCCATGAGCGCCGTGGGCGCGCCGGTCTCGGGCGAGTGAATCGTACCCGTGATGTAGTAGATCGGCGTCGAGGCCGTGACGAGCGCTTCAGCCTGCGCGTCGTCCATGTTGATCGTGCGCGGGTCGCCGAGCTTCGCGAGGCGCGCGCGATTCTCTTCGAGCGCCGCCATGATCGCGTCGGACGCGATCGCCACGGCGATCATCTCGCGGCCTTCTTCGGTCCTGCCGATGCTCACGACCTTCACGCGCGAGGGCGCAGCCTTTTCGAGCATCCGCATGTACGTGTAGACCTCTTCGGCGTACGGCAGCATGCCGGGCGCGCCGGCGATATCGCCGATCATGGCCTTTGGCGTCGGCACGGTTTTCGACGCGGGCAGGTAGTCCACGAGCGGCGACGTGAAGAAGGGCTCGGTCGTGTATTCCTTGATCTTCGCCGTGTAGTCCGTGTCGATCGCGATCTTCGGATCGCGGACGAACGGCTGGGCCGGCGCCATCGGTGAAGGCGGCGCGGCCGACGGCTTTCGCGTCTGCGCGGCGAGCGAGGGCGCGAAATGCGTGACGGCCGCCGATACGACGAGCGCCAACGCCGCGGCGAGCGTCAGGCGTGCAGATCGGCGAGTAGTCATGGATGCCTCAGTCGAACGCTTTATGGAATGAGAAGTCCGAATTCTAGCGCGGATCTGGTGCTATCGTTCCGGGCATGCGCACCGATTTCGAGTCGCTCGTCTCACGCCGTGCATTCCTGCGCCTGAGCTCCGTCGCCGTCGCGGCCGCAAGCCCGGCGGGCGTCGCGCTCGCCTCGGCGACGGCCGGACGCCAGGCCGGCGACCGGCCCAGGGCGCCGCTCGTGAAGGCGCTGGTCTTCGACACGTTCGGCACCGTCGTTGACTGGCGATCGTCGGTCGCGGCCGAGATCCAGCAGCTCGCGCAGCGGAAGGGCTTCACCGTCGACGGCGCGAAGTTCGCCGACGCGTGGCGCGCGGGTTACGGGCCGAGCATGAACCGCGTCCGCAGCGGCGAGCTGCCGTGGACGAAGCTCGACGATCTGCACCGTATGACGCTCGACCGGATCCTCCCCGAGTTCAAGATCACGGGACTCGTCGAGGAAGAAAAGGCGGCGCTGAATCACGCGTGGCATCGATTGAAGCCGTGGCCCGACGCCGTCGCGGGCCTTACGCGCCTGAAGAAGCGGTACATCATCGCGCCGCTCTCGAACGGCAACATCTCGCTGATGACCGAGCTGGCGAAGTTCGGCGGCCTGCCGTGGGACTGCATTCTCGGCGCGGAGCTCGCGCGCCATTACAAACCGGACCGCGAGGTCTATCAGTCCGCCGCCGATTTTCTCGATCTCACGCCGGCCGACGTGATGATGGTCGCGGCGCACCTCGGCGATCTTCGCGCGGCAAAAGGCGTCGGGTTGCGGACCGCGTTCGTCACGCGGCCGCTCGAGTACGGACCGGGCGGCCGGGCCGATCTGAAGCCGGACGCGTCGGTCGATGTTTCGGCGAAGGATTTCAACGACCTTGCCGCGCAGCTCGGCGCGTGAAACCGCTTGACAACAAATGGACCCGGGAGATGATGACGCCATGAATTCAAAATACTTCGCTCAGGCGGGTCCAAAAGGACCCGCCCTACTTTTTCCAAAAGAACCCGCCCTGCGTTTTTCACGAAGACCCGCCCTACGTTTTTCAAAAGGACCCGCCCTACGTCTCATGACGGCTGCGGCCGTCCTCGCGCTTGCCGCCGGTTCGCTTCGCGGCGCCGGGCCGGCCGGCCCGGTGGATTTCGCGGCGCACGACATCGACGCCAACTTCCGAGGCGGCTATTCCGTCTCCGTCGCGGACTTCAACAAGGACGGCAAGCCCGACGTCATCGCGAACTCGCTCGCGGTGTCCGAGCTCGCGTGGTACGAAAACCCGTCCTGGACGCGACACGTGATCGTGCCCGAGACGCAGCAGATCGTGAACCAGGCGATGGCCGACATCGACGGCGACGGCATCCCGGAAATCGCGTTCCAGAGCTCGTTCGCCATGCAGCCGGCCAACAGCGCCGGGCTCAACTGGATCGCGCGGCACAACGGCGATTCCCGTCAGCCGTGGAAGGTAGAGAAGATCGATCAATTCCCGACGTCGCACCACGTCGCGTGGGCGGATCTCGACGGCGACGGCAAGAAAGAACTGCTCAACGCGCCGTTGCTCGGCGAGAACAGTGCGGCGCCGACCTACGATCAGGACAAAGCGTCGATCTTCTGGTACAGCCCGAAGGACTGGAAGCGCCACATCGTGACGACCGAGATCCCCGGCATCATCCACCGCGTGCGGCCGGTGATGTGGGATGGCAACAAGCGCGAGCAGTTCCTCGTCGCCAGCTTCGAAGGCATCGCGCTCTACCGCGCGACGGGCAGTGGCGACACCATGAAGTTTGAGAAACAGCTGCTGTCGGCGGGTCATAGCAACGACAAGGCACCGCGACTTGGCGCGAGCGACGTCGGCGTCGGTAAGCAGGACGGCAAGCGCTTCTTCGCGTCGGTCGAGCCGTGGCACGGCAACGAAGTCGTCGTCTACACGGAGAAGGGCGGGAAGTGGGAGCGCCGCGTGATCTTCGACAAGGTGTCGAGCGGCCACGAGATCGCCGTCGTCGATCTGAACGGCGACGGCCGCGATGACATCGTGGCGAACGACAATGGCCGCGTCACCGCGCAGAATCCGAACGGCACGCCAGGCGTGCACGTCTTCTTCGCGCCGGCCGATCCGGCGACGGGCGAGTGGACGTATCGGCGCATCGAAGACAAGCTGGCGATGAACAGCTGCGTCGGCGTCGACCTCAACGGCGATCGTCGAAACGATCTCGTCTGCACGGGCGCCGGCGGCGCGATCCGCTGGTACGAGAACAAGGGTCCCGCGGCCGGGGCAACGGCGGGACGTTAGATATGACACGTAGAGGTAGCGCAGGCCTTCAGGCCTGCCCGTCCGCCACGGCAGGGCTGAAGCCCTGCGCTACGTCGTCAATACCTGCGCGAGCTCGCGCACGCCGCCGATCCGCTCGAGTGACTCGATCACGTCGAGCGCGCGCCGGATCCGGTCGGGCGGCAGCACGAGGCTCGCGCAATCGGTGAATTTCTCGTGCAGGTCCGCGCGCGTGAACGGATGCTCGGGCCCGCCCCGATAGCGCTCGTCTGACGCCTGCGTCAGTTTCCGGCCGTCCCGCAAATCCACCTCGACGACGCTGCGCATCTTGTCGAAGCCGCGCGCCTCGATGTCACGGTCGAACACATTCTCCACGCGCGTCATCATCGTCTGCACGGGCGCCGACGAGACGAATTCGTCGGTGAACTCACGAATACCGGCGCGGCGCCTGAGCGCGATGCTCGACATCATGAACGGCAGGCAGAACTTCGCTTCCAGCTCCGTCTTCGCGGTCTTGTAGCGCAGCGGATTCAGGATGTTCGAGCCCGCGCGCACGCGCACGCGCGCGATTTGATCCGGCTTCACGTCGTGGTCCGTCACCAGCTTGAGCATCGCGTCCATCGTCGGATGCCCGAGCGAGCCGCACGGGTACGGCTTGAACGACGCGCCGGGCTCGACGATCGAGAACGGCCGGCCGAGGATCGGCACGATGCGCGCGAGATCGGCGCCGCCGCCCGCCACCTGGAAGAATCCCCATTCGCCGTCGAGGCCGTCGTCGCCCGCGGTGAACCCGCGCGACGCGAGTTCGGCCGCGGTCACGCCGTTTTCAGCCGCGCGCCCGGCGTGCAGCGGCTTGGTCATCGATCCGAAGTTGACGCGGATCCCTGCGCTCAGACTGGCGGCGATGCCAAGCGCGTGTGCCGTCTGCGCGGCCGAGAGGTTCATCAGCTTCGCGGCGGCCGCCGCCGCGCCGAAGACGCCGATCGTCCCCGTGCTGTGGAATCCCTGGACGTAGTGCTTCGGGTTGATCGCTTCGGCGATCTTGCATTCGACTTCGAATCCGGTGAGAAACGCTTCGAGGAACGCGCGGCCCGACACGCCGAGCCGTTCGCCGATCGCGAGCGACGCGGAGAGGACCGGCACCGTCGGATGCGTCAGCAGGCCGAAGATCCGATCCGGCGTCGTCGAGAGCTGCGTGTCGTCGTAGTCCATTGCGTGGCCGCTCGCGCCGTTCGCCAGCGCGGCGTGGGCGGCTGACGCAAACATCCGCTCGGGTCCGAGCACGGTCGACGCGCCAGGCGCGCTCGACGCTTTGACGTACTCGCGGACGATCGCGCTGCCGCGGACCGTCGCGCCGGCCAGAACGACGCCGAAACCATCCACGAGACATCGCTTGGCTTCGGTGATGGCGGCGTCCGGCATGCGGTCGAAGCGCGACTGTTGAATGAACGCCACGACCGCGGCGGTCACGCCCGCCGGGAACGCGTTGGATGAGGGCGATTGCGTCGCTACGGTCTCGGGCGGAGCAAGCTCCTTCCCTGCGACCGGAACCGCGATGGCGCCGACGGCGCCCGTGGCGCACAACTTCAGGAATTGTTCGCGTGTCATCATCACTGCTTCCTTCTGCCTTCTGCCTTCTTAGTTCCCGCGCGTCGTCGGGGTTTCAGCAACACGTCGAGATCCTCGCGCAGGCGATCGATCGCCTTGCCGTCGCGATCGACCGCCCATCCGACCAGCGATCCGCCCATCAGCGACTGGACCGCGCGCGCAAGCCGCGTCGTGTCGCACCGCTGGAGCTCGCCGATGGCGACGGCCTCGTCCAGGAGCTTCCGGATCTCCGCCTGGCCGCCGCGCGAATGCGCGTGCGCGTGTTTGTGGAATTCCGGGTCGACGAGATCGATCTGCAGGAACGCCAGACTGTTCGACAGGATCTCCGGCGTCTTCGCCATGCCGGCCATGCAGCCGGCGACGCCGTAGACGGCGGCGAGCGGAGACCGGTGCGCCGCGCGGATCTGCGCGTACATCGGCCCCTGATCGCCTGAGCCGGCCGCGGCGAACGCGAGAAGCAGCCCGCGCTTGGAGCCGAAGCGCTGGACGAGGGTGGCGGGCGAGACGCCGGCTTCCTTGGCGACGTCGGCGAGCGTGAGATTCGGGCCGAGCCGCGAGACGACGCGGTAGGTCGCGGCGAGCAGGGCTTCGTCGGTCGAGGCGCGGGGACGGGGAGACATAAAAAGTCAGAAGTTAGAAGTCTGAAGTCAGAAGTCGTCGGTCGGCCCCAGATTATAAACGGCCATTCAGGTTGACGCTTGATTTGTAAACGGCCGTTCAGTTATGCTGTCGCCCGCGAACCCGGCGCCGAACCATGAACCCTGAACCCCGCCCGCTTTCCGGTCACGTCGCCCTCGTCGCCGGCGCCACACGCGGCGCGGGGCGCGGCATCGCGCGCGGGCTGGGCGAGGCGGGCGCCCTCGTCTACTGCACCGGGCGCAGCGTCCGTGGTCAGCCGTCGGCCTACAAGCGGCCCGAGACGATCGACGAGACGGCGGAAATGATCGCGAGCGTCGGCGGTCGCGCGATCGCGTTGCGCGTCGACCACACAATCGAAGAGGACGTGCAGGCGCTGATCGACCGGATCGATCGCGAGCGCGGCCGGCTCGACGTCCTCGTGAACAGCATCGCGGGCGAGGACCCGATGATGTACCAGTGGGGATCGTTCTGGAAGACGGACCTGAAAAACGGCGACGCGGTCTTCAGACAGGCCGTGCTCTCGCACATCATCACGGCCAAGTGCGCGGCGCCGATCATGATCCGCGCACGACGAGGATTGATCGTCGAAGTCACGGAGAACGACGTTCTCTCCGCGGGCGGTAATCCCCTCACGCAGACGGTCAAGCTGGCGCTCAAGAGTATCGCGCTCAACATGGCGGCGGAACTGAAGCCGCACGGCGTGTCCGCCGTCGCGATCACGCCAGGCTTCCTGCGGTCGGAGTCGATGCTCGAGCACCATGGCGTGACCGAAGCGAACTGGCGCGACGCGGGCAAGAAGGACGCGAACTTTCTCGAATCGGAAACGCCGCTCTTCATCGGCCGCGCGGTGGCCGCGCTCGCGGCGGATCCCGCGATCATGACGCGCACGGGGCAGCTCTGCAGCTCGTGGGAACTGAGCCGGGAGTACAGATTCACCGACGTCGACGGCCGCCGGCCCGATTGGGGCGCGCACGCAATCGATTGGTCGGTCCTGCCACCGCCGTTCGTCGATGTGTTCCGCACGATGACCACGATGCATCTCGACTGGCTGACGACGCTCGCGCGAAGGACGAAGGAGTTTCTCGCGAAGATCCCGCAGGCGCCGGAACCCTGAACCCCGAACCAAGAACCCGGTACCCGATACTCTGAGCCCGGCCTCCCGCCGCGTCATCTACTCCGTCGCGATGAGCGTCGACGGCTACATCGCCGGACCCAACGGCGAGCACGACTGGATCGTCATGGATCCGGACATCGACTTCCGATCGATGTTCGCGCGGTTCGACACGGTGCTGATGGGGCGCAAGTCTTTCGAGGCCTCGAAGAAGACGGGCGGCGGCTCGATGCCGGGAGTGAAGGCCTACGTCTTCTCGCGGACGCTGCAGCAGCGGGACTGCAAGGGCGCGACGGTGTCTGCGACACCGGCCGAGACGATCACCGCGATCAAAAACGGCGCCGGGAAAGGACATCTGGCTGTTCGGAGGAGGGGAGCTGTTCCGCAGCCTGTTGGATCTCGGACTGGTCGACGCTGTGGAAGTGGCGGTGATTCCCGTGTTGCTCGGCGGCGGACTCCCGCTGTTTCCGCCGCCGGCATCACTTGCACAACTGAAGCTGACGCGACACCGCGTCTACGCGAAGACGGGCACGGTGATGCTCGAGTACGCGGTTACTCCGCGTCCATGAACGGGTACTTGTAGTCCTTCGGCGGCGCGAAGTTCTCCTTGATCGTTCGCGCGCTGACCCAGCGGATCAGATTCAGTTTCGATCCCGCCTTGTCGTTCGTGCCCGACGCGCGCGCGCCGCCGAACGGCTGCATCCCCACGACCGCGCCGGTTGGCTTGTCGTTGACGTAGAAGTTGCCGGCCGCGTGCCGCAGCACCGACGTCGCCTCGACGATCGCGCGACGATCCTGCGCGAACACCGCGCCCGTCAGCGCGTACGGCGACGTCGCATCCACCACCTTCATCGTCTCCGCCCACTTCGCATCGTCGTAGACGTGGACCGTCAGCACCGGCCCGAAGATCTCTTCGCACAGCAGGCGATACGTGGGGTCGACCGTCTCGACGAGCGTCGGGCGGATGAAGAAGCCCTTGCTGTCGTCGCACTGGCCGCCCGCCACGATCTTCGCGCTCTTCTTCGCGTACGCGATGTACTCGCTGATCTTATCGAACGACTTCTTGTCGATGACCGCGCCCATGAAGTTGCGGAAGTCCTGGACGTCGCCCATCTTGATCTCGTCGATCATCGCGACCATGCGATCGCGCACTCCGCTCCACAGCGACTTCGGCACGTAGAGGCGGCTCGCGGCCGAACACTTCTGTCCCTGGAACTCGTAGCCGCCGCGGACGGCCGCGACCGACAGCGCCTCGACGTCGGCCGACGGATGCGCGAGGATGAAATCCTTGCCGCCGGTTTCGCCGACGATGCGCGGGTACGAGCGGTAGCTGCCCATGGAGCCGCCGATCGTCTTCCACATGTCGTTGAAGACTTCCGTGCTGCCCGTGAAATGCACGCCGGCGAGATCGCGATGCGAGAGCAGGATCTTCGAGATCATCGCCGAGTCGCCCGCGACCATGTTGATCACGCCGGGTGGCATGCCGGCCTCTTCGTACAACTTCATCAGGTAGTACGCGTTGAACATCGCGCTCGACGCGGGCTTCCAGACGACCGTGTTGCCCATCAGCGCGGGCGCGGTCGGCAGGTTCGCGGCGATCGACGTGAAGTTGAACGGCGTGACCGCGTAGACGAAGCCTTCGAGGCCGCGGTACTCGACCTGGTTCCACATCGTGTTGTCGCTGAGCGGCTGTTCGTCGAGCAGCTCCTGGCCGTAGTGCACGTTGAAGCGCCAGAAGTCGACAACCTCGCACGCTGCGTAGATCTCCGCCTGGAACGCCGTCTTCGACTGGCCGAGCATCGTTGCGCCGTTGATCACGTCGCGCCACGACGTGCGGAGCAGCTCGGCGGCCTTCAAGATCACGGCGGCGCGATCGTCGAAGGACCAGCTCGTCCATTCCGCGTGGGCAGCTTGTGCGGCGGCGACGGCGTCCTTGACGTGCTGTTCGGCCGCCTTGTGATAGTGGCCGAGCACGTGTTGATGATCGTGCGGCATCACCGACTTGCCGCAGCTGCCGGTGTGGACTTCCTTGCCGCCGATGAACAGCGGGATGTCGATGGTCTCGCCCGCCATCGCCTTCAGGCGGGTTTTGAGCGACGCGCGCTCGGGCGAGCCCGGCGCGTACGAGCGAATCGGATCGTTGGTCGGCGGCGGGACGCGCCGGCGACCGTTGAAGACGGCGTTGGAAGATGACATAGCCTCTCAGTTTACCGCACGTCGGCCGTCGTGTCCGGCTTCAGCCGGACTCGTGCTAGCGTTCGCCCATGCGCATCGCCCTGGTCCAGCAGCACGCCACGCACGACAAAGCGGACAACATCGCTCGCGGACTGCGCGCGTTCGACGCCGCGGCGCGCGCGGGCGCGCAGGTCGTCGCCTTCGCCGAGCTCGCGTTCGAGCCGTTCTACCCGCAGAATCCCGCGGGCCCGGGTTCGCTCGCGCAGGCCGAGACCGTTCCCGGTCCGCTCACCGACGCGTTCGCCGCGAAAGCGCGCGAGCACGGCGTCGTCTGCATCCTCAATCTCTTCGAGCGCGACGGCGACCGCACGTTCGACTGCTCGCCGGTCATCGACGCCGACGGATCACTGCTCGGCCGCACGCGCATGATCCACATCACCGAGTACGCGTGCTTTCACGAGCAGGGCTACTACGCGCCGGGCGACACGGGCGCGCCGGTCTACCGCACGAAGGCCGGAACGATCGGCGTGGCGATCTGCTACGACCGGCACTATCCGGAATTCATGCGCGCCCTCGCGCTTGGCGGCGCGGACCTCGTCGTCGTGCCGCAGGCGGGATCGGTGGGCGAGTGGCCTGAAGGTCTCTACGAAGCCGAGATGCGCGTCGCCGCGTTTCAGAACGGCTACTACGTCGCGCTGTGCAACCGTGTCGGGAAAGAGGAGAAGCTGACGTTCGCCGGCGAGTCGTTCGTCTGCGGGCCCGACGGCACCGTCGTCGCGCGCGCGAGGCTCGGCACCGACGAGATTCTGTACGCCGACATCGACTTCGCGCGGAACGCGGAGTCCAACGCGCGACGGCTGTTCCTGCGCGATCGTCGGCCAGAGCTGTACGGTGGATGGTTGAGTCGGTAGCGGGGCTGCCGGCGAGCGCCGGCCGGGTCCTACCAGGGGAACAGCGACGAGACCGCGCACGCGAAGCCGTCGAGTACGTCCGACCGGAAGTCTTCGCCGGGAGCGACGCTGAGCGTGGACTCGTAGGCGCCATTCACGAGCGAGTGCCGCTCCATCCGCTCGATGTGGGGATCGAGCAGCCAGTACTCGGGCACACCGAACCTGGCGAACGTCGCCTTCTTGCGTCCGAGATCGTTCTTCACCGTGCCCGGCGAGATGACCTCCACGACGACGTCCGGAGGCACGCGCGTGACCTTGTCGAGACTCACATGGTGGCGGCGCGATGCCTGAAAGAACGCGATGTCCGGCTGCAGTACATTGAACTCGTCGAAGACGATGTCGATCGGCGACACGAGGACGAGCCCCCGCGTGAGGAGTGCGTACTTGCGCAGATGACTGAAAAGTTCCTGCGTCGCGATCTGATGCCGAGGCATGGGAGCCGGACACACATACACCCCGCCGTCATAGAGCTCGTACCGGCGACCGTCGTCCGGCCAGCTCTCCAAGTCGGTGTATGTGACTTTCCGCTGCGCCGCTTGCACGGGGGTCATATTAGCATCGTCACCGACGGTCGCTCTACTTGCGAACGGCGTGCCACAAAAACGCTCCGCGTAACCTGCTGAAAAGATTGAATCGGCTTCGCGCCGAGGACAAATCCTGCGCAGTTTCCGCGAACCGGACAAGGCAGGCGCCTGGCAGAAACTGCGATCAGCCCCCGAGCAGGCGCTCGAGCTCTTCCGGATGCACTGCGCGCGTGAGCGCGTCCTTGCGGTCCACGAGATCGCGCTTCACCAACTCCGCCAGCGACTCCTCGAGCGTGAACGATCCGTGCTTGCGCGTGATGGTGATCTCTTGATGCAGGTGCTGCAGCGCATTCTTTCGCACGTGCTGGCGCGCGCCGTAACTGACGAGCAGGAGCTCCGCCGCCGGAATCAGTCCGCCGCCCGTTTTCGGCATCAGCGTCTGCGTGAGCACGCCGGCCAGCGCCATCGCCAGCTCCTGCCGGATCGTGTGCTGGCGTTCGAGCGGAAACGAGTCCGCGATGCGCGCGACGGTCGTTGCGACGTCGCTCGTATGCACGCTCGAGAAGACGAGGTGCCCGGTCTCGCCCGCCGCGACGGCAATCTGCATCGTCTCGGGATCGCGCATCTCGCCGACGACGATCACGTCGGGCGCCTGGCGGAGCGCGGCGCGCAGGGCCGTAGGGAAGTCGGGCGCGTCGATCCCGATCTCGATCTGTTCGATCAGACACTTGCGGTGCACGTGCTCGTACTCGATCGGATCCTCGATCGTGATGATGTGCCGCGCGTCGCGATGGTTGATCTCGTTGACGAGCGCGGCGAGCGTCGTCGTTTTTCCGGAGCCGGTCGGCCCGCCGAGCAGGACGAGTCCGCGCGGCAGGCGCGTGAGCGCCTCGACCGTCGGCGGCAGGTTCAGCGACGCCAGCCGCGGAACGGCGGTCGGCAGGCGGCGAATGGCCGCCGCGACACGGCCGCGATGGAAGAGCACGTGGTGCTGCATCCAGAACTGCCCCGCGAGCACGAAGGACAGGGCAAACGCGAAGAACGTGATGCGGTGTTCCGCGCGCGCGTGCCACACCTCGGCGGACGGCGCCTGCCTGGGCAAATCCGGGACTTTCAGCTCCAGCACCCGCAACGTCATGGCGATCGCGAACACCCCGTCGCAGAGCATCTCGATACGGGCCTTGCTGAATTGCGTTTCCGGATTCATTGGCGGCTCGCGAGCAGAGGCTCGTTGAGGAATCGGGTCAGCGGTACGACCTGACGGAAGACGGTGAGCAGCGTGCTGTAGAACTTCGGGCTCGTGGCGACCGATGCCGGCAGCTCACGGCCCGCGAGGAACTGACGGTACTTCAGGAACTCGGCCGCTTCGTGATCCTTCGGAAAGCCGCGCGGCACGCGCTGCAGCCGCTCGCCCTCGAGCTTCCCGATCTGCCGCCGGAACCCGGACGACTCGACGATGGAGCGGAGGTGGCGGTGGTTGGCGGCGATGTGCTCGCGGACCGCGTGGAGCTGCGGCGTCTGCGGCGCGTACATGCCGCCGCCGATCCAGACCTCGTCGGGCGAGACGTGGAAGTACACGCCGGCACCCTCGTGCTTCGGCAGACCGCGCGGCGGAAAGACCGCCGCGACGTGCGTCTTGTACGGCGCCTTGTTCTCCGAGAAGCGCGTGTCTCGGTAGATGCGGTACATCGACAGTTTCGGGCTGGCGACGAGTTCCGGCGCGAGCTTCCGGAAGTCGATCGCGAGCTGCTCGACGATCGCCGTCATCGGCGCGCGGACGAACGCCTCGTAGTCGTCGCGATGCGCGTTGAACCACTCGCGCCGGTTGTTGCGCTTCAACGCCCGCAGAAACTTCAGCGCGTTGGCGGTGAACCGCGGGGCGGGCATGGCTCAGTGCTGTGCGAGAAAATCGCGTATGAACCGGTTGACCTCATCCGGCTTCTCGCGCACGACCCAGTGCGTGGCGTCCGGGATGTGCTTCACGGTCAGCGCGGGCACGACGCCTTCGAGCCCGGTCAGATTGCCGGGCAGGAGCGCCGTGTCCTTGTCGCCCCAGATGACGAGCGTCGGCACGCGAATGATCATGGGAGGCTGGCCTTCCAGCGCGTTCGGCGTTGAGTCGGCCCGTTCGACATTCGCTGGCGATCCGCTCACGGCAGGCGGGCCGATGGCCGACGCGCGGTAGTAATTGAGGCCGCCCGTCAGCGCGCCTGGCTGGGACCATGCGGCAAGGTAGAGCGCCTTGTCGACCTCGGTCACCGATCCGTCCTTCAAGCCGCCGCCGAGAACCATCGACGTCAGGAGCGCGTAGTCGTTGGCCGAGAGCGTCGATTCGGCCGCGGGGCCCCTGAACATCAACATGTACTGACTGGCTCGCTGCTGGTCCGGATTGTCACGCAGCTCGCGCGCGAAGATTGTCGGATGCGGCGCGTTGATGATGACGAGCTTGTCCAGCATCGCCGGATGCGCGGCGGCGAATGCCCACGCGACGACGCCGCCCCAGTCGTGCGCGACGAGCGTGAACCGCACGCCGCCCGTCGTCTTCATGACGGCGGCCGCGAGCGCGCGGACGTCTTCGACAAGGACGGGGATCTGGTAGGCGGACAGCTCCGCCGGTTTCGCCGACAGGTTGTAGCCGCGCATGTCCGGCGCGATGGCGGTGTGATCGCGGCCGAACTCGGCGAGCTGGTTCTTCCACTCGTACCAGAACTCGGGGAAGCCGTGCAGGAAGAGGACGAGCGGGCCGCGCCCGGACTGCGCGTAATGCAGGCGGACGCCGTTGACGTCGGCGTACTGATGCGCGAGGGACGGGGACGACTGCCCATCGCCGGGCGTCGAGCCCGGCGATGCACACAGGGCAGCCCCCGCCACCACCGCAGTCATCCATACCGGTGCGATCACCGCCGCGATCGCGCGGATCATTTCTTGGCCTGCGCCATCATCTGCGCCATGCGCTCGTTCATCTGACGCGTGAGGTGCGGCGTCTGCCCGATCATGCGCTGCATCGTCATCAGCTGTCCCCGATGGTGCATCTCGTGCTCTTTCGGCGACAGCAGCATTTCGAAGCGGCTCTTCGTCGCCGGCGTCGCGCCTGGCGGCATCGCCACCTGTTCGGCGAGGAACGAGTCGCTCAGGCTCTCGACGAACGTCGCGAACTTCTCGCCTTCAGCCTTGAGAAACGCGATCGTCTCGGCTTTGTTGCGCGGTTTCGCTTCCTCGGCCATAACCTTCTGCATCAGCTCCGGGAAGTTCACGAGCTTGAGGTCATTGATTTTGTTGGTCTGGATATGGAGTTGGAAGCCCGGGCCGAGCGCGATGTGGACGAGCGTCTGGCCGACCGACCGCGACTCGGGCGACGGTTTGAAGCCGTACTTGTCGTCGGGAATCTCGCTGGCGATCTGAAGCGTGTTCGAACGCACCTGCCGAAACGCCGCCGCGATGTCTTTCGATCCGTAATACGTCATTGTTCCCTCCATGTTCTTCCAGCCACCAGTTACCAGCCACGTCAGTTAATACCAGCCGATCGGCTGCTCCGAGAGGTTGATGTACACCTGTTTGACGTTCAGATACTCGTCCACGCCCCATTTGCCCAGCTCGCGGCCGATGCCGCTCTGCTTGTAGCCGCCCCAGGGCGCTTCCACGTAGGTCGGCTGCATGTGATTGACCCAGACAATCCCTGCGCGCAGGTTCTTCACGGCGCGCAGGGCGCGGAAGATGTCGCGCGTCCACACGGCCGCGGCGAGGCCGTAGAAGGTGTCGTTGGCGATCCGCAGCGCGTCCTCTTCGGTGTCGAACGGGATAACCGACGCGACGGGTCCGAAGATTTCTTCGCGCGCGATGCGGCTCGCATTGTCCACATCGTAGAAGATTGTCGGCTCGACGTAGTAGCCGTTGTCGAGGCCCTTGCCCTTCGCGCGTCCGCCGCCGAGCGCCAGCTTGGCTTCGCCCTTCCCGATCTCCTGATAGGCGAGGACGCGGTCGAACTGCTCACGGCTGACGAGCGCGCCCATCTTCGTCTCGCGGTCGAGCGGCGGGCCGAGCGTGATGCCGCGCGCCTTCTCGACCATCGCGTCGAGAAACCTCCTGTAGATCGGCCGCTGCACCAGGATGCGGCTGCCGGCCGAGCAGACTTCGCCCTGGTTGACGAAGACGCCGAAGAGCGCGCCTTCCACGGCGACGTCGAAATCCGCGTCGGCGAAGAAAATATTCGGCGACTTGCCGCCGAGCTCGAGCGAGATCTTCTTCAGCGTGCCCGCCGCGCCGCGCATGACGCGCTTGCCGACCTCGGCGCTGCCGGTGAACGCGATCTTGTCCACGTCGGGATGATCGACGATGGCCGCGCCTGCGGTCTCTCCGACGCCGGTGACGATGTTCACGACGCCCGCCGGGAGGCCGCAGTCCGCGAAACTGGACGCGAGCTCCAGCAGCGTGAGCGGGGTCTGCTCGGCCGGTTTGATCACGGTCGTGCAGCCGGCGCAGATCGCGGGCGCAAGCTTCCACGCGGCCATCATCAACGGAAAGTTCCATGGGATGATCTGGCCGGCGACGCCAACCGGTTCGCGCAGCGCGAGGCTCATCGCGTTGTCCGGGACCGGAATCACGTCACCGTGGATTTTCGTCGCCAGCCCGCCGTAGTACTCGAAGCACGTCGCGACGTCGGTGATGTCGAACTCGGCTTCGAC
The DNA here is from genome assembly GCA_016195265.1 of Acidobacteriota bacterium. Classification (GTDB taxonomy): domain Bacteria; phylum Acidobacteriota; class Vicinamibacteria; order Vicinamibacterales; family CAVVIG01; genus SRVP-36. The sequence continues at coordinate 63,980 of JACPZW010000037.1, read as the reverse complement.
GATCGGCTTGCCGGTATTGCGGCATTCGAGCTCGGCCAGCTCGTCCGCGCGCGCGCGTATCGCGCCGGCGATCCGGAACAGGATGCGCCCGCGCTCCTGCGCCGTCGTGTCTTTCCAGACGCCCTCGTCGAACGCCGTCCGCGCGGCGCCCACGGCGCGCGCGACGTCCGCGGCGCTCGCGTCGGGCACGCGGGCGATGACGTCGGTCGTCGAGGGGTCGATGACGTCGAGCGTCGCCGGGGACACCGGCGCGACGAACTCGCCGTTGATGAACAACCGATGAGTTTTCACGAGAGGGACCTGCAACTATATTCAGTTGCCGAAAGCATTGTAAAGTTGGCCCCATGACGCACATGACGCACACCCTGCTGGTCGCGGCGCTCGTGGTTGCCGGTCCGGCGAACGCCGGACACCACGGATCGGCGGCCGGACACCACGAATCAGTGGCGTCCAGCGTCGGCTGGACGGCCGCCGTCACGGCCCAAGCCGACGCGCATCCCACGTTCACGGTCGGGACGGCGACCGCGCAGCGCGGCCAGAAGGCCTACGGCGTGATGCACGTGCCGGCCGGCTCGGACGCCGGCTACGACATTCCAGTGGTCGTCATTCACGGCGCGCGGCCCGGGCCCGTCCTCGCGGTCGTGTCGGGCGCGCACGGCACGGAGTACGCGTCGATCCTCTCGGTCGAAGCGTTGATCGACAATCCCGCGGCCGCGCCCGCGAATCTGTCGGGCACGCTGATCCTGGTCCCGCTCGTCAACGTGCCGTCCTTCGAGCGCCTGACGCCGCACGTCAACCCGAACGACAACAAGAGCATGAACAGCCGTTATCCCGGCGATCCGAACGGCACGCAAACCGATCGCGCATCCGCCGTGATCACGTGGGAAGTCGTGGAGCAGTGCGATCACCTGATCGATCTGCACGGCGGCGATCTCGACGAAAACCTGCGGCCCTACAGCTACTGGACCGTCACCGGCAACGCCAAGCAGGACGAGTTCTCGCGCGGCATGGTGCTGGCGTTCGGACTGGACCACATCATCATTTCCCGGGAGCGTCCGAAGGATCCGAAGGCGTCCCGCTTTCTCGAGAACACGGCGTCCACGCGCGGCAAGCCGTCGTTCACGGCCGAAGCCGGCCGCTCCGGTCCGGTGGACGCCGGCGACGTCACGATGCTGTCGGATGGCGTGCTCAAGGTGACGGGTTACTTGAAGATGACGCGGCGCCCTGCAAGAGACATAACGCCGGTCGCGAAACCGGTCTGGGTCGAAGTGACGTCGATCGCCTCCGAGTACAACGGCGTGTTCTTTCCGCGGGTTCCGCGCGACGCGCACGTCGCCAAAGGCGCGACGATAGGACTCGTCAAGGATGCCCTGAACCGTCCGATCGCGGAGATCAAGGCGCCGGACGCCGGCATCATCATGTTCATCCGCGCGCTGCCGTCGCTGAAGCAAGGCGATACCATCGCGAGCCTCGGCGTGATCACACAGGAGCCCAAATGAAGGCCAGCTACAACGACGCGAAACTGATTCTGAAGCTGTACGACGTGCGGCGCGAAGATCGTCTGCGCGAAGCGCGCAAGTGGTTCACCGCGTCGTTCAAGGTGAAAACGTACGGCGAGTTCACGGCGCTGTGCCCGCCGGGCAGCGAGACCAACGCGTCGTACCGCATGGTGGTGACGTACTGGGAGATGGTGGCGTCATTCCTCACAAGCGGCGTGCTGAATCCGGAGCTCTTCTACCAGAGCGGCCGCGAGCTGCTGTTCTGCTGGGAGCGCGTGCGCGACATCCTGCCGGCCGTCCGCGAGGCCTACGGGCATACACGCGAGCTCAAGAATCTGGAACTGGCTGCGGCCGCCTACATCAAGTGGTGGAACAAAGTCGCGCCCGGCGCCTACGACGCCTTCGGCAAACGGATCCGGGGATGAGGTTCGCCCTCAGCCCTCAGCCCTCAGCCCTTCGTTGATGCCGGCCGTCACCGCCTCGCTGGTGCTGATCATCTTTCTGGCCGGCACCATCGCCGGAAGTCTCGGCGCGCTGCTCGGCCTCGGGGGCGGCGTGTTCCTGGTCCCATTCCTGAACCTGGGCCTGGGATTTCCCTTCACCGTCGCCGCGGCCATCAGCCTCACCACCGTCATCGCGACGTCCAGTACGGTGTCGGCCAGCCGCACCGGCAAGCATCTGATCAACATGAAGCTCGGCATGCTGCTCGAAGTGGCGACCGCTGGCGGCAGCCTGCTGGGCGGGCTGACGGCGCAGCTGATCGCCCAGGCGACGCTGCAGAAACTGTTCGGTGTCCTGTCCGCCCTCGTCGGGATCATCATGCTGAGCCGCGTCAGGCGCCGCAACGTGATTCTCGACCCGAACATCGATCCGGGCGTGCTCGGTGGGCGCTACCACGAGGACGAAAGCGGCGGCGTCGTGACGTATCGCGTCAAGCGTCTGCCGGTCGCGATTGCGGCGTCGTTCTTCGCCGGCAATGTCTCGTCGCTGCTCGGGATCGGCGGCGGCTTCATCAAGGTGCCGGTGCTCAACGCGTGGTGCGGCATCCCGATGCGCGCGGCCGCGGCGACGAGCGCGTTCATGATCGGCGTGACCGCGACGGCGGGCGCGATCATCTACTACGGTCACGGCCAGCTGGTGCCGGCGCTGGCGGCGACCGCCGTGCTCGGCGTCCAGCTGGGATCGTGGGGCGGCATGCGATTCGGCGCCGCAGCGCCGGTCAAATGGCTGAAGGTCCTGATGGCCGTGGTGCTCTTCATCATCTCGGCCATGATGTTCGCGCGAGGGATGCGGTGAGCCCGTCGCCCCACCACACGTCGGAGCGCGAGCTCTTCAGGCTGGAAGCCACCGTCGGCCTCGTCCTCCGGGCCGGCGTCATGTTGAGCTCGGCGTGCCTCGCCCTCGGACTGGTGCTGTCGCTGTCAGGCGCCGCCGCCGTGTCCCCGGCCGGCCTGCTGCTTCAGATTGGCATTTTGGCGCTGCTGGCGACGCCGATCGCGCGCGTCGTTGTCTCGACCGCGGAGTACATCAGCGAACGCGACTGGCGCTTCACGACGCTCACGCTCATCGTGCTGGTCGAGCTGCTGGCGAGCGTCGTCGCCGCACTCATGTTCGGGCGGAAGCTCTGACGGGGCGCGACTCAGCGGGCGCGCAGCAGCAGCGCGACGAGCCCGACGACGCTGACCAGCTGGCCGACCCAGAAGGCGAACGCCCACTTCAGCAGCTCGACGCGGTCCGCCGACATCTGCTCCCGCACCGCGGCAAAGCCCGAGTGCATCTCGCCCCGAAGCTCGCCGCCGAGCTGCGCCAGCTCGACGCGAAGGCGGGACGTCTCCTCCACGAGCCGGCGTTCGAATCGCTCAGCACAGTGAGTCATGACGCTCTCCACACACTCGCGATGCCCTTCGTCCAGCATCTCTGCCAGGGCCGTCGCGCCGGTTTCGCCGAGCCGCTCTTCGAGAGCGACAGGAACATGTACGAAACGCATAAGAACCTCTGAGCGCGGAGCCCAACCCCGCGACGACGATGCCATCGTCAGATTCACGATGTCAAGCATTCACCGCCCGGGATGCGGGCGCGCGGCGGAGGGACGTCTTACAGCGGGAGTTGTACGGTCACCGTCGTGCCGCCGGAGGGCGGGCAGTCGACGGCGATCAGCCCGTGGTGCGCTTCGACGAAGCGCTTGGCCGTCGGCAGGCCCAGGCCGGATCCGCGGGACTTGGTCGTGAAGAACGGCGTGAAGATCTTCTGCCGGATGTCGACCGGGATGCCCGGGCCGTTGTCGCGGACGGCGATTTCGCAGAAGCGGTCGACGGGTTTCACCGAGACGTTGATGATTCCGGTGCCGCGCATCGCGTGCGCGCCGTTCACGATCAGGTTGTGGAACACGATCTTCAGCAGTTCCGCATCCGCCATGACCGGCGGCGCGGCCCCGCCGACGTCGATCCGCAGGTCCTTGAGCGCCGCGTCTTCGCTGATCAGGGACGCCGTCATCTCGATCAGCGGCACGACGTCGACCAGCGCCGGACGCGGCTGCGGCGGCCGCGCGAACAGCAGCAGGTCCGTCATCATGTTGTTCAGGCCGTCGATGCGCGCCAGGATTTCCTTCACGACGAGTCTGTCACGGCTCTCGGACGGCAGTCGCTTGCCGATGACCTCGACCGCGCCGCGCACGCCCGCCAGCGGATTCTTGACTTCGTGCGCGATCACCGCGGCCATCTCGCCCAGCCGCGCGAGGGCCGTCTGATCGCGCAGGCGCTCCTCGAGCTGCACGCGCGGGGTGAGGTCGTGCAGGATGCCGGCGAACTTAGGTCCGCCGGCGACGTTCATCTCGCTGACCGAGAGATGCAACGGGAACGTGGTGCCGTCCTTACGCTGACCGACGACCTCGCGCCCGATGCCGATGATCTTCCGCTGGCCGGTCGCGTGGTACCGGTCGAGATACTGATCGTGCTCTTCGTAGTGCGGCGACGGCATCAGCAACCGCACGTTGCGGCCGACGACTTCGTCCGCGGTGTATCCGAACAGGCGCTGGGCGGACGGATTGAATCGCTCGACGATGCCGTGCGCGTCGATGACGATGATCCCGTCGACGGCGGAGTCGAAGATCGAGCGCCAGTGCGCGTCGCTGTCGTGCAGCTCCTGCTCGTGCCGCCTGCGCAGCGCGCGAACCGCATCGTTGTCCGCAGAGGGGCGATCAGCCATGGACCCACACCAATTGTGACAGTTTTCCGGCTTGCGGGCCCGTCCGTGGTTCGTTACAGCTTATACGCGGCGGGCACGGGACGCAGCGGGCGGTCGAACCAGACCGGGCGGCGCAGCCCTCCGGGGCCGGGCGCGGGCCGCGTCAGCGCCAGCCATTCCTTGTAGACCTCGTGCGACTTCGCCGTGTCCACGAAGATGTCGCCGTAGCGGTCGCCGGGCGCGGCTTTCTCGAGCGTCACGCGCTGGTGCCAGCAGTGCATGCCGCTCACCGGGTCGGGCTGCACGGGGAACGTCAGATTCTGGTGCACGCCGACATCGCTCCACCAGATGCGCGAGCTGTCGGGATCGCTGCTGGCAAACGGCTGCGCGCCATGCACCTGCGTCACCTTGTAACCCGTCCCCTGGCGATCGATCGTCACCAGCGAGGAGGCGTTCCGGTTGCCCATCTCCTCGTGCAGACGCCAGCGTCCGAGATGATGCGACATGCCGAGGACGCCGGGCCGGATGCCTTCGGTGACCCACGCGCGCGTGACGAAGTAGCCGATGCGCGTCCGCACCTTGACGAGATCGCCGGTCCCGACGCCATGGCGCCGCGCGTCTTCGGTCGCGATCCACAGCGGGTTCTCGTGCGAGATCTCGTACAGCCACTTCACGGGCGATCGCGTGTGAATCAGCGTCGGCAGCCGGAAGTTCGGCAGCAGATCGAACTCGCCGTTCTCGCGCTTCAGATCGCGCCAGTGCACGTGGCCCGGCACGTAGCGCGGCACGGCGTGCTCGGGCCAGCCCCAATCCACGAGGGTCTGCGAGAAGAACTCGAGGCGGCGTGACGGCGTGTTGAATCCGGCGACCGCGACGCCGTCGATCACGACGCCGATCGCGCTGCCGTCCTTGACGACGAGCGACTGCGTCTCGTCGATCGCCGCGCCGTCCACGGCGCCCGCCGGCAACGGCTCTTCGTACGTTTTGTAGACCTCGTCCTTGACCTTGAACGCGCCGTACCTGCGCATGTAGGCGAGCGGCGTGAGCCGTTCGCGCGCCGCCGCTTCAGGCAAACCCGGCACGGAGTGCTCGAACATCCAGCCGTAGTACTCGTCCATCGTCACGGGCTGGCCGGGACGCGCCGGCGATTCGAAGTGCTTGCGGATGCCGAGCGATCCGTCCGGATCGATGCGCCATGTGAGCGCAGCCCAGAATTCGCTCTCTTCCCACACTTCGCCCGGATTCGCTTCGTACGTCGCGTTGATGGTTTCGCCGCGCTTCTCTCGCGCGACACGCAGGACCGGCTGGCGGAAACCGAGCCATTGCGCCGCGTGCGTCTCCTGGCTCATCGTGTCGTGGCGCTCAGTGCCGAGGCCCATCGGCAGGATGTAGTCGGCGAACCACGCCGTCTCGCTCCACGTGGGCGTCAGCGCAACGTGCAGGCCGATCTTCTCGCGGTCGGTCAGCATTTCCATCCACGAGAAGCCGTCGGGGTTCGTCCACAGCGGGTTGTAGACGCGCGTGAAGTACACGTCGAGCCTGCCGCGGTTCTCCTTGAGCAGGTGCGGCAGCAGGAAACTCATTTCGAAGTGCGCCAGCGGGTACTCGCGCGGGAACAGCAGCTCGTTCCAGTAGTCGGCTGGCGCTGGAGTCGTCGGCGGCTGCGGGACGAACTTGTTCGACAGGTGCAGGCCGACGCCGCCTTTCGTGCCGACCGAGCCGGTCAGTACGACGAGCAGGTACAGGCAGCGCGTGATCTGCCAGCCCCAGAGATTGCCGGCCGCGGCCGATCGCCAGTTATGCGTGCTGAAGGTGCCGCGTGCGCGGCCGATCGCGCGGGCCGCTTCGACGATCTGCGCCGCATCGACGCCGGTCTCCGCCGCGGCGAAATCCGGCGTGAACGACGCGTACAGATCTTTCAGCGCGACGATGAAGTTGTCGAAGGTGACGGCCAGGTCGGCGCGCTCCGCGCGCAGGTAGCCGCGCCAGTCCACCCAGGTCCGTACGAACTCGCGGTCGTACAGGTCCTCGTCGAGCAGGACCTTCACCATCGCGAGCAGCAGCGCGCCTTCCGTGCCCGAGTACGCGGGCAGCCACAGGTTGGCCTTGGCCGACGTGTTCGACAGCCGCGGGTCGATCACGATGAGCGTGGCGCCGTTGGACTGGCCCTCGATGATGCGCTGCGCGTGCGGGTTGAAGTAGTGGCCGGTCTCGAGGTGCGACGACAGCAGCAGGATCGTCTGCGCGTGCGCGTAGTCGGGCGACGGCCGATCGTTGCCGCACCAGAGAAAGTGGCCGAGGCGCGCGGACGAGGAACAGACGTTGGTGTGGCTGTTGTGACCGTCCACGCCCCACGCCTGCAGGACGCGATTGGCGTAGCCGTCCTCGCCGGGCCGTCCCACGTGGTACATGATTTCGTGGCGGCGGTTCTCGAGAATCGCCTTGCGAATCCGCCCGCCGATGTCGTCGAGCGCTTCCTCCCAGGAAATCTGCCGCCACTGGCCGGCGCCGCGCTCGCCCTCGCGCTTGAGCGGATAAAGAATCCGATCCGGATCCTCGAGCTGGTTCGGCGTAACCACGCCCTTCGCGCACGTGCGGCCGCGGCTGCCCGGATGCAGCGGGTTGCCTTCGATCTTGCGGACGGTCAGCTGTTCCTTGTCGACGTACGCGAGGATGCCGCACGCCGACTCGCAGTTGAAGCAGATGCTGGGAATGATCCAGTAGTGCCGCCGATCTTTTTTCGGCCAGCTCGTCGACTCGAAGTCGACGTAGTCATCCCAGGTGGACGGATCGGGATGCGATCGGAAGGGCGTTGTCATTGCGGATTGAGGAATGCGGAGTGCGGATTCGGGACCGCAGAAGGCGCCGCTGATGCTTCAATCCGCATTCCGCACTCCTCAATCCGCAATTATGACAGGGGGACACTTTGTCCCGCCTCCACCCAGACCCATTCCCAGGCGAAGCTGCTGGCGAGCGCGAAGACGGCGCCGGCCAGCGGGCCGCGGCCCGAATCCACGCCTGCGGCGGCGGCGCCGACGGCCAGCAGCGCGATGACGCCGCACGCGAGCGCGCCGCCCCAGAACTGCAGCGCGAACGGACCGCGGCAAATGGCCGATACGGCCAGCGCGTGATGGCGCGTGGCGCTCCGCAGGATCAAATTCTCGACGATGACGAACGCGAGATGTGCGGCGACGGCGCCACCGAGCACCCATTCGAGCGTCAACGTCGAGGCGCCCGTGATCGCGATCGACCCGAGCCGTGCCGCGAGCAGCAGCATCGCGGCGCCCTCGGCGACGGCCTGCGCGAGCAGCGCGATGGCGGACTGCGGGCCCTGCCACAGATCCCGCGCGAGGCCCTGCGCGAAGAGGAAGCCCGTGTAGCACGTCGCCAGGATCGCGACGGCGATCGCCGGCCACGCCAGCGCATCGAGCGCGCGTGTGAACCCGAGCCACGACAACGCGATCCACAGCGTGGCGATCGCGCCGTGCGCGATGAGGAAGTACGTGCCCCAGACCATCCACGATCGCCAGTTCGGGCGGATGAGGATGTAGTAGAACCGCTCGGGCCGCTCGAGATCGACGACGAGGATGACGGCGGTCGCGACGATGAAGAGGAGCGAAATCGACGGCCCGACCAGGCTGGACAACGCCGAGCGCTCGCCGAGCAGCCACAGCACGGCGCTCAACAGCATCGCCCCCGTGCCGATGCCCTTCGCCAGCAGGTACAGCGCCATGTCCATGCCCCACGGCTTGACGTGCGGCGTGTCGTAGTCGACGCGCGCGTCGCCCGGGCGCGACGAATCCGGCGACGGCGACCCGAGCGGACGGAACAGGATCTGTCCTTCTTTATAGATGAAGGGGCGGACCGACGCTTCCGGCTGCAGCACGCTGTCTGTGGCGCCGAGATAGAAGACCTTCGGCGCCGTGCCTTTTTCCGGCTTGCGGACGTCCATCGCGGCATCGGCCGCAATGCGCGCGACGGCGCTCGCCGGGTCGTCGAGATCGCCGAAGATGCGGCACTCGGTGGGGCAGACGCTGACGCAGGCCGGCAGCAGTTCGTTCTCGACGCGGTTCGCGCAGAAATTGCACTTCTCGGCGGTGTGCGTGTTCGGATCGATGAACAACTGATCGTACGGGCACGCGACCATGCACGCCCGGCAGCCGATGCACGAGTCGCCGTGGAGATCGACGATCCCGTCGCGGCGCTTGAAGAGCGCGTTCGTCGGACAGATGGCGACGCACGGCGCGTCGGCGCACTGGTTGCAGAGCACGGGAAAGAACAGCCGTCGCGTCGCGGGGAACGTGCCCTCCTCGACGGTCTTGACCCAGCAGCGGTTGACGCCGACCGGAATCTGATGCTCCGCCTTGCAGGCGATCGTGCAGGCGTGACAGCCGATGCATTTTCGAAGATCGATTGCGAACCCGTAATTGGGCATGCGGGGCGAGCGAATATACCACGCGCGTCCCGAGCCACAGGGACACCGAGACACAGAGGTGAATGGGCCACAGAGTCACTGAGGCACTGAGATCGGATCTTGCGAAGACGCGTCGCACGACCGGCCGGCGGAGCCGGTCGGCGTCGGGAGGAACGAGTCACCGGAAACGCAAGCATGGACGCTTCGATTGGCTTGTGTTTCCGGTGACTCGTTCCTCCCGACACGCCGCTTCGCGGCGTCGTGCGGCGCGATCAAAGAATCACGCGCTGGATGCCCTCCTTGAGAAGACGAGAGTTGAAATTGATCAACAGGCCGACGCGTTTGCCGGTGAGCCGAAGATAGGTGAGGAGCTGCGCTTCGAAGACTGGAACCGGTCGCTCCACGCTCTTGACTTCAACCAAGACGAGATCCTGGACAACGAGGTCGACGCGGTATTGGCCGAGCAGGTGGCCCTTGTAGTACGCCGGAATCGATATCTGCCGAGCATAATCAATCTTGAGGTCGTCGAACTCGATGCACATCGCTGACTCGTAAAGGCTCTCCAGCAAACCAGGACCGAGGACGCGGTGCACGTCGATCGCGCACCGAATGATCCGCGCCGTCAGCTCATTCAGCCTCATCAGCTCAGTGTCCCCGTGACTCTGTGGCCCATTCATCTCCGTGCCTCTGTGACTCTGTGGCTTATTCATCTCCGTGTCCTCTGTGTCTCCGTGGCATATGTGCGCAGCGTCTCTCGTCGCTCCTCGATCGGAATCAACGGAAACGTCCCCAGCACGTGTTCGAACTCCTGGACGCTCAGCTGATACAGCTCGGCCACCCTCGCGTTGAGCCGCGCGAGCGCCGGCGGATCGGAGCGACGAGACAGCAGGCGAGCGAGCGCGGCGATCTCGGCGAACGCGCCAGGCGCGATCTCGGCCGTCGGAATCGGCAACTGCCCGACCATCGCGGTCGTGACGTGCATGGTCACGCGCAGCCGGACCAGGTAGTTCACGACGAAGCTGTTGAACAGCCCGCACAGGAAATGCTGCGCACGGAGCGGCAGCGGATCGCGGAGGCAGAAGACGGTGTGCGTCGACACGCTGTGCGCCGGAAGGATCGCCGCGATCAGCGTCACGCGGTTCGTCGCGCTTGCAACGTCGCGGTACGCGAGGCGCGGGCGCTCGTGACGATCCGCGCGCAGCAGGCGCCGCGCATCCGCCGCCCTGATGCTGCGGCCGACCGATCCCAGCCGGACACTGAACGGCTCGAGATGCTTCCCGTCGATGACGGGCAGGCCGAGGCGGTCCGGGCGGAACGCCGCGCGATCGTCGCTCGCATTCAACTCCCGGCCGAAATGCGCGGACCACCCCGCGGCGCCGCCCAGCGGCGGAAACAGCGTGGCCGCGCGCTCGACGATGGCGAGATCGACGGCGTCCCTGAGCGCCGGCACGGCGAGCCCGGGTCCCGACACGCGCTCGAGCCACGCAGGCGTCACGCGCACGGGAAACCACGGCGACGTTTCGGCGGGATCCTCGCCGACGGACTCGAGATCGGCCGCGTCGCTCACCCCGCTGCGGCAGGCGAGGCGCGTCGTCGGCGAGCCCGCGGACGCGGTCAGCAGCAGGAATCGCATGCTCCGGTGGATTGGGAAGACGCCGCGATGGTTGTCCACGCCGACCAGCGCATCGACGTCGCAGTGGTTGAACAGCCGGCGCCGCAGCGGCGCGCTGCCGTGATCGGCGGCCAGGCCCGACGGCAGCACGAGTCCGATCCGGCCGCCCGGACGCGTGAGTGCGATTGCGCGCTCGACGAACAGCTGATAACGGTTGGCGTGGCCGTCGGACTGCGCCGTGTACACGCCCGCATCCCGCGTGAACCGCAGCATCGCGGCGGTTGCGGCGCGGGCGCTCGCGCGATCATCGGCGGCGCCCGCGTCGGCGCGCACCATGTCCCACGGCGGATTCCCGATCACCGCGTCGAAGCCGGCAAGCGGCAGGCGGCGTCCGTCGGCGCCGAAGAACACTTCCGGGAATTCCAGTTCCCAGTGAAAGAACCGCCGCGCCTCCGCCGTCCGATCCGACGCGTCGAGCAGCGCGGCCGACGTCTGCGCCGGCAGCACGCTCGGGCTGCCGAGAATCGCGTCGGACAGCGGGCCGAACGCGGACGCCGGCACGGCGTCGGCGCCCTCGGCCCGCGTGAACCACGCCGAGCACCAGAGATGCGCGACGCGCTTCCATCGCGACAACACGGCGTCGCGCGCGGTGAGCGCCGCGAACGCGCGCTCTTTCGCACGGACCTGCGCGAGCGTGTCGTTCGGCGCCGATTCGAGCGAGAAGCGTACCGGCAGCGAATCCCGAAGCGCCTCGACGACCGCATCGTCGCCAAACAGCGGCAGGTCCGCGCCCGTCCGCGCGTGCCGGCGGACGTTCGGCGCATGCCGAAGGTCGGCAAGCCAGGCGCCGACCAGGCTGTCGCCCGTCTGCAGCCGGTGATCCAGGAAGCTGAGCGGCCGATCGGCCGCCAGCGTCGCGAGCCAGAGCGACAGCCGCGCGAGTTGCACGGCCATCGGATTCAGGTCGACGCCGTACAGACAGCGTTCGGCAATCGTCCGGCGCAGCGTGACGCGTTCGGCCTCGTCGAAATCGCTCGGGTGGCATCCGCCCGCGCGGACGAGCACGGCCTCGTACGCGCCGGCCAGATACCGGCAGGCCGCGACCAGAAACGCGCCGCTCCCCATCGCCGGATCGACGATGCGCAGTTGCAGAATGCGCTCGGGCGTCGCGTCGCGGACGAGCGGACCGAGCGTTCGCCGGACGAGGTAATCGGCGATCGGCTGGGGCGTGTAGAACGTCCCGGTCGCCTTCCGCACGCCCGACCCGGACTCCAGCGTAACGATGCTGCCAGCGGTGCCCGGCGCGCCCGCCGCGCGCGCGCGGCCGCGCGTCAACGGCCGTTTGACGCGTGGCGTGTAGTCGAGGAGCGTTTCGTAGACGGCGCCGAGCTGCTCGACGCCGAGCTCACGGTACGCGATCCGCTCGCGCCCGGCGCGATCGGGCGCCGGCCGCGTCGAGAGCGCCAGCACGGCGCGTTGCGCGGCGTCATCATCGAGATCGCGCCGCTCCGCGAGGGGCGTACGGGCCGGAGCGAACAGACGGCCGTTGAACGGCGTCACGCGCAAATCGCCGGCATGGCAGCCTGCGTGGGCCAGCCGCGCCATGGCGCGCAGCGCGTCCCACAAACCCGGCGACGGCGCCGATCGCTCCGCGAGGTCGCGCAGCGTCTCGAGGCTGTAGCTCTCGCGATACACCGGATGCCAGAGCGGCACGAGCCCGCGCGCTTCGGCGAAAAGCAGGAAGAGCATGCGGTAGACGATCGTCAGCGCCTGCTCGAAGCTGTCGCCGATCGGCGGCAGCCGGGCGGCGGAACGGCCGGCGACGAGCGCCTGCAGCACGTCGCCCGACGCGGCGAGCACGCCGTCGCGCAGAGATCGGCACACCGCGGCAGCGTGCCGATCGGATTCGGCTACGAGTGCGTGCAGCGATCCCGCCGCGTCCGCGCCGGCCGTCAGCGAGGCGGCGCGGGCCGCGCGCCACATCGCGGCGAACGCGTGCGGGTGATCGATCGCAAGGTCGAGATCGAACTGAATGTAGCGCCGCGCGTAGAGCCGTCCCGCATCGACGATGCGCAGGTGCGCGCCGTTGAAGAGCAGACACCAGGCGGCGGCGCGCCGCAGCGCCTGCGTTACCGCGAGGCGCCACAGCGGGTCGAGTCCCTCGCCCCACGGGGCAACCAGCAGCGCGACCGAGCGTCCGCCGGCGCGCAGCGTCGCGCCGAGCGCAGGGCCGGCCGGCTCGACCGCCGCCGGCGGGTCAAAGCCGAGCGCCGCCGTCAGAGGCGCCGCGCCGTGCTGCAGCAGGGCCCGCAGCGAGGACGCCGGGCCCAGCGTGCCGCACTTCTGGCGCCACGCGATCAACTCACGACGCGCGCGCTCGACGGCCATTTCGCCCGTCGCTACACCCACGTGACGTTCGACGACCGTGCCGGCGAGAAGGAGGCCGTCGACTCCCGGCAGCATCACTATGGCACCACCACGAGCCGAAGCCGGGGCCGCGCGATCGTCACGGCCGCTACGGTCGCGTTCGCGTGACCCGCAGGGGGACGTGCGGCGCGCAGCGCCCGGCGATCGAAGAGACCTGGCTGGATCAGCCGACGATCCCCGGACGCGGCGTCATCGTCGAGTCCGCGCGCGCGTGACGCGCGTGCGGCCGCGAACGCCCGCGTCGTGCGCTCGACCTCGGTACGCCAGGCCTCGCTGGAGCGCTCGACGATCTCCACCCCCTCGCGCTCGATCGCGTTGGCCAGGGCTTCGATGTGCCTGCGCGTGCGCGGAGGCACGCCGGCGGGGAACACATCGATTGCGATCGCGACGAGGCGCGAATCGACGATGCGGCCGCTTGCGTCTTCGCAGGCGACGCGCCAGATCGCGAGCGCTCGGCCGCCGAGCGCCTGACGCAACGCCGGCGGGCGGGCGGTCATGATCCACGCGGCATCCGCGTCCAGCTGCGCCAACGCGATCACGTCTCCAGCGCTTCCAGGGTCGCCCCCGCGCACAAGCGCGCGTGCCGCGGCGAGACGTGCCGCTTCCGCCACGGCGTCAGCTCGCAGATCGATCGTCAAGAGCGTCATCGTTCGAGTCTCCCGTGATGACGAGCCGCGCCGCCGCGCGCTCGTCGTCGGCGCCGAGCGGATTCGGCGCGCCAACTTCGGCCCGGGCGCGGGCGATGCGCGCGCGGAGCCGCGCCGCGAGCGCCGGCTCGCCCGTCCCATCCGCTATCAAGTGAAACGCGTGGACCACGCGCCGCTGGCCGATGCGATCGACGCGGCCGATGCGCTGCTCCAGGCGCATGGGGTTCCATGGCAGCTCGAGATTGACGACCAGCCGGCAGGCCTCGTGCAGATTCAGCCCTTCGCCGGCGGCGTCGGTCGCGAGCAAGACGCGACACGCGCCGCCGTTGAAGTCCCGCAGCACGACCGCCCGCTCGCTGCAGGTGAGGCCGCCGTGCAGGATCGCGACGGGCCCGGCGGACGTACCCAGCACCCGCCGGACGTGCAGCAGCGTGTCGCGATACTCGGTGAACACGATGGTGCGCTCGCGCGTGCGCCGCAGCAGGCGGCGGAGCGCGGACAACTTGCCTTCGGTGTGCGCCGCCGATCTCGCACCCGCTGCCAGCGCCGCGAGCAGATCGCGCTCGCGCGCCGGATCCGAAAGGCCGATACCGGCCGGCCATGCGGGCGCCTCGTCGGCCGCGGTGAACTCACCGTTCGGATCGCCGAGCGGCAACGTCAGTTGATCGCCGGTGTCGCCGGGCGAAGGCGCGGCGAGCGCGACGAGACGGCGATCCACCGACTGTGCCAGCGCCCATGCGCTCGAGAGTGCGCGTTTGTGTAGCACGGAAAGCGCGAGCCATGCCGCAGGGCGCTCTGATCGGACAGCGGTGGTGTAGCGCGCGAGCCGCTCGTGCATGCGCCGCTCGCGTTCGCCGAGCCGGACGCGCAGCGTGTGCACGTGCCGCGGCGCGCCTGGACGCACAGTCGCGCGGGTCCGGCGAAAAACGATCAGTGGATCGCCGTGCGCGGACCCCAGGGCGCAGAGCGACGTGAACGCCGCGCCATCGCCGCTGTGCGGTGTCGCCGTCAGCAGCAGGACGTACGCCGCGTGCGCCGTCAGCAGATTGACGGCCGCGTGCCGATCGGAATCGCCCGCGACACCGTGCGCCTCGTCCACGACGATGGCATCCCACGCGCAGCTGGCGACGGCGGGGAGCACCTCGGGACGCTTGACGTAATCCACCGACGCGATCGCCAGCGCGATTGTCGACCAGGGATTCACGCCGACCGGCAGCGTGGCGGCGAGCTGCCGCAGCACGCGCGCGTCCACCGGCGACGCCTCCATCGCGAATCGGGTCGTCAGTTCGTGCGACCACTGATCGCGCAGACCGGCCGGCGCGATCACAAGCACGCGCTCGATCGCCCCGCGCGCGTGAAGTTCGGCCAGCACAAGGCCGGCTTGAATGGTCTTGCCGAGCCCCACTTCGTCGGCGAGCAGAAACCGCGATCCCGTTCCCCGGAGAACGGCCATCGCCGGCTCGAGTTGATGCGGCAGCAGGTCGATGCGAGCGTCGCGGGCCGCACGCAGCGCGGCGGGAGGCGCGTCGGCCGCCAGCAGCGCCCGGCACGCGCGGCGCCACCGCGTCCGGCGCACGATGCGAAGCCGGCCGCCGCCGGCGACGGGGTCGAAGACATCGAACGGCGCCAAGACGCGACGCTCGACGCCCAGGTGCGGCGGCGACAGGCCGGACAGCGTGACGATTTGGCAATCGTCGTGCGGGCGGACGTCCACCACGCGCCAGCGCTCGTGCCGGACGCGAACCAGGGCGCCGGGTCGCACGTGATCGGGCAGAATCTGCATCGCGTTCGGGCCCTCACATCGCAGAACCTGCCACGCGCGAATTGCGCATCCTGTGGAATCAGCAAGTTACGCGGGAGGTGCCGGATGGATTCGATCGAGGGGCAAACCGCGTGCCTGAGGAACGTCGCAGGGACACGTCGAGTCGCGCCGCGACGGCGGCGGAGACAATGGGCCATCTCGCGCGCGTGATCGACGCGGGTTTCGTGATCGGCGGGTCCGCGGACGCTTACGCGGTCTTAGCCGACTTCGCCGGCGTGGTCGCGTGGGCGACGGGCTTCGGATGGGGCGCGGTCAGTTTCCGCATCAACGCTTCGAAGCCTGCCTGCTCGGGATCGTACAGACCCCACTCATCCTGCGCGGGACGTTCGTGCGCCGGCACAGCGGCAACGGGCGTGGGTTCAGGGTTTTCCACACCGTTCGCAACGGCAAGTCCCGTGCCCGCGCCAGGCGGCAGTGTTTCGGGCCATATCGACGTCAGAGGGGCGTAACCGCGCGGTGCGGCGGCCACTGTACCGTTGCGCCGATTACGAATTCGATGCCAGGCGCGCGAGGGTGGCACCGAGATGAGACGCGGGATCGTCGTGGAATTCGACGACGCGTGGATGGCGCTCGAGCACGGCCTGCACGATGCCGCGCTGGATTCCACGGCCCCGGCCGTGAATCACGCGCACCTCGCCAAATCCCGCGGATGCGGCGGCGTCGATGTACTCGGCGACTACCGAGGGAATGTCGCGCGGAGCGAAACTGTGAAGATCGAACTCGGGACCGATGGGAACGTGGACCGGGAAGTCGCTCATGTATTAGCTGTCAGCTTTCAGCTATCGGCCGTCAGCTCGGCTTTCAGCTATCGGCTTTGAGCCCTCAGCCCTCAGCCCTTCTTCTTGTATTCCGCAGTCACGACCGTCTTGATCCCCCCGCGGACTGAAAAGTCGCCGACGACGGTCATGCGGCGCGGCTGAATGGCGGCGACGAGATCGTCGAGAATCTGATTCGTCACGTCTTCATAGAAGATGCCGCGGTTCCTGAATTCGATGATGTAGTACTTCAGGGATTTGAGCTCGATGCAGCGCGCGTCAGGGACGTAAGTGATGCGGATCTCGCCGAAGTCCGGCAGTCCGGTCTTCGGACAGAGCGAGGTGAACTCCGGACACTGAATCGCGATTTCGTAGTCCCGCTCGGGTCGCGGGTTGGGAAACGTTTCGAGGGTCGCGCTTGACATCGAGCAAGAATAGCAGCAAAACAGGCACTTCTCCGGGCGCGTGCAATTGACACTGGCGAGAAGGGCGCGCTAGGATACGCCGATTTTCCGGGCAAAACCGCGATTGTGCTGCGCGCGCGCCTATCGCCGGTGAACATCACCGCGCGTCAAGTGAAGGGGAACGCCGATGTCGTCTGACGCCCGCAGGATGGGCAAATCCGAACTCTTCTCGCACTTCGCCGAGCGCTTCGAAGTGAAGCGGACGCAGGCCCGCGAATTCTTCGACGAGCTGACGGCGCTGTCCGAGAAAGAGTTGAAGCGCTCGGGCGAGTTCGTGCTGCCCGGGATGGTGAAGCTGGTGGTGCAGAAGCGCAAGGCGCGCATGGGCCGCAACCAGGCGACGGGCGAGGCCATCAAGAGTCCCGCCAAGACCGTCGTCAAGGCGCGAATCGCGAAACAGCTCAAAGACGCGGTCCTGCCGCGCAAGTAGCCGGCGGGCTGTTCGGCTTTTTCCTAGGCAGCTGTCGCGCGGGCGAGGACGCGGCTGTAGAGCGTGGCCGGCACGAGCCGGGTCGCGCGCGCTTCGAGATTGGTCATCGAGTCGTCGTCGAGAATGATCCGGTCCTCGGGGCCCAACAGGATTTCCGCGCTGTAGCGGCGCGCGCCGCGCAGCGTCCGTAACTCGAAATACCGCACAGGCACCGTCGTTTCGTCTATCGCCAGCGCATCGGTCTTCACGAGCGTTCGGAACATGTCACCCTCCATATCCGGTGTCATCCGGATCCCCTTAATCAACTTGCCGCCGCGTGCCGTGAGCTTTCATCGCTGGCCGGGAAGCCCAGCGTGAACGACGTCCCGCGTCCGACTTCGCTTTCTACAACAATCGTGCCGTCGAGTTGTTCGACGATGCGCTTGGAAATGGCCAAGCCCAAGCCGAGGCCTCGGCGTTTCGTCGTTACAAAATCGTCGAAGATGGCCGTAAGGCGATCCGCGGGAATCCCTGATCCCGTATCGGCCACGCGGACTTCGACGCGGTCGCCGGAGCGCGCCGTCGTGACGGTGACGCGGCCGCCGGGCTCGGTCGCCTGAATCGCATTGCTGATGAGATTGCGATACACGCGTCCGAGCGCGAAGCGGTCGCCGTTGATCAGCAACGGGCCTTCCGCGTACGACGTCTCGACGGTCAATCCACTCCGCTCGGCTTCACCGCGCATGGCCTCGACGATCTCGGCGACCGATCCGGTGACATCCATGGCGAAGCGCTCAATCGGCTTCGGCTTGACCAGATGCCGCAGGTCGTCCATGAACCGCTTCAGCGTGGCGATCTCGCGTCCGATCGTGCGACGGAACAGATCGCGCGACTCGGCGTCAAGGTCGTCCCGTTCCAGGAGGCGCAGGCTGTTGCCGATGTTCTGAATCGGGTGCGAGAGATCGTGGACGAGGCCGGCGGCGACGCGCCCGAACATCGTCTGGCGCTCCTGGCGTTTGACGTCTTCCTGCAGCTGCACGAGCCGATCGGCCATCGTGTTGAACGCATCGCCGAGATCGCCGAACTCGTCGCCGGTGCGGATGTCGACGCGCGTGTCGAGCTGGCCCTCGGCCACGGCCTGCGTGCCGCGCTTGAGCGCGAGGATCGGATTGATGAACGACCGGCCGAAGAGATACCCGACTGAAATCATCAGCAGCAGCCCGAGCGAGATCGCGATGAGGAGCTGCCGCTGCAGCACGGTGGCGTTTGCGTATGCTTCGGCGGTCGGCTGCTCGACGATCACGGTCCAGCCGAGCTGGGCGATGCGCGCCGCGACGCCGAGATTGTTCTGGCCGTCCGCATCCACGTACTCGCGCGACACCGTCGGCGCGTCGGCCTGCGCGGGCGCAATCGCCATCAGCGGATGCGCGGCCATGTTCACGGTCCGCGCGACCAGCGCCTTCTTGTCGGGGTCGCCGTGCGCGATCAGTTCGCCACCCGGCGCGATGACGAGCGCGTAGCCGTGGTCGCCGATGCGGATGTGGTCGACCATCCGCCACATCTCCTCGAGGTTGAACTCGCCGGTCAGCCAGCCCGAGGGCTCGTTGAGTTTCGTCAGGCGGACCGAGAACACGGTCGTCGGCAGCAGGTCGTCGTCGACGTGGATGGACGACATCGTCACGCGTTCCGCCACCGGCTGACCGTTTTTCGGAATCGTGATGCGCGGCTTGCCGACGCGGCTCGTGGCGACGGTCGCGCCGTTTTCGTCGAACAGCGTGATCTCGCGGAACTCGCGGAACTGCAGGACGAAGTTCTTGAGAATCTGATCCTGCTGGTGCTGCGCGAGGCCAGTGTCCTGCAGGTCGGCGGAGAGCGCGCGCAGCAGGTCCGCGTGCGTGACAACGTAGCGGCGGATTTCCTCGGCGGCGCGCGTAGCGACGTTCTGGTTGCCGGCGATGACCGATTCGCGCGTGCCGCGCTGCAGCGAGAGGATCGAGACGAAGCCGTATGCGATCAGCGGCACGACCGCCGCCAGCGCCAGCAGGAGCGCGAAGCGGTAGGCGATGCGACGGATCCTGAGGGTCATCGGCCTAGTTCCGATTCGCTACGCGCTGGTCGGTCGCTGGCTTCCACAGCCGAAGGGTGCTGAGAATATCACGTCCTGGTTCGGCGAGCGGCACAATGAACCGCTTACTCACGGCTCGTGCGCGCTCCACCCACGCGAGGAAAATCGCGGGAGGGTCGTCTATAGCAGCTTGCTGGAACGACCCAACGGCTTTCGTATACTCTTCTTCAGATTTCGCATATCGAATCGCGTCTAGCGCGGTGTCGACAGTTTCGCTGTGAGCGTTCATCGGTCCGCCGGAGTGCCATGACCGATATGAACGTAGCAGAGTAGGTCCGTTCGGCGACTCGAGCAGCACGGCGTCGAACCGGCGGTGATTCAAAGAGTCAATGATTCGATCCATTTCGGCTTCTTCGATGTTCATGTCGATGCCAACTGCTTCCAGTTGCTGCTTGAGAACGAGTGACATTCGCTCATCAAGTTCGTTCGGTCGAACCAGACAAGTGAAGCGCAACGGGTCACCTCGTGAGCCGCTGGTTTGCGCCAGCTTCTGAGCAGCCAACTTTGGATCGAATCTGAACACGGGCCAGTCTGCCCGAGCGGCGAAATTGTGCGGCCAAACCGGACCGAACGAAACAGTTCCGTGTCCTCGAAGAACTTTTTGCACAAGGGCATCTCGATCGATCGAAAGGTTGAGCGCTTGTCTAACCTCCTTGGAGCGCAGACCTGCCGACTCCTGGTTCAAGACAACGGCGTACTGATAGGCGCGAGCAAACGTGAAGATCGCGACATTCGTTGACGCTTCGAGCAAGTCCAGTTCGTCGACGCCAACCTCGTACAACATGTCGATCCGTCCTCGCAGCATCTCGGCCCAGGCCGTTCGTACGCTGGGGAACGTCTCCACAAGGATCCGATCGACAGTTGGCCGTCCGAGATAGTACTTAGGGTTGGCTTTGAGTTCGGTTGGCGATTTCTGATCTTCAACGATGAACGGCCCCGTTCCCGTGAGCGCCGCTCCCGGTTTCGGGACGGGCACCTCCAGAGCGTCGAGCAGGAAGGGCGACCGGTGTCGCAAGCGCACAACGACCTGCGTTTCGCCTGCAGTGGCCACATCCTCGATGTCGGTGAACGCAGTCCCCATAACCGATGGCAACGTCTGCCTGATGGAGTTTGCGACGATTGTCGAGGTCACCGGCGTGCCGTCGTGAAAGGTTACGCCTGACCTGAGATTCACGGTCAGCGTTAAACCGTCCGTACTGACTCGCCAGTCCTTTGCCAGCGACGGCCGCAGCCGGCCATCGTCCGCCACGCTAGCGAGCGACTCGACAGCCTGGTTCTGAGCCAGTTGCCGAAGACCGTTCGTCGCGTTCGCTGGCAATTGAGGAACGCCGACGTGAAGCGCGATCGGATCGGAGCTAGACGACTGCTCGCCGGTGGCCGGCCGGCAGGCGGTGAGCAGCACAGCCGCCACCGCCACGCACACCGTAGCCAGACCGAACAACCGGCGCTGGTCGTCCATCGTTACTTCTTGTTCATTGCCGGAAAGTCGACCCAGATATCGCAGTAGCCGGCGGGTTTCTTGCTCGAGACGGTCTTCACAACTGTGATCTTCATTGTAGTCTCCTACGCAGCCTGAGTAGCCGCGTCTTTGCTGGCCGCTTCATGCGCCAGCGCGATGAGCGCCGATTCAAAACTGGACTTGTGACATGTCGGCGTGTTCATGTCACCAGTCTGTGAATGCGAGGCCGCCACGCACCCCCCGGCACACGTCGGGATGAACGCGCAGTCTCCACACTCTTTCCACGGATGCAGTCGATTGAATTTCTCGAGCGCTGACTCGCGCAGCGCGTCCTTGCGATCGTCGATATGGCCCGTGGACATCGCGAGCTGACCGGTGAAACCGGGGCACGCGTAGAGCGAACCGTCTGGGCCGATGGTGTGCGCGTGGGTCCGGTGGACGTGGCACATGCCCTTCGGCACGCCATCCGCCGTCGGGAACCCGTGCCGCTTCGTGTCCTCGCGCAGCGCCGTCCATTTGTCTTCCAGGCCGCCGCACGAATCGCACGCCTTGCCCGCGCCGGAACCGACCGACGTCATGCAGGTGCCCTTGAGGTTCTCTTTTGCACCGGGGGCGCCGGCCGCGCCGACCAGCGTCAGCGGGATCATCCCTTTGGGCGCGACGGGCTCCGCGCGCACGATGGGCTTGAAATTGACCTTGACGAGCTTGTCGGCGAAATCCTGTGCTTTCAGAAAGTCGAGCAGGGCGGGATAGCTGTCGATCGAGCTCTCGTCGAAGTTGCCGCCGATCGCGATGCGGCAACGGCCGGCCACGCGACGGATGTTCTCGACGATGCGATCGAAGGTGCCCTGGCCGCCGCGCAACGGCCGCATGCGGTTGTGCGTGTCCCGGTCGCCGTCGAGCGTGATCTTGATGCCGTTCAGTCCGAACGGCAGCATGCGATCGACGACGTCCTCGGTCAGCAGCAGGCCGTTGGTGATGATGTTGGTGTACATCGTCACGCCGCGTGCCTCGGCGGCGCGCCACAGGCGCTCGGCGAGCAGGTACATCACCGGCAGATTGAGCAGCGGTTCGCCGCCAAAGAACGTCAGCCCGAATCGCTCGGGCCGCACGCGGTCGAGCTCGCGCTCGATCCAGTCGCCGACGCGCGCGGCCGTGGCGAGCGACATCTTGTCGGCGCGATCGTTGTAGTCGCCGTGATCGCCCTGAAAGCAGTAGTCGCACGCGAAGTTGCACTGCAGCGTCGTCAAAACGGTCACGCTGAATTCCGAGCTGTCGTTCTTGACGCCGGTCAGGTAGTCGTTGAGCGCGCGGCGCTCGGTGTCGCCGTCGGTGACGAGGAAGCCGTTTTCCCACAGCAGGTCGAGTGCTTCGCGCGTTTCCGGAGCAACGCCGCTCGCCCCACGAAATTCGCCGCGCGCGATCTCATCGAGTAGCGCCGTCACATCCGGCGACACCACCAGCTGCGCGTCGGTCAGCGTGTTCATCAGGAACACGTCGTCGCGCGCCGCGAGCGGAACCCGAAGGTTGAATATCGAAGGCTGCATGTACGGCTGGATCAATTCTTGGTAGAACGTTTCAGCACGCCGGTCGCAATGCATGGCTGCAACGGGTGTTCCACCTGCGGCGTCGAGGAAAATGCACAGGTTTTGCTCGGGGAATCAACCGATCGATTGAGCCGCGGGAGAAGAGTCAGTTGGAGCCGTCGGTCACCGCGGGCAATTCATTGTCCGCGCGTGTCCGAATGACTGTTGGTATATCGAGGTTAGTGCTGGGAAATCAGAGGATTAGGTGGGAAAGGCAATGACTTGACCGTCGCGGTCAGGTTCTTGGCTCTGCTCATGCTCCGCGCAATCGTTTCGCAAGTTGACGCACGTCGAGCTTGTCCATCTTGTACTTCAACGTACTCAACGGAATTCCAAGGTACTCCGCAGTCCCAGTCACATTCCAGCCGCATTTCTCGAGCGCGCGCAAAATGAAGTTCCGCTCGAAGGTATTCGTCGCATCCTCAAACAGATTGTCTGTGCCCGCGCCCCGCGGCTCCAGCTGCGCGAAATGAAACTCGAGCGGTAGATCTTCTTCAGAGATGTAGTCCTTATCGCTGACGGCGACCAGCCGCTCTATCAGGTTTTCGAGCTCCCGGATGTTGCCTGGCCACCAGTACTTCTTTAGGAACGCCATCGTGGAGTCGGTGATGCCTTGAATGCTCTTCCGGAACCGCGTGTTGTACCGCCGGAGGAAGAAGTCCGCGAGCTGCGGGACGTCTTCCGTGCGTTCGCGCAGCGGCGGCAGCTTGATCGGGATGACGTTGACGCGATAGTAGAGATCTTCCCGGAACCGTCCCTCTTTCACCGCCTTATCAAGATCGATGTTGGTTGCCGCGATGAGGCGGAATTCGGTCTTGATAGGCTTGGTCCCGCCGACGCGCTCGATCTCGCCTTCCTGAATGGCGCGCAGGAGTTTGGCCTGGAGATCCAGACGTAGGTCGCCGATTTCGTCGAGGAACAGCGTGCCGTTCGATGCGAGCTCGAACTTGCCGAGCTGCTGCCGATGCGCGCCGGTGAACGCGCCGCGCTCGTGCCCGAACAGCGTGCTTTCCACGAGCTCGCGCGGAATCGCGGCCAGATTGACCGCGATGAACGGCGCTTCGGGATCGCCGGCCTCGCGGTGAATCAGCCGTGCGAGCAGCTCCTTGCCCGTGCCGCTCTCGCCGAGAATCAGCACCGTGGCCGAGAGCTTCGCGATCTTGTGGACGAGATCGACGATGTCGCGCGTCATCTTGCTCGGGCCGACGATGAACTCGCGCTCGGCCTGATCGGCGACCTGCGCCGACAGCGTCAACACCTGACGATTCAGATCCTGCCGCTCGCTCGCGTTCCGCACGAGCGACCGCAACTGGTCGTAGTCGAAGTCCTTCGTGACGTAGTGATACGCGCCGTGCTTCATCGCCTGCACGGCGGTCTCGATCTCGTTGATGGCCGAGATCATGAGGACCTCGACCAAGCTGTAGTTTTCCTTGACGATGCGGAGGACCTCGAACCCGCTGATGCCCGGCAGGCGGACGTCGAGCAGCATGAGGTCCACGTCCTCGCGGTTGAGGATAGGAAGAGCCGCCTCCCCGCTCGAGACCCGCAGCACGCGATACTCCCGCTTGAGGATCGCGGTCAGCGTGTCCCGCATCCCCTCGTCGTCGTCGACAATGAGGACGGTCTTGGGTTTGTGGCTCATGCTCGGTCAGCCGCCAGAAAACGCGGGTATTGTCTCAGGCGGTTGACACTGTTGCAAGCCGTTCGATAAGGTACGAGTTTTGTTGGCCTTTCAGTGGTGGCTCACCGGCGGGGCAGTTCTGGCGGCCGTGGCGGCGCTCGCCCGGGCCCGGCACGTCGCCAAGCGGCTCGAGCGGATGAGCGAGTCGTACTGGGAGCTGAGATACGAGATCAGCCAGCTGCGCGCAAGGGTGAACCGGCTCGATCCCGAGCAGGCGCCGGCCACTGAATCCGCGCCGGCCGCCGCCCAGACGGCGTTTGTGCCGCTCTCCTCGTTGAAGCGCTAGCGCGTCCCTCATTAAGTTATAAGGATCCCGTGGCGAACGAGTACGACCTGATCGTGATCGGCGCGGGCACGGGGGGCTATGTCGCGGCTATTCGCGCCGCGCAACTCGGGCTGAGGACGGCGGTCGTCGAAAAGCAGAAGGCCCTCGGCGGCACGTGCCTGCTCTGGGGCTGCATTCCCACCAAGGCGTTGCTCGAACATGCCCACGCGTTGAAGGTCGTCCAGCACGCGAAGGACTGGGGCGTCACCCTCGGCCCTTCGACAAGCTCGGGGCACGCCACCGCGTCCATCGACATCGGCCAGGTCCACACCCGCAAGGACCGCATCGTCACCGGTCTCACCAAAGGCATAGAGTTCCTGTTCAAGAAAAACAAGATCGACTGGATCAAGGGCACGGCGCGCCTCATCCGGAAAAACGGCGGCCCTGTAGAAATCGACGTCTTCGAAGGCGAGAAACAGACACTGCGCGCGCGCAAGGAAATCATCGTCGCGACTGGGTCCGCGCCGCGCGGCGTGCCGGGCATCGAGATCGATCGCGCGCGCATCATCACGAGCGACGAAGCCATCCATCTGCACGAAGTACCGAAGACGATTGTGATCATGGGGAGCGGCGCGGTTGGCGTCGAGTTCGCGTCGATCTTCGCGCGCTTCGGCAGCGACGTTACGGTGGTCGAGCTGCTGCCGCGGCTCGTGCCGGTCGAAGACGCGGCGGTCTCGGCGGAGCTCGAAAAATCGTTTCGCAAGCAGGGCATCACGAGCCACACCGGCGCGAAGGTGACGGCCGCGACGGTGAACGGCGACGGCGTCGACGTCACGGTGCAGCTCGCCGATGGCCAGACGAAGGGGCTGCGCGCCGATTATCTTCTCGTGGCGACGGGGCGAGGTCCGGTGACGACCGGGCTCAACGCTGAGGGCGTCGGCCTTGAGCTCGAGAAGGGGTACGTCCGCGTGGACGCGATGTACAAGACGAACGTGCCCGGCATCTCCGCGATCGGCGACGTGATCACGCTGGGCGGCCCGGGCCATCCACAGCTAGCGCACGTGTCGTCGGCTGAAGGGATCATTGCCGCGGATCGGATCGCCGGCCGCGACACCCGCCCGCTGAATTACGATCACGTACCCGGCTGCACGTACTGCGATCCGGAAATCGGCAGCGTCGGACTTACGGAGCAGGAGGCCAGGGAACGCGGCTACGACGTCCAGGTTGGCACGTTCCCGTTCGGCGTGCTGAGCCGCGCGAAGATGGCCGGCGAGACCGACGGGTTCGTCAAGATCGTCGCGGAGAAGAAGTACGACGAAGTGCTGGGCGTCCACATGATCGGCGCGCGGGCGACCGAGCTCGTCGCGGAAGCCACGCTGGCGCTGCGCCTCGAGTCGACGGTCGAGGAACTGATGCGCACGATTCACGCGCATCCGACGATGGCGGAAGCGATTGGCGAGGCCGCGCACGCCGTGCACGGCGAGGCAATACATTTGTGATTGAGGATTGCGGAGTGCGGATTGGAAATCCGCACTCCGCATTCCTCATTCCGCAATAGCAACAGAGGACCTCATGCCTACCGATGTCGTGATGCCGCAGATGGGCGAGTCAATCGCCGAAGGCACCATCGTTCGCTGGATCAAGAAGGTCGGCGACGCTGTCGATCGCGACGAGCCGCTCTTCGAGATCTCCACGGACAAGGTTGACGCGGAGATTCCGTCGCCGGCCGCGGGCGTCGTGTCAGAGATCCGCGCGAAGGAAGGCGACACGGTTCCGGTCAACAGCGTCGTCGCGATCATTGGCGCCGCGGGCGACGTCAAAGCCGCGTTGCCGTTGCCGGCGTCCCCCAAGCCGCCCGCGCCCGCGCCGGCCGCGAAGGCACCGGCGCCTCCGGCGGCGCCCGTGAAGCCTCAGACCAACGGCGGGGCCGCCCAGCACGCGGAGTCCGGCGCCGACGCGCTCCGCGAGCGTTCGTCGCCCCTCGTGCGCAAGATCGCCAAGGAACACAACGTCGACATCTCGCAGATTCCCGGGTCCGGCATCGCCGGACGTGTGACGAAGGACGACATTCTCGGATTCATTGGGTCCGCCTCTGCCGCATCGGCGCCATCTGCTGCTTCGGCGGGACAAACAGGGCAGGTGGGGAAGACTCAGCCGCCGGTCGCTGCGCCGCGCGTCGTGCCCATGCCCGCGGATCGCGTCCGGGGGACAGGGGCCCCCGGAGACGAAATCGTCAAGATGTCGGTCATGCGCAAGAAGATCGCCGGGCACATGATCGTCAGCCGGCGGACGTCGGCGCACGTCCATTCGGTGTTCGAGGTGAACTTCGCGCGCGTCGCACAGATCCGCGAGGCGAAGAAAGCAGAGTTCGAGCGCGCGGGCGCGAAGCTGACCTACCTGTCATTCATACTGAAGGCCGCCGTGGACGCCCTGCGCGCCGTGCCGGTCGTCAACGCCTCGGTCGACGGCGACACGGTCATCTATCACAAGGACGTGAACGTCGGGATCGCCGTCGCGCTGGACTGGGGCCTGATCGTGCCCGTCATCAAGCAGGCGGACGAGCGCAACTTGATCGGTCTCAGCCGCGCGCTCTCGGATCTTGCGAGCCGCGCGCGATCCAAGCAGCTCAAGCCCGAGGAAGTCTCCGGCGGCACGTTCACCATCACCAACCCCGGCGTCTTCGGCGCGCTGTTCGGCATGCCGATCATCAACCAGCCGCAGGTGGCGATCCTCGGCGTCGGCAACGTCGAGAAGCGCCCAGTGGTGATCGACGATGCCATCGCGATCCGGCCGATGGGGTACCTCACGCTCGGCTACGATCACCGCATCATCGACGGCGCCGTGGCGGACGAGTTCATGTCGCACGTGAAGCGCGCGCTCGAGAATTGGGATCCGGCAACAGTGTAGGGGCCGACCTTGCGTCGGCCCGGTCTGAAGGGCGGGAGGGGCGGGAGGGCCGGGTGGGGCAGGTGGGTTCAGCCAGTCGCACTCTCGAAGTCCGTCGCCTGGGTTCGATCCCGTATGCCGACGCGCTCGCGATGCAGCGCGCGCTCGTCGAAGAACGGCGCGCCGGCTCGGTCGGCGATCTCCTCCTGCTCGTCGAACATCCCCACGTCCTGACGCTCGGCGTCCGCGGCGACGGCGGACGCGGCCACATTCTCGCCACGGCTGAGGCGCTGGCCGCGCGCGGCATCGACGTGCGTGAGACGGGCCGCGGCGGCGACATCACCTATCACGGTCCCGGGCAGATCGTCGGCTATCCCATCATCGACCTGAAGCCCGATCGATGCGACGTGCATCGCTACGTCCGCGATCTCGAAGAGGTCCTGATCCGCACGGCCGCCGGCTGCGGCGTCGTCGCCGAGCGCGTTGAAGGGCTCACCGGCGTGTGGGTGGGACGCGAGAAGCTCGCCGCGATCGGCGTGCGCATCGGACGGTGGATCACCAGTCACGGCTTCGCACTGAACGTGACGACCGAGCTCGATTACTTCAATCTGATCGTCCCGTGCGGCATTGCCGATCGCGGGGTGACATCGCTCGCGCGCCTACTTGGCCGCCCCGTCGATCGGCGCGAGGTGGAAGATCGCATCGTCACGCATTTCTGCGACGTCTTCGGTCGGACGGTTTCCTGAATCCCACCCGTTCGCTTCCGAACACGACCTTTATTCCTTGCCGAGGGTCCGACCGGCCCTTCCTAGCTAGCTATTCCGTAGTGACAAAAGGAGATAGTTCAGGCATGGAATAATCCGGACCGCTTGGGTGTTCTACCCCACATCGAGGCATTCATCATGCGGGACCCCAAGAACGACGACTTGCTTACGCGACTCCAATCGGGCGATGAACGAGCGCTGGCCGACTTGGCCGACGCCTACGGCGCGAAGATCTACCAGCTCGCGTTCCGGTATCTGCGCAACAAGGAAGACGCCGAGGAAGTGACGCAGGACGTCCTGTTCAAGGTGTACAGGAAGGTCGGCGCGTTTCGCGGCGACGCGGCGCTGTCGTCCTGGATCTACCGCATTACGTTCAACGCCGCCATGTCGCGGCTGCGGACCGCGCGGTTCCAGCGCGAGCAGGACCAGGATCGTCAGGCCGCGGCTGCCGCCGACGGCGAGTCAGGCACGCCCGCGCGGCTGGACATCGCGGACTGGAGTCAGATGGCCGACGAAGGCGTGCTGCGGTCCCAGCTCCGCCGCCGTGTGTTCAAGGCGATTCTGGCGCTGCCGGCGATCTACCGCGCGCCGGTGATGCTGCGTGACATCCAGGGCATGTCCACCGAAGAAGCGAGCGCGATGCTGAAGGTGAAGGATCAGACGCTGAAGTCGCGGCTGCATCGCGGCCGGCTGATCCTGCGCAAGCAGCTCGCCGACTTTGCCGGCGGCTTGGCGATGCACAGACCTGTGTACGGTATGTGAGGCGGGAGGGCTGACCCACCAGCCCTACCCGCCCTACCTGTCCCACCCCGCCTATAGCATCATCGCGTTATCCAGCGCGACCTGTTCCGCCACACTCAACGACGGTAAGATGACCTCGACGATTCCCGCCTGGCCCAGCCGGACCGGAAGCGCCGCGGTCTTGGTCCGCGTGCCTGCCGACGTGTCGGGCGCCACGAAGCAGCTGGCCAGCCGCAGCGAGCGACCGGCCATCGACTCGATCACAGCCGTCGCGGCTGACGCGAGGGCGTGCGGACCGGGCGGCCACATCGCGGCGATCCGTGCCGCGAGCTGACGCCGCGCGGGCTCGTCGAGCGCGCGGCTCAGCGAACGGCCCGCGGCAGTGGCGGACTCCCACGGAATCACCAGATGCGCCGGCGGGACGCCGAGGACCGAGAGCGCGACGTCGCGCGGCGATCCGTTGACGGCGAGTGCGGCCAGCGCCCGCGCGCCGTTCGCGAATGCCTCGGGCGCGGATCCGAACACGCGCGTCCTCGACAGGTGAAGCTCGCGCACACCGCGGTCGACCAGTTCGCGCTGTGATGCACCCGCGCAGAGGATGACGGCGCCCGGCGCCATCTGCGCTACCCGCCGCAGCATCAGCAGGCCTTCGTCACCCTGCCAGACATTGCTTCCAGGGCTTCCAGGGTTTCCAGGGTTCCCAGGCGCGCCGGCGCGGTCGGCCAGGATCACGACCGCGGCGCCGCCCGCCGCTGAGATATCCGTCGATCCGGACAGATCCGTCGAGAACTGTTCCCCCGGCGCGGTCTGCGCGATGTCCAGCGCCTTGCCGGCCGCGACGCGTCCGGTCTCGTCGATGAGCACGATCGACCGGACGCCGCCGCGCCGCGCCAGGACGTGCGCGATCGCGCCGCCCAGCTCGCCCGCGCCGATGATGGCTGCCGATTGCATCGCTGCGATATTGTATGTCCATGGAATCACTGCGCGGCCAAGTCGCGGTCGTCACCGGGGGCTCGCGCGGCATCGGGCTGGCCATTGCGCGCGCGCTCGTCGCCGAAGGTGTCCAGGTGGCCGTCACCGGCAAGAGCGCGGCGAACCTGTCTGCCGCGAAGCCGAAGATCGAAGCGGCCGGTCCGGGCGCCGTCGAGACCCTGCAGGCCGACGTCCGCCGCGCGGACGACATGCAGCGCGCCGTCGACGCGGCGGTCGCGCGCTTCGGCGGCCTCGACATCCTCATCAATAACGCGGGCATCGGCATTTTCGGCAGCGTGTCGACGATGACGCCGGATCAATGGAGCAGCGTCATCGACACAAATCTGACCGGCGTATTCAACGCCTGCCGCGCGGCGCTGCCCCACCTGCAGCGTCGAGGCGCCGGGTTCATCATCAACATCAGCAGTCTCGCCGGAAAGAATCCGTTCGTGGACGGCGCCGCCTACTGCGCGTCGAAGGCCGGCCTGAACGCATTCAGCGAGGCGCTGATGCAGGAAGTGCGGTACGACAACATCCGCGTCAGCTACGTGCTGCCCGGGTCCGTGTCGACCGGGTTTTCGAGCGGCGACGAGAACAAGGGCGCCGACTGGAAGATCGCCCCGTCGGAAGTCGCCGACGTCGTGGTGAATTTGCTGCGACACGATCCGCGCAGCCTGCCGAGCCGCGTCGAGCTACGGCCGTCGAAGCCACGGAAATAGATTTCAGAATTCAGAGTTCAGATTTCAGATTGATGGTTATTGATGGTATTTATCTACCGGGGCCACTCTGAAATCCATCTGAAATCTGCCCTCTGAAATCTGAAATCCCGACATAACCATGTCCATTTTCGACAAACACCGCGAGTCCCTCGAAGTCCACGAGACGATGATGGGGCCCGCGCGCGGGCGGCTGGCGGTGGCGCTCGATCTGCTGACCGACTCGCTCGCGCTGGTCGGGCAGCACGGCATCTACTGCCGCAGCGACCGCTTCCCGGGCAAGCCGAAGATGGACATCGCGCTCGTGCTCGAACAGCTCGACGACGCGAAGCAGTTGGTGCAAAGCGCGATGGAAGAGATGAAGAAGCGTTGAGATTTCAGATTTCAGAGGGCAGATTTCAGATTGACTGATGAATTCTTGACTTCCCAATCTGAAATCTGAAGTCTGAAATCTGCAATTTCATCACCCGACTCTGCCCTCAAGTACTTCTTCTTCCCCCGACGTCGTCTCCGAAGGCGACGATATCGTGTCGGGTGGTCCCTCGTTCCATCGCGAGAGGATCACCAGCCACAGCCCGCCGGGAATACAGAAGAGCACGCCCAGGATGAACGACAGCGTGCGTGGCGACCAGCCGATGCGATCGAGCGCGAACGCCGTGCAGTAGCTCGAGAGCGACGTGACGAGCGTGAGGAATGCGAGCTCCGCCGCGAACACGCGTCCCCGGAACTGGTCGGGCACTTCCATCTGCAGCAGCACCGTGCTGAAGACCCAGAGAATCGAACCGCCGACGTGCGCGAACAGCACCGCAAACGCGGCCAGCGCGAGCGTGGGCGCGCCCGCCAGCGCCACATAGAACAGCCCGACCGTGAAGAACGCAGGTCCGATGGCGCGCCGCAGCGTCTGCGACTGCTGACCGAGGATCCAGCGCAGCGCGACCGGGCCGAGCCCCGCGCCGACGCCGCGCGCGGCGTACAGCACGCCGATACCGGCCGCGGCGCCGCCCGCCAGCGGGAAGACGCGCTGACCGAAAACCGTGAGCAGCAGCAGCACCCCGCCCGCCAGTCCCCAGCCCGCCTTCACGCACATCAGCGCCGCGACGTGCGACTCGCGGCGCACGTACCGCAGGCCCTCGACGAGGTCGGTGATTCCCGTCATGGCGGCGAGACCGGCCGGACGCGCCGCGGCCGCCGGCGTCGAGTCGTACCGCGTGCGGCCGATGAAGAACGCCGAACAGAAGAAGGACACGGCATTGAGTCCGAACGCGACGTTGCGCCCGGCGATGGCCGTCACGATGCCGCCGACCGACGCGCCGATCGCGAGCATGGCCGCCCACGTCGCGCTCGCGAGCGCGTTGGCCGGCAGCAGCTCGTCGGCGCTCGTGATGTTGGGAATCGTCGCCGTCCGGGCCGGCTCGAAGAACGCCTGGGCGCCGACGGTCAGCGCCATGACGACGTAGGCGATCCAGACCTGATCCGCCGTCCGGATGACGAGCAGCCAGAGAATCAGACCGCCACGCAGCACGTCGGTCGTGATCATCAGCCGGCGCCGGTCGACGCGATCGACGACGACGCCGGCCAGCGGCCCCACGACCGCCACGGGCAGAAACTGCACGATCATCATCCACGCGACGGCGGTCGCCGACCCGGTCAAATCGAGGAGCAGCGCGTAGACGGCGACGGCGTTGAACCAGTCGCCGAGCTGCGAGATCGCCTGCCCGATGTACACCAGCCGAAAGTCGCGGTTGGTGCGAAGAAGCGAGATGTAAGGATTCAAGGCTGGACGGACCACACGATTATAATCGTCGCCGCGCCATGGTCGAGACCCTCAGTCACTACAAGATCCTCGATCGCATCGGCGGCGGCGCGATGGGCGAGCTCTACCGCGCGCGCGACACGCAGCTCGGCCGGACCGTGGCGCTGCGTGTGATTGCGGCGGACGTCGCCGCAGACACCGATCGGCGCCAGCGCTTCCTGAGCGCCGCGCGAGCGGCCACGGCGCTGTCGCACCCCAACATCGCGATGCTGTACGAAATCGGCGTGGACCAGGGACAGCTGTTTCTCGTCTGCGAGTACGCGCGCGGTGACTCGCTGAAGACGGTCATCGCCGGCCGTCCGGTGAAACCGCGCCGCGCGATCGATCTCGCCGTCCAGGTGGCCGACGCCCTCGCCGACGCCCACGCGCTCGGCATCGTCCACGGCGACATCCGGCCCGACAACATCATCGTGACGACGAAGGGCAACGCGAAGATTCTGGACTTCGGTCTCGCGCCGTGGACCGGCAGCGGCGCCGCGCGCCGTCAGGCGGCCAGCCTCGCCCCGGGAACGCCCGACGCGTCCCTTGGGACCGTGGCCTATTTGTCACCGGAGCAGGCGCTCGGCGAGCAGGGCGACTCCCGCACCGACATCTTCTCGCTCGGGATCGTGCTGTTCGAGATGCTCACCGGCAGACCGCCGTTCACCGCCGCCTCTTCGGGCGCGCTGACGCTGCAGATCGTGCAGGCGTCCGCGCCTGCGCCATCCACGGTGATCGGATCGCTGCCGGCGGAACTCGATCCCATCCTGGGCAGGGCGCTCGCGAAGAGCCTCGACCGGCGATATGAAACGGCCGCGACGTTCGCTGCGGAGCTGCGGTCGGTGGCGGCGGTGCTCGACGTGCGCAGCGAAGCCAGTGAGGCCGCCGGAGAAGTGGTCGCGCCTCGACCGCCGCGGCGGTCCTCGAAGGCCTGGGTGTTCGTGCTGCTGGCGCTGGCCGCGCTTGCGGCCGCCGCGTGGCTCCAGCGCGACGCGATCCTGCGACTCTTGCGGTGATGCGTAGGGCGGGTCCTTTTGGACCCGCCTGATCAGCCGGGTCCGGAAGGACCTACGAAGAAGCGCCGGAAGGACCCGGCCTACGAAGAAGCGCCGGAAGGACCCGGCCTACGAAGAAGCGCCGGAAGGACCCGGCCTACGAAGAAGCGCCGGAAGGACCCGGCCTACGAAGAAGCGCCGAAAGGGCCCGGCCTACGTGGTCCTGGACAACAGCGCGGTCAATCGCGCGCGATCGATGTTCGCGCCGGTGACGACGATCGCCACGCGCCGGCCCGCGAGACCCGCGCGCATCGCCGTCGCCGCCGCGACGCCTGCGGCGCCGGACGCTTCCGTGACGAGGTGCTCGGCCTCGACCAGGCCGATGATGGCGGCCGCGAGCCCGGCTTCGCTCACGGTGACGATGCGATCGACCAGCCGCCGGATCATGGGCCAGGTAATGGTTTCGGGATCCGGGTTGCCGCCGAGTCCATCGGCCAGCGTGGCGCCCGGCACGATCTCCACAAGTCGTCCGTCGCGCAGACTCGTCTGAAACGCACACGACACTTCGACTTCGACGCCGACGATGTCGCAGCGGGCGTCGATGGACTTCGCGGCCGAGGCCACGCCGCTGATCAGTCCTCCGCCGCCGACCGGGACGATCAGCGTGTTCGTATCCGCGGCGTCCTCGAAGATCTCGAGCCCCACGGTTGCCGCGCCGGCGATGACATCCGCGTCGTTGTACGGCGAGATGAAGTCCGCCCCGGTCTGCGCCGCGAATGCCTTGGCCAGCCGCTCCGCATCGTCATAATCGCGACCGACGGCGCGCAGCTCCGCGCCGTGCGCGCGAATGGCGGCCAGCTTGGTCTGCGGGGCGTCGATCGGCGTGAAGACGACGAGCGGCAGACGAAAGGTTTCGGCGGCGGCAGCGAGCGCGCGGCCGTGATTTCCCGCCGACGCCGTCACGAGCCGTGCGGGCGCACCGCCGGACCGCTGGAGCCGGGCAATCACGGCGTTGAAGGCGCCGCGCACCTTGAACGAGTTCGATCGCTGGAGCGATTCCAGCTTCAGCGACACCGCCGCGCCTGCCAACGCGGACAGCCACGGCGAAGGGACGAGGGGCGTCCGCCGGACGTAGGGGGCGATCCGCTGGCGCGCTCGAAAGACATCGCAAAGGCTGAGGGCTGAGGGCTGAGGGCCAGTGGTCGATTCAGCCATCAGCCCTTAGCCCTGTCCTGCGACAGGATCTCACCGAGCTGCATCGTGAACGCCGATCGCGCGAGGACGTCGCCGACGCCGGCGCGCCGCGCGGCCTCGATGACGTCCGTCTGGACGTGCGACGCGTAGCCGATCGTGGGAATCGTCGCCAGCGCAGGGTCGTTCTTCATGGCGGAGACGATCTCGAGCGGACTCGTCCGTGCGTTGTTCAGGTCCAGAATGACCAGCGCGGGCGCCGTCTTCCGCATCTCGCCGAGTGCGGCATCGGCGGACCGCGCGAAACTCACGGTCACGCCGAGCTGGTTCGCCGCGGTTTTTATCTTCGATGTGAACATCAGGTCGTCAAGGACTGCTAGGATCATGGGACCCCATGATAGTGGAGAGTCAGGCCATCGGCCCCTTCTTCAAGAACGGCTTCGTCGTCGGATGCGAGCGGACGCGCGAGGCGGTGCTCATCGATCCGGGCGACGAAGTGGCGAGCCTGCTGGAGTTCGCGGACCGCGAGCGGCTCGCGATCCGCCACATCCTGCTGACGCACGCGCACGTGGACCACGTGACGGGCGTCGCCGCGGCCAAGCACGCGCTCGGCGTCCCGATCTATCTGCATCGCGACGATCAGTTCTGGTACGACCGCGCGGTCGAGTCCGGCGCGATGTTCGGGCTGACCGTCGAGCCGCAGCCGCCGATCGATGTGTATTACACGCCCGGGCACGCGATCGCGTTCGGCGACTACGAGGCGCATGTGCATCACACGCCGGGACACTGTCCCGGAGGCGTGTGCCTGCAAATCGGCAGGCGCGGCGAAGCGGGCCGGGAGTTGTTCGTCGGCGACACGCTGTTCGCCGGCGGGATCGGCCGGACCGATCTGCCGGGCGGAGACCACGCGATGCTCATCGCGTCGATCAGAAACGTGCTTTTTGCGTTCGGCGACGAGGCGATCGTGCATCCCGGCCACGGCCCGGACACGACGATTGGGCGGGAACGACGGACCAACCCGTTCCTTGTCAATAGCTGAGGGCTGATGGCTGATGGTAAAGATCCATCAACCATGTCCATTAGCCATTAACCATCAGCCGTTCGATTCAACGTCAGTTCCACTCTCCCGACCTTCAGACGATCGCCGTGTTTCAACTGCGCGCGCTCGACGCGCTTGTCGTTCACGTACGTGCCGTTGGTGCTCGAGAGGTCGACGACTTCCACGTAGTCCTCGGCCGCGGTCAGCCGGCAGTGCACGCGTGACACCAGGGCGGCGTCCACGATGAACTCGGCGCCGGCCGCGCGGCCGATCGTCTTGATCGCGCCCTGACTGAGGCGAAAGGTGAGTGCGGGAACCGCGCCTTCGGCGTCCGCTTCGAGCGCGACGCTCTGCAGAATCCACATAAGCGTCGATCTTAACCTCTCGGACCGTTCTTCTCTCCGGTCGGGCCACATTCCTGAAACTTCGCCTGTCACGCTCTCGTCACACGTTCACATGACCTCAGGAATCCGGAAGTCACGCAAGCGGCTCTACATCGTGACCACGATCGGGCTGGTCCTCATCGTCGGCGCGGCCGGCCTCGCCACGCTGAAGGGCGCGTCGGCGAACGTGGATGCCTCGCGGCTGGCGACGGTCGAGCGGGGCACGATGGTGAAATCCGTAGTCGCCACGGGCAAGGTCGAGCCGATCACGAAGGTTGAGATCAAATCGAAGGCGAACGGCATTATCAAGGTTCTCAACGTCGACGTCGATCGCGCGGTGCGCGAGGGCGACATCCTCGTCGAGCTGGACAAGGAGCTGCTCGCGGCGACGCTGCGCGGCGCCGAGGCGAATCTGCTGGCGGCGCGCGCGGCGCTCGAGGGCGCCCAGGCCCAGCTGAAGAAGAACGCGGTCGAGGCGGAAGGACCGGACGCCGAGTTCGCGCGCCGCGCGTACGAGCGCGCCGGCTCGCTCTTCGCGCAGCACCTGATCGCGCAGTCGGCGCTCGATGACGCGCACGGCGCCATGGAGATGGCCGCGAACCGCAAGCACGCGGCGCAGTCGCAGCTTGCGATCAGCGAAGCGAAGGTGAGCGAGGCGAGAGCGCAGGTTGCGCAGGCGAAAGCCGCCGCCGATCGCGCCGCCGAGGACGTGGCGAACGCCACGATCCGCGCGCCGATTCGCGGGACGGTTCTTTCACGCGACGTCGAGATCGGCAGCGCCGTCTCGTCGATTCTCAATCTGGGCGCGAACGCGACGCTCGTGATGACGCTCGGCGACATCGATCAGGTCTTCGTGCGCGGCAAGGTCGACGAGGCGGACATCGGCCGCGTGCGGCTCGGTCAGGCGGCGCGCATCCGCGTCGAAACGTTCAAAGACAAGATGTTCGACGGCCGCGTCACGCAGATTTCGCCCATGGGCGTGGAGAAGGACAACGTCACGAACTTCGAAGTGCGCGTGTCGATCGACAACCCGGGCAAGGCGCTCAAGGCGAACATGACCGCCAACGCCGAAATCATCCTCGAAGAGCATCCCGATTCGCTCATTGTTCCTGAGGCGGCGATCACCTACGACGCGCAGAAGAACGCGTTCGTTGAAATCGTCGCGGCGGGCGCGAAGAACGGGCGCAAGAAGGTGCCCGTGAAGATCGGCGTCGGCAACGGCACCAGGATGCAGATCCTCGAGGGCCTCACGCAAGGCGACAAGGTGATCCTGCCGTCGTAGGGGCGGAGCTTGCTCCGCCAGAGAGCCGACCGAGCTCGGCCCTACACATCCCATGCGCGAAGCCATCACCCAATCCTTCCAGAACCTGCGCGCCAACAAGCTGCGCAGCTTCCTGACCATGTTCGGGATCCTGTGGGGCATGATCTCGGTCGTCGTGCTGTCGGCGACGGGCGAAGGCTTCCGCCGCGGCAACGACAAGGTGTTGCGCGAGCTGGGCAAGAACATCGGGATCGTCTGGGGCGGACGGACCAGCATGCAGGCCGGTGGCGAGCGGGCCGGCCGCCAGATCCTCCTGACGCTCGATGATGCGCGGGCGCTCGCGGCGGAGTCGTCGATGATCGCGGTGGTCAGCCCCGAACTCGAGCGCGGCGCCGTGAAGGTGAAGAGCGCCTACAACTCGGCGACGACGCGCGTCAGCGGCGTCGAGCCGCAGTATCAGGACATTCGGACGATCGAGCTCGAGTACGGTCGCAACTTTGCGTGGCCCGATGAAGCGCAGGTGGCGCGCGTGGCGATCGTCGGCTTCGACATGGCCGAGCAGCTCTTCGGCAAGCGCAACATTCTGGGTGAAACGATCGCGCTGAACGGCACGCCGTACGCGGTGATCGGCAAGATTCGCAAGAAGAAGCAGGACAGCAACTACAGCGGACCCGACAACAACAAAATCTTCGTGCCGTTCGCCGCGATGAGCCAGGACATGCCTCGCCGCGACGCGCCGGCCGGCGCGCTGTCGGACATCATCGTGTCGCCGAAACAGTTCGTCGTTGACGACCTGCCGCGGGCGCTCGATGAACGGACCGGCCGCATCGAGGACGTCGACTGGCCGCTGGAGCAGCACGTCCGCGGCATTCTGGCGCGGCGCCACCAGTTCGATCCCGCCGACAAACAGGCGATCGCGATGTGGGACACGTCGCTCGAGACGCTGATGTTCGGCCGCATGATCGATCACATGAAGCAGTTCTTCACGATCGTGGGCATCGTCACGCTGGCGCTCGGCGGGATCGGCGTGATGAACATCATGCTCGTCGCCGTCAAGGAGCGGACGCGCGAGATCGGCGTGCGCAAGGCGCTCGGCGCCACCACGTTGACGATTCAGCGGCAGTTCTTTCTGGAAGGATTCTTTCTCACGCTGTTGAGCGGCGGCGCCGGCATGGCGCTCGCCCTCGCCTTGTGCCAGCTCGTGAACCTGGCGCCGATGCCGGAGCGGTTCTCCGGAATGATTCTGTCGTGGCCGGCAGGGTTCCTGTCCCTCGTCACGCTCATCGCGATCGGCATCGCGACGTCCACGTATCCCGCGCGCCGCGCGGCGGAACTCCCGCCGGTCGAGGCGCTGCGGTTCGAGATGTGAGATGACATTTCCGGTGGTTTACTCTCGGCTTTCTGTTCCGCGCGAGATTCTCCGCGAAGCCTTTTACAGCCTCTACCACCATCGCTTCCGCGCAGCGCTCTCGATGCTCGGTATCTCGTGGGGCATCATCTCGGTCGTCGTTCTGCTCGCGTACGGCAACGGGTTTCGCGGCGCATTGGACGCCGGATTTCGCGGGGCGTTCTCGGACGGCACGGTCATCTCGTTTCCGGGCCAGACGAGCCTGCAGGCCGGCGGCGAGCGCGCGGGCAAGCGCGTGCGCGTGACCGCCGAAGACGTCCTCGCGATCGGCGAGCTGCCGCTCGTCAAGAACGTCAGCCCGGAGTTCATGCAGGAATTCCCGGCGGTGTACGGGAACAAACAGTCGAGCCACCTCGTCCGCGGCGTCGCCGCGTCGTACGGCGTGATGCGGGCGGAGAAGCCCCAGAGCGGCGGCCGTTTTCTGGAAGACGATGACGTCAGGCTGCGCCGTCGTGTCGCCTTCATCGGCTCAGAGGTGCAGCGCAAGCTGTTCGGTGCGGTTCCTCCCGTCGGTCAGATCATTCGCATTGGCGGCGCGCCGTTCGAGATCGTCGGCGTCATGGAAGAGAAGGTCCAGCTCTCGAATTACAACCGCCCGGATAAGTACTGCGTCTTCATTCCATGGACGACCATGGGCGGGTTGATGGACAACCGGTACGTCGCGACGTTTGTCTGGCAGGCGGTGGCGCCGATGCTCGAGCCCAAGGCGCAGACGCAGGTGCGCGAGTTCCTCGCGAAGCGGTACCGCTACGACCCGAAGGACGAGCGCGCCGTCAACATGTTCGGCTCGGAGAAGACAAACGAAATCACCGACGGCATCGTGGGCGGACTGAAGATCGTCCTGACGTTCATCGGCGTGCTGACGCTGATGATCGGCGGCGTCGGCATCATGAACATCATGTTCGTGAACGTGCAGGAACGGACGCGCGAGATCGGCGTCCGCAAGGCGCTCGGCGCGAAGCGCCGCGAGATCCTGCTGCAGTTCCTGTTCGAAGGACTGGCGACGACGTTCGCCGGCGGCATCATCGGCATTTCGCTCTCGGCCGGCCTGGTCTGGCTGCTCAGCCCGCGCCCGTTTCTCGCGGAGCTTCTCGACGACGCGAGCCGTGTGACGGACATTCACCTTGTGATGTCCGTCCAGCTCGTCGCGGTCACGACGACCATCCTGATGATCGTCGGCCTCATCAGCGGCCTGCTCCCCGCGATCAAGGCCTCCAATCTGGATCCGATTGAGGCGCTTCGTTACGAGTGATATGTAGGCCGGGTCCTTTTGGACCCGGCTGATCCGTAGCGCGACCCTTTCAAGGCCGCGACCGTCCGGTCCACAGCCCGACCTTCGCCCGCAGCACCCGCATCTGTCCGCTCGAGAATTCCAGTTCCTCGCCGAACGCGCGATAGATGATCGTGTTCGCGGCGATCATCTTCGCGAACGCATCGAAGGGCATCGACGTGGCGATGGATCGCCGGCCGTGCAGGCGCGCCGGAACCGATTGCGACTCGCCGTCCACCTGCACCAACATCGCCGGCGATTCGTCTTCGGACCGCAGCTGCGTGACGATGATGTCCACGACGCCAGGCGCCGCCGGCTGATGATCCGCGATGCGCGTCACCATCTCGACCGTGAAGTCCGGCCGGTCGTCGTCCGCGCCGAATCTCAGCGTGACCGTGTGCTGGGTGACCTGCGTCCCGGCGACGCGATGGAACTCCTCGCCGATGCTCCGGCCGGGCAGGCGCCCGGTCAGCGGCGGCTGGGACGACGCCGATGCTGCGAGAAGACCGACCGCGAGCACGGCAATTGCAGTTTTCATGGACTCTCCGTTCGCGATCCGTTAGACGCCGAATTCGCGCAACCGGCCGGGCTGTCGGCGTGACTTGTCGAGCGCCCGATTGCGCTGCCATGATCACCGGCGTCATGCCGTCCGATCCCATTCCTTCAGGTCTGTCGCTGGCGCGGCGCCTCGAGCGCGCGGAAGGTGTCGCGGGCGCGCAGTTCGTCGAAACACGGGCCCGCGTCCTGCCGGAATCCGGCGCGTGCTGGACCGAGATCGCCGGAACGTACGCGATGTTCGACGGTCCGGCCTCGCCGATCACGCAGACCTTCGGGCTCGGCGTGTTTCAGATGCCGTCTGCGTCGGACATGGACGCGATCGAGACGTTCTTCTTCGACCGAGGCGCGCCTGCCAATCACGAAGTCAGTCCGCTGGCGGATCGCCCGCTGCTGCCGATGTTGAACGAGCGCGGGTACCGGCCGATCGAGTTGTCAGACGTGATGTTTCTCCCGCTCGCGCACCGGCCGCCCGCCGGCGCCGCGCCGGCGGACCTCGAGGTCCGCCTGGCCGAATCGGCCGAGCTTGACGTCTGGGCGGACACGGCCGCGCGCGGATGGGCCGAAGTCGCGGAATTCTCCGGCGTCATTCACGACCTGATGCGCGTGTCGGCGCGTCGCGGGACGTTCTCACCGTTCCTGGCGTTGTTGGACGGCCGCCCAATCGCGACCGGCGGCCTCGTCATCCACGAAGGCGTGGCGTTGATGGCGGGCGCGAGCACCGTTCCGGAATTCCGGCATCGCGGCGCCCAACGATCCCTTTACGAGGAGCGTCTACTGCATGCCGTCCGCGCCGGGTGTGACCTGGCGATGGTCTGCACCGAGCCCGGGAGTGCGTCGCAGCGCAATGCCGTGCGCAACGGGTTCCGCGTGGCGTACACCCGGATCAAGTGGTCCAGGTTCCCTTCGCGACGAGCACGTGGCCGCCGTAGCGGGTGATCCAGGCGCTCCCCGCGAGCGCGAGTGCGCCGCACGCCATCATCAGCAGCGCCGGTGCCGTCACCGTGCCCATCTCGCGGA
Organism: Acidobacteriota bacterium; assembly: GCA_016195265.1. Classification (GTDB taxonomy): domain Bacteria; phylum Acidobacteriota; class Vicinamibacteria; order Vicinamibacterales; family CAVVIG01; genus SRVP-36. The sequence continues at coordinate 22,639 of JACPZW010000037.1, read as the reverse complement.
TCATCGTCGTGGCCAGGAGCGGCGCTGTGCCGCTGAAGATCGTGAAGCTGATGTTGAAGACCAGTGCGACGCCGGTGAAGCGGATGCGGGTCGGAAACAGATCCGTCAGCAGGCACGCGAATGATCCGTTCGTCAGTCCGGCGGCGAGTCCGGCCAGCGTCAGGAGCACCGTCAGATTCGCCGTGCGCGCGTCGAGCGCCGAGTAGAACGGAAAGGCCAGGACCGTGAGCAGGGTGACGCCCAATCGCAGCAGATAGCAAGGCCGGATGCGATCGCCCAGCCAGCCAGTGGCGAGAATCCCGAGCGCGGAGGCGATCACCCCGACCGTCTGCGAGTAGACGGCCTGGCGCGGATCGTAGTGGAGCACGCCCGCGAGATAGGCCGGCATGTGCGAGAAGAAGAGCCCGTTGAAGCCGGCCGTGCCGGCGAGCAGCGCGCAGCCGACGAGCACCGGCGTCGCGTGCGTCCGCAGCAGCTCGCGGAACGGCTGGCGCGACGCCAGGCTGCGCATGCGCGCGAACTCCGGCGACTCTTCGAGCGAGCGGCGCAGCACGAAGCTCAGGATGCCGCCGAGGCCGCCGATGACGAACGCGATGCGCCACGCATAGACGGGCACAGCCGCCGGCGTCAGCAGCGTGCGCAGCGAGAGACTGACGCCGGTCGCCGCGGCGACGCCCATGGTCACGCAGGCGAACACGACCGCACAGACGAACGGCGCGATTCGCGGAGCGGTCTCGACGACATAGGTGAGCGCGCCGGGCAGCTCGCCACCGAGACAGAAGCCCTGCACGATGCGCAGCGCGACCATCAGCGCGCTGGCCGCGATGCCCCAGCGCCCGTACGACGGGACGAGCCCCATGCCGAGCGTCGCCCCGGACATCACGAACACCGACCACAGGAACACCAGGCGCCGGCCGTAGCGGTCGCCGTAGTGGCTGAGGACGATGCCGCCGAGAGGCCGCGCCAGGTAGCCGGCCGCAAACGCCGCGAACGACGCCATCAGCGACACGAGCGGCGAGGTGCTGGGGAAGATGGCGTCGGCGATGTCGCGCGCGAAGATGCCGAAGACGACGAAGTCGTAGAACTCGAGCGTGCCGCCGAGGCTCGCGAGCAGCACGATGCGCCATCCGGCGCCGGTGATGCGATCGCGCGAGGCGGATGAGGCAGAAGCGGCGCCGATATCGAGCATGCTGCGAATTTTGTCTCAGCCGGCCTTCCGGAGGGCGAGGATTCTCCGTCTGACCGCGAGCGGGAAGTCGACGAAGACGGACCCGATACACCTTACCCGAGAATGAGCGAGGCCTCGTTTCCCTTGTTCTGGAGGCACAGCGCAAAGCGTTTCGCCTGTCGTTTCATGGCGTGTCCAGGAGCTTCTTGATTTTGAGATCCCGTCGTCCGATGCCGTGTGCTTCGTACCAATGACGTCGTGGATTCCGTCGACGATCTCGAACGTCACGTCGCGATCATCAAGCGAGGATCGTGCCGTCCCGGATCGTTAGGAAAATGAATCGCTGAAGGCAAAAGATCGCAGATTCTGCAACGCGTGGTGCCCACGCTGATCGAAGAAACTGCCACCGTGCGCCGGCGGACCTTCGAGCGTCACCATGCGCCCGCCGCGCGCGATGAAACGGCCTCAGAACTTCGCGATGATATCCGGCGACACCTTCATGTACTCGCCGTACTGTTGCGCGTTTTTCACGTCGACCTGGACGACGATGTACGCTTTTTTCATCGTGTCCTGGACTGCCCACGCGCTGCCCACGACGAGCGCCGCCAGCAGCGCAGCAATGCCAAACCCTTTCATCACCATGTGATCCTCCAGATGAGACTCGATGCTTCCTTTTCCCTCAGGCCGGAACGATCGTGAGGTTCGCGAAATCGCCGCCGGATGCGTTCCCGACCCACAGCCCCAGGAGTCCCGTCCTGCGATCGCTCAATTGTTTGAGCGGAACGTCCTTGCCTCTGAGATCGCACTCGATCGTGCCGTCGCCGAACTCGATGCCTGGCAGGAGTGCGACGCCTTCTCCTGGAGCCGCGGTCAGACGAGCGCCACTCGTCGCGCCATCGGTGAAACGGCTGATGCCACGGTTGAGGAGTTGAAAGCCTTTCCCGTCGGCGAGCGCCGCGAGATCGGGCGCGATCATTTTTTTCTGAGCGGCCAGCCGGGATGCCGCAGTGAGACCGACGGCGCCTGCCAGCGTCGAAATGACGAACGCACGTCTGTTCATGGCGTCACTCCTTTGATATGACGTCGCAGAGCCGCGCGGACGGGGTTGTCATGGTCTCATTCGCGAAGTCGGCGAGTCTTGTGACTGCGTAACGACCGGCGCTCACCAGCGAGCCGCGCAGATTCGCGTGGTGAAATCACGACCGGCACGCGGCGGCTCGTCTGGTGCAGCGCTTGTTAGACAGCCGGCCCGGATGTTACAGTACCTTCCGTGACGTTTTCGATTGAACTCGACCGCGAAGACGACGGCCGTTGGCTGGCGGAAGTGCCCGCACTGGCTGGCGTCATGTGCTACGGTGCGAGTCGCGACGAGGCCGTCACCCGCGTTCAGGCGCTTGCCCTTCGAGTGATCGCTGAACGTCTCGAACACCGTGAAGCGCCCGCCGAATTCCTGAACGTCACGTTCCAGGCCGCTTGAGCAACTGGCCCTCTGCCAAGGCCCGCCGCGTACTCGCCGCCCTCTCGAAGATTGGCTGGCAGGTGAAACGCCAGTCAGGTTCGCATCGAACGCTCGCCCGCGCGAATTCGCCCGACGTGATCTTCGCATTCCACGACGATGAGGAGATCGGGCCGAAGATGCTTGCGCGGGTCGCCAAACGTACTGGTCTGACCCCGGACGATCTCTAATCGTCTTGCCTTCTCCGGCTGTCAACGCCTGCGGCTCACCCGCGGCGGCCGCTCACCCCGGATCGAACGAACTCGTTGCCACGCGGCCGCCGACGGATGCAGCCGCTGTTAGGCTGCGCTTGCAGGGTATGTCGGAGCTGACATACACTGCCTTCGATGAGCCCCCGCGACAAGCCGTTGGTCTGGCTCCGCGGGGACATCAAGACGCCACCGTTCGGTTCAAGCGCCCGTATTGAAGCCGGATTCCTCTTGCGACGGCTCCAGCGCGGCGAGTCGATTGGGCTTCCGCACTCGCGTCCGATGCCGACGATTGGGGCCGGTTGCCACGAACTACGTATTGTTGACGCCAAGGCGAACTGGCGAATCATGTACCCACATTGCGACGGACGCGGTAGTCATTCTCGACGTTTTCAAGAAGCAGACGGAGAAAACGCCGACGATCGTCATTTCCTCGTGTCAAAAGCGTCTGCTGGAATTCCAACGATTGTCGAGACCGAAAAAGGATGCCGGCCATGCGTAAAGACAAGCGGCGCCGATTGGAGCGAGCGGGTTGGACCGTGGGCGATGCTGGTGACTTCCTCCGCCTGTCCGACGACGAGCGTCGGTTCATTGAAACAAAGCTGGCCCTCGCGGCGGGGCTTCGGCAATGGCGCGAGCATCTGGGCCTCACGCAGACGGACGTGGCAGAGCGCTTCGGCTCCAGCCAATCGCGCGTGGCGAAGATGGAAGCCGCTGATCAGACGGTGAGCACCGATTTGCTATTGCGCTCGCTGTTTCGTCTTGGCGCCAGTCGCCGCGATGTCGCCCGTCTTCTGAGCCAAAAGCCTCGAACCCGCGCAGCCTAACGTCAGCGCTCACCAGCGGCCGCTCAGATTCCACGCGGCCGTCTGGTGCAGCGCATGTTAGCCCGCCTTTCGTCGTGACGACTGCCGCCGCTGAGCCATGTACGACCGAAGGACCGCGTTGATTCGTGACTGATACCGTGGGCCCTGCGTTTTGAACCACTGAAGTACATCGGCATCGACGCGAAGAGAAATCGGCTGTTTGGGTGCGGGTTCGACGACGGTCGCCTCGTCCCAGAAATCGGCTGGCAGATCCGCCAGCTCCGGCGGCGACGTCGCCTGGATCTCTCGTTCGGACATACGCCGAAGCCGGGCGAGATCGGCGCGCCCCCGCACGGCGGTGCTATTTCGCGGTTGTTGCTTTCTTGAAGGCTTCGCGCTCACGGCGGCTACTCTTTCTGGCCGAAATGATTCGTCGATTGATTTCGCCGCCAGCCTCGGCCCGGTCGGTGTACACCACGGTCAGCGCAATGTCCTGGGCCTTGCCCACTGCGATCATGCGGTGCTCTCCGTAGTCACGGCGAGAATCGAGCCGCTCCAGTGTCCTTGCCTCGAAGATCTGCGTCGCGAACTCAAAATCGAATCCGCGGTCCTGGAGATTTCGAGTGCTCTTCGGAACATCCCAGCTGAAGCGCACTCAATGAGTATACGCCTGTATATACATCGCCGCAACTCCACCATGGGGGCACGTTTCAAGGCATTCGACGCGACTCTGGCGGTGCGGAAACAGTGTTGGCATCGAGCGAGCAGCCGCCGAGATCGTTCTCGTCAAGAACCGATTCGGCCACCGCATACGGAGGACCGTGGTACCAGCTGTCATCAGGAGCGTCGAGTCGAATTGCGACGATCACTCGCGTGCCAATGTCGGTGCACCGCCAACGACCGGCCGCGGTATGGAACTCCAACCCAATCGCGAAATCACTGTGCCGCATGCGCGTGTTCTTTCTTGAGGTCAACTTCCTGCGGGCTAGACACTATGACTTCCGCAGCGGTACACGGCTGACCTCCGGCGTGATCGCGGGTTAGCCTGTCGGCCAGAGCCGCAGCGCCGCATGGAGCGCGGCGTTGTGTTCCGGAGGTCAGCCATGGCGCAGTCTACTCCGTTGTTCGTCGGTCTGGATGTCCACAAAGATTCGATTGCGGTGGCGCACGCCGCCGGCGGCGGCGCTGAGCCGCCGGTGTTCGTCGGCGCGATCGGCTCCCGACAGGCCGACCTGGATCGACTCATTCACCGGCTGCAGGGCAAGGCGTCCGCACTCACGTTCGCCTATGAGGCGGGCCCGTGCGGGTACGGGCTGCATCGCTATCTGACCGGGAAGGGCCTGGCCTGCCAGGTTGTCGCGCCGTCGTTGATCCCCAAGAAGCCCGGCGACAAGGTGAAAACCGATCGCCGCGATGCGGTCGAGCTCGCGCGCTTGCTGCGCTCCGGCGATCTCACGGCCGTGTATGTGCCATCGGTCGAGGACGAAGCCGTTCGGGATCTGTGTCGCGCGCGGGACGCCGCGCGGGTCACGGGGCAAGACGCGAAGCTGCGGTTGAAAGCATTCCTGCTGCGCTTGGGTCGGCACTACGTCGGGCGCGCGACCTGGAACGACGCCCACCGCCGGTACCTGGCGAAGGTCGTGTGCCCGACACCCGCACAACAGATCGTCTTTCAAGAATCGGTGCGGGCCGTCGATGAGCAGGTCGATCGCCTCCAGCGCCTCGAATGAGCCGCGCGCTTTCGCGATCCAGAGCGCGTCGGCTCCATTCGTTTGTTGGGCCGCCGGATCTTGCCAGACTTTCGTTGTTTCGCGGGCTGCACAAAACGTTTGGGCGGGAATGACACGGCGGCAGTGCCACTGGCCGCGTCCTCTCGCTGGAATGCCGCGACGATGGCGTCGAGGTCGTTGCCATGTTCGCGCGCGATCGCCTCGCGGTTCCTCCGTACTTCCTCGACAATTGGATCCCGGCGCATAATGGCTAAGCCTCCATCAGTTCCTCGGGTGTACAGATAATCGGAGGCTGTATTCCGGCCTTCCGACATACGTCTTCGATCTTGCCACGAATTGCGGCGTTCGCGAGATGCCGCAAGTTCCACGTCAGGAGGTAATTCATACCGTTCACGGCGGCGGTTGCCACGTGGAGCGCGTCGAGCCGTGCTTTCGTGGGCAGTGTGCCCGTCCGGACCAGAGTCCTTGCGAGCGTCGTCACCCCTCGATTCATTGAGAGCACTGGAATACCGGCCAACGTGTCCAACCGGCGAGCGGCCGCCGCCGTATCGCCCCGACGAGCTTCTGCCAGGACCGGTCTCGACACGAACAGATCAAAGCGCTCGCGGCGTGCCCACCATTCTCGCGTGACCTGTTGGTGCGCCGCTTGAACGCTCGCGTGACCTGTTGGTGCGCCGCTTGAACGACGTCCTGCGTCGGTGAAGCGACCAGATAACTGACAATCGTGGTCTCAAGATAAACCTTCGACTTCATCGTGGTTCGCGTTCGCCTCCGTCATTTTCGTCGGCCCAACGTCAGGCATCACCAGCGGCGCTTCACAATGCGATGAGCGCCGTCTGGTGCATGCCGTGTTAGGCGACTCATGCCGTGAACTACCGTTCTGCCACGAGAATCTCTTTCTGGGCGATATTAACCTTGTCGCCAGTCCTCGCCCCCTTCTTTGTCCTGACCTGATTCGATTCATCGGTGGCCAGAAAACGCTGGACCGCCGTGGCTTGCGCACTCTCACGGGTGGGCGCCTCCACGTCACGTTCAAAGTGAACAAGGAATCGTTTCTCGAGAATGGATGGCGCGATACCAGTGATTCCTGGGTCGGCGTACGGAATGGCGACCGCGAAGTGCTTGAGCGCCACTGTCGTTGGACCAGGAGGGGCCGGTGGCGGCACCGGCTCAAGGACACCGAAAGGTGCGATGTAGATCAGTACCGACGCGACGAACCCGACCAGTAGAGCCCGCTGCCTCTCGCGCGCGGTTCGGAATTCATAGTGAATTAGAATCAGCGAGCCGACAGCGATTAGCAGCCCGAAGACCAGAAAAGCAATGGCAAACTCCCCGCGGATCATCGTGGTGGGGTTGACGAGCACTCGGCCAGTCGCTTCGTTTCGTGCGGAAAGCAGCCAGATATCGAAGCTGATGATGCCAATCGTGATGTCATTCGAGGTCTTCAGCACAGCCTCGTACGATCTGATGTCGGTGGCTCTCGTGAAGATCGACATTACGGTTACCGCCAGCGGCAGTAGCAGGGGAAGTCTGTCGGTAATGCCTGCGAAGACGGCGATCCCGTGGCCCAACAGAAGATACCCAATCGCCAGTGCCCCTACCGTCAGGGCGATTCGAAAGGTCCAGGCGGCCGCAGTAGTCTCCCGGTTGCTCTTGTCGTTTCCGGTTGCAACGGCGGGGTCGGTCGGCTCTTCCATGCAATTCCCTCATTCCTGTCGTCGATTCAGTCGCCTAACGACCAAGCTCAGCAGCGGCGGGGGCCGAGTGAGCTACGGATCTGGAAAAGCCTACATGCCCCCGCCGTCTGCTGCAGCGCCTGGTTCGGCCCCGGGCTCCGCGCCCGCCCCCTGGGCGAGCCGTTCCGCCAGGCAGCGCAAGGCCCGGCCCGAGTGGTGCCGCACCACTAATCGGAACAGGGGGTCGAGCAGCCACCGTTGCACCCCCCGGACGAGAGGGCCTTTGCCGAGCGACAAGGTGAGGACTTCCTCGACCCAGGTCGCCCCCGGGTCCGCGGCCTGCTCCACGCTCAACGTCGCCGTCGCGTCCATCGGCCGGCCCTTGGCGGACAGGATGCCCAGCCGGACGGAGCGGTACGGGATGACCTCCTCGACGAGCAGCTCCACTCTTTTCAGGCGGAAGAAGTTCCGCCGCCACTGGGTCAGCCGGTCACCCGTCTGCAACGGTCGGTCGACACCGGCGACGGACTTGATGTACGGCACCCATAGGGGCTGGTTGCGGGGGGCGATGATGAACTCCCACACCCGCGGGAGGGGGGTGGGTATCAGCGCCTTGACACGATAGATGCCCATGTGCATTTCTCCCGGCCCCTGGCCCACTCGCGTGAACTGCAGGGACCGCCCCCGATGCAGGCACCAGCGGCCGAACGTCAGGCATCAGCCGCGGCGCGCTAGAACTCAGCACGCGCCGCCGGCTGCATGCCGTGTTGGACGGCCGTTCGAACGAGCGTTTGACCGGAAAGACGGCGCTAGTGTTGTTGCATGCTCGTGGTGATCACTTCTGCTCATCTTCTTCGTTCGGTATCGCGAAGCTGAATAGGTACTCGATTCGCGCCTCAATCCATCGCCCGACGAAACCCGTTTCGACAAAAGCCCACGAAGTAGCGACTTCGTTCCGCCTATTTCGAGCAGAGTTGATGCCGGCAAAGTACGTTTTGCCAGCGGGTACGCGCCCAACGATTAAGTAAGGGCCATCACCATCTTGATCAGCGATGTCGAGCACCATTTCGGGGCCGGCTTGACCCGGCCGCGTCAGAACCTGCCCTGTGAGCTCGGTATATTCGTCCGGTCCGAACCACTGAAACCTCACGCCAGCGCCTGTTAGACGGCCCTTCGACAGCGGAGATTGCTTCTTCGGAAGAGTTCCAGCGGCGAGCCGCGCTTCGTAAGTCTGGGCCTCGTCGCAACGGTTGATGAGCTCGGTTTCCTCGGGCGTGTCGTCCATTGACCAATAGACCTTCCCGCCCTCGTGATGGTATTTGCGCACCTGCGAGTAGAAGCGCTCGTCGACTCCGTGCTCGAAGATGTGGCGTGCGAGCGCGAGGATCATCGGGGCGTTCTCCGAGTTTTGGACAACGTATTCGTGCGGCCACGTGGCGGCGTAGGTTTTAGCGAATGTCCATCTCGTCGATTCGACGAATGCGCGGATCGTGGTGGGGAAGGGCACGTTTGCCATAGCCCGCGGCGCTTGCGGTCTGTTGTGGCCCATCCCTAAGCCTCGGACTCGATCGCGTCTTCGAGCGCGTCGAGCAGGCGCTTGAAGTCCGCGTCTGGCTCGAATTCCTTGCCAACTTTGAGTCCCAAGGATTGATCGGACGGGTTGAACTTGATTCCCTCGTTGGGCGCGCTCGGCGGCTTCACCGGGAGCTTCTTCCACTTTTCGTCCCAGAGCCCGGCGGCAGCGACAACCGGGTCCTCCCAATAGATTCCCAAGTACACGAATCGTACCTTGCTTTGGCGCTTCGTCGATCCTTCGAGCCACGCGTGGAGGTAGGTGTCCCCCTTACCTTTCTGAATCGCCAGGCCACCCTTGTTGTTTGTCGACGGAAGAAACGTCCGCCACTCTCGATGTTGGAGTGCATCAATGACCGACTTGTGGATCGTCTCCTCGAAGGAATCAACCGTTTCACGCGCGTCCGGATATCGGACCAGCCCGGTTCGAACGAACTCCAACGTGTCTTTATCGAGCATCACCGGCCTCCCCAGTTCGAAGAAGTTCTCTCGCGATGGTGAGTCGGCTGAATCGCAGGCGCTTCACCCACTCCACGGGGTTCTCGGCAGCAGGGATTCGGAGCAGCTTCTGCTCTATTGCTCCGCAAAACGCGTGGGCCCAGACGCGCCACGATGGCGCCTCCTCAGCTTCACGAAGCGCGATCCGGAACGCGCGCGCGGCATCGATCCAGGTGAGCGCCGAGATTCGCTTCCCCAGGTCTGGACTCAGCCGGCACTTTTGGTCCCAGTCGTTGCGCTGCTCCGGTAAGAGGAGAATGAAATCCCCCCTGCGCTTTTGTCCGTGGAAGCGTTTCTGAATGGCCACTGCGGTGTCGAACGTCTTGTCGAGATTCTGATCGCCGACCTTTACCTCCACGTGCGTGTAGGACGAATCCTTCCACTCGACGATGATATCTGCGCGCCAGCCTTCGTAGGACGACACTTCTCGATGCACTTGCTTGATCGCGAACGAACCTGCCGGCGTCCCGCCGAAGAACTTCTTGGCGAACGAACCCCCCTTGGAATCCTGGATGAGCTGCGCGAGCCAGTCGGACCAGTCCTCCTCGCGATCGAGACGCAGCACGCGGAAGGAGGTCCGATCGACGGCGCTCGGGTCGCCGAGGTCGAGGTCGCGCAGCGCCGCGTCCCATTCTCGCCGGCGCTCCGCCAGATCGGCTCGGCGAACCTTCAACCCGGCTTCGAGGGTCTCCTGCCATGAACCGACACCCACCCACGTCCACTGCCGCACTGGCGGCGCGGGACGCCGGAACCCGTCGAAGGCCAACCAGTCTATCGACATTGGCGGCTGCTTATCCCTTCACGTCGGAGGTGTCGATGGCTGGTGGCACAGCCGTCCAACGAAAAGTCGGCTCAACTCCGTAAGGCCGATCGACTGTTTCTCGCCGCAGTGTATCGCCGGAACACCAGGTGTTCAATTGCCCTGAAAGTGCTCGTTCCACATCGGCTTATCCGTCGATCGTGCGTGCACGGCCGGTCGTGATAGACAGAACTGCGTATCGCAGCGACCCTGCGAGTCTTGCCGCATAGCGGGCCAGGAGAGGCATCACTGCTGCGCTCAGACAGGTCCGGCTGAAGCCGGACGCCACGATTGGACGGAGGAAACGTTGCGGCCCTGAAAGGGCCGCGCTACGAACCTAAATAGCGCACGGCGCGGACGATCGAGTCAGCGGACCGATCGATATCTTCTTCCCTCGTCGACCAATTGGATACCGAGATGCGCATCGCATCCATCCCGTGCCACCGCGTGCCGCCGAGCCAGCAGACCCGTTCGTCCTGCACGCGTTTCAGCGCGTCGCGTGTCGCGGCGTCGGCATCGCCGGCGTTGTTCCCGGGGGGCTCGACGTGGACGAGCACTTGATTGAGCACGACGTCGTTGAGAATGCGCATCGACGGCTCGGCGCGCAGGCGATCGGCGAATCGCCGCGCGAGACGGCAGCAGCGATCGATGAGATCGGCGACGCCGCTGCGGCCGAGCGACCGCAGCGCCGCGTAGACCGCGAAGCCGCGCGCGCGGCGCGACGACTCGGGCGTCCAGTCCATGCCCTCACGCGGGGCGAGTGGGGGCGGGGCCCCACTCGCTTCAGACGACGTCCGCGTGAGATACGCGGCGCCTTGGCTCATCGCCGCGCGATGCGCGGCCGGATGCGCCACGAACACCAGACCCGAATCGTACGTCACGTTCAGCCACTTGTGCGCGTCGGTCGCCCACGAATCGGCGCGCTCAATTCCAGTCACGTGATGCCGGAGCGCCGGACTCGCGGCCGCCCACAGACCAAACGCGCCGTCGACGTGCACCCACGCGCCGTGCACATGCGCGAGATCCACAATCGTGTCGAACGGATCGAACGCGCCGGTATTCACATTGCCGGCCTGCGCACACACAATCGCCGGCCCGTTTCCGGCCGAGAGGTTGGACGCGAGCGCTTCGGGCTGCATCCGTCCCTGCCCGTCCACCGCCACGCGCACGACCTGCTTGCTGCCGAATCCCAGATACCGCAGCGCGCCCATCACCGACACGTGGACCTCGTCGCCGACGATGACGCGGACGGCGGGCGAGCCTTGCAGTCCGTCGGCCTCGACGTCCCAGCCCGCGCGTCGCAGGACCTCGTGCCGTGCGGCCGCCAACGCCGTGAAGTTCGCCATGTGACAGCCGGTCACGAAGCCGACACTCGACGCACTCGGCAGATGCAGCAGGTCCAGCAGCCAGGCGCCCGCGATTTCCTCGACGATCGCCGCCGCCGGCGACATGACGTACAGCGCCGCGTTCTGATCCCACGCGGCCGTCAACCACTCGGCGGCCACCGTGGCCGGCAGCGCGCCGCCGGTCACGAATCCGAAGTACCGCGGACCCGTGGTCGTCACGAGGCCCGGCTCCGCCGCGCGGGCCAGCGCGTCAATCACGTTGACGGCATCGATGGGAGTCGCGGGAAGAGGACCGCCGAGCGCGGCCCGCAGATCGGCGAGCGTCGTCGACGGCCACACGGCGCGATCGCCGCGCGACGCGATGTACGCGCGCGCGATTGCTAGCGCGCGGCCGAGAGCGTCTTCGTCAGCCACGTCACGATCGCCTGAGTCACCGCCGGACTGACGGTCTTGTCCTTCAGCGCGCCGTACTCCTCGACTTCGCCGGTCGTCGCGGGCACGAGGAGGTGATTGATGCCCGGCAGCTTCACCATCTCGACCATGTTCACGGGGGGCGCGTTCTTGCGCTTCTTCGCCATCGCCTCGAGCCTGTCGGCGTTCGACGGCTCCACCTGCGTGTCCAACTCGCCTTGCACGATCAGGATCGGCTGTCGCACTTCAGGAATGACCTTCGCGGGATCATTCGCGAGGAGACTCTGAAACTCAGGGTTGTCCACCTGACGGCGGTTGACCTCCGCCGGCATCGTCTCCCAGCCCTTGCCGGTGAGCACCGCTTCGTGGATCTTCTTCTGCAGATCGACCTTCGCCTGCCGATCTGCCACCGACAGCTTGAGCCGGTCGAGCGCGTGCGCCTGCTGCGCGAGAATGAGCTGCGCGCCCGTGACGCCGTTGGCCGAGAGCAGACCGACGGCGGCGATCGACTTGTCCTTCGACGCCGCGATCAGGGCGACTGCGCCACCTTCGCTGTGGCCGATCACGACGATTTTCTTCCTGTCGACGTCCTTGCGCTTCGACAGCCATTGGACCGCGGCGCGTGCGTCTTCCGCGTACTCGGCGAGCCCGGCGGATTCCGCGCGCCCGCCGCTCTGACCGATGCCGCGCTTGTCGTAGCGCACGACGATGAAGCCGGCGTCGGCGATCGCGTCCGCGAGCTGCCCGAGCACGGGAATGCCGAACGCGAGGCCGTCGCGATCGATTGCGCCGCTGCCGCCCACGAGGACGACCGCCGGAAGTATCTTCGGTGTCGTCGACGTCTGAATCGGACGGGACAGCGTGCCGGCCAGGATGAAGCCGTTCGCGGGAATCTTCGCCGGCTCGTCGTTCGGCCGCGAGATCGTCACGCTGCGCGAGGACACCGCCGCCACGTCCTTCCGGACGACGTCGAGCCCCTGCGCGATCATGCTGAAGCGCACCATGCGGCCGCTCTCGTCGGTCCAGAGCTCGCCGTCGAGCGGCGCGCCGGGCAGGATCAAGCTGATGTGCGTCCGCCGCGCGTTGATCAGGCGCGCGGTCGTCTGAATCGGCGCCGCGGACGTTTCGCCGACGCGAATGGTGAACGACAGCTGCGCCGGACCGAAGATCGGGATCTCCGCGCCGACGGCCGCCGTCTTCAATCGCGCGGCGACGGCTTCGTACGGCCCGAAAAAGTTGCTCGCCATGACCACGAGCGCATTCGGATCGATCGCATCGATCTTCTGCGACGTCTGATTGTTGGCGACGATGTCGCTGGTCGCCTTCGTGCCCTCGATGAGCGTGTGAATGCTCTGCGCCTGCCCGCGGGCCGTGCCGTCGTACGTGAATTCGAACGGATGCCATTCGGCGTTGTAGCGGACCTGCAGGCGCCGCGCGACGATGTCGACGGGCGGACCGAGTCGGCCGCTGCTGGTGATCGTCCAGCCGTCGGCGCTGCGCGCGACGGTGACGGTTTCGGTGCCGATGGGGATCGAGCGGACGAAGATCGTGAACGTCGCTTCACCCGGGTCAATTTGGAACGGCGCCTGCGCGCCTTGGGCCGGCGCCTGCGCGGCGGCGACGTGCGGCGCGGCGAGCGCCAGCGTCGCCAGCATCGCGCGGATAGAATGGGCCAGGCGCATACGTAAGAATACCATCATGATTCCCGCGGCTTCCCCCACAGCGTACGACGCTGCGCGTCACGGCGCGGCCTTTCTCAGCCGCTCGCATCTCGGGCGGATCGTCGTGTCCGGCGCGGACCGCGCATCGTATCTTCAAGGTCTGCTGACGAACGACGTCGTGGCGCTGAAAGCGGGGCAGGGCTGTTATGCCGCGTACCTGACCGCGCAGGGACGGATGATCGCGGACCTGCACGTCTACGAGCTCGGCGACGTCGTGCTTCTGACGCTGGCACGGGAGGCGACGGACACCGTGCTCGCCAAGCTGGATCAGTTCATCTTTTCCGAGGATGTTCAGCTCGGCGACGTCAGCGAGACGTTTGCTCAGCTTGCGATCGTCGGCCCAGACGCGGCGCGAATCGTCGCCGCTGTCGTTCCGGATCTTGCGATCGATCGGTTGAGCGCGTTGCCCGAGCACGGCAACGCGCGTGCGCAGTTCGCCGGCAGTCCGGCGATCGTTACGCGGGTGACCGACACCGGTGAGCCGGGCTACGACGTGTTCGTCGACAGGGGGCAGGCCGAGACGCTCTCGTCGGCCGTTGCCGCGGCCGGCGCGCTCCCGATGGACGAGGACACGGCGGAGGTGATTCGCATCGAAGCGGGTGTGCCCCGATTCGGCCGCGACATGGACGAAGAGACGATTCCGCTCGAAGCCGGCATCGAGTCGCGCGCGATCAGTTTCAGCAAGGGCTGCTACGTCGGGCAGGAAGTGATCGTCCGCGTGCGAGATCGGGGGCACGGACGCGTGGCGCGCAAGCTCGTCGGGCTGACGCTGGAAGGGGATCGCGTGCCCGCACCCGGCGCGGTGATTCACGCCGGCGAGCGGGAGATCGGCAACGTGACGAGCAGCGCGCTCTCACCGGCGTTGAAGCAGCCGATCGCGCTGGGCTACGTCCATCGCGATTTCGTCGAGCCCGGAGCGAAGGTGACCGTCGGTGGTGCGAGCGCGGTGGTGACGACGCTGCCATTTGTTGGATCGCGTGTCATGTAGGCCGGGTCCTGTCGTCGTCACGTAGGCCGGGTCCTTTTGGACCGGCACCGCGTCTGTCACGTAGGCCGGGTCCTTTTGGACCCGGCGCGTCTGGCAGGTCCGAAAGGACCCGCCCTACAACTTCATTAGTCGCTCAATCAACTCCTTGTCCGCCGGCGGAAACTCCAGCGTCGCGAGATCCTGGCGCCGCACCCACAGCATCGCCTGACCCTGCTGCGGCTTCGGCTCGCCCAGCAGTTCGCACGCGAAAAAATGCAGCTCCACATGCCGGTCCGGGTACGTATGCGTGATGGTGAAGACTTCGTCGCCGATGCGCGCGTCGACGTCGAGTTCCTCGCGCAGTTCGCGCGCGAGGCACGCGGCGAGCGTCTCGTCGGGATCGCATTTGCCGCCGGGAAATTCCCAAGAGCCCTCGAGGTGGACGCCCGGCTGCCGTCGCGTGACGAAGAAGCGTCCGTCGCGCTCGATGACGGCGGCGGTGACGATGACAAGGGTCATTTGGGGACGGGTCCTTTGATCCACCGGCAGTCTTTCTTCATCGGACACACGAGACATTTCGGATTCCGCGCGACGCAGATCATCGCGCCGAAATCCATCAGTGCCTGATTGAAGTCGAAGACGTGGCGCGACGGGACGAGCGTCGCCGACAGCGTCCAGAGATGTTTCGTCATTGCGTGGCTCTTCGGCTCACCTCTGCCGACGAACACGCGAAAGAGCACGCGCGCGACGTTCGTGTCGAGAATCGCCGCGCGCTCGCCGAACGCGAAGCTTCGGATGGCGCCGGCGGTGTACGCACCAATCCCCTTGAACGACAGCAGCGTCTCTTCATCCGACGGCAGCGCGCCGCCGTACCGCGCCACGGCTTCGCGCGCGATGCTCTGCAGCCGGCGTGGGCGGATGTTGTAGCCGAGCGGACGCCAGGTCTCGGTCACCTCGTGCTCGGGCGCCGACGCGAGCACGTGCATCGACGGGTACTTCTCCAGCCACTCGGCGTACTTCGGCAGCACGCGGTCCACCTGCGTCTGCTGCAGCATGATCTCCGACACGAGGATGTGGTACGGGTCGCCGGTCTTGCGCCAGGGCAGGTCGCGGCCGTGCCGGCGGTACCACGTCAGCAGGCGCTGGCGGAATCGCCTGCGCGCCGGCGTCGCCGGGATCGGCAGGGGTCGCGCCTTTTTCTTGGCCATATAATTGGGCGGGTGACAGGCAGGTGACAGGTAGGTGCCTGTCACCTGCCTGTCACCTACCTGTCACCCTTGTGAAAATCTACACGCGCACCGGCGATACCGGCGAGACGTCGCTCTTCGACGGCACACGCACCACCAAGGACGATCCGCGCGTCGACGCGTACGGCGACATCGACGAGCTCAACGCCTGGCTCGGCCTTGTCCGCGCGTCAGGCCTCGACGCCGCGCTGGACGCCGAGGTCATTCATCTCCAGCGTGATCTCTTCGCGCTGGGCGCGCAACTCGCCGATCCCGCGGACAAGCTTGCGCCGCGCGTGACCAAGGCCGTGATCGGCGACGCCGACGTCACCCGTCTCGAGCAGCTGATCGATCGGCTCGAGGAAGAACTCCCGCCGCTGCGCCGCTTCATCCTCGCCGGCGGCACGCCCGCCGGCGCCGCGGCGCACGTGGCGCGGACTGTCTGCCGCCGCGCCGAGCGCCGCATGGTCGCGCTCGACCCGCCGGTCGACCCCGTCCTGATCCGCTACGTGAATCGCCTGTCCGATCTGTTGTTCGTCCTCGCCCGCGTCGTGAATAAACGCAGTGGCGTTCCTGAAACTGAGTGGTGACATGCAGGGCGGGTCCTTTGGGACCCGCCGGTCCATGCCGGGTCCGAAAGGACCCGGCCTACACATCATCGTCTCGTCGCTCCATGTCGTGTTTCACCGCATCGAACACGGTCCGCGCCAGTTCCTGCGACACGCGCTCACGAATCGCGCCGCATTCCACGAGCATCGTGCCCGTCGCAGTCTCGATCGCGACATCCCACCGATCGCGGGCGATGCCCTCCGGCCGGTCATCTATTACTCCGGGGGCCCCTGCCCCCCGGTCGCGCTCCGCGGGGACCCCTTCGCCCCGCTCCGCAGCTCGTCGCCGACCTTCGGCAATCTGTGCACCGTTGATCAGTAGTCTCACGGCGACGATCGCCGTCTTGTCGATCGCGTGGTCGCGAAAATGAAAGTGCGTCGCGTCCGCCGTGAAGAGGACGAGATCCTCGTCGCCGGGAATCTCCGCGATGACCGCGCGGCCCTGATCCTGTTCGGCCGCCCTGGCGCGCAGCCGGCGGCGCCGGAACGTCTGCAGCGTCGTCGCCAGGCTCGCCGCCGCCAGCAGCAGGACGATCGCGGCCACGCCCGCAAGGACGTCACGCATGGGTCGTGGTGTCCGGCTTTCGCCGGACCGCGAGAATGTCCGGCGTCAGCCGGACTAAAATGCGTCGGTGCCACGCCGGTCCGAACCGCTCGCGCGCGCGTACGCCGTGTGCGAGGCGCTCGCCCGATCGCATTATGAGAATTTTCCGGTGGCGTCCTGGCTGCTGCCGCGGGTGATGCGCCCGCACATCGCCGCCGTTTATGCGTTCGCGCGCATCGCGGACGACATCGCCGACGAAGGCGAGGCGCCCGCGGCCGAGCGCGCGGCGCAGCTGCGCGCGTGGCAGGATCGGCTTCACGCCGCGGTCGCGTCCACAACCGGCGCCGGTCGCGCGGCGTTCACGGATGACACTGATCACCGGGGCCTGATGCTGGTGGCGCTCGCGCATTCCATTCGGACGCTCGATCTGCCGATCTCGCTGTTCGACGATCTCGTGAGCGCGTTCGCGCAGGATACCACGACGTCGCGGTACGACTCGTGGGAGGAGGTCTTCGACTATTGCCGCCGCTCGGCGAATCCCGTCGGCCGCCTCGTGCTGCGGATCGCCGGCTATCACGATGAGACGCTCGCTCGATCGTCGGATGCGCTGTGTACGGCGCTGCAGTTGACAAACTTCTGGCAGGACTTCGGCCGCGACTGGCAGATCGGCCGACTGTACGTGCCGCGCGATGCGGTCGTGCTCAACCGCGCGCGCGAAATGGATCTGTCTGGCGCAATGCTCTCGGGCGAGTGGCTCGCCGTGCTCGATGGGTGCATCGCCGTCACGCGCGAGAAGTTTGCCGCGGGCCGGGCCGTCTGCGACGGCGTACGCGGACGGCTGCGCTACGAGCTCCGCCTCACCTGGCACGGCGGCATGCGCGTGCTCGACGCCGTGGAAGACGCCGCCCCCTATCTCCTGCACGACCGCCCGACGCTCGGACTGCGCGACGCGCCGTCGCTGCTGTGGCGCGCGGCACGCTGGACGGCCCCGTCGAAAATGTCGTAATGGCGCGCAAAACGAGCTTCTACTATTCGTTCCTGGTGCTGCCGGCGGAACAGCGCCGCGCCATCATCGCGGTCTGGGACTTCTGCCGCGCCGTCGACGATGCGGTGGATGAAGAGGAGACAGTCGCCGACGGATTGCCGACGGGCCGGGACGCGGTCGCGTTCTGGCGCGCCGAGCTCGGGCGCGCGTTCGACGGCGGCGCGCCGCGGACGCCACAGGCTCAGCGGCTGCAGCCGTTCATCAAGTCATTCGATCTGCCGCGCCAGGCGTTCGACGATGTGATCGACGGCGTCGCGATGGATCTGGACACGACGCGCTACCGGACGTTCGACGATCTCTTCGAGTACTGCCGCCGCGTCGCGTCGGCCGTCGGGTTGATCTGCATCCGCATCTGGGGCTGCACGGAGCCGCGGTCGTCGGACTACGCGCTGAATCTCGGTGTCGCACTGCAGCTGACGAACATCCTGCGCGACGTCAAGGGCGACCTCGAGCTCGGCCGCGTGTACCTGCCGCTCGAAGACCTGGAAGAGCACGGCTGCACTGTCGATGACCTGAGCGCCGGCGTCGTGCACGACCGCGTGCGCGCGTTGATTGCGTTCGAGTGCGTGCGCGCCAGGGACTTCTATCAGCGCGCGGTGGACGCGCGTCCGCTGGCGGACTGCGGGCGTCTCGTGGCGGCGGAGATCATGCGTGCGGTGTATTTCGAGACGCTGCGCCGCATCGAGCGCAATCACTACGATGTGTTCACGGCGCGGGCCCGCGTGCCGCGTCCGCGCCAGGCGCTCATCGCGCTTCGGCAATGGCTGTTCCCCGCATGATCCCGTACGACGTCATCGTCATTGGCGCGGGCTGCGCGGGGCTGAGCGCGGCCGTGCGGCTCGCGCGCGACGGCGCCCGCGTCCTTGTGCTCGAAGCGCGCGGACGGCTTGGCGGGCGCGCGACGGCGTTTCCGGATCGCGAGACCGGCGAGCTCGTGGACAACGGCCAGCACGTGCTGCTCGGCTGCTATTACGAGACGTTCGCGTTCCTGCGCGAGATCGGCGCGATGGACAACGTCCGGATCGAGCCGCAGCTCGCCGTGACGATGATCGATCGGATGGGACAGCGATCGCGGCTTTCGTGCCCGTCGCTTCCTCCGCCGTTTCATTTGATCGCCGGCATCCTCGACTGGGATGCGCTCATGTGGCGCGATCGGTTCTCCATCGTCGGGATGGCCGGGCCGCTCCGGATCGCGCAGCGCGAGCTGCGGGGCGGGACGCTCAAAGCAGCGTCGCCCGGGGAGACCGTGAAGGACTGGCTCGTGCGCAACGGCCAGACGCCGCGCCTGTGCGAGCTGTTGTGGGAACCGCTGGCGCTGGCGGCGTTGAACCAGCCGCCGGATCAGGCCGCTGCGCCTTTGTTCGCGCGCGTGCTCGCTGAAATGTTCGGCGACGATCCGAGAACCGCCGCGATCGCGCTGCCGACGAAGCCGCTGCATCTTATGTACGCCGAGCCCGCGCGCGAGTATATCGAGAGCCACGGCGGCACTGTGCTCACCGGCGCCGCGGCGAAAGTGCGTGTCGAGGGCGACCGCGTCGTCGCCGTAGACGCGCCCGAAGATTCTTCTCTGCGGTCGCCGGGCTCTCTGCGTTCCTTCCCGATCGACAGGGTGATTTCTGCCGTCCCGTGGTTCGCGCTCGCGGACCTGTTCGGCGCACCACCGCCGGAGCTGGCTGACGTCATCGATCGTGCCGGACGGATGGCCACATCGCCGATCGTGACCATCAATCTGTGGTTCAACCGCCGGATCATTGACGAACCGTTCATCGGACTACCGGGCCGGACCATGCAGTGGGTGTTCGACACGCGGCTGGTGTTTGGGCCTGGAAACGATCTCGCGTCGCATCTCTCCCTCGTCTCGAGCGGCGCGGCGTCCATCGTCGCATTGACCAATCACGAACTCGTCGCCCTCGCGCGGCAGGAGATCTTCGAGGCGCTTCCTGAGTCGCGGTCCGCCGCGCTCGTCCGAGCGACCGTCGTCCGCGAGCCGCGCGCGACGTTCTCGCTCGCGCCGGGGCAGCCGGCGCGGCCCTCAACGCAGACCGCGCTGCGTGGCTTCGTGCTCGCGGGCGATTGGGTAGACACGGGACTGCCCGCGACCATTGAGAGCGCTGTTCGCTCCGGACATCGAGCGGCGGGCGCCGTATTGGGTAACTGAGTAATCGGGTAATCTGGTGATTGGCTGAGGGATTTGCGGCCCAATCCCAAGTCAATTCCCAGCTATCCAATTACCAAGCTACCCAATTACCCAACTACCCAATTACCCAACTACCCGATTGATGAACAGCATCGTCGTCCACTACAAGGAACTCGCGCTCAAGGGCAAGAACCGGCCGTGGTTCATTCAGATGCTCGTGCGCAATCTGAAGGCGGCGCTGGCCGGGATTCATATCCGCGCGTTCCGTTCGGTCATGGGCCGTATCGAGATCGAGATGGGGCCGGAGACGGCGTGGGAGGAAGTGCGCGCGCGGATCTCGCGAGTGTTCGGCATCGCGAACTTCTGTCCGGCCAACCGCGGGCCGCACGACTTCGACGCGCTTGCGTCGGCGATTCTCGAAGACCTGGGCGACCGCGAGACGTCGTCTTTTCGCGTCTCGGCGACGCGAGCGGACAAGCGGCTGCCGTTCACGTCGCCGACCGTGGAGCGTGAGGTCGGCGGCCGCATCAAGGAGGTGAAGGGCTGGCACGTGGACCTGAGCCGGCCGGCGCTGACCGTGCACCTCGAAATGCTACCGGACGGCGCGTTCTATTTCTTCGGGAAGGAGCCAGGCGCCGGCGGACTGCCGACTGGCACGTCGGGCCGCGTCGCCTGCCTGCTGTCGGGCGGGATCGATTCTCCGGTCGCCGCGTATCGCATGATGCGACGCGGGTGCACGGTCGTTTTCATCCACTTCCACAGCTATCCGATTCTGTCTCGCGCGTCGCAGGAGAAAGTCCGCGAGATCGCGGGCCTGCTGACGAAGTATCAGCTGCGATCGCGGCTCGCGCTCGTGCCGTTCGGCGAGCTGCAGCAGCAGGTGGTCCTTGCGGTCGCGCCGGAGCTGCGTGTCGTGATTTATCGCCGCTTGATGCTGCGCATCGCCGAGCGGCTCGCGCGGAAATGGCACGCGCGCGCGCTGGTGACCGGCGAAGTGATCGGCCAGGTCGCGTCGCAGACGCTCGAGAACATGACGACGATCGCCGACGCCACGCGGCTGGAGATCCTCAGGCCGCTGGTGGGCATGGATAAGGACGAGATCTCGGCGGAAGCGGAGCGTATCGGTACATATTCCATCTCGATCATTTCCGACCAGGATTGCTGCACGCTGTTCACGCCCAAGCATCCCGCGACGCGCGCGCGGCTCGCGGACGTGGAGAAGGCCGAGGCGGCGCTTCCCATAGAGGAAATGGTCCTGTCCGCCGTCGCCGCGATGACGGTAGAGGACTTCAGATTTCCGATATAAAATCACGCATATGCCAACCACTGCCACGTCCAAAATCACGGAGATCCTCGGCGACGAGGCCGCCGGACTCCTCCAGCATCAGTGCAAGACGATTCCGAAGGCGAACCTGCACCTGCCCGGGCCTGACTCGGTCGAACGTCTGTTCGGCGGATCCGATCGGTCGCCGCGCGTCATGACCGCGCTGCAGTCCCTCATCGATCACGGGCGGCTGGGCGGCACGGGTTACGTGTCGATTCTGCCGGTGGACCAGGGCATCGAGCATTCGGCCGGCGCATCGTTCGCGCCCAACCCCGCGTACTTCGATCCGGAGAACATCGTCAAGCTGGCGATCGAAGGCGGCTGCAACGGCGTCGCCTCCACGCTCGGCGTGCTCGGATCGGTCGCGCGGAAGTATGCGCACAAGATTCCCTTTCTTCTGAAGTTCAACCACAACGAATTCATTTCCTATCCCAACCAGTTCGATCAGATCCGTTTCGCGAACATCAAGCAGGCGTTCGAGATGGGCGCGATGGGCGTCGGCGCGACGATCTATTTCGGTTCGGACGAGTCCAAGCGCCAGCTGCAGGAAGTCACCGAGATGTTCCACCAGGCGCACGAGCTGGGCATGTTCACCGTCCTGTGGTGCTATCTTCGCAACGCCGCCTTCAAGACGAAGGAAGCCGACTACCACCTCGCCGCGGATCTCACCGGGCAGGCCAATCACCTCGGCGTGACGATCGAGGCGGACATCATCAAGCAGAAGCTGCCGGAGAACAACGGCGGGTTCACCGCGCTCAATTTCGGCAAGACGCACAAGAAGGTGTACTCGGACCTCACGACGACGCATCCGATCGATCTGACGCGGTACCAGGTGGCGAATTGCTACATGGGGCGCGCGGGCTTGATCAATTCAGGCGGCGCCTCGTCTGGCGAGAGCGATCTCAAGGAAGCCGTGAAGACGGCCGTGATCAACAAGCGCGCCGGCGGCATGGGCCTCATCTCCGGCCGCAAGGCGTTCCAGCGGCCGATGGGCGAAGGCGTCGCGCTGTTGAACGCGATTCAGGACGTATATCTCAGCAAGGAAGTCACGGTGGCATAGCTGGTAGGGACTGACGGGGGCCACGAAGCCACGAAGTCACGAAGAAGAAAGATGAAACCACTTTTCTCCTCTTCTTTGTGTTTTCGTGTTTTCGTGGTTGCATTTGCTTTTGCCACCCTCGGGTGCGCACAGCACTACTCGACGAACGGCCTTGTGCTGCGCGTCGACAAGCCCGCTGAAGTCCTCACGATCTCGCATCAGGCGTTTCCCGGCTACATGGACGCGATGGTGATGCCGTTCGATCTGCGAGGATCGGCGCGCGACGTCACGCTGACGCCCGGCGATCGCATCCGGCTT
>JACPZW010000020.1 GCA_016195265.1 Acidobacteriota bacterium | reverse complement strand
ACGCCGTTGCTGTTCGGCTAGGGGTTCCTGTTACCAAGGCCCCCAGAGGACTTGCACCTCCGAGTCACTTCCCGAATCGCTTTCGCTATCGGTTGCCCAGCGCCAGCTCATGGCGCTGCGCGCCATGCCTGGCGCACCAAAAAAAAGCGCCCGACGAATCGGGCGCCTCGGTTTCGAACGCTCTTCCCTGTCCGGCCTACCTACCCTACCCGCCTTACCGTCTTACCCGCCCTTCCTGCCCCATCCGGCCTACCCGGCTAGTACCGGAAGGTTCCGAAGAACGACGAGCGCTTGTTCGGGTCGCTCCACTTGGTGCCAAGCGACGAACCGGTGAACGAGTGCTGCGCCGTCAGGCCGAGCGTCGCATCGTCGATCGACGCGAGCGGGTGGAACCACTGCTGCGCGCCGCAGGTCGGATCGTGCGTCATGTGCTTGGCGACTTCGAGCGCGACAGGTCCACCAGGGCCCGTCGCGACCTGGATCTCGCTGCCACCATCCGCGAACGTGATCGGCGCCGGCATCACCTGCACGATCGTCCCGACGATGCCCTTGGACAGCTCGTTCGCCATCGCCACGAGCGCGAGCTGCTGCGCGGCGTTGGCGCGCTGATCGACGAACAGCGCCGAGTGGACGACCGGCTTCTCGCCGCCCATCTCGGGCATGCCGAGGTTGCGATCGCCCGAGATCGCCGCCACGACCGACAGGCCGTCGACGTTGATGCCGTTGAACGTGCCGCGGTCGACCTTCCAGGCCAGGACGGCCTGCTTGCCCATAGTCTCCGCTTCGCTGTTCATGATGCAGCCGCCGGTGAACACCTCGGCCGTGCGTGCTTCGACGTATGCGCCGCTGACCGATCCCTTGCTTGCCCCGAGCTCGCCGAGCGGGCCGCCGGCCGCCATCATCGCGAGCGGCGACGCCAGAATCGCGACTGCTGCCACGGCCAACGCGCGTTTCATAAGCAACCTCAGATTACGGGTTAGACTGCGAACTCAATCGGGGATTATACCGGACTTATCGGGTCGCGCCTTCGCTGACGCTACGGCGACGCAAGCCGACAATCTCTGTGGCGTCCGGCTTTCCGCCTTCACCTGAGGGCTTCGGCGGACAAACAGCCGGACCGTGAAAGGACATGAAACCGTGCCAGAAACGATTGGATTCATAGGTCTTGGCGTCATGGGCAAGCCCATGGCGAAGCATCTCGCCGCTGCCGGGCATCGGCTCATCGTTCATAGCCGCAGCAAGCCCGCCGTGGATGAACTCGTCAGCGCCGGGGCGACCGCGGCGACGTCGGCAGCCGACGCTGCCGCAGGGGCAACGATCGTGATCACGATGCTGCCCGACACGGCGGACGTCGAGCTCGTGCTGGCGGGCGCGAACGGCGTGCTGTCCGCGCTGCAGCGCGGGACGACGGTCATCGACATGAGCAGCATCTCGCCTGTGGCGACCGAGAAACTCGCATCGCTCGTTGCGGCGAAAGGCGGTTCGATGCTTGACGCGCCGGTCAGCGGCGGCGAAATCGGCGCGATCAACGCATCGCTGTCGATCATGGTCGGCGGCGACGAATCGGTCTTCGCGAAGATGAAGCCGATCCTCGCCGTCATGGGCAACGCCGAGCGCATCATCTATATAGGCCGGTCGGGCGCAGGACAGATCTGCAAGATCTGCAATCAGGTCGCGATCGGCGGCGCGCTCGCGGGCGTGAGCGAAGCGTTCGCGCTTGCGAAGAAAGCCGGCGTCGATCCGGCGCGCGTCCGGCAGGCGCTGCTCGGGGGGTTCGCCGCGAGCCGCGTCCTCGAAGTCCACGGCGAGCGGATGCTGATCGACAACTACAAACCGGGGTTCCGGACGAAGCTGTATCAGAAGGATCTGCGGATCGCGAACGAAGCGGCGGCGGCCAATTCAGTCGCGATGCCGGCAACCGCGCTCGTCACGCAGTTGGTCAACGCGCTGGTCGCCGCTGGCGGCGCTGATCTCGATTACTCGGCGATTGGGACAGTGCTGTTCGGAATGGCGGGGGCGAAATGAGGGCTGAGGGCGCTTAGCCCTAAGCCCTTAGTGTTTGCAACAATCTCGCTCGCCGGTGCAGCAGTCCGGGCGGACCGACGCGCCGTCGGGACCGAAGCCGCGCTGCGTCTCGACGCACCAGTAGGCCGTCGCGTCGTAGGAATCGTAGAACTGCGATTCCTCGGGATACGGCATCGACGTCACGTACATACCCTTGTGGCGAAGGCTCAGGCAGTGGACGCCGGGGGTGAGTTTGGGCGAGGTGAGGTGTTCCATAAAGAGTCCTCAATGCAAGAATGCAAGAATGCACGAATGCACGAATGCGAGGTTGCATTTCTGCATTCTTGCATTCGTGCATTCTTGCATTCTTGCATTACACGGTCTTAATCCCCGCAGCCCTCATCACGGCTCTCTTCACGGCGGTCTTCGCAATCTGGATCTTGTAGGCGTTCCCGCTCATCGGCTTCGCTTCGCTGATTGCGGCTTCGCCCGCGAGCGCAGCTGTCGCTTCGTTGAGCGCCTTCCCTGCGAGCGCGTCCTCGGCCGGACGCGAGCGCCAGGGTACGGGCGCGACGGCGCCAAGGACGACACGCGCGGAGCGAATCGTGCTTCCAGACGTTCCATTCGCTCCGGACGTGCCATTCACTCCGTTCATCACCAGCACGACGGTCGTGAACGCGAGCGGCCAGTCGTGCGACTGCTTATAGCGCACCTCGTAGTGCCCGTGCTTGACGTTGCCCGGCGCCGGCAGGATCACGTGCGTGAGGATGTCCTCATCGTCCAGCACGTTTTCCTTCAGCACGTTCGCGAGCGTCGGCATCGTGAAGTAGTCCGCCGCGGCGATCTCGCGCTCGCCGTTCGGGCCGAGGACGCGGAACTTCGCGCCGTACGCGACGAACGGTACGGCCAGGCTCGACGGATGCACGATGTGACTCGGGCCGTCGTTGCCGAAGATCGCGTGGTACTGGTTCTCGCCGTTGACGGCGAAGCAGCGCGATCCGCCCTTCTTGTAACAGACGAACTCTTCGTTGCGGAAATACCAGCAGCGCGGCCGCTGATTGATGTTGCCGCCGACCGTGCCCTGATTGCGAATCTGCGGCGTGCCAACTTCGATCGCCGCGGCAGCGACCGACGGGTAGAGCGACATCACCGCCGCGTGCTCGGCGAGATCAACGATTTTCACGGCCGACCCGATTTTCACGCCGCCGTCAGACGTCGCCGTGACCGTCGCGTCGAGGCCCTTGACGTTGACGACCCGGTCGGGCGAATCGATGTAGTCCTTCATCCGCGAGAGCAGGTCCTGACCGCCGCCGATGACCATGGCGATGCCATCGGTCTTCAGCGCGGCCACGGCTTCTTTTTCGGACGTCGGATTCACGTAGGCGAAAGCCTTCACGTTTGTTCTCCTCGCGCTAATTCGTGCCGCCCGCGCGTTCCTGCTCGATCGCCGCCAGCACCTTATGCGGATGGAGTGGCAGGCTGCGAATCGTCGCGCCCGTCGCGTTGCGGACCGCGTTGGCAATCGCCGACGCCGTGGATACCGTCGGCGGCTCGCCGATCCCGATGACGCCGCGCTCCGGCATGTTGTTGAGCACGATGTCGATCTTCGGAATGTCGGACATGCCGGCGAGCAGGTACCACTCCATGTTCGGATTGACCATCTGCCCCGTCACGCGGTCGAGAATGCGATCCTCGAACAGCGCGAAGTTGATCGCCGCGACGACCCCGCCGTACGCCTGGCTCTCGGCGGTCAGCTTGTCGACGATGAGCCCGCAGTCCTGCATCGCGAGAATGCGTTTGATGCGCACGATGCCGGTCTCGATGTCCACTTCGACTTCCGCGAACTGGACGCCGCTCGTGCCGCTCGACGACAGGCCGTCTTCCCACTTGCCGTCCACTGAGATCGGCTCGGTACCGATCAGCTTGCACGCGTCCTTCCAGCTCAGGCCCTTCGACGAGTTGCCCTTGACGAAGATGCGGCCGCCTTCAGCGGCAAGCTGATCGGGCGTGACGCCGAGCGTGGGCGCGACCTTCGCGAAGAGCGCGTCGAGCGCGTTAAGCGACGTGACGCGAATCGCCGGCGTGACGGACGCCGCGGTCGTGCTGCCGCCCGATCCGCCGCTGAAGGGATACAGCGTGTCGCCGATTTCCGGCTTCACCCCGCTGACCGGCAGACCGAAGGTCTCGGCCGCAACGATGGCCACTAAAGTGCGGGTTCCTGTACCGAGGTCCTGCGTTCCGCATTTCACGACGACGCTGCCGTCCGACATGATGTCGACGTGCGCCGTCGATCCGCGGCCGGCGCCGCCCCACAGGTGCGCCGACACGCCCATACCGGTCTTGATCGGCCCCGGTGTCGGATCGCCGGTCGCGTGCCGCTTGTCCCAGCCGAACCGCTTCGCGCCTTCGGCGAAGTACTTCACCCACTGCGCGTTCGGCGCGAGCGGCGGCGCGTTCTTGATGCGGAACTCGACCGGATCCATCTTCACGCGGTCCGCGAGCTCGTCCATCAGGATTTCGGTGAGGAAGCAGCCCTGCGGATGACCCGGTGCGCGCATCGCGCGCTGCTGACCCGCGTTGATGTACACGTCGGTGTGGACGCGCTTGCGGTTCGGGAACTGGTAGAGGTACGGCAGCGGGAAGCCCGACGAGGCGCCGGCGCCGCCCGTGCCCCAGCTCGTGCCGTCGAACGCGGTCAGCTTGCCGTCGCTCGACACGCCCGCCTTGATCTTGGCGAACGCCGACGGCCGGTTGCCGGTGTCGAGATGCTCCTCCTTGCGATCGAGCATCAGCTTGACCGGCACGCCCGCTGCTTTCGCGAGCTTCGCGCAGATGATGCCCTGCGAGTCCGGCGCGAACTTGCTGCCGAAGCCGCCGCCCATGTACTGCGTGATGACGCGGACGTTGGTCTGCGGAATGCCGAGCGCCTGCGCGTAACCCTGCGCGCACTGGTGCACGCCCTGCGTGGAGACCCACGCGGTCAGCTTGTCGCCGTCCCACTCGCACACGGCGCCGTGCGTCTCGAGACACACGTGCGTGATGATGTGCGTCGAGTACGTCTGCTCGACGATGTGCGCCGCCTGCTTGAAGCCGGCGTCGAGATCGCCGGTCTCCGCGCGCTGTCCGGCCCGCGTGTTCGGCTGCGTCGTGCTCCAGCGCGGCCCGATCAACTGCATGCCCTGCGCTTCGCTCGAGACCTGCGGCAGCGCCTCGTAGCGCACGCGAATGAGGCGCGCCGCATCGCGCGCGCGCTCCTCGGTGTCGGCCGCGACGGCGGCGACCGGATCGCCCTGGTAGTGCACTTCGTCGCCGGCCTTCATGTACGCGAGCGTCGCCTTAACGCCGGGCGCCTTCTCCGCCGCGGAGAGATCGATCGAGACAACCTTCGCGTGCGGGTACGGCGAGCGGACAATCTTGCCGTAGATCATTCCGGGCCGGCTGATGTCGTAGGTGTAGCGCGCGCGACCGGTGACTTTGTCCGGGCCGTCGAGGCGCTTGACGGGCGTGCCGAGAAGCGACGGCGTCTCGGGCCATGAATACTTAGCCACGGCGTACCCCCGTTCTTGCGGCCGCCGACGCTGCTGCCAGCGCCGCTTCCATCACGCGGACGAACGTGCCGCAGCGCGACGGTCGCGACGACGAAGCCCGGCGTGCAGAAGCCGCACATCAGGCCGTCGGCGTCGCAGAACGCCTGCTGCACCGGGTGCAGCGTCCCGTTGGCGGCGGCAAGGCCGTCCACAGTGCGAATCTGTTTGCCCTGGGCCTCGATCGCGAGCGTCGAACACGAGTAGACCGTGCGTCCGTCGACGATCATCGTGCACGCGCCGCACACGCCGCGATCGCAGACACGCTTGTTGCCGGTCAAATCCGCGCGATTGCGAATCGCGTCGAGCAGCGTGACGCGCGGCTCGATGCGCAGATCGACGCGCTTGCCGTTGACGGTCAGCGTGACGGGCACGTCGCCGGGTCCGACGGCGCGTACGCCGGTCTGCGCGCCGGCCTCAACCGCGCCGGCGGCCGTCACGGCCGTCGCGAGACTGCCGACGCCGGCGGTCTTCAGGAAATCGCGCCGGCTGAACCCGAAACGGTCCGGCTGGTCCGGTTTGTCGGGGAACTCGTCTTTCGGAGACATTCTCGGCTCCCTCAGGAAAACACGGGCGAGTCGAAGGGAGAAGGATAGCCGTTAGCCCGGTGCCTGTCACCTGCCTGTCACCTACCTGTCACGTGACAGGCACCGGCTCAATCCGCAGGTTTTTCAATGATTTCGAGGAGCTCGGTAAGCGCTTCACGCTCCTGCCGGGCGGCGTAGATGATGGCCCGCCGCTCCTGAAGCGAGGGCACATGCCAGCATTCACGGATGTCGTCCTCGAAGCGGACGCGGCCGTCGCTGTCCACGTCGACGACGACCGAATCCATGGGCTCTACGTACAGTTTCATATTGCGGAATGAGGAATGCGGATTGCGGAGGATTGGCAGATTCTCAGAATCCGCATTCCGCACTCCTCAATCCGCAATTCAAAGTCCGGCCGCCGCGCTTGCTCGTTGGGCATTCTCGACTCCGAGCACGATCAAGGCCGTGGGTCCGCCGTCCGAGCCGCTGCCGTAGCAGTACTCCAGATTGATCTTCGCGTCGGCGACGAGCTTCAGCACCGGCGCCAGCGCGCCGGGCGCGTTCGGCAGCGACGTGACGAGCACGTCGCGTTCGGTCACCTGATGATGATGCTCGCGCAGCATCGCGCCGCCGTGGACGTGGTTGTCCACGACCAGCCGGAGCTGGCCCCCGGACTCGAGGGCCATCGCGAGGATGTTGACCCGTTCAACCGAGAGCAGCCGGCACACGCCGGCCAGCGCGCCGGGGTTGTTCGGAAGTCTGAGGGACAGTTCGGTACGAATCATGGGAAGAGACTATCAGACGGGCGGGTGGGGCAGGTAGGGTGGGTGGGGCGAGAAGAAGCAGGCCGGGTCCTTTTGGACCCGGCTGATCAGGCGGGTCCAAAGGACCCGCCTGACATGTCGCCGACGACGAGGACTACGCGAGAATCCGGATCACGACCCGGCGATTCTGCGCCCTTCCTTCCTTCGTCGTGTTGGGCGCCGCCGGCTTCTCCTCGCCGTAGCTGATCACGTTCATCTTGTGCAGCGGGATGTGGTGCTTCTCGTAGAGATACCGCTTCACAGCTTCCGCGCGGCCCATCCCGACCTTCTCGTTGATCTCCTTGCCGCCGACGTTGTCGGTGTGCCCCTCGATCTCGAGATAGATGTTCTTGGGATCCTGCGTCAGCTTCGACACGAGCTCGTCGATCTTCTGCTTCGCCTCGTCCGGCAGGTCCGCTTTGCCGAACTTGAAGTTGCCGGAATCCTCGCTCAGCACGACTTCGAAGATCAGCCGGCGCGTGGCCTTGTCCAGCGTGTCGACTTTGCCGCCGACCGCATTGGCGTTCGAGTTGGCCGCCGCGGCGGCGCTGTTGGCCTGGCGCGCCGCGGCGTCGGCCGCCGACGCCGCCTGGCCGGCCGCTTGCGCCTTCTGATCAACTTCGGCGATCTTGCCTTCGTTCTGGCGCGTCCGCTCCTGCGTGGCTTCGACCGACCGGCCGAGCGAGTCGACCTTGTCGTTCACTTCGCCGACGCTCGTCTGCACGAACTTCTTCGTCGCGCAGGCGGTGGACCCGCCGACGGCCAGCACCGCGACGGGCACGATCACGAACAGTTTCCGCAACATGATGAATCCTCCTACTCCGACATCGGGCGTGATTGCCCGGCGATGTACCCGCTCCGGGCTCGAACGATCAGATCCTTGTTTCGCGCGCGGACCTGGAGCGGATGCCAGCCGGGAGCGCCGCTCGCTTCAATCGCAATCAAGTACTGATGACGCAGCTCGTCGATGATCTGCTTCGCGGCCAGGCTGCGCTGACTGGCCGTGCTCGCGAGGAACACGTGGCCGCCGGTCCACCCTGCCAGATTCGACAACGATCCCGTCAGCGCCGATCGCTGGACGGACTTGGCCGACGTCATCTCGTCCGGGTTGTCGATCGCGTGCACGAGGCCGACGATGTACACCGGCACGTCGACCTGGCTGGCGATGCCCGACGCATCCGACGGCTTCAGGTGGCTCGCGTTGTCCACGCCGTCCGTAAAGACGACGATCGCGCGCCGCAATCCTTCGCGCCGGCCCGCGCGGCTCGCGGTCTGCGCGATCGCGTCGTGCAGCGAGGTCTCGCCGAAGGGGACGATCGTCTTCATGGCATCAGGGAGCACGAGGAGCCGGCGCGTGAAGGGCACCACCTCGTTCAAGCGCGTGTCGAAGGTGAAGACCGCGGCCTCGTCGCGCGGCTCGAACGTGCCCAGCACGCGATCCGCGGCTTCGCGGGCGTCGTTCA
This sequence comes from Acidobacteriota bacterium, assembly GCA_016195265.1. GTDB lineage: Bacteria > Acidobacteriota > Vicinamibacteria > Vicinamibacterales > CAVVIG01 > SRVP-36. The sequence goes on along the minus strand of JACPZW010000020.1, from coordinate 19,023 downwards.
GATGCCCCTCCATGCTGCCGCTCACGTCGAACAGCAGCGCCACGCTGACGCCCGGCAGCTCGCGCTGAAAATCCGCGATCGGCCGCGGTCGGCCGTCGTCGAGCACCTCGAAGTCCTGGGCGGTGAGGTCCTGGACGAATCGTCCCTTGCCGTCGCGCACGATCGCAGCGACGCGGACGAGATCGACGCTGGATTTGAACGTCGCGACCGGCGGCACCGTCTGCGCGGCCAGCTTGTCGCCGCCCAGACTGGGCGTCAGAAGGAGCGCGATGACCGCCGCGGGGAGCGCGCGAGGCACCATGGGTACCGATCTGTAATTCAATCCTGTTGCCATGTGCCTAAAATGCTGACTTCGCGGAGCTTACTCCGTATGCACACGCGTGGATGCCGCCGAACTGACGGTAAACAGTGTCGGATGTGCCTAACTCCCGGTACCCGCATCTGATTGGTCGTGTAGATTTTGCGCGCGCGCTCTCAGAGTAAAATTCGAGGCGTGACGACGACGAACATTGCCTCCGCCATTCCCACAGCCGCGCGCGTCCATCGCTTTACCTACGCCATCCGGAACATCGTCGCCGAGGCCCAGAAAGTCGAAGCGGCCGGGACGAAAGTGCGCTACCTCAACATCGGCGATCCGGTCGCGTTCGGCTTCAAGACGCCGCCGCATCTCATTGCCGCGGTCGAGCGCGCCATGCGCGACGGCCACAACACGTACGGGCCGTCGGCGGGCATCGGCGCGGCGCGCGAGGCGGTCGCGGCCGACTACACCGGCAACGGGTTCCCGATCAGCGCGGATCGCGTGTTCATCACCGCGGGCACGTCGGAAGGCATCGAGCTCGCGCTCGGCGCACTCGTCGAGGCCGGCAGCGAAGTGCTCGTACCGATGCCGACCTATCCCCTCTACACAGCCGTGCTCGCCAAGCTCGACGCGAAGACGAAGTACTACCGGCTGGATCCGTCGAACGACTGGATGCCGGATCTCGATCATCTGAAGACGCTCGTGACGCCCGCGACGCGGGCCCTCGTGATCATCGATCCGAACAACCCGACGGGCGCGGTGTACCCGCGGGCCACGCGACGCGCGCTCATTGACTTCGCGGAGCAGCACGGCCTGCTGATTCTCGCCGACGAGGTCTACGGCGAACTGGGCTTCGAAGGCTCGGTGGAGCCGTACGGACTGCTCGAGCCGGACGCGCCGATCATCTCGTTCTCGAGTTTGTCGAAGGCGTACCTCGCGCCCGGCTGGCGCACCGGCTGGATGGCGATCGGCCGATCGCCGCGCCTCAACGATCTGATGGCCGCGGTGCGGAAGCTGGCGGACGGCCGCCTGTGCAGCAACCTGCCGATGCAGTACGCGGTCGCGCCGGCGCTGACCGGCGACCGGTCGCATCAAGTGTCGTTTCGCAAGGAACTGAAAGCGCGCGCCGATCTGACGGTCGATCGGCTTCGCAGGATGCAAGGCGTGACGTGCGTCGCGCCGACGGCGGCGTTCTATGCGATGCCGCAGGTCGCGCTGCCGGGCAACAAGACCGACGAGCACTACGTGAAGGCGCTGCTCCACGCGACGGGCGTGCTGACGGTGTACGGCTCCGGCTTCGGTCTCCCAGCGGAGCAGGGATTCCTGCGCATCGTGTTCCTCGCGCCGCTCGACGAACTGCGTGAGATTTACGGGCTGATGGCGGACTTCACGCGCGACTACCTCAGCCGGTGAGATTTCAGATTTCTGAATTCTGATTTCAGATTCAAATGCGCTCAGTCAATCTGAAATCTGAAATCTGAAATCTGAAATGTCTCCTGACGACAACTTCACGTCCCGCATGGTCCGCACCGTCTTCACGGTTGCGGGCGTGCTCATCCTGTGCGCCGCGCTGTGGGCCGCGCGCGACGCCCTGCTCCTCATTTACGTCAGCGCGCTCCTTGCGATGGGCTGCTCGCCGCTCGTGCACTTCCTCGAGCGGCCCGGCCGCCGCGGCCTTCCCCGCTGGGCCGCGATCCTTGCGGTCTACATCGCCATCGTCGGCGTGATCGTCCTGTTCGGGCTGCTGGTGATTCCACCGCTCGTGGCCCAGGCGGCCGCCCTCTGGAACGAGCTGCCCGAGGAGTTCAACCGCGTCCAGGCGTTCTTCATCAGCCGCGGGCTGATGACGCGGCCGATCACGCTCGCCGAGGCGGTGCAGAACGCGCCCAGCGGCTCGGGATCGAACGCCGTCGGCACGATGCTCGTCGCCGTGTCGAGCCTGATTGGCGGCGTCTTCGGCCTCATCACGATTCTGATCCTCAGCTTTTACTTCCTGATCGAAGCGCACGCGATGGCCGAGTACATCGCACGGTTCGTCCCGGCGGAGCGGCGCGCGGCGGCGGGCACTGCCGCGCGCGAGGCCGTCGTCAAGGTCAGCGCTTGGCTGCGCGCGCAGTTTATCCTCGCGGCCGTCATGGGCACGTTCGCCGCGATCGGGCTGGGACTGATGGGCGTGCCGTACTTCTACGTGATTGCGCTGGTGGCGTCGTTCGGCGAGATGATCCCGATTGTGGGCCCGGTGATCGGCGGGGTAACGGCGGTCGCCGTCGCGGCCACCGTGTCGACGAAGCTGGCGCTGATCGCCGGGGGCTACTTCGTCGCCCTCCACCAGCTGGAAGCCAACATCCTCGTGCCGAAGATCATGGAGCGGCGCGTCGGCGTCAGCCCGGTCGTGGTCATGATGGCGCTGCTGGTCGGCGGCGCGCTGTCGGGCCTGCCCGGCGCGATTCTCGCCATTCCGACCGCGGCGATTCTCTCGGTCGTTATCGAGGAGATTGCGGCGTCAGATAACGGTCGAACCACGCCATAAGCCGCTCTTCGATGTCGCGCTGGTGCTCCGGCTTCGCGATCGCGTGGCCTTCCTCCGGGTAAATCACGAACTGGGTCGGCACGTTCAGCGCCTTGAGCGCGTGCCAGAATTCGTACCCCTGCGGCGTCGGCACTTCCGAATCACGGTCGCCGTGGAGGACGAGCGTGGGTGTCTTCGCCTTCTTGATGAACGTGATGGGCGACGACCGCGAGTACGCCTCGGGCTTGTCGTACACCGACGCGCCGAAGAACGGCAGCATCCACGTGTCGATCTTGTTCTGCCCGTAATAGCTCTGCCAGTTCGCAATGCCCGCGCCAGCCACCGCCGCGCGGTACCTCGTCGACTGCGTGACCGCCCACATCGTCATGTAGCCGCCGTAGCTCCAGCCGATGATGCCGACACGGCCGGGATCGATCGGCGCGGCCTTGACGGCCGCGTCGACGCCGGCGTCGATGTCGCGCATGTCGCCGTACCCGAGGTCGTTCACGTTCGCTTTCGTAAAGGCCTCGCCGGCGCCGTAACTGCCGCGCGGGTTCGGCAGCAGCACGAAGTAGCCCTGGCTCGGCAGGACCGCGTTCCAGCGCGCGGGCCACGACGGATAGTGCGCTGACGAGGGACCGCCGTGAACGGAGACCACGAGCGGGTACTTCTTCGCCGGATCGAAGTTCGCCGGGTACAACAGCCAGCCCTGGACCATGATTGGAGCGGCGCCTTTCGGCGCCGCGAGATCGCTCTTCCAGTGCAGGCTGCGGCCCTCGCCCCACATTGCGGTCACGGCGGCATTTGTCGACGACTGCGCGTTCCAGAGACCGACGGGGCCGGCGTAGACTTCCGGCGGATGCGCGAACGAGTGGACGACCGCGGCCGCCGCGTCGCCCTTCGCCGTCGCCGTCACGTCTGAGATCTGGACGGGCGCGGACCACTCAATCGCCCGCGCGCCGCCTGACGCATCCACCCGCGCGAGCGCCGAACTGCCGTCCACGTACTCGTTGAAGAGGATTCTCCCGTCGGCCTGCCACATGATCGACCGCGCGGAGCCCTCGAGGTTCGGTGTGACGTTCTTCGCCGCGCCGCCCGCGGCAGGCACGATGTAGATGTCGCCGCCGGTGGCGCCTTCGTCGCTCATGATGCCGTGGATGACGGCGATCGAGCGTCCGTCTGGCGACCAGCGCGGACCCGCCAGCTGCAGCGGCGGCTTCCAGATCGACGCGGCCGCGCCGGTGTCGGCGCGAATCACGTAGAGCTGCGCGATCCAGTAGTTGTTCGTCCCGGATCCTTCGGCCGCTTCCGCGGCGAACGCGCGGCTGTCGGGCGACCAGTCATAGTCGTAGACATAAAGGTTGGGCGGGCTCACCTCGCGCAACCCGCCTTCGCCGCCAGGCGGCTTCGGCGGGGCAAGGGCGACATCGGCGATCGCAATCCGCTGTTCCTCCACGATGTCACCCACGACTCCGGCGTCGGGCTTGTAGGCGGCGAGCGCGCCCGTTTCCTGCGTCGAGCCCGAGACGAAGAGGACCGCGATCTGTTTGCCGTCAGGCGCCCACAGTGGATGGGCCAGCTGACCGGCCACGCTCGTGACGCGCCGAGCCGCGCCGCCGTCGACGTCGACAACGTAGAGCTGCAGCTGCGGTGGAGCGGCGGCGTCGGACAGAAACGCGAGCCTCTGACCGTCGGGGGACCACGCGAGGCCTCGTTCGCGATGCGGACGGCCGTCGGCCGCCGCCGAAATTCGCTTCGGGACTCCGCCCTTCACAACACGCACGTAGATCGCCGAGGCGGCGCCGTCCGGCGACAGATCCTCGACCCAGGCCACCCGTGCGCCCTCGGGCGAGATTGAGGCTTCGTGCAGCGGATGCACGCGGTCGAGCGCATCGAGAACCGCGGCGACCGAACGCTGCGCGTACGCCGGGGGCGTAAACACGGCGACAACCGCGACGCAAGTAGCGAATAGGCGCGACGTCATGGCGATCACTATAATCGCGGATGAGACCTATGCGCGCCGACCCACTCGGTTTTCTTGCTGCCGAACTGGACGCACTCAAGCAGCAGGGCCTCTACCGCCGCCTGCGCATTCTAGAGGGCGAGCAGAAGCCGAAGACGACGTTCGACCACCGGCAGGTGGTGAACCTGTCGTCGAACAACTACCTCGGCCTCACGACGCACCCGAAGCTGCGCGAGGCCGCGATCGAGGCGACGCGACGGTTCGGCGTCGGCTCGGGATCGGTCCGGACGATCGCCGGCACCATGGACATCCACATGGAGCTGGAACGCCGGCTCGCCGCCTTCAAGAAGACCGAAGCGGTCGTCGTGTTCCAGAGCGGCTTCGCCGCCAACGCGGGGACGGTCGCGGCCGTTCTCACCAAAGACGACGTGGTGATTTCGGACGAGCTGAATCACGCGAGCATCATCGACGGCTGCCGCCTGAGCCGCGCGGCGATCAAAGTGTTCCCGCACAAGGACGCGGACGCCGCGCGCAAGGTCCTGCGGGAGTTGCCGGCCGCCCAGCGCAAACTGCTGATCACCGACGGCGTCTTCAGCATGGACGGCGACCTCGGCGCGGTGCCGGAGCTCTGCGCGCTGGCCGAGGAGTTCGGCTGCATCATGATGGTGGACGATGCGCACGCCAGCGGCGTGTTCGGAAAAAACGGCCGCGGGACCATCGATCACTTCGGTGTGCACGGGCGCGTGGACATCCAGGTCGGCACGCTGTCAAAAGCCATCGGCGCGCTCGGCGGGTACGTCGCCGGCAGCCGGACGCTGATCGAGTTTCTCTATCACCGCGCGCGGCCGTTCCTGTTCTCGACCTCGCATCCGCCGGCGGTCGCCGCCGCGTGCATCGCCGCGCTGGACGTCCTCGAGCAAGAGCCGCAGGTCATCGATCGCCTCTGGGAGAATACGGGGTTCTTCAAAGCGGGCCTGCAGGCGCTCGGCTTCAACACGGGTCTGAGCGAGAGCCCGATCACGCCGGTCATCGCGGGCGACGGCGCGCTGGCGATGAAGCTGTCCGACCGGCTGTTCGAGGAGGGCGTGTTCGCGCAGGGCATCGCGTTCCCCACCGTCGCGAAAGACAAAGCCCGCGTCCGCACGATCGTCACCGCAACGCACACACGCGATGAACTGCAGTTCGCGCTCGACGTCTTCGCGAAAGTGGGCCGCGAACTCGGGATAATCTGAACGAAGCACGCTGAACCCTGAACCATGAACCCGCCCCGCTCGAAGCTCTCCGCCTTCTTCGACACCTACACGAAGGATCTGAAGGCCGACGACCTCCAGCGTCTCTTCACGCGCGACACGCGCGAGGCCTACAAGTTCTTGACGCGCGGCGTCGATCCGGACGCGCTCAGGGGGCTCCCCTGGCACAAGCGCGTCTGGACGCACGGGCGCACGCTCTTTCTCGCATTCTCGATGAAGCTCTCGCCGGCGCGCCGCATCGTATTCGCGACGGCGCTCGTACTGGCGCTCTACGGTCTGCTCTTTCTCTTCCGTGGGATCGGCGTCGTCGAAGTCGCGGCGCTGCCCTTCGGCGTCAGCGTCGGCGTGCCCGGACCTGTCTTTCGTCCCGGGACGTGGCCGCTGCTGATCGCCTTCGTGTTGATGAACCTGCTGGTGCTGCTTGAAGTCGCGGATCGTTTGTCGCTGAAGAACGATCTCGAGATCGCGCGTGACATCCAGCAGGCGATGCTGCCGAGCGGCGTCTACACCGCGCCAGGCGTCGAGGCGATCGGCCAGAGCCGTCCGGCCAACACGGTAGGCGGCGATTTCTTCGACATCCTGCCGCTCGACGATGGACGGCTCATCATCACGCTGGGCGATGTGGCGGGGAAAGGCAGTCCGGCCGCGCTCCTCATGGCGTTGCTGCTCGCGATGCTGCGCACGCTTGTCGACGAGAAACTCGAAGCCGCCGATCTCGTCACACGGCTCAACGTGCAGGTGTGCCGTCACGCGCCCGGCACGCGGTTCATCACGCTGTTCTACGGTGTGTACGAGCCGAGCACGGGCGAACTGACGTACGTGAGCGCCGGGCACACGCCGCCGCTCGTGCTGCGCACCAACGGACAGTGCGAGCGGCTGAGCGACGGGGGCATCGCGCTCGGCATGTTCGACCACTCGACGTACTCGACTGGACGCGTTGCGATCCAACCGGACGAATTGGTCGCCGTGTACAGCGACGGGATCACCGAGGCCGAGAACCCGCGGGGCGTCCCGTTCGACGAGGCGGGACTCGAGACCGCGCTGAAGAACAACCACCGGCAGCCGTTGTCCGGCGTCGGGACCGCGGTCGTGCGCGCGGTCGAGCATTACACGGTCGACACGCGGCTCGCCGATGATCTCACGATTCTTCTGCTTCGCCGCACCGCGAACTGAGACGCCGTTCAAAGATTTTTTCTTCGTGTCCGCCGTGTCCTCCGTGGTGGAGCTCCGTTGAGCCTAAAATACGGAATTCAGCATGGTGCCGACCCGTGTGAGTGCCGCGCTGCTGGCGGCGCTGATCCTGCTTGGTGTCAGCCGGCCGCTGCAGGCGCAGGATCAGGACGAAGGGATGCGCTCGCTGCTCGACGTCGTCGAGCGCGTCGCGCAGTCCGGTGACGCCGCAGCGTACCTCGGGCTGCTGGCCGACGGCGCCGATCGCGGGCGCGCGGGCGATTTTGCCGCGAACGAACTGATCCCCGGCGCCACCCGCGTCGTCGTCAAGGAGCGCGACCGGCTGCCGCTCGCCGGCATGCCGCCCGGCGACGGCTATCGCCTGTGGGTGGACGCGTTCACGGAGTTGGGATCACGCTCGCGCATCGCCACGTGGCGCGTGGATGTCCGGCGCGTGCGCGAGCCCGGCGGCGGCCGCGAATGGGCCATCGCCGATCAGGAACGCGTGACATCGGTCGAGAGCATCTATCGCCTCGCGCTCAATCCCTTGAAGCAATTCGTCGCGCGCAACCTGAAGCTGGCTTCCGAGGATCTGGACGTCACGCTCGCGGACGGATCGGTGTTCGTCTCGGACATCGATCAGGGCGTGACGGGCCTCGTGCTGATCGGGCACGGCACGTTCAACTTCCATCCGGCGCCCGAGATGGAACGGGGCCAAGTGAAGATCTTCTGCGGACGCGAGGCGCTGGAGACCAGCTTCTACGCGGCGTACATCCGGCTGCACCCGTCCGATTTCGAAGGCGCCTTCGACGCGGCGCAGCTGCAGGCCGCCTCCGTCGATCCACGCGAGCTGCGGCGCGCGCAGGACGTCTTCCGCGACGAGTCGCAGAAGTCGTTCGCGATCGACCTCGGCGATCTCAGCCGCGAGGCCTGGACGCTGTTGCCGTCGCCCGGCGATTTTCTGGCCGAACTGCGGACGAAAAAGTACGACACGCTCACCTACGCCAAGTCGAGCACCGAGGCCGAGGACATCACGCTCTTCGACCGCAAGCGCCATCACAACATCGCCCTCTACGCGTCGTCGCGGCGGCTGGCGCAGCGCGGGCGGTTCTACAACGAAGACGATCTCGTGGACTACGACGTGCTGCACTACGACGTCGACGTCTCCGCCTCGCCCGATCGCATGTGGATCGACGGCCGCGCCGTCGTCCGGCTGACGGTCAAGGCGCCCATCCTCGGCGCGATCACGATGCGGCTCGCCGATCCGCTCATCGTTTCGTCGATCGTCAGCTACGAGTACGGGCGGCTGTTCCACGTCCGCGTGAAGAATCAGAACACGATGGTGATCAACCTGCCGACGCCCGTGATGCGCGACACGCAGATCACGCTGACGATCGCGTACGCGGGGCGCCTCGAGCCGCAGACGCCCGATCGCGAGACAATCGCATTGCTGCAGAACCGCGGGGACGCGGACGACATCATCTCCGCCCTTCAGGCCGAACCGAGCTACCTGTACAGCAATCGGAGCTACTGGTATCCGCAGGCGGCCGTGACGGACTACGCGACGGCAACCATCCGGATCAATGTACCGGCGACGCTCGAGTGCGTCGCGAGCGGCGAGCTGGAGCCCGGGTTCCCGTTGCTCCTGGCAGGCACGAAGGACGCGAAGGAGCCCAAGGACGCCAAGGATCTGGCGACGCGCCGCAAGGTGTACCAGTTCAGCGCGTCGCAGCCGCTGCGCTACCTGGCGTTCATCATCAGCCGCTTCATGCGCGCGGAGACGGTCACGCTGGCGCTTCCGGCGGCCGAGCGCGAGAGCCCCATCGTCCTCACCGGCATCTCGTACCACAGTCTCAGCCTGTCGGTCGAAACCAACCCGCGGCAGGTGCAGCGCGGCCACGATCTCGTCGATCGCGCCGGCGACGTCGCGGCGTTCTACACGTCGCTGATCGGCGACAGCCCGTACTCGAGCTTCACGATCGCGCTGGTCGAAAACGATCTGCCGGGCGGGCACAGCCCCGGGTACTTCGCGGCGCTCAATCAGCCGCTGCCTTCGTCGAATCTGTCGTGGCGCAACGATCCCGCGGCGTTCAACGGCTTCGCCGACTTCTTTCTCGCGCACGAGCTCGCGCACCAGTGGTGGGGCCAGGCGGTCGCCGGGCGCAACTACCACGAGCAGTGGCTGAGCGAAGGGTTCGCGCAGTACTTCGCGGCGCTGTACGCCCAGCACCAGCGCGGCGACGAGCTGTTCGCGTCGGTGCTGAAACAGCTGCGCCGCTGGGGAATGGACGAGTCCAAGCAGGGCCCCGTCTACCTCGGCTACCGTCTCGGACACATCCGCAACGAGAGCCGCGTGTTCCGCGCGCTCGTGTACAACAAGGGCGCGGCCGTCCTGCACATGCTGCGGCGGCTGATGGGCGACGACAAGTTCTTCGCGGGACTCCGCGGGTACTACGCGCGCTCGCGCTTCCGCAAAGTCGGCACCGAGGATTTGCGCGCGGCGATGGAGGCCGAATCCGGGCGGTCGCTCGAGCGCTTCTTCGAGCGGTGGATCTACGGCACGCAGGTGGCGAAGCTGAAGTTCAGCTACCGCGTCGAGGGCGCGGAGATCGTGCTCCACGCCGACCAGATCGGCGACGTCTTCGACCTGCCGCTCACCGTGACGCTCCACTACGCGGACAAGCGCACCGTGGACGTCGTCATGTCAGTGACCGAGCGCTCGGTGGACGCGCGCGTGCCGCTGACGGGGACGCTGCGGGGCGTGGATATCAAAGAGGACGGGACGCTGGCGGAGATTTCGAAGAGTTAGACGGGTTCAGATTTCGAAGGGCTAGACATGTAGGCCGGGTCCTTTCGGACCCGGCACGACCGGCGGGTCCAAAAGGACCCGCCTACTGCAGATAAATCGCGGCGACTCTTGCCTCGCCCTTTCGCTCGAACGGCTCGAACACCAGAATAAAGTTCGTCCCGCCGAGCTGAAGGACGCGCGTTTCGCGCGGACCGAGCGGACCGCGCTCCTCGGTTTGCCGCACCAACGTGGGCGACGTACCCAGTTGCGACAGTTGCGACAGTTGCGACAGTTGCGACAGGGCGTCCACGCGGCTATCGCCGACGCGAATTTCGTGCGCGCCGAGCACCAGGCTCGGCACGGAGACGGCGTCGGATGGAACCATGGCGGACGCCGCGGCCGGCGCCGCGGCACTTGAGATCAGGCGCGGCGTGCCGCGCAGCTCGCGGACGATCAGCAAGGCCATCAGCAGCAAGGCCGCGAAGAAGGCAGCCGCCGTCATCCATTCGCCGGCGAAGGTGAAGCGTGCGCGGGTGGCCTCAAACATCTCAGGCCTCCAACAGACGATCGACACGGTGGGTGGACTGTCGATCGAAATCAATCTAGGCGCGGCCTCCATGGTCTGTCAAACGACCAATCAGAACCTGGAAAGCTTGATATGATCAGCCGGATATGGACACCGTCACGCTGACGATAGACGGCCGGCAGGTCACCGTCGAGAAAGGCAAGACCGTCCTGCAGGCCGCGATCGAAAGCGGCATTTCCGTTCCGTACTACTGCTATCACCCCGGCATCGGCGTTGACGGCTCGTGCCGCGTGTGCATCGTGAAGATCGAGAAGATGCCGAAGCTGCAGACGTCCTGCTCGACGATCTGCGCCGACGGCATGGTCGTCTCCACGCGAACGCAGGACGTCGTCGAGGCGCGCGCGGGCGTGTTCGAGTTCCTGCTCGTCAATCACCCGCTCGACTGCCCGGTCTGCGACAAGGGCGGGGAATGCCCGCTCCAGGATTTTTCGTACACGTTCGGCCGCGATCAGAGCCGGATGGAGTTCCAGCGGCGCGAGTTCGACGGCAACGGCGTGAAAGCCGACGTCGATTTCGGCCCGACGCTGATGCTGAACCGCAACCGCTGCATCCTCTGCACGCGCTGCTCGCGGTTCATGCGCGAGATCGGCGGCGACGCGCAGATCAACATCATCGACCGCGGCTACGGCAGCGAGATCGCCACCTTCCAGGAGGAAGGCGTCCACTCGATCCTCTCCGGCAACCTGATGGACGTTTGCCCGGTCGGCGCGATCACCACGCGCGACTACCGGTTCAAGTCGCGGCCGTGGGACAACCCGAAGGCGGTCGACACGATCTGCACGCAGTGCGCGAAGGGCTGCAACATCACCGCGTGGATCAAGGCGAAGCCCGAATGGGCGAAGGGATCGCAGCTCATCCGCTTCACGCCGCGCCTCAATCCCGACGTCAACAGCTACTGGATGTGCGACATCGGCCGGTTCGAGTACCACTGGATCGAGGGCGACGGCCGCCTGCGCCGGCCGCTCGTCGCGCAGAAGCCGGTGCCGTGGTCCGACGCGCTGGCGGCGCTGCGCGATCGCCTCACGGCGGTGGGCGCCCGCAATCCCGAGAGCGTGCGCTTCCTGCTCTCCGCGCACGCGTCGCACGAAGAGCTGTTCCTGTTCCGCCGCCTCAGCGAGGAATTGATCGGCGAGAGCGGCCCGACGGCGATCAGCGTCAGCTGGCGCTATCGCGAGAAGCCGCAGCCCGAGGCGTCGAAGTTCAAGGTGCCGGCCGTCGATGCGCCGAACGTCAACGGCGCGCGCATGTTCGGTCTGGTGCCAGGCGCCGTCGGCAGCGACGTCCGCGATGCGCGTGAAGCGGATGTTACCGCGCTGCGGCAGGCCGTCGAAGCCGGCCGCGTGACCGCGCTCTATGTCTTCGACCCGGGGCCGGAGGGCTCGCTCGGCGACACGTCGTGGATCGTGGACGCGCGCGCGCGCGGCACGCTGCCGCTGTTAATCGTCCAGGGCGTGCTGATGTCCGCGCTGGCGCGCGCGGCGGATTTCGTCCTGCCCGGCGCATCGTACGTCGAGAAGGAAGCGTCCTATACCAACGAACACGGCCGGCTGCAGGGCACGTCGCGCGCGATCGCCATGCCCGGCGACGCCCAGGAAGACTGGCAGATCCTCGTCACCGTCGGCGCGGCGCTGGGCGTGACGTTCGAGTATGCGAGCGCCGCCGCCGTGCGCGCGGACATCGCCGCACGCTTCGCAGGTGTCAAGGAACTCGACGGGATCCAGACGATGACGTTCGGCCGGCCGATGGAAGCGCCGCACTGGCTGCAGGCGTCGAATCCGTCGGAGCGGTGGAAGTGGGATTTCATGTACCAGGATCTGCCGCCCGTGAAAGGCTCCGTCGATCCATCGTCGTTGCCGATGCCGCCGGGCGCCATCCAACTCAAAGAAGTGAAGCCGTAACGAAGAATGAAGAAAGAGTTTGAACCACGGAGGACACGGGGGACACTGAGGAGGAAACGTGTACCCATTTATCTTTACCTCCGTGTCCTCGGTGTCCTCTGTGGTTTACTTTTTTCTTCCGTCGCATACGCGCAGCTAAAACGTCCCAAGGCTGACGTCACCGCGCTCACCGAAACCGACGGCGTGCGCGCGGGATCCCCGGCGCGCGTGGCCCTCACGGTCTCGCTCCCCGAAGGCCTCCACACGCAATCGAACACGCCGCGCGATCCGCTGCTGATTCCGACCGAGCTGGCCATCGACGCGCCCGCCGGCGTCACGGTCAGCGAAATCGTCTTTCCGCCTTCGACGGACCTCAAGCAGGCGGGTCAGGATCAGCCGCTCGCCGTCTTCGAGCAGCAATTCGCCATCGGTGTCCAGCTCGCGCTCGCGTCGAGCGTGCCGGCAGGCGATCTCGTCGTGCCGGCGCATCTGCGCTATCAGGCGTGCGACGCGACGATGTGCTACGCGCCCACGACGGCTTCTGTGGAGTGGAAGCTGCGCGTGGCCTCCGCGGTTGGAGCGCCGCAGCATCCGGAAGTATTCGGCAGGATCGCCTTCGGCACGGGCAGGCCGCCTGCGGCGGAAGTGAAAACTGAAAACTCAAAAGAGAAAACTGAGACCGCAACCCTGAACCCCGCTGTCGACCTCGCGAAGTTCGACGCGTTCGTCGTCCAAGGCACGACTGGCGGCTATCTCGGCGCTGACGAATTTCTGAAGTTCATCCGCAACGCCGAAGCCGGCGTGAAGGAACGCGGGCTTCTCGAGGGCCGCGGGCCGCTGATGATTCTGCTGCTGGTCCTGATCGGCGGGCTCGCGCTGAACCTCACGCCGTGCGTCCTGCCGATGATTCCGATCAACCTCGCGATCATTGGCGCCGGCGCGCAGGCGGGATCGAAGGCGCGCGGCTTCCTGCTCGGCTCCGCCTACGGCGCCGCCATGGCCCTCGTCTACGGCGTGCTGGGCGTCGTCGTGATCCTCACGGCCGGCACGTTCGGCACGATCAATTCGTCGCCGTGGTTCAATCTCGGCATCGCGATTCTCTTCGTCGTCCTCGGCCTCGCGATGTTCGACGTCCTGCTGATCGATTTCTCGAAGTACTCGAACAACCTCAATCCCGGGCAGAGCCGGGGCAGCGTCGCGCTTGCGTTCAGCATGGGCGCCGTCGCCGCGCTGCTCGCCGGCGCGTGCGTCGCGCCCGTCGTCATTCAGGTCGTGCTGTTCTCCAGCAGTCTTTACGCGACCGGCACAAAGATCGCGCTCGCGCTGCCATTCTTTCTTGGCCTCGGCATGGCGATTCCGTGGCCCATCGCCGGCGCCGGACTCGCGTCGCTGCCGAAGCCCGGCACGTGGATGGTCCGCGTCAAGCAGGTGATGGGCGTGTTCATCCTCGCGACCGCGGTGTACTACGGCTACGAGGCGTACGACATCTTCTCGAGCCGTTGGGTCGATTCGTCGGCGGTGCAGGCGAGCGTCGAGGCGCAGCTGAAGGCCGGCTGGCACGCGTCGCTCGCCGAAGGCCTCGACCTCGCGCAGCGCGAGCAGAAGCCGGTCCTCATCGACATGTGGGCGACGTGGTGCAAGAACTGCCTGACGATGGACAAGACGACGCTGGAGAATGAATCGGTGAAGTCGGCGCTCGCCGGCTACATCAAGATCAAGTTCCAGGCCGAGGATCCGGACTCACCGCCCGCGAAGCCGGTCATGCAGAAGTTCGACGCAGTGGGACTTCCCGCGTACGTGATTTTGAAACCGCGGCCCTGAAAGGGCCGCGCTACAGGCTGTCTCTTCTTCCCAGCCACCAGCCACCAGTCACCAGCCACCAGTCACCAGCCACCGACTACTCGTCTCTCAACACCACCATCGGATCGACAGCCGCCTTGACGTTGGCGAATAGTTGCATATACTACTGTCTTGTTGGTTGTATCTACTACCTTCATCAGGAGCCTCCGCATGAACCGTCCGTCCAGCCGCCGCCTCGCTGCTCTTCTCCTGGCGCCCGTTTTGGCGCTCGCCGCGTCCGGGCATCCCGCCGCGCAGGCGCCGCCCGCCGCGCCGACGACCGGCGTCCTGACCACCCTGACCGTCAAGGCCGACGCGCAGCGGGCGGACATCATGAAGGTGATGCCGAACGAGGTCCGCGATACCGTCAGGCTCTACCTCGACGGGAAAATCCAGCAGTGGTGGGCGCGCGGCGACGGCCGCGGCGTCGTCTTCATCCTCAACTGCGCGACGGTCGCCGAAGCGAAGGCGATCACCGACACGCTGCCGCTCAGTAGGGCGAACCTGGCGACGTTCGACTACGTGGCGCTGACGCCACTCAGCCCCCTTCGCATGCTCATCACGGAGCCGCCGAGTGCGTCGAAGCACTAACACGCCGGCGGGCGAGGCGCGCGCCGGTTTCCCGTGCGCGTGCGCGACCGTGCGCCGCGCCGCGCGCGCGGTGACCCAGCTGTACGACGGCCACCTGCGGTCCAGCGAGATCGAAGGGACGCAATTCGCGCTGCTGTCGGTGCTCAGCTCGCAGGGCCCGTGCAGCCAGGCAGCGATCGGCCACCGCTTCGCGCTCGACAAGACGACACTGTCGCGAAACCTGAAGCTGCTGAAGGACAAGGGCTGGATCGAAACGGCGGCCGCTGCCGATGGTCGCGAACGGCGCTACGTCCTCACCGCGGCTGGCGAGAAGCGCCTGGCGGCGGCGAAGCCTGCCTGGCGGCGCGCGCAGGAGCATCTGCGCACGTCGATGACGGCGAAAGAGTGGGACGCGATGTGGAAACTTCTCCACGCGATGACCGCGGCGGCGCAGACCGCGCAACGCGGTCTGGCGGAAGGGAACGCGAAATGATGACGACTTCACGGCTGCGCATGTACACCCTCGCGAGCGCGATGCTCATTGCCGCCCCAGCCTCGGGACAGACGCCAACGCTACGCACGTCGACACCGGATCACCCGATGCTGCCGCGTGATCTCGAGATCGAACTGGCGCTGAACGCGGCACCGAAGCACCTGCGCGACGGCGCGACCGTGCTGGTGCTCGATGCGACCGGTTACGTGAAGGCCAAGGAAGGCACGAACGCGTTCACGTGCGTCGTCAGCCGGCGGGGCGGCGACGTCTTCCCCGTGTGCTGGGATGCCGAGGGCGCGAAGGCCCTGCTGCCGATCGATCTCGACGATGCCAAGCTGCGCCTGGCGGGCGCGTCCATCGCAGAGATTGATCGTCTGGTCGCGGATGGTTTCAAGAGCGGCAACTATCGCGCGCCGTCACGGACCGACGTCGCGTACATGCTGTCGCCGATGCGGTATCGCATCGACGAGACGGGAAAAGTCACGCCGTCGAATCCGAATCCGCACGTGATGTTCTACGGTCCGGGCCTGACGGACGCGGACATCGGCGGCGTCCGCGGATCACTCGTCTTCATGAACAAGGTGGGGCCGGACGGCATGATCATCGTGCCGGTCGGCAGCAGGGAGCGCGAGACGATTCTCAGCGAATCGCGAGGGCTGATCGAGCGCGTCGAGAGCACGCTCGGCTACAAGCCGGCGACAAAGTAGGCGCGTTCGGAAGTAGGCTGGGTCCTTTTCGCCTTCGCGGAACGCTTCGGCGGACCGCCGTAGCCTTGGCGGAGGCGGTCGGACCCGGCATGATCAGCGCTTCAGATCCTCGGCAATCGCCGCGAACTGCTCGATAGCAGCTTCGAGATCTTCCGCGATCTCGGCGGCGATGACGTCGGGCGACCGTGAATCAGGATCGCGCGCGTCATGAAAGAACGTCTCGATGCCCGTGGACTCGTAATAGAAAGGAAGCGGGCCGATGGGGCGCTAAAGGAAATCCGGCAGGTTGGCGCCGTAGAACGCGGACTGCTCCGCCACCATCGACAGCCTGGTGCCGGCCCTCTTCGCCTCGATGATGCCGACGGGATTTCGATCGATCAGCAGCAAATAGTCACAACGTCCGCGGGTGATCGGAATCTCCCGCAGGGCGATATGTGGTGACGCGGAGGCATCGAAGCGCGTGTAGTCCTGCAGGGTCCAGCCAGCGGCGGTCAGGAGGGCGTCAATGTGCTCGCGGGCTTTGGCCTCTGGCGGCGGTCCAGGCATGGGTCGCCAGCATCGTGACCGGGACTACGATTCGCGGTCAAGAGTCTGCCGGGTCCGAAAGGACCCGGCCTACAGATCCCCAGGTCAGAGTCCGCCGGGTCCGAAAGGACGCGGCCTACAGGTCCCCAGGTCAGAGTCCGCCGGGTCCGAAAGGACGCGGCCTACAGGTCCCCAGCCACCAGCCACCGCATTTACGGTCCCGCTATCGCTCCCACCAGATACATCGCGCCGGTCGGCGCGGGCACGCCGCCGTCGGGCTCAATCGTGACCGCCATCGCAGTCGGACGCGCGACGTTGGCTGGCGACGTGAAGATCGCGTTCACCACACCGTTCGCATCCGGCTTCATCAACCCCGCGCTCACGGGCGCCGGCGCGGTGACGATCCATACTTGATACGTGCGGCCGGGCGGCAGCGCCGGCAGATTCGACGCCGTGAACACCAGACCGCGCGATCGGCTCCAGAACGCGCGCGCCGATGCGCCCGGCGCGACCGCCTGCCCCGCCAGCTCGACGCGCGCCATGTCCGGCGCGGTCAGCACGACGAGCGAGACCTGCGCATCGGACGCGGCCTTCCTCGCCTCCGCGACGAGCCGCTCGCTCGCGTCCACGCGCGCCAGCGCCTCCACCAGTCGGCCCTCGAGCGCGGCGACGCGTCCGCGCAACTGGACCGCATAGCCGCCGAGCACGACCGCCAGCAGCAGCGATGCGGCGGTCGCGAGTCCCCACAGCGGAGACGTCGCGCGCGCCGCGGGCATCGCCGTCACAACCGCGCGCGCCGACGAGGTCCCGCCGACGCTCGCGAGGACGCGCCGCCGCAGATCGGCCGGCGGCTCGACGTCCGGCGCCGCGTACGCGAGCGCCTCGCCGACGGGCGACAACGCGCGGACTTCCTGCTGACACTGCGCGCACGTCGGCAAATGGGCCTCGAACGCGTCGCGGTCGGCGCGCGGCAACGCGCCAATCACGT
Organism: Acidobacteriota bacterium; assembly: GCA_016195265.1. Lineage (GTDB taxonomy): Bacteria > Acidobacteriota > Vicinamibacteria > Vicinamibacterales > CAVVIG01 > SRVP-36. The sequence goes on along the minus strand of JACPZW010000020.1, from coordinate 1,460 downwards.
AGAGCGGCGCCAGCTCGTGCAGGCCGTCGTTGTTGCCAGGGTCGATCGCCATTACACGGCTCCCGCCAGCGACTCGCGCAGCCGCAGCATGGCCTGGCGAATACGCGTCTTCACCGTGCCGAGCGGCTGTTCGAGCCGTTCGGCGATCTCGACGTGCGTCAGCCCCTCGTAATACGCGAGCTCGAGGGTGACGCGCTGCAGCGCCGGCAGCTCCTCGAGCGCGGCGCGCACGCGCTCGACCTGCTGCGCGGATTGAATTTGGAGATCCGCGGCGATGCCGCGGTCTGGAATATTCGGATCGGGTTCGGCGACCACCGCGTCCGGCCGCGCGCTTCAGGAGCGCAGACGATCGATCGCACGGCTGCGCGTGAGCGTAAGCAGCCACGCCGCCACCGTACCGCGCGTGGCGTCGTAACGGCCCGCCTGGCGCCACGCCTGCGAGAAAACCTCCTGGACGATGTCCTCCGCGTCGGCGGGATTCCGCAGGATCCGCAGCGCCAGCGAGTACACGGGCCGCGCGAGCCGGTCGTACAGCTCGGCGACGGCCTCGTGATCACCAGCCGCCATGCGCGCGAGCGTCGCGGAATCGGCGAGACGGTCCTCGACCCAGGCGGACCTCGTCAGGCGGCCGGCGACGGCCAATAAGAACCACATAAGAGGCTACGGCCCCCAACGCCGGCCGGATGCCCGGGCCAACTCGGGGTGGCCGGATTCTACTCCAGTGAAATCCAGAAGGTGGCGGGCCCCGTAGAGGCCGGTAGGAGCCCTGCGGGGCGTCTCATCGAAAGGGATGTGTATGAACAAGAGCGTGTTGGGTGTGCTCGTGATTGCCGTGCTCCTTGTTGGAGTGTCGTCGGCGCCGCTGATCGGCCAGCAGAGCGCGATGTCCGGGATGAAGGAGAAGTCACTCTACGACCGTCTCGGCAAGAAGAAGGCCATCAGGGCCGTCGTCGACGAGTTCGTGTCACGCGTGGCGGGGGACGCGCGGATCAACAAGATGTTCATGGCGACGGCCGGCGACGCCGGGCGACTCAAGAAGTTCAAGGCCAACCTCGTTAATCAGATCTGCGAAGCGAGCGGCGGGCCCTGCAAGTACAAGGGCAAGAGCATGAAGGCCGCCCACATGGGGATGGGGATCACCGGCACCGACTTCAACGCGCTCGTCGAAGATCTCGCCGGCGCGCTGGACACGTTCAAGGTCGGCCAGCACGAGAAGGATCAGCTGCTCGGCGCGCTCGGGCCGATGAAGTCGGACATCGTCGAGAAGATGTAGCGGAGAGGCAGTAAGCCGGGTCCGAAAGGACCCGGCCTACGCCACCCGTCACCCGCCACCCGCCACCCGTCACCCGCCACCCGCCACCCGTCACCCGCCACCCGTCACCCGCCACCCGCCACCAGCCACCAGCCACCAGCCACTACCCGGTAGACGAGCGCTTATCCGCCAGCAGCTTTCGCACGCT
>JACPZW010000024.1 GCA_016195265.1 Acidobacteriota bacterium | reverse complement strand
CTACTGCTCGATCAGCTCGACATCACCATCCCCACCCACCTCGAATGGAATGCCGAATGTAGTGCAGACTTTGTGACTGCGTGAGCCGATTTCTTAGACTTTCTCGCGGTGTCGCCGTTTCCGTGACGAACTTGGGCTAGTGGCTGGTGGCTGGTGGCTGGTGGCTGGAAGAACCGATCCCCAGTCACCAGTCACCAGCCACCAGTCACCTAAAGGCGCGCCAGTGCCTCGAAGACGCGCGCGTAGTCTGGCTCATTCCGCGCATCCTCCAGGACCTCGCGGTGCCGGACGACGCCGTCTTTGTCGATCACGAAAACCGCGCGTTTGGCGATGCCCTTGAGGCCAATCATGTCCTCGTTGAACACGCCGTAGTCGCGGATGACCTGCTTGTTGAAGTCGCTCAAGAGGGGAAACGTCAGCTTCTCGTGATCGCTGAACGCTTTCAGCGTGAAGAACGTGTCCACGCTGAGGCCGTACACCTGCGCCTTCGCCTGATTCAGCTTAGACAGCGAATCACGGAACGTGCACAGTTCCTTGGCGCACACGGAACTGAACGCGGCGGGGAAGAACGCGAGCACGACCGGCTGGCCCTTCTGCGCGCTCAAGGTGACCGGCTGCCGATCCTGGTTCATCAGCGTGAAGTCTGGCGCCTTCGATCCGACGTCGATAGACATAAGAGACTCCTTAAATTGCGGATTGAGGATTGCGGAATGCGGATTGCCGACCGCGGAGTGCGACTTGGAGGCGGGGCCCGCCCAATCCGCACTCCGCAATCCTCAATCCGCAATGGTAGCTTGCTCTGCTTCGTACGGTTCGGTTAGCATTTTTGGTTGGCGAGGGCCTCACGCCCTCAGCCCTTAGCCCTTGCGTCTTTGGCATTCGACAGGAGTCCCCTTGTGATCGAGGTCCAGAACCTCAGTAAACGGTACGGCCGCGTGACCGCCGTCGACGACATCAGCTTCAAGGTCGAACGCGGCGAGATTCTCGGCTTCCTCGGACCGAACGGCGCCGGCAAGACGACGACGATGCGCATTCTGACCGGCTACATGCCGGCCACGGAAGGCAAAGCGATCGTCGCCGGCTTCGACGTCTTCGAGCAGCCGATCGAAGCCAAGCGCCGGACCGGCTATCTGCCCGAAACGCCGCCGCTGTATCCCGACACGAGCGTCGTCGACTACCTCGGGTTCGTCGCGCGCATCAAGGGCGTGCCCGCCGCCGAGCGGACGCAGCGCATCCAGCAGGTGATGGAGCGCACGCGCATCACCGACGTGGCGAACCGCCTCTGCGGCAAGCTCTCGAAAGGCTACCGGCAGCGCGTCGGCCTGGCGCAGGCGATCATCCACAACCCCGACGTCCTCATCCTCGACGAGCCGACGGCCGGCCTCGACCCGAAGCAGATCATCGAAACGCGCGAGCTCATCAAGGAACTCGCCGGCACCCACACGATCATTCTCAGCACGCACATTCTGCCCGAGGTCTCGCAGACCTGCCAGCGGGTCGTCATCATCAACAAGGGTCACGTCGTCGCGGTGGACACGCCGGACAACCTGACGGCGCGGCTGCGCGGATCGGAGACGATGTACGTGCAGGTGGACACGAGCGGCGCGGACGCCAGCGCGGCGCTGAGCCGCCTGCCCGGCGTGACGCGCGTCCTCGAGGCTGAGCGCAAGGACCACTACATCAGCTACGAGATCGACAGCGAGCGCGGGCGCGACGTGCGCCGGGATCTCGCGCGCACCATCGTCAGCAGCGGATGGGGTTTGCTGGAGCTGCGTCCGATGCGGATGAGCCTGGAAGACATCTTCCTGTCGCTGACGACCGACGAAACCCAGACGCCGGCCGCGGCCGGCGACGCGCCGCCGCCAGAGACTGTCGCGACCGCGACGGACGGAGCCGAGTCATGAGGAACATCCTCGCCATCGCACAGAAGGAAATTAAAGCGTACTTCGCGGGACCGATCGCCTACATCACGCTCGGCGTGTGGGCGTTGATGTACGGATGGTTCTTCAACGCGCTGCTCCAGTTCTTCGTGCGCCAGAGCATGCAGATGAACCAGTTCGGCATGCAGGGCCCGCAGGCGATGAACGTCAACCAGCAGATGATCCGGCCGCTGCTGCAGAACGTGACGGTGCTCATCCTGTTCGTGATGCCGGGCATCACGATGCGGACCTACTCGGAGGAAAAGCGGTCGGGGACGATTGAGCTGCTGCTCACGTCGCCGCTGACGGACTTCGAGATCATCATGGGCAAGTTCATCGGCGCGCTGACGCTCTACGGCGTCATGCTGGCCGTCACGCTGATTCACATCGGCGTGCTGTTCGTCTACGGCAGGCCCGAGTGGAAGCCCATCGTGACGGCGTACGTCGGCATGCTGCTGATGGGCGGCTGCTTCATTTCGGTCGGCCTGTTCATCTCCAGCCTGACCAAGAACCAGATCGCGGCGTTCATGCTCACGTTCGGGACGTTCCTGCTGCTGTGGGTGATCACGTGGATCGGCAGCTTCGCGGGCCCGACGATCGACAAGCTCACGCAGTACCTGTCGATCGTCGATCACCTCGACGACTTCAGCAAAGGCGTGATCGACACGACGCACGTCATCTACTACCTCAGCTTCATGACCTTTGGATTGTTTCTGACCGCAAAGGCGGTCGACAGTGAGCGCTGGCGCGGTTGATATGTAGGCCGGGTCCTTTGGACCCGGCTGCGGAGGCGGGTCCGAAAGGACCCGCCCTACTGATCGACATGAGATGTAGGCCGGGTCCTTTCGGACCCGGCGACGAATCGAAGGACGACAGATGGTGAATCGTATTCTGAGTTTGGTCGGCTGGCTCGGGACCGCGATGGTGTTCATCGCGGTCGCGATCCGCTTCGGGTTTCCGGCGAAGGAACAGTACGCCTACTACCTGGCGTGGGCCGGTCTGGTCTGCGTGCTGGCGTACACGCTCGGGCAATGGCGCGAGATCGCGAAGATCTTCGCGCGGCGCCAGGCGCGCTACGGCACGCTGGCCGCGACGAGCGTCCTCGTCGTGCTCGGCATCCTGGTCGCGATCAACTACATCGGATCGAAGCAGCACAAGCGCTGGGACCTGACGGCGAACAAGCAGTTCAGCCTGTCGGATCAGAGCCGCAACGTGCTGTCGAAGCTCGATTCGCCGATGCAGGTCATGGTCTTCGCGCAGGAGCCGGAGTTCCCGCGCTACCAGGACAAGATGAAGGAGTACGAGTACTCGACCAAGCAGATGTCGACCGAGTACATCGACCCCGACAAGAAGCCGACGATCGCCAAGCAGAACCAGATTCAGCAGTACGGCACGATCGTCATCAACTACAAGGGCCGCACGGAGCGCGTGACGACCGACGCCGAACAGGACATCACCAACGGCATCATCAAGGTCGTCAGCGGCCAGCAGCGCAAGATCTACTTCACGGCGGGCCACGGCGAGAAGGACACGGCCGGGACCGAGCGTGATGGCTACAACGCGATTGCCGCGGCGCTGGGACACGAGAACTACGGCGTCGAGAAGCTGGTCCTGGCGCAGCAGGCGGCGGTGCCCGACGATGCGTCGATGGTCGTCGTCGCCGGACCGAAGACCGATTTCTTCGCGCCGGAAGTCGACGCGCTGAAGCAGTACCTCGACAAGCAGGGCAAGCTGCTCCTCATGCTCGATCCGCCGGACAAGCCGGACAGCGCGCCGCTGACGAACCTGATCGCGCTCGCGCACGACTGGGGCGTGCAGGTCGGCAACGACGTCGTCGTCGACGTCAGCGGCATGGGCCGGCTGCTCGGGACCGACGCGTCGGTGCCCGTGGCGGCGAACTACCCGTCGCACCCCATCACGTCGCGCTTCACGCTGCTGACGGCGTACCCGCTCGCGCGGTCTGCGTCGCCGGTGAGCGGCGGCGTGAACGGACACACGGCGCAGACGTTCATCGAGTCGAGCCCGCGCAGCTGGGCGGAATCAGACATCAAGGGCCTGCTGACCAGCGGTCAGGTGTCGCTCGACGAATCCAAGGGCGATAAGAAAGGTCCCGTGTCGATCGCGTCGGCTGTGTCGGCGCCGGCGGCGAGCGCCGCGCCCGGCACCACGCCCGATGCGCCGAAGCCAGAGACGCGCGTCGCCGTCATCGGCGACTCCGACTTCGCTGCCAACTCCGGCCTCGGCATCCAGGGCAACAAAGATCTGTTCATGAATACGGTCGGCTGGCTGTCGCAGCAGGAGAACCTGATTTCGATCCGTCCGAAGGAAGCCGACGATCGGCGCATCACGATCACGGCGACCCAGCAGGCCAACGTCGCGTGGCTGTCGCTGCTCATCATTCCGGGCTTCATTTTCGGCACGGGAATCTACACATGGTGGCGGCGAAGATAGACAGTCACCAGCCACCAGCCACCAGCCACCAGTCGAGAGAGACATCATGCGTGGGTTGAAGTCGACGCTCTTTTTCATCGTCGCCCTCGGCGGGCTCGGCGCGTACATCTATTTCGTCACGTGGAAGACGCCCGAGGGCAGCGGGGATTCGACGACCAAGCCAAAGGACAAGGTCTTCGCGTCGCTCGCGGCCGACAAGATCGAGGAATTGAAAGTCAGCGGGTCGGCCGGCGAATCGACGACGCTCAAGAAAGAGAACGGCGCGTGGCAGATGACGCAGCCGGTGGCGGCGAAAGCCGACGAGACCGAGACGTCCGGCATCACGTCGGCGCTGACCTCGCTCGAAATCTCCCGCGTCGTCGACGAAAACCCTGCGAACCTGAACGACTACGGCCTCTCAAATCCGCGCATCGAGATCGACTTCAAAGCGGCCGGCGACAAGGACTACCGCAAGCTCTTGCTCGGCGAGAAGACGCCGACGGGCGCCGATCTCTTCGCGAAGCGGAACGACGAGAAGAAGGTCTTCCTCGTCCAGGCGTTCCAGGAAGCGACGTTCGACAAGAAGACCTTCGATCTGCGCGACAAGGTGCTGCTGAAGTTCGAGCGCGACAAGGTGGACGGCATCGACGTCACCGCGGGCGGCAAGGCGCTGGCGTTCGCGAAGGACGGCGGCGACTGGAAGATCACCAAGCCCGTCCAGGTGAAGGGCGACTTCGGAACCGTCGAAGGCCTGATCGGCAAGCTGCAGAACGCCGCGATGAAGTCGATCGTCGCGGACCAGCCGACGCCCGCCGACCTGAAGAAGTACGGTCTCGACAAGCCGGAGGCGACGGTCAATCTCGCGGCCGGCAGCGCGAAGGCGACGCTCATCGTCGGCGGCAAGGGCGAGAACAACGCCGTCTACGCAAGGGACATGTCGAAGCCGATGGTCGTCACCCTCGACGCGTCGCTGCTCGACGACTTGAAGAAGGGCGCCGACGACTACCGGCGCAAGGACCTCTTCGAGTTCCGCGCCTACAACGCGACGCGCGTCGAGTTCACGCGCGGCGCGCAGACGATCGTTTTTGAGCGCGTCAAGGGCGCCAAGGAAGGCGACGCCGACAAGTGGCGGCGCGCCTCGCCGAACGCCGCCGACGCCGATCGCGACAAGGTGGACGCGCTGCTCGCGAAGCTCGCCAACATGCGCGCGAGCTCGTTCGTCGAGTCGCAGGCGAAGACCGGCCTCGATAAGCCCGCGCTCGTCGTCTACGCGAAGTTCGACGACGGCAAGAAGGAAGAGCGGATTTCGTTCGGCCAGGTGGACAAGGACGTCTACGCGACGATTCCCGGCGCGTCCGGCGCAGCGAAGACCGACGCCGCCGACTTCACCGAAGCGCTGAAGTCGCTGGATGAGCTGGTCAAATAGGCGCGCGCTCGTAATAGATGGCAAATCCGCGCGTGGACGGTGTCGCACGAGCCAACCTGAATGTCGGCGCAGCGGCTGCACTACTCCTCGCGCTGAACGCGTGTCACGCGACGCCGCAGGTCCGGCTGAAGCCGGACGCCACGACTGCCCCACCTGCCCTTCCCGCCCTCGTCAAGGACATCGACGCGATCCTCGCTGATCCTGCGCTCGCGCATGGCTATTGGGGCGTCGTCATCAGGTCGCTGAAAAACGATGAGACGTTGTACTCGCTCAACGCGCGCAAACTGATGATGCCGGCGTCGAACATGAAGATCGTCACGCTGGCCGCGGCCGCCGAGCGGCTCGGGTGGAACTACACGTACGACACGTGGATCTTCGGCACCGGCCCGATCGCGAACGGCGTCAACGGTGTTCTCGATGGCGACCTGTTGATCGTCGGGTCCGGCGATCCCGGCATCGGCACGATCGACGATATGTCGGACCGCCTGTTCGCGAATTGGGCTGAGCGGCTCAAGAGCGCGGGCATCAGAACGATCGCAGGCCGCGTGATCGGTGACGACAACGCGTTCGACGATGCCGAGCTGGGCTTCGGATGGTCGTGGGACGACCTGCAGGACGACTACGCGGCCGGCATCAGCGCGCTGCAGTTCAACGAGAACATGGCGCGCGTCATGGTCGGCCCCGGACCGGCCGCCGGGACGTCGGCCGCGGTGTCGATCGCGCCGGCGTACAGCGGCCTCACGATCGACAGCGCCGTCACGACCGTTGCGGAGGGCGCGGCCGCGTCAGCGTCAATCAATGTCAGCCGGCTGCCCGGCCGTTCGACGCTCGCGCTGCGCGGAACGATCGCGCTGGGCAGCGCGCCGCGCGCGCTCGACGTCTCCGTCGATAACCCCACGCTTTTCTTCGTGAACACACTGCGCGCCGCGCTCATCGCCAACGGGATCGACGTGCGCGGCCCCGCGGTGGACATTGACGAGCTGCCGAGCGCGCCGCCGCACCCGGCGAGTCCGCCGCTCATCGCGTACACGTCGCCGCGGCTGTCGGTCCTTGCCATGCGGCTGATGAAGATCAGCCAGAACCAGTACGCGGAAACGTTCCTGAAGACGATGGGGGCCGCCCTGGGGACGCCGACCGCGGCAGCGGGCCGCGCGGCCGTGCAGACGACACTGCAGGCGTGGGGCGTGCAACCGGCGGATCTGATTCAGCGTGACGGCTCAGGCTTGTCGCGGTACGACTACGTCACGCCGGACGCGCTCGCGACAATCCTGACGCACGTCTATCGCGACGATCGGCTGCGCCGACCGTTCGAGGCGTCGCTGCCGATCGCGGGCCGCGACGGCGGTCTCACCAACCGCATGAAAGGCACGCCGGCCGAAGGGAACGCGCGTGCAAAGACAGGATCGATGACCGACGTTCGCGGACTCTCAGGCTTCGTGACGACTGCTGACGGCGAGCCGCTCGTCTTTTCGATTCTCGCCAACAACTTCGACGCGCCGCCAGCGGCGATCACGGCGACGATGGACGCGATCGTCGTCCGGCTCGCGCGTTTTTCTCGGCGAGGAGCCACGGAGGCACAGAGAGATAAGTAGCCACAGAGTCACAGAGGCACGGAGAAATGAGAGGTACACCTTCCGGTTCTCTGTGTCTCAGTGACTCTGTGGCTACATCTCCTCTGTGCCTCTGTGGCTAATGACCGCGATCACCGCGCGCGCGGCTTCAAGAAGCGCGTCAGCCGCGGCATCGAGCCCGCCGCCCTGCGCGAGCTCCGGCTTGCCTCCGCCGCGGCCGCCGAACTTCGTCGTCAACGCCGTCAGCACCTGGTTCGACGCGACGGCGACGCCAGCCGATCGCGCGACGACGACGAGCGCGGGCCGCGACGTCGAGAAAAGCGCGACGATGAATCCCGGTTTCACGGTAATGGCGGACGCGAGCGCCTTCAGTCCATTCGCATCGGCGTCAATGACACGCAGCACGAGTCTTCCGATCGTGGCGTCCGGTTCCAGCGGGACCTCTTCCGCGGACGCGGCCAATTCCTCGGCACGGAACCGCGACAGCTCCGTCTGCAGCGCGACGATCGCGCGCTTCTGATCCTTCGCGTCCGCCTGCATCCGCGCGATCGCCGCCGGCAGTTCCTCCGGCAGCGCGGACAGCAGACGCACGCCCGCCGTCACCGAATCGCGCATCGATCGGAAACGGCCCAGCGCGCGGCCGCCGCACAGAAACTCGAGCCGCTGGCCGCCCTTGAAGCGCTCCCACGATGCGACCGCGATCACGCCGATGCCGCCCGTCCGCGCAACGTGCGTCCCGCCGCACGCCGAAAGATCGAAACCCTCGACGTCAATCAGCCGGAGCGTGCCGCCGCGCGCGGGCTCCTTCCGCAGCGGCAGCGTCGCGGCCTCCGCCGCCGTGACGAACCGCACCACGACCGGACGGTCCTCCCAGACGATGCGGTTGGCTTCGTCCTCGGCGGCGGCAATCTCGGCCGGCGTCATCTCCCGCTCGAGATCGATCGTGGACGCGGCCGCACCGAGATGAAAGCTGACCGTGCGCGCGCCGAAGAGATGGTCGAACGCCGCCGACAGCACGTGCTGGCCGGTGTGCTGTTGCATGTGGTCGAAACGGCGGGACCAGTCAATCGTCCCCACGAGTCGGGTGCCGGGTGCCGGGTGCGGGGTGCGGGGTGCGACCTGTAGGGCGGGTCCTTTTGGACCCGCCGGGTCCACAGGACCCGGCCTACTCCCGATCTCGATCACGTGCGCGATCGTGCCGTCGTCCCGATCGATGACGTCGACGACCGCGAACGCGCCGAGCGTGCCGGTGTCGAACGGCTGGCCGCCTGAAGTGGGGTAGAACGCGGTGCGGTCGAGCGTGACGATCAGACGGCCGTCGCCGCGCTCGACTGTTTCGACCCGCGCATCGAACGTCCGGAAGTACGGGTCAGTGTAGTACAGGCGGTCGGTCATCGGCCCTGGACGTCTGGCGGTTGGACGACGAGGATGGCGGCCGCGGCTCCGTCGTCGGCAGCTCGAAGAAGAACGTCGAACCGCCCCAGTCGTTCCTCACGTACCCGATGGCGCCGCCGTACGAATCGATGATGCCGTAGCTGACCGACAGCCCGAGCCCGGTGCCCTTGCCGACGGGCTTCGTCGTGAAGAACGGCTGGAAGAGCTTCGGCTCGTCCTCAGGCGCGACGCCAGGACCATCGTCCTGCACGTCGAGCCGCACCCGCTTGCCGGTGTCGTAGACGCGAATCCGGATGCGGCCCTTCGGCCGCCCGTCGGCTTCGATCGCCTGCTGCGCGTTAATCACGAAATTCAGCGCGACCTGTTCGAGCTCCGTCACGGTCGCGAACACCTTCCGCGTGGACGCTGTTTCGACTTCGAGCGCGATGCCGGTGTTGTCCATCTCGCGCCGTCTGAGCTGGACGACCTCGGCGACGACCTCGCGCAGATCGACCATCGCCGGCGGTCCGGCGTGCTGGCTGCTGAAGCGCGACAGATTACGGATGATCTCCTTGGCGCGGTTGCTCTGGGTCTTGACGAAGTTCAGTTCCTCGAGTGCGTCGGGCGACATGTCCTTCCGGCGCTCGAGTAGTTCCGCCGAGCCGAGGATCGCCTGCAGCGGGTTGTTCAGCTCGTGCGCGACGCCGGACACGAGGACGCCCACCGCGGCGAGCCGCTCCTGCCGGACCACCTGCCGCTGCAGCGATTCGAGCGTCTCGCGCATCTTGCGCTCCTGCTCGATCTGATGGCCCAGGGCGTTGCGCGCGTCGCGCAGGTTCGACGCCATCGTGATGAACGCGGTCTGCAGGCGGCCGATCTCGAGGTTCGGCGACGCGATCTGCTCTGGCGGCGACAGGTCGCCGCCGGCGACGCGCTCCACGGCGTAGCGCACGCGATTCACCGCGCCGCTCAGCAGCCGCGACAGCAACAGCGCCACCAGCACGACGGCTGCGGTCGAGATGATCACGAGAAAAGCATTTCTGAGGTAGAGCGGCATCAGCCGCGCCCACACTTCGCTCGCCGGGATGCCGACGCTTAGCAGCCACGGCCCGCGGTCCACCGCAGCGTTGCCGTAGAAGCGCGGCACGCCGTCGATGCCCGTGACCAGTTGCGTCGGCGGCACTTCGCGCGGCGGCCGCGGCTGCGCGCCGATCTTCTGCCCGATGTACTTCTCCGCCTCGCGGCTCCGGGCGAGGATGCGGCTGTTGGCGTCCGACAGCGTGATCACCGAGCCCTCGGGCAACGGGATGCCCTGGAACAGTGTCTGCATCGCCAGCAGATCGAGGCCGAGCCCCAGCACGCCGACGACGTTTTGCCTCGGGCCGCGGACCGGATACGCGAGCACGACCGTCGGTTTGCCGGACATTCGGCCGGTCAGGAGTTCGCTGACGACGGGCTGGCCGGTCGACGCGACGGCGCGCACGTAGGGCAGCGCCACGATCGGATCGACATCGGCGCGGGCCGGCAGCGCGGATCCCTTGATCACGCCGTCCGGATCGGAGAGTACGATGTTGAGGATGAGCTGACGGCCGCGCAGCACGTCAGCGAACAACTGATCGCATTGGTCGTGATCGAGCGCCATAACGGCCGGATGGCGGGCCAGCGCGGACGCCACCGAGTCGAGGCCGGTCAGGTACTGCTGGAAATACGCGGCCGCGGTCGCGGCGACCGATCCGGCCTGCTCGCGCACTTCGGCCTGACCTTCGAGCCGCGTCATGTTGGCGGACAAGGCGGCAGCGATCCCGAACGGCACGAGGACCGCCAGGGTAGCGAACGCCACCTGCTTCCGGATGGTGAACCGACGAAGAAACTGCACGGAGTTCGCGCGATTCTAGCGCAGGAGGAGAGGATCGGCCACGCCCGCTTCGGCGAACCCCTTCGCGCGCAGCACGCAGCTGTCGCAGCGTCCGCACGGCCGGCCGCCGGCGTCCGGCGCGTAGCAACTGTGGGTCAGGGTGTAGTCGAGGCCCAGCGCCATGCCGCGGCGGATGATGTCGGCCTTGCTGAGCGCGATGAGCGGCGCGTGCACGCGGAAGCGCGCGCCTTCGACTCCGGCGCGCGTCGCAACGCCGGCCACGTGTTCGAAGGCGCGGATGAAGTCGGGCCGGCAGTCCGGATAGCCCGAGTAGTCGAGTGCGTTGACGCCGATCACGAGATCCGTCGCGCCGAGGACTTCCGCCCATCCGAGCGCGAGCGATAAGAAGATCGTATTGCGCGCGGGCACGTAGGTGGACGGGATGCCCGCGGCCCCGAGGTCGCGATCGCGCGGCACGGGCGCGTCCGACGTCAGCGACGAGCCGCCGATCGCGCGCAGGTCGACGTCGAGCTCGAGGTGCCGTTCGACGCCGAGTGCGCTCGCGACAGCGCGAGCGGCGTCCACTTCACGCGCATGCCGCTGTCCGTACTGCACGGTGAGCGCGTAGATCGAAAAGCCGTCAGCTTTCGTGATGGCGGCCGCGGTGTACGAGTCCAGGCCGCCGCTGAGGAGGACAACAGCTGGTGGCTGGGGACTGGTGGCTGGTGGCTGGGGTTCAAACGCCACGGGTCGTCGACGTCCAGATGTACTTGTGGAGTTGCAGTTGCAGGCGCACGGGCAGGTGATCCGCGAGGATCCACTCCGACAGCGTCTGCGGATCGAGGACGCCGTGCACGGGCGACATGAGCACGGCCGCCGCGCGAGAGGCGAGCGCGTGGCGCGCGATGACGTCGCGCGCGAACTCGTAGTCCGCGCGATCCTGGACGACGAACTTCACCTCGTCGTGCGGCGCCAGCAGGCTCAGGTTGCGCCAGTCGTTCTTGTCCGCCTCGCCGCTGGCGGGACACTTGACGTCCACGACCTTCAGCACCGCCGCCGGCACCTTGTCGATGGGCCTGTGCCCGCCGGTCTCGAGCATCACCGTGTTGCCGCGGGCGAGCAGCCGCTCCATCAGCGGATAGACATCGTCCTGCAGGAGCGGCTCGCCGCCCGTGATTTCGACAAGCGTGCAGCGGTGCCGCTCGACGGCGGCGATCACTTCGTCAACCGACATCTTCCCGCCTTCGTGGAACGCGTACGGCGTGTCGCACCACGTGCAGCGCAGGTCGCAGGCCGTCAGGCGCACGAACACGCACGGCCGGCCCGCGCGAGTGGATTCACCCTGGATGGAGTAGAAAATCTCGTTGACGGTCAGCATGAGAGAGATTTCAGATTTATGAATTCAGATTTCAGATTGATTGTGGAATTGACGGTCTTCACCGAAGTGCCGGAATTGAGGTCTCCCAACCTGAAATCTGAACTCTGAAATCTGCAATCTATTATTCTATCTCCATGCCAACACCAACGTTCTATACCAAGCCCACGTGAACGACCTGCAAGAACGCCAGAAGTTTTCTGGACACGGCAGGCGTGGACGTGGAGCAAATCGACATCAATAAGGAGCCGCCGACGCGGGAGTTCCTGGAGAAGCACATCGCGGCCGATCGCTTCCTCGACTTCGTGAGCACGCGCAGCCCGGTCTTCAAAGAGCGGCCGCTGCCGAAGTCGAAGAAGGAAGCGATCGATCTGATGATGAAGAATCCGAACCTGATTCGCCGGCCGATCATCGTGAAGGGATCGATGATCATTTTTGGATTCGACAAGGATCAATACGCGAAACTCTGACCTTCGTATCGGCACGTCGGGGTGGCACTACCCGTCCGGAGAGGCACCTGGAACGGCGTGTTCTATCCGCCCGCGCGCGGGCGGGCGAAAGGCTTCGACGAGCTGACGTTCTACGCGGAGCACTTCGACACGGTCGAGGTGAACTCGACGTTCTATGGGCAACCGCGTGCCGACGTCTGCCGGAAGTGGGCCGACCGGACGCCACCCGGCTTCGAGTTCTCGGTCAAGCTCTACCAGAAGTTCACGCACCCGAAGATGTACGGCGAGCGGCTGGCCGGCACCCTGCCGCCCGACGCGCGCGACGCGAACATTGTCGGGGCACTCGCGCGTCCCACAGCCGCCGATCTCGACGAGTTCAAGCGCGGCATTGATCCCCTCGCCTCGGCCGGCAAGCTCGGCGCCCTGCTCGCGCAGTTCCCTCCGAGCTTCAAGGACGACCCCGCGTCACGCGACTACCTCGCCCATCTCATCGACGCGCTCGGCGGCTACACGGTCGCCGTCGAGCTGCGTCACCGGAGCTGGAGCGACGATGTCGGCGGCACGCTCGCGCTCCTGAACGGATTCGGTGCCGCGTGGGTCCAGATCGACGAGCCGAAGTTCCGCTTCTCCATCCGGCAGAACTTCCTGCCGAATGTCACCGGCTGCTACTACGTGCGGCTGCACGGGCGGAACGCAGCGACATGGTGGGCGCACGACGCGGCCGAGGATCGCTACGACTACCTCTACTCCGCCGATGAGCTGAAAGAGTTTTCGGCAACAGCTGCGGCGGCGAAGGCGCTCGTGAAGAAGCTGTACCTCTACACGAACAATCACTTCTCGGCCAAGTCGATTGCGAACGCGGCGATGATCAAGCAGCAGCTGGGCGAGCCGATCGACGGCGAATACCCGCCGGAGTTCGTCGAACGGTACCCGGAACTCCGCGGCGTGGTGAAGATGTCATCATCAGCCATCAGCCATCAGCCATTTACTCTCTCACCGTCATCCTCGTAATCACGTCGCCGCGCTCGAGCCGCGCCGGCACGTCCGCGCCGGCGACGATGTGGCCGATGACCGCGTACTTGCCGTTGAGATCAGGACGGTTCGCGAGCGTGACGAAGATCTGACTGTCCGCGCGCGCCGGGTTGCCTGTGTGAGCCATCGCGACGGCGCCGGCGGTGTGCTTGCGCGCCTTCGGCATTTCTGCGACGCCGACCGGCGTTCCGCTCGACGCCTCCACGCCGCGGCCCCAGTCGGCCTCGCGCGCGAGATCGCGCGACCGCGGATCGCCCCACTGCACGACGAAGCCCGGCTGCGCGCGATGCACGCGCTGGCCGTCGTAGAAGCCGCGCTTCACGAGATCGACGATGTGCGCCATGGCAACGGGCGCGTCGGCCTGGTAGGTTTCGAACGCGAACGTCCCTTTCGTCGTCTCGACCACGATGATCGGCCCCACCGGCTGCGCTCCAGCCGCCGCGACGAAGAGGAAGCAACCACAGAGAGCGCTGAGAACGCAGAGCAAGGACCTGGCGACCAACTTTCCTTCCACTGCGAACTCAGCGTTCTCCGCGGTTACTCTCGTCGTTGTCATTGTTTCGAGATTCGGGTCACGCCGACACGCGCGCAGTACTGCCGGATCACGCACGCGCCGCAGCGCGGGTACACCGGTTTGCACACGTTCTGCCCCCACGTCACGAGATAGAGATTGATGTACGGCCACCAGCGATTGTCGGTCGCCTTGTACAGCGCGTGCTCGGTTTCTTCCGGGGTGCGCGTACGGACCCAGCCGAGGCGATTCGAGATCCGGTGCACGTGCGTGTCGACGCAGATGTTCTTCAGGCTCTTGAACGAGAGAATCAGTACGAGATTCGCCGTCTTGCGGCCGACACCCGGCAGTTGCAGCAGCTCCTCCATCGTCCCAGGCACGCGGCCTTTGTAGCGCTCGCACAGCAGCTGACACGTTTCGCGCACGTGCTTCGCCTTGTGGCGATAGAAGCTGACGGGATAGATCAGTTTCTGGATCTGCGGTGCGGTCAGCGTGGCCATCGCGCGCGGCGTCCGCGCCATCTTGAACAGGCGCGCCGAGGCCGCCGCCGTCACCGGATCCCGTGTCTGCGCCGAGAGCATCGTCGAGATCAGCACCTCGAACGGATCCTCCTGGCTCTCTTCGGCGATCTTCTCGACGGCGGGCAGCTCGAGATCGTCGATCGCGCGCGCGAGCGCGCGCATGACCGGTTCGACGTTCTTCGCCCGCCTGATGCTACGCACGGCTCGCGCCACGTCAGGGCACTGGCGTCAGCGGCGCGCGGCCGCCGAGAACGGCGATCACGTTGTCAATCGCGAGATCGGCCATCGCGGTCCGGGTTTCGGCCGTTCCGCTTGCGAGATGCGGCACGAGCAGCACGTTCTCGAGGCCAAGGAGATCGGGATGCACGGCCGGCTCGTTCTCGTAGACGTCGAGCGCCGCGCCCGCGAGCAGGTGCTGCTGCAGCGCCCAGGCGAGCGCCGCTTCGTCGACGACGGGACCGCGCGCGGTGTTAATCAGGTACGCCGACCGCTTCATCCGCGCGATCGCTTTCTTGTCGATCAGATGGCGCGTCTCTGGCGTGAGCGGCACGTGCAGCGACACGACGTCCGACGTGTTGAGTAATCGATCGAGCGACATGGACTCGGCAGTCGCCAGAACATTTTTACTCCCGGGGCCCCCGTCCCCGGGTGCGCTCCGCGAGACGTACGCGACGTGCACGCCGAACGCCGGCGCGCGGGCGGCGACGGCACGCGCGATGCGTCCGAGGCCGACGAGCCCGAGCTGCTTGCCCTTCAGCTCCGTGCCGAGCATGAAGTCGAGCGCCCAGCCTTTCCACGCGCCGCGGCGGACCAGACGCTCGCCTTCCGACAGCCGTCGCGTGATCGCCAGAATCAGCGCCCACGTGAAATCGGCCACCGAGTCGATCAGCACGTCGGGCGTATTGGTCACGACCACGCCTTTGGATCTCGCGTACGCCGCGTCGATGTTGTTGTAGCCGACCGCGACGTTCGCGACGATCTTCAGGTCCGGCGCGGCATCGAGCACCGAACGATCGATCGCGTCGGTCACCAGGCAGACGATCGCTTGCTTGCCCGACGCGCGGGCGCGCAGCTCGTCGGCCGGAATCGCCGCTTCGCCTGCGTAGAGATCGACGTCGGCCCGCTCGCGCAGCTTCGCGAGCACCGACGAGGGCAGCTTGCACGTGACGAGAACGGCGCTCATGAAGCGGCGTGGGCCCGGGCCTCCTGATCAATCATGGATCGACACCGGTTGGATCGATAGAATCTCTTCAATGGCTGTCCACACATCGCGAGAATCTCTCACGCCCGACGAGCTGCAGCGGCTGGAAGACGTCGGCTTCATGACCTGCATGACCCTCGTCCTGCTTGGCAACTACAGCCAGACGGGGCATTTCGGAGGCCCGCTCGCCTACACCCCGTTTAATGTCGCCACGCACCTCATCGGGCCCGAGCGGGGCGGACTCCGCTTCGATTACCGGCGTCCCAAGCATCCCTACGGCGACAAGTTCATGCTGGCGGCCGGCCACTGCGCGCCGACCTGCTACGCACTGTGGATGATCATGGGCGAGGCGCTGTACCGCAAGCATCAGGCGACCGGGGACCGCCGATACTACGTGGCTCCCGATGTCGCGATGTTGCCGGTCGACGCGCTGGGATTCCGGCGCGGCGCCGGAGCGCTGAAGACCCTCCTGGCAAAGCTCGGTCTGTCCGATGATCCGCTCTTTGCGCAGGCGAAGACGCGCGGCATCCGGGCCCTCTCCGGACACATCGAGTCCACAGACCTCACCAACGATGTCAACGGCGGTCCGTCGGGAGTGGGCATCGCGACAGCGGCTGGCAAGGCCGCGTTCTGGGACATCGTCGGGGCGAGCGTGGCCTCGCCGAAGGTGATCGCGTTCGAAGGTGAATTCGCCATGTGCGCCGGGCATGCCCAGGAACTCAAGACCCAGGCGATCGCGCTTCAAGTCGGCAAACGGCTTCGGATCCTCTTCTCCAATAACAATGCCGGCATCGATGACCGTCTGCTCGGCGGCGTCGTGCCCAGCACGTTCGACGGCTACCGCCTCATCGACCAATGGAGGTCGTACGGGTGGAATGTGTTCTCGGTTCAGGACGGCCACGACTACGACCAGATAGCGGGCGTGCTCAAGACGATGGAGGAATGGGATCCGAAGGATCGGCGGCCCATGATTGTTCTCGGCACCACGACCAAAGGGTACTGGCCCGCTGCATTGAACGGAAAGATCCCGGGCGGGGCCGATCAAATCGTGAGCTATCCGAGCCATCCGTACGCGTTCAAGATGAACGCGGAATACATCGTCACACTCGCGCGGACCTTCGAGGAACGATACGGCGTGGAGTTCTCCGGCATGCGCCAGGGCGCGGTCACGGATCCGCGCGAACGACTGATCCAGTTCAAGACCAATATCGACGTCGCGATGTCCGTGCTGGACAGGAACGGCCTCGGGGGCTGGCTCGCTGATCGCCTGGTGGAGATCGGAGACTCCGTCAAGGACGACTTCCCGCTCCGCATCGACGTGAAATGCGACCCGTTCCTGGACGACCGCCTTCGCGTCGCCAATCTGCCGGAAGCGCCGCAGGAACTCACCGTGAAGAATCCCGTCTCGGGTGCGGACAAGCAGGTGAAGATCGCGCTGTTTCGGAAAGCCGGCGAAGTGGCCGGCGCCCGCCGCGGCGTCTCCGAGATCATCAAGTGGCTGAACTACGTCACGGGCAATCGTGTCCTGACGCTGGCTGCGGATCTGTCGGAGTCGGTGAATCTCGAGCATGGCAGCCTCTGGGGGCACTACGATCCCGAGGCCAACCCGTCGGGGACCCGGCTGAAAGCCGCCATTCAGGAAGCGGGAAATGTCTCGAGCGCCGTCGGTCTCGTCAGCCAGAACGCGTCCGTTGATCCCGACACGTTCGCCGGCGTGTGGGCGTTCAGCGGGAGTTACGGCGCGTTCACGCCGCTCATGTATCTGCCGGCGCGCGTCTGGAGCCAGCAGAACCAGGACAGCAAGTTCCGCACGGGTGTCCTGCACATCCTGGCGGGGCATTCCGGTCCGGAGACCGCCGCTGATGCGCGCACGCACTTCGGTATCTTCTCGCCGCAGGTGTGGAAGCTGTTCCCGCGCGGTCAGGTCATTACGCTGAGCTTCTGGGACTACAACGACGTCGCGCCCGGGTATTTCGCCGCAGCAGAGATCGCCGCGCGCGAGAAGAAAGTCGGGATCATTGTCATAGAAGTGGCGCGGCCGGATTTTCAAGTGGCCGATCGCAGCACGTTCGCCGACACGGATCTCCGGGCGGCAGCCAAAGGCCTGTACGTGATCCGCGATTTCTCACCCGGCAAGCCGAGACATGGCTACGTCGTGGCGCAGGGGTCGAGCTCGACGTTCAATCTGGTGGGGGCGCTGCCCCGCCTGGAGCAGGCCGGCATCAACGTGAAAGTGATCGCCGCGATCAGCGAAGAGCTCTTTGACCGCCAGCCGGCGGCGTATCGACACGCCGTGCTGCCGCCCGAGGCCGTCGACGACCTCATGTTCGTCATCAGCGGCACGCGGCGCATGTGGCCCCTGCGCAACGTGGGCCCGCTGTGCGACGACTACTCGCTCACTTCGGACTCGGACAATCAGTGGCTGACTGGAGGCTCGGAGGCGGACGTGATTGCCGAAGCGCATCTGGATCCGGACTCGATCTTCACCGGTGTGCAACGTTTCGCTCAGGACCGCCCGAAGCGGCTGCGGCAACAGCGCGCAATGCTGGAGGCGCTGGAATGACACGTGCTCGGTGAGCGCGGGAAGAATCGCGCGACAGCTGGGATTCAGTACGTAGGCCGGGTCCTATGGACCCGGCTGTCCGGCCGGCGGTCCGGCGGGTCCGAAAGGACCCGCCCTGCGTACTACCGGCAGATGCAAATCGCGCTAATGTCCGTACGACACACAGTACCCGCAGTGAGTGCAGCGGACCGCCGGTTCGATGAGGCACGCGCCGTCGCCGTCACTGCCCTGCGCAAGAGAAAACCGAAGCTGACTGATCTGCGCGCGGAACGCCGCGGCCGGCTCGGGCGGCAGTTGGGGACGGGCGTGAAGTTGCCTCGCGATCGACGCGCGGATCATGTCGCGCAGTTCCTGCTCGTTCACACCGTCAGCCATCACGCCACCGTCACGTCGACCTGATCGATGATGCCGATAATGGCCGCGTCGACCGGCGCCGCCTTTTTCCCAAGCGCCTCTCCCGCGGCGCGTCCCTCGAGCACAATCAGCACCTTCTCGTGGACGCCCGCGCCGACGCCATCCACGGCCAGCAGCGCGACGCCACGCGGCGTGTCGTCGATGTTCAGCGGCTGCACGAGCAGCAGCTTTGCGCCCTCGAACGTGCGGTGCTTCTGTGTCGAAACGACGGTCCCGATGACCCTTGCGATCAACATCGTTGTAATTTGAGGATGTGAGGATGTGAGGATGTGAGGATGTGAGGATTTTGAAAATTGCAGAGCCGGGCGACTCTTCCCTGTTTCAAATCCTCAGATTCTCAGATCCTCAAATCCTCAAATCCTCACCTCTCAACATCCCAGTGATCCACGATTCCCACGATTCCGGCATCCACCGGCGGCTCAGCGGGATAGAACGGAAAGCTCGCCTCTTTGCCGCGGACGAAGAACACTTCCTCGCCGACGCCCGCGCCGACGGCGTCGACGGCGACCAGCGGCCGTCCGGCCGGCTCGCGCTTCGGCGTCAACGGCTGGACGATGAGCAGCGTGATGCCCTCGAGGTTCTCGTCCTTCCGCGTCATGACGATGTCGCCGATGATTCGACCGAGGTGCATTATTCGTTCATCTCCACCGCGTCGATGACGCCGACGATCGCGGCGTCCACCGGGCAATCCTTGAGCCCGGCGGCCATGCGCGCGGAGCTGCCGCTGACGATCAGCACGGTCTCGCCGACGCCCGCCTGCACGGTGTCCACGGCGACGAGATGGTTGCCTTCGAGTTTGCCGCGGGGATCGATCGGGCGGACGACGAGCAGCGTGCTGCTGACGAGCCGCGGATCCTTGCGCGTCGCGACAACGGTTCCGACGACTTTGGCGAGGAGCAAAAGTTATTACGCCTTCGAGGTCGTGGCCTTCCCGATCGGCAGCGCGTCTTCGAGGTTCGCGTGCGGACGCGGGATGACGTGCACCGACACGAGCTCGCCGACCCGGCGGGCCGCTGCGGCGCCGGCGTCGGTCGCGGCTTTGACCGCCGCGACGTCGCCGCGCACGATCGCGGTCACGTAGCCCGCGCCGATTTTCTCCCAGCCGACCAGCGTGACCTTCGCCGCCTTGACCATCGCGTCGGCGGCCTCGATCATCGCGACCAGGCCCTTGGTTTCCACCATCCCTAATGCCTCGCCCATGGGGATCTCCTTTAATTGCGGATTGAGGATTGCGGAGTGCGGATTGAAGACCGCCTTCCCCTAATCCGCATTCCGCATTCCTCAATCCGCATTACTGCAGATGCCTCACCGCGTCTTCGATCAATGCCGACAACTCGCGGTATGTTAACCGAATTTCGCCCTCGTCATTGTGCTGCGCGGCGTCGACGGCCCGCTGGACCGCGTTGGGCACCAGGCGCGCGCCGTCGCCCGCGGGGGCCTGCACCACCTGGCAATTCGCGGGATCCTGCGCAAGGGCGTCATCCGCGCAAATCGGCGCCGGCGCCTTGATGCCATACGTGCCGCGCAGCTCCTGCAGCCGCATCACCTCGTCGCGCGAAATCAGGTTTTCGCCGCCGAGCAGCCGCGCGACCAGACTGATCTTCGCGAAGTGCTCGATGGTTTCCATCTTGAAATACGCGGCGTAGAGATCGGTCCCGACAGTCAGCGCGCCGTGGTTGGCCAGCAGCATGCCGTCGTGCGCCTTGATGTACTTGCGCACGGCCTCGGGCAGCGCGCGCGTGGACGGCGTCGCGTACTCCGCGATCGGAATGCTGCCGAGCGTCGTGAGCACTTCGGCCAGCACGGCGCGGTCGAGCGGAATGCCTGCGACCGCGAAGCCGGTCGCCGTCGGCGGATGCGCGTGGACGACCGCCTGCACGTCGGGCCGCTGCCGGTAGACCTCAAGGTGCATCAGCATCTCGGACGACGGATCGCGGTCGCCCTGCAGCTTCTTCCCGTCGAGATCCGTGATGCACATCATGTCGGGCGTCATGAAGCCCTTGCACACGCTCTTGGGCGTCATGACAAGCCGATCGGATCCGAGCCGCACGCTGATGTTGCCGTCGTTCGACGCCGTGTAGCCGCGCGCGTACATGCGCCGGCCGACCTCGACGATGTCGGCGCGCAGCATGGACTCGGGCGTCATGCGGTTCTCGCGCGGTACTTGTCGCGGCACGCGTCAGAACAGAAGAAGACGCGCGAGCGGCCGTCGAGAATCGTCACGGCGCGCTCCGGCTGGACGAACGTCCCGCACACGGGATCGCGCACCATCTGGACGCCCTGCGGCGGCGCCGGCGGCCGCGACGCCGGATGGCGCGTCTGAGCGTTCTGCCCGGTGATGCCCTCGATGAAGTGGTCCACGGCGCGCCAGAACATCCGCGCGATGAGCGGAATCAGAATGGCCAGCAGCGCGAAGCGCAGCATCACGCCCCCGGCTTCTGCGTCCCGCCCACGCCCGGGTGCGCCGAGCTCAGACTGTCGAGCGCGCGCTTGGCGGCCTGCCCTTCCGGGCTGTCGGGCGCGACTTTCAGCACGGCCTGCCACGCTTCCGTCGCGCCGGCGAGATCCTGCTTGCCGAACGCGCGCACGATGCCGACGTTCAGCAGCGTCTTGGCGTGTTTGGGATCGAGCTTCAGCGACTTCGCGAACCGCTCGAGCGCTTTGTCGGGCTGGTTCGTGTAGTAGTAGCAAACGCCCAGGTCCGTGCTGACGTTGACGTCGTTGGGCGTCAGCGCCAGCGCCTCGCCGTACCACTTGATGGCATCGTCGTACTTCTCGGCGTCGAAGTACAGGTTGGCGATCTGGACGCGCGGCGTCGCGTTCTTCGGGTCGCGCTCGGCGACCGACTTCAGGGCGTTCACCTGGGTTTCGTCGAGGACGGCCGCGCGAGTCGTTCCGCCGCCCGCCGGCGCGTTCGCCGCGGCCTGCTGCGCGGGGACCGCCGTCGGCGGCCGCAGCGCGGCCTGCTGCGAGCCGATGATCCAGCCGGCGAGGAGGCCGAACAGGACACCGGCGATGCCGAAGGCGATGGCGTCAGATTTCATGATCTCAAGAAAATCAACCACGGAGGACACAGCGGACACGGGAACGGATCTGGTACCTACGTGTGAAGGTATCCACCTCCGTGTCCCCCGTGTCCTCTGTGGTTAAAACGGTCTTCGATCATACCACTGCGTCCGGAGATAGGACCGCAAGATACTCCCGCACGACCGTCGACAACCCCACAAACAGCGCGCGCGACATGATCGCGTGGCCAATCGATACTTCGTCGAGAAACGGCAGCTCGCGAAAGATCACCAGGTTGTCGAGATCCAAATCGTGGCCGGCGTTGATGCCGAGGCCGAGATCGTGCGCGCGCCGGGCCGCCTCGGCGTAGCGGGCGAACGAGCGGCGCCCGGCGTCCATGCCCTGCTCGAACGCGCGCGCGAACGGCTCCGTGTAGAGCTCGATGCGATCGGCACCCACCGACGCGGCCCAGGCAATCGGATCCGGCTCGGCATCGACGAACACGCTGACGCGAATGCCGCGCGCATGCAGCCGCGCGATGACGTCCGGCAGCGTCGCCGTCGCCGGCCCCGGCCGCCACCCGGCCTCGCTCGTCACTTCGCCCGGCTTCACCGGCACGAGCGTGCACTGATCGGGCCGCACTTCGTCGACGAGGGCGAGCAGATCCGGACGCGGATCGCCTTCGATGTTGTATTCAACGCCCGGCGCCGTGTCGCGCAGCCGCCGCACGATGGCCCGGACATCGGCGGGCGTGATGTGCCGCTGATCGGCGCGTGGATGCACGGTGATTCCTGGCGCGCCCGCCGCAACGCACCCGTCGACCGCGTCGAGTACGCTCGGCGAATGCCCGCCGCGCGAGTTGCGAAGGGTCGCAACCTTATTCACGTTGACGGATAGCTTAATCATCGGGTGCCTGGTGCTGGGTGCGTGGTGCTGGGTGCCGTGCTTGGTGCAAGGTGCTTGGTGCCTGGTGCTTGGTGCCTGGTGCGGCGTACCGTGCTGGGTGCCACGCGCTGAGTGCGACGCACGAGCCGGAGAACGAGCCGCACCTAGCACTCGGCACCCAGCACAGCACCCAGCACGCAGCACCCTGCACGGCACCAAGCACCCCGCACCAAGCACCCAGCACCTTATCCAAGCTCCTTCTTCACAACATCAACGATCTCCTGCGCCCACTTCTGAATCTCGCCGTGATCCTTCCCTTCAAGCATGACCCTCAGCAGCGGCTCGGTGCCGGAATAGCGAACGAGCAGCCGGCCTCGGCCCTCGACACGCGCCTCGACGCTGGACATCGCGGCGGCGACGGCGGGCACGGTCCGCAGATCCACTTTCTCGCGCACGCGAACGTTCAGCAGCACCTGCGGGTGCGTCACGAGGTCCGACGCCAGATCTCCGAGCGTCCGGCCGGTCAGCAGGACCGTGCGGATCACGTTCAGCGCCGTGCACAGGCCGTCGCCGGTGAACAGATAGTCCGAGAAGATGATGTGGCCGGACTGCTCGCCGCCGAGGGACAGGCCGCGCGCGATCATCTCCTCCATCACGTACTTGTCGCCGACGGCGCAGCGCACCAGGTCGATGCCGTGCGGCCGCAGCGCCAGCTCGAGGCCGATGTTGCTCATCACGGTCGCGACGATCGCGCTGCCCTTCAGCCGGCCCTCGCGCTGGAGCTGGCGCGCGCACATGAAGAGCACCGCGTCGCCGTCCACCACGCGCCCGCGCGCGTCCACGAAGATCGCGCGGTCGCCGTCGCCGTCGAACGCCACGCCCATGCGGCAGGCGCGCTCGACGACGACCCGCGCGAGCGCATCGGGATGGGTCGAGCCGCACCGCAGGTTGATGTTGCGCCCGTCCGGCTGATTGCCGATGACCACCGTTTCGAAGCCCAGACCGCCGAACAGCCGCGGCGCGACGTCCGTCGTCGCGCCGTTCGCGCAGTCGATGGCGAGTCTGAAGCCGGCCGTTACGGGCGCGGACGGACCGGACAATATCGCTCGGAGATGATCGAGGTAGCCGCCGACCAGATCGGCGCGCGTGACCGGGCCCGGCTCCCCGCTCCGGGCCTGCCACGATGCGTCGACGAGCATCGCCTCGACATCGCGCTCGACGCGCTCGCTGCATTTTTCGCCTTGATGCGAGAACACCTTGATGCCGTTGTCCTCGTACGGATTGTGCGACGCGGAGATCACGACGCCCGCGTCGAACGGTCCGGTGCGCGTGAGATAGGCGACGGCGGGGGTCGGCACGACGCCGGCGCTCGTCACGATCGCGCCCGCGCCGGCGGCGCCGTGCGCGAGCTCGGCTTCAATCCAGCCGCCCGACTCGCGCGTGTCGCGGCCGATCAGAAAGTGCGGAGCCCCGTCAGATTGGCTCGCCGGGTCCGGGAGGACCCGGCCTACATCTGAGAGGACCCGGCCTACATCCTGATCAGCCGGGTCCGAAAGGACCCGGCCTACATCCGAAAGCACTACATCCGAAAGCACCCGGCCTACATCCGCACCGCGGGGCAGCGCGCGGACGAGCGCCGCGCCGAGCCGGCGAACGGTGGGCCGATCGAGCGGCGGCCGGCCGGCAACGCCGCGGACGCCGTCGGTGCCGAACAGTCGCGGGGCGTCAGCGCTTGCCACTGGTGATTCGCGCCTGCACTGTCGCGGGCTCGACGTGGGTGACGCCGGCGTCCGGCGACGCGTCGGCGTGCACGGTGAGCGTGTACTCGCCCGGTCCGAGCCTGGCGAGATCGATGTACGCCACGATGTCGTCCGGCTCGACACGATCGAGCGCGGCCTTGACGCCGCGAAGCGTCACGTCCACGGTCGCCGGTTCGGCCTGCGCCTCGAGATTCGGCTCGAGGTTTCTCAGCTGCACGGGGCGGCGGCGAAGCGCGCGCTCGAGCGGCGCGGGGAGAATCTGCACGGTGACCGTGGCGGTCCGCGTGTTCTTGAGCCGCAGCGACGGATCGACCAGACCGATGATCACATTTTCGCGGACGCGATCGCGGGCGCCGGACACCGGCACCGGCTCGGTCGGCGCGTCGGTCGCGCGGCGCACGGCGCTCTCCGGGCCGACGATCTCCACGGTCTGCGGGTCGCTCGTGATCGGTCCGACGATGTAGCCGGGCGCGGGCCGGCCGTCCACGGCGGGCGCCACGGGCACCGACCTCGTCGCCGATGCTTCGAACGCCATCGCGATCGCGGACGGCAGCACCTGGACCACTTCCACGCCGAAGGGCGCGCGCACCTGATCGGGCGTGACCGGAAACAACCGCCGCCCGGTGCGCGCCGAGCGCAGGTCGAGCACCGCGACGACGTCACCCGGGCCGACGCGGCTGAGCGCGCCCGATTCGCCGCGCACGCGGACGTCGACGGTCGCCGGCGGCTCGCCGCTCAGCTCGACGCCCGCGGGCATCTGTTGAATCTCGAGCGGCACGCGCAGCCCGCGCTCGACGATCTCCTGGCCCGCCACCGTCATCCACAGCAGGACTGCCATCGCCAGCGAGAGCAGCTTGAGCCCGACATGCCGGAACGGCCAGATGGGTCGCATCACGTCACTTACGTCAACTGCGGCGCGCGCGTCCGGGCCTGTTTCGCGCGGCGCTGCAGGACGAGCGATCGCAGGCGCCCGCGCAGTTCGTCGGTGTCGAGCCCGCGCTCGATTTGTCCGTCGGCGACGACGGAAATGCCGCCGGTTTCCTCGGACACGACGATCGCGACGGCATCGTTTTCCTCCGTCAACCCGATCGCCGCGCGGTGCCGCGATCCGAGTTCCTTGCTGAGACGCGGGTTCACCGTCAGCGGCAGAAAGCACGCAGCCGCCGCCACGCGGTCCTCCTGCACGATGACCGCGCCGTCATGCAGCGGAGAGGACGGCAGGAAAATGCTCAACAGGAGATCGTACGTCAGCACCGCATCGAGCGGAATGCCGCCCTCGATGTAGCTGCGCAGTCCGATCTGGCGCTCGATCGCGATGATGGCGCCGACGCGCTGCGTCGAGAGCATGCTGGCCGCGACAATCAGTTCCTCGATCGTCTCCTCCGCGGATTCCGTCTTGGCCAGGTACCGGAAGAATGGTGCGCGGCCGAAGTGCGCGAGGGCGCGTCGGATGTCCGACTGAAACAGCACGATCACGGCGAACACGATGTAGCCGGCCAGATTGCGCACGAGCCAGTTGACGGTTTCAAGGTGTGCCCATCGTGAGCCGTAAAACAGGGCGACGAAAAGGCCGCCGCCGAACACCATCTGCACGGCGCGCGTGCCGCGGATGAGCTTCATCACCTCGTAAATGAGGACCGACACGACGAGGATGTCGATGACATCGACGAGCGAGGGGACATGACGAAACGCCGAGATCCAGTTCATGGCTGAGGGCTGAGGGCTAATGGTGATGGCCGATGGCAACGGCTCGAATAGGCGCATCGAGCCGTGCCACCAGCCATAAGCCATCAGCCATGTCGTCGTATCTCCTCCGCGACTCTCACCACCTGCGCCATCTCGGCGACGGCATGCACACGCAGGATGTGGGCGCCGGCCATGACCGCGGCGGTCACCGCAGCGGCCGTACCCCAGTCCCGTTCCGGCGCCGGCCGATCGCCGACCGCGTCCCGCATGAACGACTTGCGCGATGGTCCCACGAGCAGCGGCCGGTCGAGCGCCGCCGCCAGTTCCGGCAGCCGCGCGAGGACACCATAACTGTGCGCCGCGCGTTTGGCAAACCCGACGCCGGGGTCGAGGATGATCCGATCGCGCGGGACGCCCTGCCCGGCGGCCCGGCCGATGCTGTCCCGCAGTTCGGCGGCGACGTCCGCAACGATGTCCCCGTACGAGGCCTGGGCGTACATTGCCGTCGCCGGCCCGCGCGAGTGCATCAGGATGAGGGCGGCCCCGGCGTCCGCCACGACGCGGGCGAGCGCCGGGTCACGGTCCAGCCCGCTGACGTCGTTGACCAGCGCGGCGCCGGCGGCAAGGGCCTCGGCGGCGACCTCCGACTTGTACGTGTCAATGGAGACGGGAACGCGCAGCCGCCCGCGCAGCGCGTCGAGGACGGGCCTCACGCGGCGCAGCTCCTCTGAAGCGGGAACCGGATCCGCGCCCGGCCGCGTGGACTCGCCGCCGACGTCAATCAGATCCGCACCGTCCGCTTCCAGCCGCAGCGCCGCCGCGACGGCGGTGTCCGGATCCAGGCAGTGGTTGGCGTCGGCAAAGGAGTCGGGCGTGACGTTAAGGATGCCCATGACGAGCGGGCGATCGCCGAGGTGAAGGACGTGGCCGTGCGCGAGAGGGACGGAGAAGAGTCGACGGGGAGGAAAGGAACAATTCACAAGTGACAATTTACAAGGAGATGGCCGGCATCTCTTTGTTCATTGTCACTTGTACCTTGTAAATTGCGCTACTCCTGCGGGATCGGTTTGTTCAGCGCAGGGACAATTGGCGCGCGCTCTTTCTGGCGCGGACGCTCGTCCTCTTCCGGCGGCGTCAGCGTGCGCGCGGCCACCGGCTGCGGTTCGTCGAGCGGCAGGCCGGCGGCCAGGCGCTTCACCTGATCGGCGTCCAGCACCTCGCGCGAGAGCAGCGCCTCGGCGATCTTCAGCAGCGTGTCCTTGCTCCCGCTGAGCAGCGCGGTGGACCGCTGGTAGTTATCGGTGACGAACTTCTTCACTTCCTGGTCGATCTGGACCGCCGTCGCCTCGCTGTAGTCCTGGTGCTGGGCGATCTCGCGGCCGAGGAAGATCTGCTCTTCCTTCTTGCCGAACGTGAGCGGTCCCATGGCGTCGCTCATGCCCCACTCGCAGACCATCCGCCGCGCGAGCTCGGTGGCGCGCTCGAGGTCGTTGCCGGCGCCGGTCGTCAGGCTGTCCGTCGTGATCTCCTCGGCGATGCGGCCGCCGAGCAGGATCGCGATCTGATCGTTCAGGTAGTCGCGCGAGTAGTTGTGCTTCTCGTCGGCCGGCAGCTGCTGCGTGAGGCCGAGCGCCATCCCGCGGGGGATGATCGTCACCTTGTGGATCGGATCGGCGTGCGGCAGCAGGACCGTCAGCAGCGCGTGGCCGGCCTCGTGAATCGCCGTGACGCGCTTTTCCGCGTCGCTGATGATCATCGAGCGGCGCTCGGATCCCATCAGCACCTTGTCTTTCGCGAACTCGAAGTCGTGCATGCGCACGACCTTCTGGTTGTAGCGCGCGGCGTTGAGCGCCGCCTCGTTCACCAGGTTCGCGAGGTCCGCGCCCGAGAAGCCCGCCGAGCCCCGCGCGAGCACCGCGATCTCCACATCGTCGGACATCGGGATCTTGCGTGTGTGGACGGCGAGGATGCCCTCGCGGCCCTTGACGTCGGGACGGTTGACGACGATCCGGCGATCGAACCGGCCGGGCCGCAGCAGCGCCGGGTCGAGCACGTCGGGACGATTGGTCGCCGCGACCAGGATGACGCCCTCGTTCGACTCGAAGCCGTCCATTTCGACGAGGAGCTGATTGAGCGTCTGCTCGCGCTCGTCGTGCCCGCCGCCGAGGCCGGCGCCTCGGTGACGGCCGACGGCGTCAATCTCGTCGATGAAGACGATGCACGGCGCGTTCTTCTTGCCCTGCTCGAAGAGATCGCGCACGCGCGAGGCGCCCACGCCGACGAACATCTCGACGAAGTCCGAGCCGCTGATCGAAAAGAACGGGACGTTGGCTTCGCCGGCGACGGCGCGCGCGAGCAGCGTCTTGCCCGTTCCCGGAGGGCCCATCAGCAGCACGCCCTTCGGGATGCGGCCGCCGAGCTTCTGGAACTTCTGCGGCTCCTTGAGGAACTCGATGATCTCCTGCAGCTCTTCCTTCGCTTCGTCGACGCCCGCGACGTCCTTGAAGGTGACTTTCTTCTGCGAGCTCGATGAGAGCTTTGCCTTGCTTTTTCCGAACGACAGCGCCTTGTTGCCGCCGCTCTGCATCTGGCGCATGAAGAACAGCCAGAAGCCGATCATCAACAGGATCGGCGCCCACGAATACAAGATCGCGGCCCACGGGCTCGCGGTCGGTTCTTTCGCCGTCACGACCACGCCGCGATCGATCAGCTTGTTGACCAGGCCGTCGTACTGGCTGGGCGCGTACGTGTGGAAGGTGTCGTTGACCTTGGTGACGCCCGTAATCTCTTGTCCGGTGATGGTGACGCGCGCGACGGTCCCCGAGTCGGCCCGGGCCATGAAATCGGTAAACGTGATGGTCGTCTCGTGCTGCTGGAACTTGGTCGAGAAATTCCAGATGAGCACGGCGAGGACCGCGAGGACCACCCAGAACAACAAACTCTTCACGGTCGTGTTCACGCACAGCCTCCCAACAACAACTGCCGCAGCCGCTTAGGCGCGCCGGCGCGTCAGCGAGCCTGCCTGATTTTCAAGATTAACACGCCCTGCACGGGGTCGGTTACCCGAAAAGCCTCGTCAATGCCGTAACCGGCCACCCACACGATCCTGCCCGTTTCGTCGGTCACAATCGGCACGTCGTCGCGGTCGCGACGCGCGACCTTGCGGTCCACGAAGAGGTCCTGCAGCTTCTTCTGCCCGCCCAACCCGATCGGTTTGAACCGGTCGCCAGGACGGCGGTTTCGTACGACCAAACTCTCCCCGCACAAATCGCGGCGGACCATCGCGTGCCGGCCGCTGCCCGGCGTTGCACTCAGGGGCCCAGCCGCGAGCACGGCGCCGCTTTCGCCGGCGACCGTCTCGGCGGACACCACGCATTCGACCTCGGGCAACGTCACCTCTCCTGGGATAGACAGCGGATATTGGAAAAGGGTCTCAATCTTCCCGGCCGGAACGGCGTTCGCGGCCCTAGGGGTTAAGACGATCCGCGGACCGATCCGTTGCACGCGCTGGCCCGGCAGGTCCACCGTCGCGTCCGCATGCGCGATAAGACGCAGGGCCGCGTCCACATGGTTGAACGAAATCGGCCGGCCGCCGGAGGCGCCGTTCAGGGCGCGCCACACGACGAGGCGCGCGAGCGCGCGCGGCGCCGCGCGCAGCCGCTCGACGTCTAGGGCCGGCCCGAACCGGTCACACTCGCCTTCCATCCACGCCCACACTTCACGCGCGAGCTCGGCCTCGTCGGCCAGCACGTCGACGACGCTCGGGTTGAATCGAGTTTCGATCAGGGGCAACAACTCCGCGCGCACGCGATTGCGGGGAATCGTGACGTCCTGGTTCGATTCGTCGTCGATGAACGGAATCTGGCGTTGCTCGAGCCATTCGCGCAGGTCATGGCGCCGGCAGCCGAGCAGCGGGCGGACGACGTGGCCGTGGCGCGGGTGCATGCCCGAGAGTCCGCGCGGTCCAGCGCCGCGCACGAGGCGCAGGAGCACGGTCTCCGCCTGATCGTCGCGCGTGTGACCGAGCGCGACGACGTCGGCGCCGGCCTCGACACGCGCGCGCTCGAAGAACTCGTAGCGCGATGCCCGCGCGGCGTCCTCGATCGACCGGTGTTCGCTCCGCGCCCGCGCCGCGACGTCCACGCGATCGACGATCACCGGAACATTCAGCGATCGCGCCACGCCTGCAGCCAGCCGCTCATCGTCAACCGCCGACGCGCGGAGCTGATGATTGAAGTGGACGAGGCCGGACAGCCGGAGATCGCCGGCGGCGTCAAGGTCGCGCAGGACGTGCGCGAGCGCCACTGAATCCGATCCGCCGGACACCGCCGCGAGCACGCGCGTGTCGGCGCCGATCAGCTCGTGCTGGCGAATGAAGAGCCGGACGCGGTCGATGACCTGCATCGCTTTCTGCTTCCTCGCGCTCCGGCGGCCCCGTCCACCACACCTTACGATATCAGTCACAAGGCGCCGGAGCCGTCAGCCCGACAGCGCCCGTTCGACGATGCCGATGAGCGACTCGCTGGTAAACGGCTTGGCGAGGAAGCCGTCGCCGCTCGGATGGCGCGTGGGATCGGGCGCGAACGCCGAAATGTACACGACGTGGACGCCGGGCGAGATCTTCCTGGCTTCGGCCACCAGGTCGTACCCGTCCATCTCGGGCATGACGACGTCCACGAGCATCAGTGAGGTCGCCGGTAGACGGTGCAGCGCGGCGAGCGCGGCGTGCGGGCCGGCGACGGTCACGACCTCGTGGCCGGCCCGCACCAGGACCAGCCTGATGAGCTCGCGCATGCCGGGCTCGTCTTCGACGACCAGCACCGGCGTCGTCCGTCGCGCAATCACGCCGGCCGGCGCGCGCTCGCCGCCGCCGATGGTGCGCAGCGGCCTGGTGAGGCGTGCGGCGCTCAAGGCGGCGCGTCGAATCTCGTGGGCGTCCTGAATGCTCGTGCCGGACGGGTCCAGGCTCGCGATGAGCAGCTCCGCGTGTCCGGTAATCGCCGTCAGCAGATCGCTGAGGTCGTGCGCGACGTCGTCGGCCACCCGGCGGTCCGCCTCCGTTTTCCTGGCACGCTCGGCGCTCTCGCTGTGCGTCTGATCGGCGGCGCGGAGCGCGGCCCGCGCGGCGCGCGCCCGCAGTGTCGCCAGGCACGCCGCCGCGACCGCGATGGTCGTGACGACACTGAGCAATGCGATCGCGACCTGCGCGGTCACCATACATTCACAGCCCGCTGGCGCCGGTCGCGGGCGGGCCGATCGCCGGCGGTTCGGACGCGGCGGGGACGCCGGCGACGCTGCACCGGTTTCTTCCCTCCCGCTTGGCTTGATACAACGCGTCGTCTGCCCGCCCGATCAACGCGGTGATACCGAGTTCCGCGGGCCCGGCCGCGGCGACGCCGACGCTCACCGTGACCGGGATGGTCTTGCCGCCCGCGACCATCGCGAGCGTCGCCATCTTCTGCCGCACCAACTCGGCGGCCTGCTGCGCCCCGGCCAACGGCGTGTCGGGAAGAATGATCAGGAACTCGTCGCCGCCGTACCGGCACCTCACGTCCGTGCTCCGCAGCACGCGCGTGAGCTGCGCGCCGACGGCGCGGAGCAGATCGTCGCCGCGCAGGTGCCCCAGCTCGTCGTTGATCGTCTTGAAATGGTCGACGTCGAACATCAGGATCGACAGCGGCTGCCGGGAACGGCGCGCGCGGTGCAGCTCCCGATCCAGCGTTTCGAGACCATGTCCGCGGTTGAAGCAGTTCGTCAGGCTGTCGCGCAGGCTGTGCTCGCGCGTCTCCTGCAACAACTGCACGTTTCTCACGGCAATCGCAAGCAGCCCCGTGGCGGCGCCGAGCGCCTTCCGTTGATCGGTGGTGATCGTGGCGCCGTCGTGAATCCCGAGGACGCCCCCGGCCACGCCGGCGGCGACCATCGGAAAACAGAGGAGGTCGCCCTCGACGATGCCCATCAGGCGGGCGTCGGGCAGGGTCTCCGGTGACAGCGCGCGATCGGCAGTCGCCTCGAGATCCTCCAGCGATCGCTTGGGGGTGCCGGTCGTCTCCTGAAGAAACGTCTCCCAGCGATCAGGTTGCCGCACCAGCACCCAGAAGTCGCGCTCGCCGGCGAACGCGGGCAGGTGCCGCCACAAGGCCTGCTGGAGCGTCGCGGGATCCAGCGCGTTCGCGAGCGCCTGGCTGAAGGTCATCAGCCGCTCGAGCTCGGCCGAGCGCATCCGGGCCTGGGCCGCTTCCGCGGCGGCGGCGAGCGCCTCGGCCTTCGCCTGCTGCCGCTTACGGGTCTCATGGAAGATGAAGACGCCCACGAAAATCGTCAGCGCCGGGAGCAGGTCGACGTGGTAGCGCTGTTGCGCATCCCACGCGGTCTCCCAGACAAAGCGGAGCGGCCGTTGAAAGATCACAACGGTGCCGGCGATGAGGCCCACGACGAGCGACGCGTCGTTTCTGGTGATGAGGCGCATGATGGCTCTTGGCCGGAAGCTCAGCCTTCCGAATCGAGTACGTCCCGAACCTTCCGGACCAGCTCCACGGCGGTGAACGGCTTGCTGAGAAATGCGGACCCTTCGTCCAAGACCCCGTGGCGGACGACAGCGTCGTCAGTGTAGCCTGACATGTAGAGCACCTTCATCCCCGGGCGAGTCGCGCCGAACCGCTCCGCCAGCGTCCGCCCGCTCATCCCAGGCATCACCACATCGGTGAGCATCAGGTGCACCGCTTGGTCGGCACGTTCCAGCAACAACAACGCCTCCTCGCCATTGGCAGCGGCGAGCACCGTGTAGCCCGCCGATACGAGCATCCGCGTGGCAAGGTGACGAAGCCCTCTCACGTCCTCCACGAGGAGGATGGTCTCGGTGCCGTGCGTCGATGTGACCGTCGAATTGTGCCGCTTGACGCTTGGGCCTTCGGCAACACGAGGCAGGTAAATCCTGAAGCCGGTCCCGTGGCCGACCTCGCTATACACCCAGATGAACCCCTCGCTTTGCTTGACGATGCCGTACACGGTTGACAGCCCGAGGCCCGTGCCCTTGCCCGGCTCCTTCGTCGTGAAAAACGGCTCGAAGATGCGCGCGCGCGTGGCCTCGTCCATACCGGCGCCCGTATCGCTCACCGCCAGCAGGACGTAGGGCCCGGGCTTCACGGCCGCGCCATGCGCGCGCGCGTACCGCTCGTCGATCTCGACGTTCTGCGTCTCTATGGTCAGCTGGCCGCCTTGGGGCATGGCGTCCCGGGCATTCACGGCCAGGTTGGCGATCACCTGCTCCATCTGCCCTGGGTCCGCCTTGACGCTGCACGGGGCCTCGGCCGGCGCGACCACCAAGCTGACGTTCTCGCCGATCAAACGCCGGAGCATGCTCTGCATCTCCGCGGCGACCTGGTACAGGTCGATCACCTGGGGCTGCAGGATCTGCTTGCGGCTGAAGGCCAACAGCTGGCGGGTCAGCGCGGCGGCCCTCTCCCCGGCGCGGCAAATCTCCTGTAAGTCCTCGTGCAGCGGATCGCCGTCTTGCGTCTGGCGCAGCGCGAGTTCGGCCGTTCCGTTGATGACGGTGAGCAGGTTGTTGAAGTCGTGCGCGATGCCGCCGGCGAGCTGGCCCACGCTTTCCATCTTCTGCGCCTGGCGGAACTGGGCCTCCAACTGCTTGCGCTCGGTGACGTCATGGACGGCGCCGACCAAATGGGTGCAACTCCCGGCATCGTCAAAAACGGGTGCAATGCTTACTTCACCGGTCAGCCTTCCGTTCGGATAGTCCGATGTCTCCTCCCATCGCACGACCTTGCTCTCCCGGATCGCTTCTTCGTATTTCGCCAACACCAGGCTCAGCGACGGTTCCGCAATCACTTCGTCGACTCGCTTGCCAACGACTTGGTTGTAATTGAGGCCAGTTGTCGAGAGAAACGCCGTGTTGACCGAGATGAACCGGTATCGTCCATCCGTTTCGACCTCTATATGAAAGAGGCAATCGGCAACAGTCGCGTAGACGGAAGAGAGTCGTTGCTCACGTAACCGCAGGGCTTGTTCCGCCTCCTTGCGTCTGCGGTGTTCCTCCGCTTCGTGAATGGCCCGCTGCACGGCGGGCGCCAGGCGGTCGAGGTGGTGTTTGAGCAGGTAGTCCGTCGCACCAATGTGGAGGCACTTGACCGCCTCCTCTTCGCCGAGCGAGCCGGAGATGACGATCACCGGTGCGTCGGGTTGCTCCTTCTGTGCCCGCTTGATCGCGGAGGTCCCGTCGTAGCCCGGCACGTTGTAGTCGGAGATGATGAGATCGAACGGCTCCCGCGCCAGCGCCGCCTCGAAACTGTCTTTACTGCGTGCCAGGACGATGTCGCAGGCAACGCCTTCGACCTCCAGCTTATGGTGAATCACCTCCGCATCCCGAGCGTCATCCTCCAAATGGAGCACTCGGATTGGGCGTATCACGTCCGGCCTCCCGTTTCTCTGGCGCGCACTAGGAACGGGCGCGGTCGCGGCCGCGCAGACTCCCTGGCGGCGGCTCGTTGATGATGGCCCAGAACGCGCCGACCTGTTTCACGGCGTCCACGAATTCGCCGAACTTCATCGGCTTGACCACGTAGGCATTCACGCCCAGCTCGTAGCTGCGGAGCACGTCGCCCTCTTCGCGCGATGAGGTCATGACGACGACGGGGATCACCTTCAGCTGGGGATCGGTCTTCATCTGGCGCAGCACGTCCAGCCCGTCCACCTTCGGCATCTTCAGATCCAGCAGGACGACGGCGGGCTGACCATTCGATCGGCCTGCGAATTGGCCCCGCCGGTGCAAGTAGTCCAACGCGTCGGCGCCGTCCCGGACGTGGACGACTTCGTTGGCCAGGTGGTGTGCGGCGAGCGCGTCGAGCGCCAGTTCCGCGTCTCGCGGGCTGTCTTCGACCATGAGGATGCGTTTCAAGGAATCCACGGCCTGCCTCGTTTCTGTGGTCGGCGTCACGCGGACGGCGACGGTTGCAGCGTGAAATAGAAGGTGGCGCCCTCGTTCACGGCGCCTTCCGCCCACACGCGGCCGCCGTGCCGCGCCACGATCCGCTGGACGGTGGCCAGGCCGATGCCCGTGCCTTCGAACTCTTCGGCCCGGTGCAGCCGCTGGAAGACGCCGAAGAGTTTGTGCGCATACTGCATGTCGAACCCGGCGCCGTTGTCGCGGACGAAGAGGATGATCCGTTCGTCCTCTTCGCCCGCACAGCCGATCTCGATCTCGGCCGGATCGCGCATGCGACTGTATTTCACCGCGTTGCCCATCAGGTTGGCCAGCACCTGCTTGATCAGGGCTGGATCGCCGACGACCGGCGGCAGCGGGGCCGTTCGCCAGACGATGTTCCGGCCCGGAGTCGCCATTTCCAATCCCCGAATCGTGTCCTGCACCGCGTCGTCCAGGCGCACGCGGGATTCCCGCATCTCGGCCCGGCCCATGCGGGAGAAGGCGAGCAGGTCGTCGATGAGCTGCTCCATCTCGGCGCTCGCCTCCGTGATGGTGTTCAGAAACCGCTGGGCCTGTTCCGAGAGTTGGCCGTCGGTCGCCCGTTGCAGCATCTCGACGTAGCCGTGGACGTGCCGCAGCGGCGCGCGCAGGTCGTGCGAGACGGAGTAGGAGAAAGCCTCCAGCTCCTTGTTCGCTTCCTGGAGGTGGAGCGCGCCGAGCTGGAGGTCGGCGTTGAGCCGGGCGATTTGCTCCTCGGCCTGCTTACGCCCGGTGATGTCCATAACAATCCCACGCATTCTTGCTGGGGCGCCTTGTTGATCGCGGTACACAAGACCGTGAGCGGCGACCCAATGAAGAGAGTGGTCGCTCCACAGGATCCGGCATTCGAACTGCAGGCGGTCCATGGCAAACGCTTCTTCGAATTTCTGGCGCACGAGATCCCGGTCCTCGGGGACAACATGGCCCATGAAGATCTCGGCGCCCCATTGGGGCTGGAGCGATTGGTAGCCGAAGATCTGATCGTGTTTCAGCGTCCGAACGGCCGTATCGTGTACGAGATCCAAATCCCACGCGCCCATGTCCCCGGCGTCCAGCGCGAGACTCAAGCGTTGTTCATTCTGTTTGAGGGCTTCTTCGGCCTGCTTGCGCTCGGTGATGTCCTCGGAGATGCCAAGCAGGTACGTCGGCCGCCCGTTTTCGTCCAGCACTGGAAGCTTCTTCGTGTGCAGCGTCCGTATCCCGCCGTCCGCGACGTTGATCGGCTCCTCCGGGATGTCGAGGACCGTGCCGCTGGCCAACACCTCTCGATCTTTGGCCGTGAAGAAATCCGCTTCTTCCCTGGGAAACAAGTCGTAATCGTTGCGACCGACCAGCTGATCGCGCGACCGGCCGATCAACGTCTCGCCGGCGCGGTTGAAGCGGACGAACCGGAGATCGGCCGCGTCCTTGATGAACACCATGTTCGGGATGTTCTCGATCACGGAATCGAGGAACGTGTTGGCCTCCCGCAGACTCTGCTCGGACACCCTGCGCTCGGTAATGTCGCGCGCGGTGGCATACAGCAGGCCTTCTTCGGCGACCGGCTGAGTTTTCCAGGACAACCATCGCCACGAGCCATCCTGGCACCGGTACCGATTCTCAAACTGGACCGTCGGCACGCCGCGGCTGAGCTTCTCCATTTCAGCCAGCGTCGCCGCCCGATCATCCGGGTGAACGAAATCGAGAAAAGGCCGCGCCAGCAGCTCGTCCGTCGTATAGCCGAGTGTCTGGTTGAACGCGGGGCTCAGCCGTTTGAAATAGCCGTTCATGTCCGCGATGCACAGCATGTCGAGCGACAGCGTGAAAAAGCGGTCGACTTGCACCTGCGTCTGTTGGCGCAGCCGGTTCTCACGCAGCACGAGCGCGAACATCCCGGCGAGCAGGATGAAGCCCAGGCCGGCGCCGGCCACGGATAGCCAGACGGCGCCGCTCGTTTCCCGTTTGGCCGCGGCGGAGCGCTGTCCCAGCAACATCTGCTCCTCGTTGTCCATTCGGGCAATCACGGCGCGAATCTGGTCCATGATGGCTTTGCCCTCGCCGCCGGCCATCGCTTGCCGCGCAGCCTCGAACCCGACATTCCGGCGCAGGTCCACATTGGCTTGCGACCGCGCAATCCGCCTGGCGATTAACGGCGCTAACGCGTCGCAATTCACCGGTTGGTGTGGGTCGCCGCTAGCGAGAGCGCACAGCGATCGAAAGTTGCCGTACGCTCGGACACTGGCACTCTCGAACGGTTCAAGAAACGCCGGATCGCCGGTCACGACGAAGCCACGCTCGCCGGTCTCGACGTCCTGCATCAGCGACAGCAGCTGGCTCAACTCGGCCTGCACTTCGTGCGTGTGGGCCACCAGTGCCGCGGTCTCCTGCGCGCGGGTGATGCGAAATTCGCCGATCCACGCCACAGCGCCGAACAGCCCCAGCGCCACGACGAATCCGGCAATCAATTGATGCGTTCGTGTGGGTTTCATGGACTACCCTGCGAATCGAGCACCTCCCGGGCCTTACGAGGTCAGCTCGTAGATGTCCTCGATGCCGCGTGAGGCCTTGAACACCACGGCCTCAAAAGCGGGGTGATCGTGTCCACCATCGCCGCGGCCGTGTAGCCCAGCATCCGCTCGGCGGCGACGTTGAAGATCTGGATGACGCCCTTCGCGTCGGTGGCAATACTCGATAAGTTGGCGCTGTTGAAAATCGCGCGCTGCAGGGCCCCCGTTTTCAGCAGAGCCCTTCTTCGTCTGAGCTCGAGGCGCGTGGATTCGGTGGTGGGAACGCGTGGGCGTGTCATTGCAGCGTGTCGGCATCGACCGGGAACACACGCGCGAGCAGGTCGAGTGCGGCTTTCGCCGCCGTGTGGATCTCCTCGAGATCGCGGCGGCGCGGATCGCCGGCCGGGGCCTCGGCGAGCAGGATCTCGGAGAACCCGAGAATGATGCCCAGCTGGTTCTTGATGTCGTGACGGCTCTTGTCGTCGGTCATCGCTGGCGCCTGTTAGAGTGTCGTGCGGCCGAAGAGCAGCAACGCGACCGCTTCACGAAGCCCCTCTTTCGTGAACGGCTTGTCGAGATAGGCCTCATCCGCCCAGAGCTGCGGTTTGGCCTCGAACAGGCGGTCCGCGTGGCTGGTCAGGTAGAGCACTTTGACGTCCGGGTCCACCAGGCGGACGCGCCGAGCCACTTCGTCGCCTTCCATTTCCGGCATCCGCAGGTCGGCAATCAACAGATCGAACGCCGTGCCCTTCGCCACGTGCTCGAGCACATCTTTTCCGCTCGAGGCTTCGATCAACGTGACGCGCGCGTCATCGGCCAGACAGCGCCGAACGAGCGCCAGCACGCCCGGCTCGTCGTCCACGGCAAGAATCGCGATGGGCTGTTCCTGTTCCACACGGCCTCCATTACTCATCGGCGCAATTTCCGGCGTTCGCCGGACCGGCGATCAGTGAGTCACGCTCGGCCTGATCGAGAAACGCGGCGACCAGATCGGCGCGGCGCCAGCCGCGTGCCACCTCGCGCCGGAGCTCCTCGGCGGCCCGCGCGAACGACAGCGGCGCTCTGTAGGGCCGCGCCGTCGTCAGCGCGTCGAAGACGTCCACGATGCCCATGATCTGCGCGAGCAGCGGAATCGCCTCGCCGCGCAGGCCGTCCGGATAGCCGCTGCCATCCAGCCGCTCGTGATGATGGCGGACGATCGGGCGCACGTTCCGCAGCGAGCGCAGCTCGCCGCAGAGCCGATCGCCGATGACCGCGTGCTGCTTGATCAGCTCGTATTCCTCCGGCGTGAGCGGCCCCGGCTTCAGCAGCACGGCATCGGGGATGCCGACCTTCCCAACGTCGTGCAGAAAGCCGCCGCGCTCGAGCGCGGCGACGTCGTCCCCGTCGAGTCCGAGCGCACGGCCCAGCGCCGAGGCGTGCTGCGCGAGACGCTGGCAGTGACCGTTGGTCGTGCTGTCGCGCGCTTCGATAGTCAGCGCGAGGCTGACGATCACCGATTCGGCGCTGTCGAGGTCGTCGGTATAGCGCTTGATCCGGAGCAGCGATCGGATGCGCGCCCGGAGCTCGTGCGCGTTGAACGGCTTGCTGACGAAATCGTCCGCGCCCGCATCGATGCCGCGGATGCGGCTCGCGGCGTCGTCGAGCGACGTGACGAGCACGACTGGAAGGAGCCGCGTGCTCGCATCCTGCTTGATCGCGCGGCACGCGTCGAACCCGTCGACGTGCGGCATCATCACGTCCATCAGGACCAGATCGGGATGCTGGGCGCGAACGAGCCGCAGTGCCGTCGCGCCGTCGCCGGCCGTGAGGACGGCGTGACCGTCGGGCGCGAGCAGCGATTCGAGCAGCCGGGCATTGCCCGCGATGTCGTCAACGATTAGCACAGTCGCCATACGCGGTTAGCACACCCTTAGCTTCGTCGGCATACGCCCTTTTACATTTATGATAGTTCAGGGCCGCCCGCTTACGATTTATCGGGCGGCCGACAGGTGAAAATAGCCAGAGCTACCTGGCCGATAACGTTTTCGTGAGTGGTGATTTGTCGCGTCCATTCCAAGAAAATGTTGTCGTCTTAAATGACGCTTTTGTCAGTAATGAGTTGTTGCGCGTAAATAAGAAAAAAGAGTGTCGTCAACTAGCTTCTCAGTGGTCAACATGTTGACCGGTGTGGCCAATTCTGGCGCTGGCGTCGCGCGGAAATTGGGGATGCCTGTGGGCCGTACGGGTTTTTAGAATGGCGGAGGGCTGGTGAGGGTGGTAGGTGAAGCAGGAAGGCGAGCGCCGCGAGGCTAACCTACCCGGCCCATCCCTACCCGCCCCACCCGACCTCTATTTGGTGCCGGAGGGCGGACTCGAACCGCCGACCCCGCGCTTATGAGACGCGTGCTCTCAACCAACTGAGCTACTCCGGCCGGAACTTTTGATCTTAGCAGTCTGAACGAAGTCTCTCAATCTGAAATCTGAACTCTGAAATCTGAAATCTATCCACGCGCCTGGCGCGCGTCTCCGCGCGCGTCCGCGTCGATGACGGCGGCCGCCAGCAGCGGAATTATGATCTCGTGGTGGCCGACGAGGGAAAAGCCCCGGCCCGTCCCCGCCGTCGGCCGCGCGACGACGTTGGTCTGCGGCCGATAGTGGCGGACGAAATCGAGGTCGACGGTCGTCAGGCCGGCGAGCGCCAGGCCGCGATTGCGCGCGAGCGCCACGGCTTTGAGAAAGACCTCGGGCAGCACGACAGCCGAGCCGCAATTCAAGTAGACGCCGCGCTCGAGCCGCGCGACGTTCGACACGAAATAGCGGAAGTCGCGCAGGCTGCCTTCGCCAATCGCCGCGCCCGACGCCGCCGGGTGCATGTGGATGATGTCGGTCCCGATCGCGACGTGTACCGTGACCGGGATCTCGAGGCGCGCCGCGGCGGCGAGCACGCTGCTCCGCGCGTGCTGCGGCGGCTTCGACGCGAGGAAGCGCGTGACCGACTGGCCGATGCCAAGTCCCGCGGCGACGCCGTCCACGATCGCGCCGTTCAGCAGACGTCCGGTCTCTTCCGCCATGCCGAACCGTCCCGGACCGAGCGCCTCGTCCACGTCTTCGGACGTCGCGCCGACGAGCGCGATTTCGAAGTCGTGAATGACGGTCGCGCCGCTGGTCGCGATCGCCGACACGAAACCGCGCTCCATCAAATCGATGAGGACCGGGCCAAGTCCCGTCTTGATGACGTGCGCGCCGACGCCCCAGACAACGCCCGCATCAGTCCGCTTGGCCGTGGCGATGGCCCGCACGACGGCCTTGAAATCCGCGGCGGCCTGAATGTTCGGCAGCGCGTCGACGAAGGCGCCGATCGAGCCGCCGGGCGGGACGGCGCGCGCGAAGTCCTCGGACCGCGCCTTGCTCGCGCGGGCTTTCAGCGGATACGTCTTGACGTCCGAGAGATCGAAGTCTTCGTAGGGGAAAGGCATAAATGCGCAAATGCGAGAATGCAAGAATGCAGGAGCGCAGACTCTGCATTCCTGCATTCCTGCATTCCTGCATTCCTGCATTCCTGCATTCCTGCATTCTTGCATTCCTGCATTCCTGCATTTCAGAGTATCAGCATCGCATCGCCATAACTATAAAAGCGGTACCGCCCGGCGATCGCCGCATCATACGCGTTTCTCGCGCGGTCGCGGCCGGCAAACGCGCAGACGAGCATGAACAGCGACGACCGCGGGAGATGGAAGTTCGTCAGCAGTCCGCTGACGACGCGGAAGGCGAAGCCCGGGTAGATGAAGAGGTCCGTCGACCCGCGGCCGGCAACCACGCGACCGTCGTGCGCCTGCGCGACGGCTTCGAGCGTCCGCGTCGTCGTCGTGCCGACGGCGATGACGCGGCCGCCGACGGCACGCGTCGCCTCGATCACCGCGGCGGCGGCGTCCGAGATCTCGTACTGCTCGGCCTCGAGCCGGTGCTCCTCGACACGGTCTACGCGCACCGGCTGGAACGTGCCGTAGCCGACGTGCAGCGTGATCTCGGTCATCGCGACCCCGCGCTCGGCGAGCGTGGCGGCGAGCGACGGCGTGAAGTGCAGCCCGGCCGTGGGCGCGGCGATCGATCCACGTTGCTTCGCGAAGACCGTCTGATAGCGATCGCGGTCGCGCAGCGCATCGTCGCGCTTGATGTACGGCGGCAGCGGGACGTGGCCGATGGCG
Organism: Acidobacteriota bacterium; assembly: GCA_016195265.1. Taxonomy (GTDB): domain Bacteria; phylum Acidobacteriota; class Vicinamibacteria; order Vicinamibacterales; family CAVVIG01; genus SRVP-36. Next base: position 59,544 of record JACPZW010000024.1, on the reverse strand, counting down.
TCGACGGCGGCATCGACGGTCACGTCGCCCTCCGTCCAGAGGCGGATGAGGCGCCGTCCGAAGAATCGCCGGTCGAGGACTTCGCCGTGGATGGTGTGAGTTCCTGCAAACTCGACACGCGCCCCGGGTTTCAGTTTTTGCCCGGGGTGCATCAGCGCCTCCCACGTGGTGCCTGTCACCTTCCTGTCACCTGCCTGTCCCTCGGTTCGACCCGTGTCGGACCCTTCCGCTCGGCGGATCAGCAGGCACTCGACGGCGCCGCCGCTCGGAACGCGGCGGCCTAGCAGCCGCGCGGGAAAGACGCGCGTGTTGTTGACGACGATCAGATCGCCAGCCCGCAGGAGATCCGGCAGCGCGGAGACGCGCGTGTGCGCGATGTCGCCGGTGTCGCGGCGAAGCACGAGCAGCCGCGCGCCCGTGCGCTCGGGCGACGGCTCCTGCGCGATCAGTTCAGAGGGAAGGTCGAAATCGAAGTCGCGGACATCCATCCGCGATTCATGTTAGTGCAGGGTCCGGCGAAAGCCGGACGCCACGTGGCTCAATGGACGATGACGTTGGGGCCCCAGACGGCCTTGGCCTCGCGCCAGTCCTCATCGAGAATAGTCCAGAGCGCCTGATCGAGATACTCGCCGTTGCAGAGGAACGATCGGCGCAGGACGCCTTCCTGGACGGCGCCGATCTTTCGCAAGGCGCCGTTGCCGCGGCCGTTGCGCAGCGCCGCGCGCGCCTCGAGCCGGTGCACGCCGGCGACTTCGATCGCGAAGTCCACGGTCAGCGTGGCGCCGTCGGCGAACGCACCCGTGCCCCAGTACTCGGACGCCATCGCGAATCCCCACTCGGCCGTGCCGAATCCAGGCTCGAGCGCGCGGACCTGGAAGAGGCCGACGGCCTCGTCGCTGCCGCGCGGCACGATGGCGAAGCAGACGTACTGGCCCGCGGCGCGCTGGCGATGGGTCCACGCGATGAACCGCTCGAAGCCCTCGACGGTCGTCGGCGGTGGGGAGATGAACCGCGTGACTTCCTCAGTCGAGAGCGATGCGAGCAGCGACGCGGCATCGGTGTGGCGCAGCTCACGCAGCGTCACCAGCGATCCCGTCAGCGTCGGCAGTCCCGTGCGCCAGTCGGTCGCCGCGGGCGCCTGCGCCGGCAGCGGAACGATCGAGACGATTTCGTCGACGACGGGCTGGTACGGCATCTTCTCCATCAGAAGATCCCGCCCGGCTTCCCGCTCGCGACGGCGGTACCCCAGACGATGTTGTCGGCCGTCGTCCCCCACACGATGTTCTCGTCGTTCGACGTACCCCAGACGATGTTGTCGAGGCGCGATGTGCCCCAGACGATGTTCTCGCCGTCGGCGGACGTGCCCCACACGATGTTGTTGCCGTGGACCGTGCCCCAGACGATGTTCTCGTCGTCGAGCGTGCCCCAGACGATGTTCTCGCCATCGGCGGTGCCCCACACGATGTTCTCGCCGTCGCTCTGACCGATGATCCGGTCGCCCCAGACGATGTTGGTGCCCCAGACGATGTTGGAGGCCTTCACCAGCGCCTGCGCGCCCGACGGCGCCTTGACCAGGACCGCGGTGCCGCCGACGAGCTTCGTGCCCCACTCGACGCCGAGGCCCCACGCGCTGAGGTTGTAGTAGACGAGGTCGCCCGTGTAGACCGTCTCGCCCCAGATGACCTGCTGGCCCCAGGCGTAGAGCGTGGTCCCGAGCGCGGTGTGCGCCGGGACGCCCATCCGCAGCCACCAGCCGCCGGTGACTTCGGTGGTGTCGATAGCGGTCGTCAGCGCGATGGCGCCGGCCGCGTTCAGTTCACCCGCGCCCTGCGACAGAGAGTCGGCGCCGGCTACGGGAATCGAGCTGTATTCGAGGATCGCCTTGACCGCGTTCGGCGTCAGCGGCTTCGCGTGCCAGTAGCCGGCGCGGTTGTGCGCGTCGAGCACGTCCGTGATCACACCGCTGGCCACGGCGGCCGCCATGCTGGTTCCGCTCAACTGCAGAAAGTTGTGGCCCTTCACCGCCCTGTGACTGTTGGTCAGTTTCGCGAACAGCGTCGAGAGCGTGTTCGTGTCCGACGTGAGGTGATGGCCGGGCGCGACCACGTCGGGCTTGGCGAAGCCGTCGTACCACGTCGGGCCGCGCGAGCTGTAGTCCGCGACCTTGTCGTCGTCGCGCGACACCGTGTCGTTGGTCATCGCAGCGCCGACCGTGAACGCCGACGGCGCGTTGGCCGGCGAATTGATGCCCGTATAGCCGACAGTGCCTTGCTTGTTCTGTCCGTAATTGCCGGCGGCCGTCACGACGATCAGGCCCTCGGCGGCGGCCTTCTCGACGGCCTGCACGAGCGGGTCGGTCTTGGCCGGCTCGTAAATCGGATGGCCGAGCGACAGGTTGACGATTTGGACGTTCAGGCGGGTGTGGTTCGCGGCGACGTACTCGAGTGCCTTGATCACGTCGCTCGTGCTGCCCGCGCCGTTCCTGTCGAGCACCTTGAGGCCGACGAACCGCACTTCAGGCGCAACGCCCTGGTATTGATAATCGGACAGCTTGCCGCCGCTGCCAATCAGGCCCGCGACGTGCGTGCCGTGGCCGTAATCGTCGTACGGCTGCGTCGGAATGCCGCCGCGCGTGAAGTCGTAGAACGCGGTGATGCGGCCTTCAAAGTCATCGCTCGGCGCAATGCCCGAGTCGATCACTGCGACGCCGATGCCGGCGCCGCTGGGCGTGTGCGAGTCGCTCTGGCGCGGCAGGCCCAGCGTCTGCCGCAGCGTCGCGGCGACCGCGGCGTACGGCTGCGTGGCAAGCGACGATAAAGCCGCGCGGCCTCCATTGTTGGACGTCACGCCGTGCGCGGCGCCGGCGTAGCAGGTGGCGTCGATCGACACGCTATCGACCCACGGGTGGTTCGCGAGTTCGGTGACGTCCCCGCTGTGAATCTCAGCCGCGAGCGCACCGATCAGCGGATGTTCGGACTTGATCTTGTCGCCGTGCTTCTCGAGCGACTGACGGATCTCGGCGCGGTAGCCGGCCTTGACCGTGATGATGACGTGCTGCGTCGCGGCACCCGTGAGCAGCGAATCGCGAAGCGCGCGATCGACTTTCGGGTGTCCGCTGGACGCCGCGAATGCCGCCTGGGTCGTTAGAAGTAAGAGGAAGGCTGCGACGGCGGCGCGCAGTCGTCTCGTGATGCTCATGCGGCTCCGAAAAGCAATCAGGTGGCCAAGATGCAGGTTACGATTGAACAAATTCCACAAGTCATTAATTAACAATGACTTATGTGTATGTATCACGACTCTAGTTGACCATATATGACATTGTATGTCTGTGCTATACAGTTACACACGAACCTACTGATATTGCGAAGACTTGCGAAACAAACTAAAGAAATTGGCCAAAGAAGGCGTTATGTTCCATAAATAGTCATATGTCACTCTATCGAACATAGAGTACCTGCTTTGGTCTTATGGCCGACGGCTGTTTTCAAACGAACTTGGCGAGATCGAACCGTCCGCACGCGGCAAGGAGTGGCGCCCAGAGGTCGCCACAACGCGCGATGCGGCGCGGCGCACTCGCCATGGTGAAGTCCTCAATTGCGACGCCGCGCGCCACTTCGGCCCAGGTGACGGGCATCGAGACGGTCGCCTCCGGCCGCGGCCGCACGGAATAGATCGACGCCAGTGTGCGTCCCCACGCGTTCTGGTTGTAGTCAACGAGCACGCGGCCTCGCGGCCGCTTGGCGACGCGGTACTCGACCGTCGTGAGCGCCCGATGCCTCGCCGCCAGCTCGTGGGCAAGTGCCTTCGCGAACGTCCAGACCTGCTTCTGCCCGGGCCCGCGCACGATCGGTACATAGATGTGCAGGCCCTTCGACCCGGTCGTCTTCACGAGCGCCGGCATCTTCAGCGCGTCGAGCGCCTCGTGTACGACGAGCGCCGTCTCGCGCACGCGCTCGAAACCCGCGCCCGGACCGGGATCGAGGTCGAAGTGCACGTAGTCGGGCCGGTCGATGTCGTCCGAGCGCGCGTACCACTGATTGAGATCGATGCAACCGAGATTGATCACCCAGAGCAGCGCGGCGCGATCCTGAATCATCGGAAAGTCGATCACGCCGGCCGACCCGTGATCGATCGAGCAGATCTCGATCCACGACGGCCGCGGTGACGGCGCGCGCTTCATGAAGAAAAAGTCGCCGCTCGCGCCGTGCGGATAGCGCTTCATCACCATTGCGCGATCGCGCAGGTGCGGCAGGAGCACGCCGGCGACGGTCGCGTAGTACCGGAGCAGGTCGCCCTTGGTCAGGCCGAGGCGCGACCAGAAGATTTTGCGGAGGTTCGTGAGCCGGACTTCTTTCCCGTCCACGTCGAGGATCGCGTGATCCTGATCGCGGGGAATGAGGAGGGATGACATGCCGAAAGTTAAAAGTTAAAAGAGAAAAGGGAAAAGGGAAGAGGCGAAGGTGGAAGGCGAAAGAGCATGCTCACCGCGCCGGAAGCCGTGGCGGACGCGGGCCGTGGCGCACCGCGCCGATCATGGGCCCGTATTCGAGCTCCGCCCCCGCACTGGCCTGGCGCAGCAGCAGACCGCCGCGGCTCATGTCGCCGCGCCCCACGAACGCGACGGGAAAACACAACCGCTCGGCGAAAACCTCCGTGAGCACGTCGACATACTTCGGCGAGGCGATGCTGCCGAGGAGCACGGCGTCGCAGTCCGGGCCGACGGCCGCGCGGAGCGCGCGTGCGCTCGCGGCCAATGGTTTCGTGTATCGCGGGTTATCCGACTCCACGGCGCCGTCCGCGAATGCGAGGAACGCCGCCCGCGTGACCAACGTGTCCGGCGTCCGCAGACCGGCCGTGGGCGTGATGACGTGGACCCCGGCGCCCGCACACGGGTCGTCGGGATCCGGCGGCTGCGCGAACCGCCGCGCGTAGGTGAGCTTGCCGCGAAAATACAGGGCGCTGATGAACGTGAACAGCTCGCCGAGCGGCGCGCCCTGGCGCGAGCGCAGCGCGGCGGCGAGCGGGTGCGTCGATCGCGCGGACAGAATCTGTTGGGCGCGGCGGCCGCGGCAGTCCGCCGGAGAGAGCAGGAAGATGCGGCTCAAGAACCCCAGCGCAGCAGCACGGCCCCGGCGGTAAACCCGGCCCCCACCGACGCCAGCAGGACCAGATTGCCCTTCTTCAGCCGGCCCGACTGCACGGCGTCGTTGAGCGCGAGCGGAATGGTCGCGGCCGTCGTGTTGCCGAACCGATCGATGTTAATGATGACCTTGGACGGATCGACGCCGAGCTTCTCGGTCGCCGAAAGGATGATGCGCCGGTTCGCCTGATGCGACACGAACAGATCCAGGTCCGCCGGCGTCATGCCGTTGCGCTCGAGCACGCGTCGCGCCACGTCTTCCGTCTTGCGCACGGCGAACTTGAACACCGCCCCGCCGTCCTGCTTGACGTAGTGCAGACGCTGCTCGACGGTGTCGTGAGACGAGGGCTTGCGGCTGCCGCCGGCCGGCATGCAGAGCGCGGGCCCGCCGCCGCCGTCCACCTCGTGCTCGAAGTCGAGAATCGCGCCGCCGCCCGGCTTTGCCGCCGAGACGACGACCGCGCCCGCGCCGTCGCCGAACAGCACGCACGTTGCGCGGTCCTTGTAATCGATGATGCTCGACATGACGTCGGCGCCGACGACGAGCGCGTGCTCGTGCGCGCCGCTGGCGACGAACTGGCTCGCCGTCGTCAGGGCGTACGTGAAGGCGGAACACGCCGCGCTCAGGTCGAAGCCCCACGCGTGGTGCGCACTGATGCGGTGCTGGATGAGGCACGCCGTGCTCGGGAAAAACATGTCGGGCGTGACGGTGCCGACGACGATCACGCCGATGTCGTCGGGCGTGAGCCCGGCGGCGGCGATGGCGCGCGTCGCCACTTCGACGCCGAGGTCCGACGTCGCCACGCCCGGATCGACGATGTGCCGCTCGCGGATGCCGGTGCGCTGCAGAATCCACTCGTCGCTCGTATCGACCATCTTTTCGAGGTCGGCGTTCGTCAGCACGCGCGGGGGCACGTAGGTGGCGAGCGAAGCGATGGCCGTCGCGCGGCCGGACATGCGCGGGCCCCGCGCGGCGTTCACGGGAGCGGTCGATGGATCGGTCACCACAGTCGGGCATCCCTTCTTCGTTCTTCGGGCGCGTCGAGCCCGAAGTAGCCGTACGCGCGCGGCGTGGCGATGCGGCCGCGCGGCGTGCGATCCAGAAATCCTATCTGGATCAGAAATGGCTCGTAAATGTCTTCGATGGCGTCCTTCTCTTCGCTGATCGCCGCCGCGATCGTGTTGAGGCCGACGGGGCCGCCGCCGAACTTGTCGATGATCGTGCGGAGCAGCTTGCGGTCGATTTCGTCGAAGCCGTGCTCGTCGACTTCGAGCAGCTTCAGGCCGGCGTGGGCGACGTCGAGCGTGATCGTGCCGCCCGCCCGCACCTGCGCGTAGTCGCGCACGCGGCGCAGCAGCCGGTTCGCGATGCGCGGCGTCCCGCGCGCCCGCCGCGCGATTTCCGCGGCCGCGGCGTCGTCGACCGGCACGGCCAGAATCTTCGCCGACCGCCGCACGATTTCCTCGAGGTCGGCCGGCGTATAGAATTCGAGCCGGTGCGTGATGCCGAACCGCGATCGCAGCGGCGACGTGAGCAGCCCGGTGCGCGTCGTCGCGCCGATCAGGGTGAAGCGCTCGAGACGCATTTTGACCGTGCGCGCGCTCGGCCCCTGCCCGATGACGATGTCCACTTCGTAGTCTTCGAGCGCCGGATCGAGGATCTCCTCGATCGCCGGCGACATCCGGTGGATCTCGTCGATGAACAGCACCTCGCCCGCGGCGAGATTCGTCACGATGCCGACGAGGTCGCCCGGCTTCTCGATCGCGGGGCCGGAGGTCGCGCGGATCGCGACGCCCATTTCGTTCGCGATCACGTAGGCGAGCGTCGTCTTGCCAAGTCCCGGCGGGCCGTGCAGCAGCACGTGATCGAGCGGTTCCTCGCGCTGCTTGGCGGCCGCGATGGCGACTTCAAGATTTTCGCGGATGCGATCCTGACCGATGTACTCGTCGAGCCGCCGCGGGCGCAGGCCGGCTTCGTACTGCGCATCGTCGTCCGCGCGCGCGCCGGAGATCAGACGATCGTCAGTCACGAGCCACCAGCCACGGGTCTCCAGCCACCAGCCACCCGCCTCCGCTCGCGGAAGTAGGTGACGCGAGCCGCGGCGAGGCTCGCCCTAGCGCCGAAGGCGCGACGGCGGCCAGCCACCAATCGAATCGTCATTTCGCGAGCTCTCGCAGCGCCTGCTTCAGCACGCGCTCGAACACGCCGTCAGGCCCGGCCGTGATCGCGGCGTCGACGGCTTTTTCGGCGAGAGGCCGATGATACCCCAGGTTCACGAGCGCCGAGAGGACGTCGACGCGCAGTTGCGACGGCGCGGACGGCGTGTCTTCGCCGGGAGCGGCGGCGGCCGGCGCCGCGCGCGGCAGCCGATCCTTCAATTCGAGCACGATGCGCTCGGACGTTTTCTTGCCGACGCCCGGAATCGCCGTCAGGCGCGCGACATCGCCGCGCTCGATGGCGCGAATCAGCTCGACTGGTTCAATCCCCGAGAGCACGGCGAGTGCCAGCTTCGGTCCGATGCCGCTGACGCCGATGAGCCGCTCGAAGAGATCCTGCTCGAGGCGCGTCGCGAAACCGTACAGCAGCAGCGCGTCCTCGCGCACGTGCGTGTGGATGCGGAGCGCGACCTCGGTGCCCGGCTCGCCGAGGCCGTAGAACGTCGAAAGCGGCACGAACACGTCGTACCCCACGCCGGCGACGTCGACGACGATACGGTTCGGATGTTTTTCGAAGAGGCGGCCCCGCAGGTGAGCGATCACGTCGTCGGCTTGCCTCGCCGAAGCGCCACCTCGGCCCGCCGTAGCGCCGACTCGTCCCGCCGTAGCGCGGAAGGCGCGGAGGCGGAAGGCGCGGAGGCGTGGCGAAACGTCCGCCAGCTCGTCGCCGTGCCGCGCGGCGCCGCGGCGAGGCGGGCGCGGGCGGGCGGCGCCGAGTGCACGTGGCAGATCGCGACGGCCAGCGCGTCGGCGGCGTCGTGCGGCGTCGGCACGGCGGCCAGGCCGAGCAGCAGCTTCACCATGTGCTGCACCTGCGCCTTCTCGGCGCGGCCGTACCCGACGATGGCGCGTTTGATTTCCGCGGGGGTGTACTCGAGGACCGGCACGCCGGCTTCGACGGCGGCGAGCATCGCCACGCCGCGCGCGTGCCCGAGCTTCAGCGCACTGCGGACGTTGACCGAGTGGAAGAGGTTTTCGATGGCCACCGAGTCAGGACGGCACTGATCGAGCAGTGCCGTGAGACGCGCGTGAATCTGCAGGAGCTTCTCTGGAAATGTCGCCTTCGGGGGAGCGGTGATGGCGCCGCAGACGATGACCCGGTGGCGCGACCCGTCGGTCTCGACGCAGCCGTAGCCGGTGCGCTCGGAGCCGGGGTCGATGCCGAAGACTCTCACGCGAGCGAGGCCTCGATCTCCTTTTCCGAGATGTCGAAGTTCGACGCGATGTTCTGCACATCGTCGTGATCGTCGAGCGCCTCCATGAGCTTCATCATCTGCTGGGCCGGCTTGCCTTCGAGCTTGACGAGGTTCTGCGGGATCATCGAGACCTTGGCGCTCACCGGCTCGATGCCGAGCGCCTTGACGGCCTCGTTGACCGCGGCGAACGTGTCCGGCGCCGTGAACACTTCCCAGTTGTCGCCGTCGTCCTGCAGGTCGTCGGCGCCGGCGTCGAGCACGGCGGACATCAGCTTCTCTTCTTCAGCCTTCGATTTCTCGACGACGATGTAGCCCTTCTTGTGGAACATCCAGGCGACGGCGTTCGGCGCGGCGAGGTTGCCGCCGTGTTTTTCGAGCAGGTGGCGGATTTCGCCGGCCGTGCGGTTCTTGTTGTCGGTGAGGACTTCGACGATCAGCGCCGCGCCGCCGGGGCCGTACGCTTCGTACTGCGCTTCTTCGTACGAGACGCCGGGCTCCTGGCCCGTGCCGCGACGGATGGCGCGCTCGATGTTCTCGCGCGGCATGTTGTTCGCCTTGGCGTCCGCGATAATCGTCCGCAGGCGCGGATTCATGTCGGGATCGCCGCCGGCGGCGCGCGCCGCGACGGTCAATTCCTTGATGAGACGCGTGAACACCTTGCCGCGCTTGGCGTCAAGGGCGCCCTTCTTGTGCTTGATCGACGCCCATTTTGAATGGCCGGACATGGTGAAAACTCCAGAAAGATCGGGGAAAACTGGACCGCAGATTTTACCACACGGCAGGCTTGAAGGCCTGCGCTACGGCGGCGGTGTAGCGCAGGGCTTCAGCCCCGCAGTCGCCGAGCCAAAATGATCCACACGTCCGCGCGGTCGTCCCACGGGCGGCCCTGATAGTCGCCCAGCACCGTCTGGACGGCGAACCCGGCGCGCTCGAGCTGGTGCGTCATCTGCGGCACCGTGAGCGTCCGGAACGTCAGGTCGAAGCAGTGCTCGCGCGTCCGGCGTCCGCGCCGCTCGACGTAGCGCTGGGTGAACGTCGTCAGGCGGCGGGCGGGATCCTGGCGGACCGATTCGATCAGCGTCAGATGCGCGCCGTTTCCGGGACCGCTCAGCTGCTCGCGATTCGTGTACTCGCGCCACTGCGGCACGTCGGGGACCAGATCGATGCCGAGCGTGCCGCCCCGCCTCAGGACGCGCGCGATGGACGCAAGCGTCGCCGTGAGATCGCGCGGCCGGATCAGGGACTGCAGGATGCCGTACGGGGCGAGCACCATCGCAAACGCGCGCGGGTGGAATGGCAGCGCGCGAATGTCGCCACGCACCAGCCGCGGGCGTGTCCCGCCGAAGCGCGGACTCGTCGGGGCGCGACCCGCCTTCGCGCCTGCGGTGTTTCGGCGGGCAAGCGCCCGCGCCAGCATCGGCGCGGATCGATCGATGCCGACGAGATCGACGCCGGCCTCGGCGAGCGGACGCGAGACGCGTCCGGTGCCGCAGCCGAGCTCGAGCACGGGACCGCCGGCCTGCATCGCCACGCGCCGCCAGAACGGCACGTCCCGACGGCCGAGCGTCTGCGCGTTTTCCCAGTCGTAGAACGGCGCGTACGCGTCCCAGCCGTGCCAGCCTTCGCGGGCGCGACGTGTGGCTGGTGGCTGGTGGCTAGCCGCCGTCGCGCCTTCGGCGCTATGGCGAGCCTCGCCGTAGCTCGCGTTCCTTGTCGACGAGCGGAGGCGGGTGGCTGACAAGATCCGCTCAGTCTGAGACCGCGATCTCGCCGGGCACAATCGGCCGTGTACGAGGCAGCCGGCCGAGGCGGGCGAGAATGCCGACGAATCCGAGAATCGCGAGGAAGACGGCGAGCTTGAGGGAATCGCCCGCGCGTGTCTGCGGGACGACTTTCCAGAGGAGCCAGAGCGCCGGCTGCGCCCAGCACACGGCCCAGACGGATCCATAGAAGTACCGCCGCTCGTGGCCCTCGCCTTTGGTGGAGGCTCTGACGCGCGGCAATTGTCCGGCCGCGCCCAGCAGCCAGATCGTCCCCGCGATCGGAAAATACGAGTACCGGTAGATCTGTTTTAGATACCAGTGCCCGGTCACGATGGCGACGACGAGGCCGGCGATGTTCAGCACGGCGAACGTCACGACCTCGCTCCACGCGAACGTGTAGCAGACGCGGCGATAGAGCGGGTTCGGCCGATCTTCGGTGAACCGGATGATGTACGGCTTCGGCTCGACGCCGGGCAGCCGGCCGCGCAGGCCCGCGATGCCCGTGCCGAGCAGGACCGCGCCCAGCCACAGCGCCATCCGCGCGTCGAAGCCGCGCTCGAACAGATCGAAGGTCAGCGGCCCCGGCGCGATGAAGAACACGAAGATCCAGATCGGCCAGTGGTTGAAACGGTAGTACAGCTTGTTGCGCTCGCGGATCGTGCGATGCGCGGCGTACTCGACTGGAATCACGGTGGCGTTTTCTTTTTGCTTTTCTTCTTCGCCGCTGGCTTCTTCTTGGAAGAGCGCGGCCCCCTGGCTCGTGGCGCCCCGGACCGTCCGGCGCCGGCAGGGCGAGTATAACTCGCGGATGGAATCGGCGGCGACGTGGTCCACATGCCGCGGCGCGCCGACTGGGCCTCCGCCTCCGCGCGCTTCAGTTCCTGCAGCCGCGCGAGCGGCAGGCGCGCCGACACGCGCGCGAGCCCGTCGCGCACGAGGATCGTGTTGACACACTGCCCGTCCTCCGTCATCACGTACGCCAGGTGGCGATTGTAGACGTCCAGCCGTGGACCATCCGTCTCGAGCCTCACCCAGCGGTGCAGCACGAGCGACGTCAGGCGATCCCGCGCTTCCTTCGCGAACGGCGCGGAGGAGTCGAACCCGCGCCCGACCTCCGGCGCGTCGATGCCAAGCAGCCGCACGTGGCCGTACGTCGCCACGACGATGGTGTCGCCATCGAGGACGGATTGGACGAGCACCGCCTCGGAACGAGCTGGCGACTGCGGGAACAGCGATGTGGAAGTAATTGCCGCAGCCGCAGCGGCCGCCACGATCAGAATCTGCATGAGCGACTCCTCCCTCAGCGAGTTACGGGAATCGCGCAGACGCACTGCAAACGACGGTCCGCGCCCGGTGACTGGTAGGTGACTGGTAGGTGACTGGCAGGTGACAGGCAGGTGACAGGCACTCGTTACATGTTCACGCGGGCGGCGGCGCCATTGACGAGGACCGACCGCACGCGGAAGCGGCCATCCTCGATCACGCGGCGGACGACGAGCCGCCCTTCGGCGACGAAGAGCCCGCGCGCCCGGCTCGATTCCGCGTCCGTCAGCCCACGGCAATCTACGACACGGGGATCGTTCGGATCCGCAATGCGTTCAACGCGCATCTGCACTCGATTCGCCCCGTCGGCCTGTCGTGGATCTTGATTTTTCGGTCCCGACGATGGCATCGTCGTCGACGGGACGGCCATGACCACGAAACAGTATCTGTACGACACGTACGAAACGACGCGCCGGCGCGAGCTGCAATTCGGCGTCCTGCGCGAGCCGCCCGCGCCGTTCTGGTCGCATCAGCTGGTCGTCCTGCACATCGCGCGCACGCTCATCGACCACGTCGAGGCGCACGATTTGGGACTGGTCAACGTCGCCCCGATCGACGTCATTCTCGACGAGACGCAGAACCTGATCGTCCAGCCTGACGTCCTCTTCGTCGCTATGGCCCGCCGGGCAATCGTGCGTGACCAGGTCTGGGGCGCGCCCGATCTTGTCGTCGAGGTGCTCTCGCCGGGCACCGAGCGCTACGACCGCACCGAGAAGCTCGAATGGTATCGCCGATACGGCGTTCGCGAATGCTGGTTCGTGGATTTGATCGAGGAGCGCGTTGTCGTGATGGATCTGACGAAAGATCCGCCGGCCGTGCGGATTTCTCGCGGCGCGCAGTGCGTGCAGACGTCGGTCCTGCCCGACCTGATCGTTCCGGCCTACCGGCTTCTGTCATAGGGACCTGTAGACCGGGTCCTTTCGGACCCGGAAGCATCGCCATCTTCCCTTCGTGTCCTTCGCGCCTTGGTGATATCCCGTCGCTGATTTCAGTACTGTCGAAACGTCAGATTGAATCGACCGGTCAATCCGAGTTCGGGCGGCGCTGTGCCAGGTACGATGCGCGACACGCCGTGAAAGCGGAGCCGGGCGGGACCGCCGAAGACGAACGCGTCGCCTGATTCGAGCGGCAGCTTCTCCACCGGATCACGGCGGCGCAGCCCGCCGAACAGGAACTGCGCGGTGTCCCCGAGCGAGATCGAGACGACTGGTACGCCCGCCGAGAGTGACGCCTCGCTCTCATCCTTGTCCTGGTGCGTGCCCATCCGGCCGTCCGCGCCGTAGTAATTGAGGATGCAGAGGTCGGCCTCGAGTGGAATGCCCGTCATGCCCGCCGCGCGCGCCACGTCGCGCGCGAGCGCTTTCCAGTGCTCCGGCAGCGGCGGCACCGGCAGGCCGTCGAAGTCGCTGCGCGCCGGCTCGTACGCGTAGGTCTTGCCGTTCCAGTGCCGTCCGAGACACAGCATGCGGACGTGCATGCGGCCGCCGCCACGGACGACAGGCACGTACCCGGGAACGGGACCCTCGACAAGCGCACGGCATTCGGCGAGGAGCGTCCGCTGCGCGTCGAGCGACAGATGGCGTTTGAAGTGAAACGCGCCGGGCGCGATCTCCACACGCGTACGTTACCATTGGCGTCCCCGTGAGGAACGAACGACGATCGACGCGGAAACCGCAGAACATGCAGAGCGATCGGTTTTCTCTGCGAGTTCCGCAAGTTCTGCGTTTCCTCGTCGTTCTTCTCTTCGTCGCGGCTCCGGCGTTCGCGCATCCGGTGCCGTTCACGTATCTCGATCTGCGGCTGGGCACCGGCGCGATCGAAGGCTCGCTCGTCGCGCACATGTACGATCTCGGACACGACCTGAAAGTGGACCCGGCCGATCGACTTCTCGATTCCGGGGTCGCGGCGACGTACGCGGCGGCGATCGCGAACCTGTTTGCCGGCCGGCTCACGGTGTCGGCCGACGGCCGTGAGCTCGTGCCGCAGTGGTCGCAGCTCGAAGTCCTGGCCGACCGGCAGTCGCTCCGGATGCACGTGCGCTACGCGCTCGACTCGATGCCTGGCGTCGTCGGCGTCACCGCGTCGCTTTTCCCGTACGACCCGTACCACCAGACGTTCCTCAATCTCTACGAGGGCGCGTCGCTGACCCAGGCGATTCTCGACAGCGGCCGCAACCGCTTCGAGTACTACGCGGGGACGCGGCAGGGTGCGTTCGCCGTCGCGCGCAGCTTCGTCCCGCTCGGCGTCCGGCACATCCTGGCCGGCGCGGATCATCTGGTTTTCCTGGCCGGGCTGCTCCTGCTCGGCGCTGGCGGCCGCAAGCTCCTTGCGCTGGTCGCGGCATTCGCGGCCGTGCAAACGGTGACGTTGACGCTGGCGTCGTTCGGTATCATCATCCCGGCGACGCGGTTGACAGATCCGGCAATCGCGTTGAGCATCGTCTATCTGGGCGCCGATAATCTGCTGATGCGCGGCGGACGCGCCGGGAAGGATGTCCGCGTCTGGATCGCGGGCGCGTTCGGCGGGATCCACGGCTTCGGCGTCGCCGGCGTGCTGCGCGAGATGGACCTGCCGGTGCGCGCGCTCGGCTGGTCGCTCGTCTCGTTCACGGCTGGCGCGGCGGCCGCGCAGTTGGCCGGCGGCGTCGTCATCGCGTGGATCGTCGGCGGTCTGCGATCGCAGAGTGAGGCGCTCGGCCGTCGCGTGGCGCTCGCCGGTTCCGTCGTCGTCATCGTCGCGGGGACGTTCTGGTTCGTGCAGAGGGTCTTCTTTCCGACGGGGACATGAGGGCAAGGTGGCTGGTGACTGGTGGCTGGTGACTGGAAGATTGTTGTAGGGGCCGAGCTTGCTCGGCCCTGACGCCGGGCGGAGCGAGCTCCGCCCCCACGCAGGAGGCAGAATGAAACGTCTTTACGTGCTTGGAGTGTTACTCGCGATCGGCGCGGCGTCGGTGGGCGTGCGCGCGTACCAGCAGCCGGCGCAGAACGCGCCGAAAGTGATCGACGTGGACAAGATCGGCGACCGGCTGTGGGTCCTCAAGGGCGGCGGCGGCAACACGGCCGTCTTCCTCACGATGCGCGGCGTCGTCGTCGTGGACGCCAAGAATCCGGGCTGGGGCCAGCCGATCCTCGACAAGATCAAGACGCTGACCGACAAACCGGTCTACATGCTGATCAACACGCACACGCACGGCGATCACGTGAGCGGCAACGTCGAGTTCCCGGCCACCGTGGACGTCGTCACGCAGGCGAACACGAAAGCCAACATGGAGAAGATGGACATCTTCAAGCAGAACGGCAACCGCGGCATGGCGAAGCGGACGTTCACCGACAAGATGACCATCGGCAAGGGCCCCGACCGGATCGACCTGCACTACTTCGGGCGCGGCCACACCAACGGCGACGCGTGGGTCGTGTTCCCGGCGCTGCGCGTCGCGCACGCGGGCGACATGTTCTGGCAGCGCGCGCTGCCGCTCGTGGACGGACCGAACGGCGGCAGCGTGCTGCACTTCGCCGAGACGCTGCAGAAGGCGCACGACGGCCTGAAGAACGTCGACCAGATCATCAACGGCCACAATCCGACGACGACGACGCCGGCGGATCTGCAGACGTTCGCGGATTTCAACAAGGACTTCTTGAAATGGGCGCAGGCCGCGTTGAAAGCGGGCAAGACGCCGGAGGCCGCGGCGCCGGAATGGAAGATCCCGGAGAAGTACACGGGCTACTCGGCGACCGTGAACCCGCTGTTCGGCGGCGTGAAGGGGATGCTCGAGACGCTGCAGACGGAAATGAAGAAGTAGTGGCTGGTGGCTGGTGGCTGGTGAAGACCGTAGCGCAGGCCTTCAGGCCTGCCGGGAGGAATGAATGAAACGCGCGCACATGCTCGGCGTACTGATCGCGGTCGGCGCCACGTCGCTGGGCGTGCGCGCGTTTCAGCAGCCGCCGGCAGCGCAGGGACCGAAGATCGTCCAGGCGCAGAAGATCAAGGACAACCTCTACATGCTGACCGGTGACGGCGGCGGCGGCAACACCGCCGTCTACATCGGCGAGACCGGCGTGACCGTCGTGGACGCGAAGAATCCAGGCTGGGGCACGCCGATTCTCAACAAGATCAAGGAGCTGACGCCGAAACCCGTCACGCTGCTGATCAACACGCACACGCACGGCGATCACGTGAGCGGCAACGTGGAATTTCCCGCGACGGTGGACATCGTCGTGCAGGAAAACACGAAGACGAACATGGAGAAGATGCAGATCTTCAAGGACAACGCCGGCCGCGGCATGGCGAAGCGCACGTTCAAGGACAAGATGACGATCGGCAGCGGCAAGGACCGCTTCGATCTCTACTACTTCGGGCGCGGCCACACCAACGGCGACGCCTTCATCGTCTTTCCGGGACTGCGCGTGATGCACGCGGGCGACATCTTCTCCGGCAAGAACCTGCCGCTCCTGGACTACAACAACGGCGGCAGCGGCGTCGAGATCGGCAATTCGCTCGCGAAGGCGCACAAGGGCATCAAGAACGTCGATCAGATCATCACCGGCCACAGCACCGTGATGACGTGGGCGGATCTCGCCGAGTACGCGCAGTTCAATACGGATTTCCTGCGCGACGTCCAGGCCGCGATGAAGGCGGGCAAGAGTGCGGACGAGGTCGCAGCGAGCTGGAAGCCCGCGGATAAGTACAAGGGCTACACGGTTGCGGAAGCGCGGCTGAAGACGAACGTGGGCGCGTTGTACGCGGAGTTGAAAAAATAGTCGGGTGGCTGGTGGCTGGTGGCTGGTGACGAAGCCTTGAGCCTCTGACATTCAGTCGCCAGCCGCGGCGGTGCGGGTTCAATCCGGAATCCGCACTTCAATCCGCAATCCGCGATCCGCAATCCTCAATCCGCGTCGCGCCGTCACCTTCCTGCCGGTCCGCGACATCGCCGCCACCTCGACGTCCACGCGCGCCGCGCCGGCGGTCGCGACGTGCACCGGCGCGACGTTCTGCGAGCAGTAGCCGCCGCCGGTATCGACCAGCCCTGACGAGATCAAGCGGCGCGTGCCCGCCGCGTAGACGCGGACCTCGGCGCCCGGTTTGGTGTGCCGGCCCCGCGCGTCGACGACGTCGACGGTCAGCGACTGCCGCGCGCGCGACGCAGGCAGCATGTTTCTGAAGAGATAGTGGCCGCCGCCCGGATCGTTGTTCGTCAGGGCAAGATCGAGCGCGCCGTCGTTGTCGAAGTCGATCCACTGCACGCCGTGGCTCGCATCGTGTTCCTTCACGAGCGCGGGCAGCACGTCCGCGAAAAAGGGGACGGGTGTATTTATGCGTCCCCTTTCGTTGTGAAACAGGTGATCCGGATAATGGGTCTCGGTCGCGAGAAAGCCGGCGACGTACAGGTCCGGACGGCCGTCGTTGTCGTAGTCGCCCCACGACGGCGTCGTCGCGTGTTGATTGAACAGGAGGCCGGCTTCCTTCGTGACGTCGACGAACCGCGCGCCGCGGTCGTTGCGATAGAGCGCGCTCGGCCCGTAGTTGGCGACGAACAGATCCATCCAGCCGTCGCCGTCGAAATCCGCGACGGCAGGGCCGACGCCACCGAATTCTTCTGACGCGCGTGGCGCCTCGACGCCCCACTCGCGCGCGACGTCGACGAAATGGCCGCCGTCGTTGCGGAACAGGCCGTTGGTATCGCCGTTCTGGTTCGCGACGAAGAGATCCAAGTCGCCATCGCCGTCCATGTCGAACCACACGGCGCCGACGGTCTTGCGCGTGTCGCCAATGCCTGACTCGACGGTGACGTCGGTGAAGCGGCCGCCGTCGTTGCGGAACAACCGGTTGGGCTGATCGCGGAAGGCGATGAACAGATCGAGGTCGCCGTCGTTGTCGTAGTCGATCCACGACACTTGCCGCGTGACGCCGACCAGATTCAGACCGAGCGCAGGCGCGACATCGACGAAGTGCCCGTGACCGTCGTTGCGGTACAGCTTGTTCGGGGCCCCGCCCACGAAGCCGACGTATAGATCAATGTTGCCGTCGGCGTCGTAATCGCCCCACGCGGCCGTGCGTGTCTCGACGTTGTCCGCCACGCCGGCGGCAGCCGCCACGTCCTCGAAGCGACCATGATTCTGTTTGTAGAGGCGATTGGGCCGGTCGCGGAAGCCGACGAACTCGTCGAGCTGGCCGTCGTTGTCGAAGTCGGCCCAGGCGTTCGGCATGCCACCCGGCGCGGAAAAGAGTTCAGGCTGGACGAGCTCGAAATCGGGACCGGCTGACGGCGGGTCCACGCGCGCGAAGGCGACCGACACCAACGCCACGCTGAAGAACATTCCGCGGACATTCACGCGGGCAGTCTACCAGCAGAATCGAGACATGCACCTCGGGTTCCCCATCCGGCTGCATCCCTTCATTTCCTCGGTCTCCGCGGACACAGCGCTGGACTCCATGCCGATCGCTATTGATCCCCGGCTCTCGTTCGGGCGGCCCGTCGTCCTCAGCCGTGGTATTTCCACCGCGGCGATCGCCGCCCGCATCGACGCCGGGGAAACCGTCGAGGCCCTGGCCGCCGACTATGACCTCAGCCTCGTTGAGATCGAGCATGCCGTGCTGTACGAGCGGGTGGCTTGAGCGTTGTCTTCTTCACTGACCGCGACCTTGGCCTGCAGTTTCCCAATATCCTGCGCGCCGCGGGCCTCTCAGTAGAACGACACACCGATCACCAGGCGAGGTCGCGCGAAATCCTGCGGCCAGCGGAACGGTTGCACTGTGGTACCCGAAGCCCGCGTAGCCCGCTATTCGGACCGCAGGGCCAGTAGCGGCTCCACGCTCGTTGCGCGCCGTGCCGGAATGTAGCTCGCCGCCATCGCCGCGCACGCCAACGTCATGGCCGCGACCGTCAGCGCGATCGGATCGAACGGGCTGACGCGATACAGCATCCCGCTGACCAGCTTTCCCAGGCCTGCCGCCAGCAGCAACCCAATCGCGACGCCGGCGATCGTCGTCCGCAGTCCCTCGCGCAGCAGCAGCCGCTTGACGTCGCCGCTCGTCGCACCGAGCGCCATGCGGATGCCGATCTCGCGCGTGCGCCGCGCCACGTCGTACGCCTTCAGACCGTAGACGCCGATCGTCGCGAGCAGCAGCGCGAGCGCGCCGAACGTGCTGAAGAGCATCGCCGCCGCGCGCACGCTCCACTCCGTCAGGCTGCGGTACCGGTGGTCGGCCATTGTCTTCGCCGAGAGAATCGGCAGTCGCGCGTCGACGCTCCGGAGTTCGCGGCGCAGCGTCGCCAGCATCGCCGCGTCGGGGATGCCCGGCGCCGTGCGCACGTGCAGCGTCATCATCGCGCGGAAGATCGAACCGCTCGGCACGAACACGTGCGGCCTGGGCTCGATGTCGAACATGTCGTGTTTTATCTCCGACACGACGCCGACGACCGTGCGCGTCTGCGCCGGCTCGCCTTCACGGCCACCGACCAGGATCGGTTGATCGATCGGATCGCGATCGGCGAACAGCTTGCGCTCCAGCGGTCGATCGATGATCACTGACGTCGTGGTCGATCCGGGTTCCTCTTCCGCACGCGTGAACTCGCGGCCGCGCAGCACGTGCATGCCGAGCGTCTCGAAGTACCCCGACCCGACGATGTTGAAGTCCGCGCCAACGCCATCGTCCGACGGCTTGAGACGAATCGGCCGCCCTTCCTCGAACTCGCCGAACGGCACGATGGACGCGACGCTCGCGTGCTCGACGCCGGGCAGCGACCGCACGCGCTCGAGCGCCGAGCGATAGAGGCTCGTCGTGCGCGCCGCGTCGTAGCCGGCGAGGCTCGGATCCATCGAGACGATCAGATGACGCACGAGCGAAAACCCGGGATCGGCCTGCCCCGCCGTGACCGCCGCGCGGACGAACAGGCCGCCGGCCGCGACGAGCGCGAGCGAGACCGCGAGCTGGCCGACGACGAGGATCGGCGCCGTGCCCAAACGTCGCGTCAGCCGCGCGGTCGATCCGAGTTCGCCCTTGAGATCGCCCTGCACGGTCGGTCGCGAGAGGGACCACGCCGGCCCAAGCGCGAAGCACACCGTGCTGAATATCGCGAAGCCGGCGGCCGCGGCAATCATTCGTGGAGACGATTCGACGACGACTTCGATTCCCAGCGGCAGGACGCTCGACAGCCAGGCGGAGAGCGCGCTGACCGCCCACCAGCCGAAGACGACGCCGGCCGCCGCGCCAGCAATCGAGAGCGTGAAGCCTTCGACGAGCAGTTGCTGCACGATGCGTCGCCGGCCGCTGCCGAGCGCCTGGCGGATCGCAATTTCTTTTCGGCGGGCCGCGCCGCGCGCGAGCAGCAGGTTCGCCAGATTCAGACACGCGACAACCAGCACGAGCGCGGCCATTAACATCAGCAGCACTGAGAGCACGCGGGCCGGGCTGTTGGTCTGCGGCGACGAGCTGATCGCCGTGCGCGGCAGGCCGCTGAGCACGAACGTCTGATCCTTATCCGTACCGGGATACTCGGCGTCGAGCTGCCTGCTGAACGCGTCAAGCGCCTTCTCCGCGGCGTCGCGCGTGACGCCGGGCCGCAGCGCTGCCGCCAGGTTCAGCGCGTAATGACCGCGATCGTTCAGGCCCGTCGCGCGCTGCTTGAACATCTCGTTGACGACGATGTCGAAGCTGCCGAGCGGGAACCACCACTCGGGCGAGACGAGCGTCATCGTGCCGGCGAAGCCGCGCGGCGTCACGCCAATCACCATATAGTCGGCGCCGTTGGTGCGGATGGTGCTGCCGACGAACGCCGGATCGAAACCGCCGCGCCGCCAGACGGCGTACGACGCAATGGCGAGGCGCGCATTGGTGCCGGGCCGTTCTTCGTCGGGCGCGAACGCGCGGCCGGCCGCCATCTTCACCCCAAGCGTGCTGAAGTAATTGGCTGAGACGATGGCGGCGAACGTCTGCTTGGGGATGCTATTGGCCTGACCGTCGCTGATGCCGACAGTCGAGAACGTGTGGGCCATCACGCTGTCGAAAACGTCCGCGCGCGACTGCAGATCGACGTAGGCCGGGTAGGAGAAGTCGCGGTAATGGTCGGGCTTGGTGCGGTCGCGGCTGAAGACGCCGACGAGCTGATCGATCCGTCCCGGCCGCGGCTGCAGCACCAGCGAGTTGACCAGCGAGAAAACCGCAGTGTTCGCGCCGATGCCGAGCGCCAGAACAAGGATGGCGACGGACGTGAACCCGGGCGTCCGCCGGAGAAGGCGCAGACTGTGCCGGAAATCCTGCAGCATTGCTGTTAATACGAGAGCCGGCGCCGAAAAGTTAGCGGCGATCTTTCAGCGCTGCGGTGTGCCCGGCGGCGTGCTCCTTGGTCGGGTCGCGGTTGTACGCGTCCGACCCGCCCGGCGGAATGCTCAGGGACTTCCATGCATCGCCGCGGAGCGACTTCGCCAGGTACACGATCTGTCCCACGTGGTATGCCGTGTGCCCGAGCGATCGATGCAGCGCTTCGTGGACCACGAGCGGCTGCCGCCTGATCGTCACCATGCCCTGGAGCTGCGCGTCGGTCAGCGTGGCGAGCGCGTCCAGCAGCGGCGCCCATCCCGATTCCCACTTCTCGAGCAGCTCGTTCCGCGTCACGCGCCGGGGCTGAAACTCCTCCTCGCGCCGGCGCCACGGCTTCTCGCCGTCGGCCGTCAGAAAATCAGTAAAGCGCGACTTCAGATTCCCGGCCACGTGCCAGCAGATCACCGCGATCGAGTTGCTCCCGCTCTCTCCGTCGACGGAGAGTTGCGCGTCGTCGAGCTGCGCGATCGCCGACTCGGCCAGCGCTTTGTAGCGAAGATACTCGGCGCGAATCGACTCGACGATCGTCACTTCTACCTTCTACCTTCTAACTTCCAACTTTGAAAGCGACAGCGGCCGCCGTCTTGTCCCACATCATGACGAGCTTGCCGCCCGCGTCGCTCATGTCGGTGAACTCCCACGACATCTCTTCGACCGAGAACGGCAGCGTGGTGAGCGTCATGGGCGCGCGGACGACGTCCTTCGCGGGCGAGTAGTCGTAGGCGCCCCAGATCTCGTTCTTGTTGTTCGGGTCGTACCGCGTCTGCGCCTTGTGATTCGAGACGATCAGCGTCCAGTTGTTCGGCTTGAGATCGATGAAGACGGTGTAGGTGCCGGGCGCGACGGTCTTGCCGTTGATCACGAGCGGCACCTCGGTCTTCAGCTGCGTCGTGACGTTCGCGCCCGCGCGCCAGACGGGCGCGTCCGGATTCGCGACCTTGCCGTAGTTCGCGCCGGTGCCGCCGAAGACGTCGCGGCCGCGCTTGATCGGCCGGCCGTACGTGATCTCGATCCACTTGCCGCCCTGGTAGACGGGGCCTTCCGCCCCCGGGACGTACTTGCCGCCGACCTGCGCGGCAGAACTGCCCGCAGGGCTCGCGGGCTTGCCGCCACCCTGCGCCAGGACCGAGGCGCCCAACGTCAATGCGATTGCACTGCTCAGAATTACTCTGCGGATCATGCGTTCACTCCATGTGAGGGCGGGTCCTTTCGGACCCGCCTGACCGAGCCGGGTCCAGAAGGACCCGGCCTACTTATCCACTAGAATCCAGCCGTGCCCGGTCCACCAGACGACGATGTCACGCAGCCGCCGACCGACGCGGCGACGCGCCTCGCGCCGTCCAACGGCGCGCCGCGCACGCCCGACCCCGGCCGCTTTACGCCCGGCGCCATCGTCGCGGGCTGCTACCGCCTCGTCGCCCTGCTCGGCAAGGGCGGCACCTGCCTCGCATGGGCGCCGAAGGCGCCGGCAACGTCCGCATCGAACAATTGCAGAACGAGCTGCGCCTTGCCGGCCAAGTGTCGCACAAGAACGTCTGCCGCCTCCACGATCTGGGCGACGCCGACGGCCGCCACGCGTCCAGGGCGGGCAGCCGTTGCTGGGAAACGTTAGAAGTGAAAAGAGAAAACTGAAAAGTACGGAGGCCTCTTTACTTTTCTCTTTTCAGTTTTCTCTTTTCAGTTTTCGCCGCAGGCGCCGCCGTCCACGGATCTTCGGGCCACGGATGCTTCGGATAGCGGCCGCGCAGTTCCTTGCGCACTTCCGGATACGTACGGTTCCAGAAGCTCCGCAAGTCGCGCGTGACCTGGACGGGCCGTCCGTTCGGCGCCAGTAGCGCGAGCACGACGGGCTCGCGACGTTTGCCAATGCGGGGCGTTTCGACGAGCCCGAAGAGCTCCTGCAGTTTTACCGAGACCGAGACCGTGCCATCCTCGTTGTACTCGATGGGCTTCGGACCTCCGCTCGGCACGACGAGCGAGTCTGGCGCATCGCGCTCGAGATCGCGGGCGACGTCCCGCGGCAGTGCGTCTGCGATTCGCACCGCATCCAGCGATCGCGCGCCGTACGCGGCCGTGCGCACCAGATCGGGGAGATCGATGTCTCGACCGGCAAATCGCAACCGCCGCAGCAACCGCGCGTCATCGTCGTTCGGACCGCGCGCGAGCCACGCGTCAGCGAGCAGGCGCGCGGCGATCTCGGGATCCGCTTTCACGGGCCGTTCGCTCAGCACGAGCGCATCGTAGCAATCGACCGTCGACGCTTTCACGGTGTCGCTGGCTTCGTCGAAGCGATGAACGGTTTCAGACACCGTCGGCACCAGCCACTCGCGCTCGACGCGGCTCGCGAGACGGACGCGAGGGAGAGAGGATGGCTGATGGCTAACGGCTGATGGCTGGTGGCTGACGTCGAGCGCGACGAGAAACTCGGCGTCGTGCACGCCGCTCTCACGACCGAGCACCGCGCCGGTACCGCTGGCGAGCAGCACCTCCGGCCTTCCCGGCGCGCGGCGCTGCGCGACGCGATCGGGATAGCCGGAAAGAATCGCTCGAAGAAAAGGACCCTCGCCGGACATTGCGGATTGAGGAGTGCGGACTGCGGAGTTGGAGACCGCTCCCGAATCCGCATTCCGCATTCCGAGATCTGCAATAACGTCAGCCACGCGCTTTACGTGGGGCGGGATCTGCGACCACTGATCCAGGGCCGAAAGCAGATCCGACGATGTGGTCGCGGTTCTTGGCGGCAGCAGGTGGCGTTCTGAAAGGATCGCGCACGCCTGCGCAACCCGACGAGCCCCGTTCGCGGCAACGAGAATCCGCGCGAGCCGCGGATGCAGCGGCAGCCGCCGCACCCGCTCGCCGAGATCGGTCAGCCGCGGCGCCGCGCCATGCTGGGCGATGCCCGGGCTATGTAGGGCGGGTCCAAAAGGACCCGGCTTACGTACCTGCGCGCCGGGTCCAAAAAGACGCGGCCTACGTACGCCCGCTGGATCCGGCCGACGTACCTCGATCAGCCCGAGGCGCTCGAGCAACGCCAGCGCCGCCTCGAGCGCGTCCTCGCCCGGCCGTTCGAACCATTCGAGTGTCCGCGGATCTCCGCCCCACGCGATCACCTCGAGCGCCGTGCTCGACAGATCGACGCGATGGATCTCGGGCTCGCGATGCGGACGCAATCGATCGCGCGTGTCCCACAGCCGTCGCACGACGCCGGGCGCGAGGCGGCCCGCGCGTCCCGCGCGTTGATCGGCGGCGTCGGCGGTGATGCGCTCGGTCTCGAGGCTGTCGATGCCTCGATCGGCGTCGTAGCGCGCGACCTTGTGCAGCCCGGTGTCGACGACCGCCGTCACGCCCGGCACGGTCAGCGACGTCTCGGCGAGATTGGTCGCGACGATGATCCGGCGCCGGTCCGACGGCCGCAGCGCGCGATCCTGCTCGTCGGCGTCGAGCGATCCGTGCAGCGGCAGGATCTCGACCTCACCGCCGGCGCGCGGCTGAAGATCGGCCATCGCGCGGCGAATTTCCGGCGTGCCTGGAAGAAAACACAGGACCTGACCGCTCGTCGTGGCGAGCAACTCGACGGCGGCGTCCGCAACGGATTGCCCCGGAGCGTAGCTCACGTCCACGGGATGCACGCGGCCCGGCACGTCGATCACCGGACAGTCGTCGAGAAACGACGACACGGCCTTCGAGTCCAGCGTCGCCGACATGACGACCAGACGCAGATCCTCCCCCCTCGACGCCGCCCGGGGCGCGCGTGCGCGCCATGCCTGGCGCGCGAGCGCGATCGCGAGATCGGCGTGGATGCTGCGCTCGTGGAATTCGTCGAGGACGATCGTGTTGAAGCCGGACAGCAGCGGATCGCTCTGCAGCCGCGCCGTCAGGATGCCTTCGGTGACGACGAGGAGCTGCGTCTCGGCCGTGAATTTGCGGTCGAACCGGATCTGCCAGCCGGCCTCGCGGCCCAGCGTCCAGCCGCGCTCGCTCGCGATGCGCGCGGCGATCGCCCGCGCCGCCACCCGTCGCGGCTGCAGCAGGATCACCGGTCCATCCGCCGCAAGCGCCGGCGGCACGCGCGTCGTCTTGCCGGCGCCCGGCGCGGCAGTCACGACCGCCGCGCGCGATCGACGGACGTCGGCAACGATGCGGTCGAGATACGCGTCGATGGGGAGTGCGGTCATCGTGGGGCCGGACCTACGTTCGTAGGGGCCGACCTTGGTCGGCCCTCTGAGGCGGAGCAAGCTCCGCCCCTACTTCCACAGCTCGGCGAGGCGGGCGTCGCGGCCGCAGCCGATGCGGTACATCTGATACGCCGCCGCGTGGGTCTTATAGTAGTGCTGGTGCAACGGCTCCGCGGGCCAGAACGCCGTGGCGGGCTGAATCGCAGTGAGGACGCGCCCGAAGCGATGCGAATCTTCGAGCGCCTTCTTCGATCGCTCGGCGGCCACTTTCTGCGTGTCGTCGCTATAGAAGATGATCGGCCGGTACTGGGTGCCGTAATCGCAGAACTGACCGGCGGCGGTCGTCGGATCCGTATGGCGCCAATAGGCGTCGAGCAGCGCGTCGTACGCGATCTTCCGCGAATCGTAGACGACGCGAACCGATTCGGCGTGCCCCGTGATGCCCGCCTCGACCTGCTCGTAGCTTGGCCGCTTCGCCGTGCCGCCCGCATAACCCGTCGTCACCGAGATCACGCCGGGCAGCTCGTCGAAGACGTGCTCCATGCTCCAGAAGCACCCGCCGGCGAAGATCGCGTCCACTGTATCCTGCGGAGCCGCTACCATCGGCGCCGCTGCAATGAAGATAACCGCAGAGAGCGCTGAGATCACGGAGGGAAAGAATGTTGATCTTGCCCAACCCACGCTGCGTTCTCTGCGTTTTCCGCGATCTCTGGGTTCCATCTTCTTATGCCGTCGGCGCGACGCCGACGGGACAGCTGACGCCCGTGCCGCCGAGGCCGCAGTAGCCGTCGGGATTCTTCGCAAGGTACTGCTGGTGGTAGTCCTCGGCGTAGAAGAACTCCGGCGCCGGTAGAATCTCCGTCGTGATGGCGCGGTAGCCGGCGGCCGTCAGCCGCGGCTGGAACGCCGACTTCGATCGCTCGGCGGCGCGCTGCTGCGCGTCATCGAAGCAATAGATGCCCGAGCGGTACTGCGTGCCCATGTCGTTGCCCTGCCGCATCCCCTGCGTCGGGTCGTGATTCTCCCAGAACACCTTCAGGAGCGCGTCGTAGGAGATCGCTTTCGGATCGAACACGACGAGGACCACTTCGTTGTGCCCCGTCAGGCCGGTGCAGACTTCGCGGTACGTCGGGTTCGGCGTGAGGCCGGCCGCGTAGCCGACGGCCGTGCTGTAGACGCCTTCGAGCGGCCAGAATTTTTTCTCGGCGCCCCAGAAGCAGCCCATGCCGAACATCGCGCGGGCGAGGCCGTCGGGAAATGGCGGCACGATCCGGTTTCTGTTCACAAAATGCGTCTCCGGCACGGACATCGGCGGCGTCCGGCCTGGAAGCGCGTCGGCCTTCGATGGAAGTGTTCCGAATCTCTTCATGGCGCGACGTGCGCGCGAATCTGCCGGTTGAGCCGGTGAATCTGGCGCCGCACGACTTTGAGCGCGCCGGCGTCGTGCGCTTCCATCGCGGCGTCGCGTTTCTTCTTCAACTCGCGTATCTGCGCTTTGATCGCGGGCTTGTCGATGCCGACCACGTCGTGATGCTCGTGTATGGGCACGCCGAGCGCCTTGCACAGCGCGGGCAGCAGATGCTCCTTGTTCATCTGAGAGTAGCCCTGGACCGCCTCCTGGTTCTCGGCAGCTTTGGCCAGCTCGCGCAATTCCTGAATCGTCTTCCCTTTCAACTCGTGATACGTGTGTGCCATGAGTTTGGCCCTCCATTTGTCTCCGGTGCCTGTCACCTTCCTGTCACCTGCCAGTCACCTGACAGGTACCGCTCTGAAACCCGCAGTATAGCGTCTGCGCCCCTTTTCAGCGCACAATCAGCCCGCTCGATGATCGCGGATCTCCTGCAGGCCTTCTGGATCGCGCTGTTCGGCGGAGCGCTGGTGTTCTGGGCCGCGCGCGGCGCGGCGCCGTCGCGATGGATGGCCCCGTTCGCACTCACGGCGGCGCTCGTCCTCGCGTCGCCGCTCGGCCCGGGCCTCACCTCTTACGGCAGCGACGTGTGGATGTACGTGACGCTGGCCGAACGCGCGGCGCTCGGCGACTGGCTCCTCGACCGCGAGGCGCTGTGGCTGCAGCCGCCAGCCGATCCGCATCAGGGCGTCGAATGGATCCTCATCGGCCGCCTGCATCACCTGACCGGTGTCCCGTCGCTCGTCCTCATCCAGTGCGTCGGCGCGCTGGTCTTCGTCGCGCTGTCGCTGGCCGTCTGGCGGCTGGCGCGCGACGCGTTCGCCGATCCTCGCGCGCGCTGGATCGCGTTGCTCTGTTTCTGGATGACGTCGCCGGGGATGTGGGCCAGCCTCCCGCTCGGCCGCATCCTCGCGCTCGTCTTCGTCGTCGAAGCGGCGCGCGCCGCGCTCGTGTTTCGCGGATCGGCGCGCGACGTGCTGCGCCTCGGCCTGGCCGTCGCGGCCGCGTTCTACGCGCAGTCGTTCGGCGGCCTGATGGCGGCCGGCGCCGCCGGACTCGTGGCCGCCGTGCGCCTGATGTCCGACCCGCTCCCCGTCGTGCCCGTGATCGCATCGGGCGTGCTTGCACTGCTCGTCGCGTCGCCAGTCGTCGCGGCCGCTGCCGCGCAAGCGGGACTGCCAATGGCGGGCGCGTATCTCCGCGGGCCGGGCGACGTGCAGTGGCTCGGTGTTCTCTGGCTGAACCCGGGCGAGCTCGTGCATCAGACATCGGCCGTGATGATCGTCCTCGCGATCGCGGGCGTGTGGGCGTCCGCGCGCGCGACGCTCCATCCGGCACTGCGCCGTTTCTGTGTGCTCGCCAACATCGGCCTCGCGCTGCTGTTCTTCACGCCGCTGTACCAGGTCGCCGTGAAGTTCGTCGGCGGATGGATGGTGCCGCGTCTCGCCTTCCTCGGATTTTGGTGGCTGCCGGCGACGGGAACGCTGACTGCGATGGTGGACGCGAAGCCGCGACCGATGACGTGGGCGGCGGCCGGTGCCGTGACGCTGCTCTTCTGGCAGGGCGGCGCGCGCGTCATCCGCGACTACCAGCACCCCGAGGTGTACCGGCCGGTGACGGCCGAGGCTCGCGCGGACGCGGAAGACCTGCGTGACGCGTTCAAGGATCAGCTGTTCCTCTCGAGCCCGCATCTCGCGTACATGATCGCGTCGTATTCGCTCGGGAAGCCGCTCGCCGTGCCGCCGGGACACGCGTCGCCGTTTCATCCCTTCGAGCAGCGCCAGCGCGACGGCGTCGCGGCGCTCTCGCGCAACACCGCGGACTGCTGGGTCGCGCTGTTCAGCCGGTATCCCGATCTCAAGTTCCTCGTGACTCCATTGGCCGAGGAGTCGGTGGAAGGGGATCTCTGGCGCAGCGAGATTCCCGCGCGTCCATCGTCCGAGGTGCGCGCGGAACTGCTGCGCCTTCACGTGCTCGCGCCGGTGCGGATGACCAGGCGCTTCTTCATCGACGCGATCACACCCTCGACCGCCGCCGGGAACGCGGCGGCCTGCGGAGCGCAACCATGAACGGACGGCTCTTTCGAAGATTCATCGCTCCCGCGGCCGTCATCGCTAGCGCGATCGGCGCCGGCGCCGCCGCGCAGCAGCCGGCCACGCCCTCGCGATTCACGCTGGACGATGAGATGAGGATGCGGGCGATCGTGGACGTGCGCATCTCGCCCGACGGCGAGCACGTGGCGTACGTCGTGTCCACGCCGTCGGTGGCGAAGAACGAGCACGAGGCGGCGCTGTATGTTGTGGGGTCCGGCGAGGCGGGGACGGGTCTGGCTGGGGGCACTGCTGCGAGACCCGTCCCCATTCGTCTCGGCGAAGCGGTCCACATCTTCAATCCGACCGTGCCGCGGCCGCAGCTGCGCTGGGCGCCCGACGGCGCCGCGGTGTCCGTCGTCGGCCTCGCCGCGAATGGACCGCAAGTCTTCGCGATTCCGATCGATGGCGCTGCGCCGCGCGCGCTGACGACGGCGCCGGATGGCGTGTTCGCGTACGAGTGGGCGCCCGACGGCACACGTCTCGCCTACCTCACGCGGGATCCGATGTCGGCGGACGAAGCGCGGCGGCGGCAGGACAAGTCGTTCGTGATTCAGGCGGACGCGCCCGATCCGGTCACGCGGCTCGTCATTCAGCGGCTCGACGGGAGCGCGCCACGCGTGCTGACGCCGCCGTCGCACTCCGTGGACAGCTTCTCGTGGTCGCCCGACGGCCGCGAGCTCGCGTACTCCGCGGCGCCGCGCACGGGCTTCACCGCGCCGTACGAAACGCGCCTCTATACGATTGCCGCCGACGGCGGGCCTCCGCGCACCGTGCTCGATCGCGCGGGCATGAACGACGGTCCGCGTTTTTCACCGAACGGCCAACTGCTCGCGTTCATCACGACCAACGGCAAGACGGACATCATGGCGTCGCGCAGTCTCGCCGTCGTGCCGGCGCGAGGAGGTACGCCCCGCACTTTTGTAATGAATGACGCGTGGGTCAATGAGTACGCGTGGGCGAGCGACAGCACGTCGATCTACTTCGAAGCCAACGACGGGACCTTCTCGCGCGGCGAGCACATGTTCGATCAGCCGATGGCGCGCGTGTCAGTGGACACGGGCCGCGCCGAGCGCCTCCGATCCGGGGCGACGGTGGATTACGCGCCCAGTCTCTCGACCGACGGACGCCGGCTCGCGTTCAAAGCCGCGGAAGGCCGCACGGTCGGCGACGTCTACGTCATGGACACGGCGAGCCGGCGCGCGACGAAGCTGACCGACGTCAACCCGGAGCTGCACGATCGCGCGCTCGGCGAGCTGAAGCCGATCAGCTGGCGATCGTTCGACGGCATGGAGATCTGGGGCCTGCTGCTGACGCCGCCGGGCCGGACGGCGGGACGGCCGCTGCCGATGCTCGTCTACATTCACGGCGGACCGGGCGGCGGCTTCACGCACGGACTTTTCCCGCAGTTCATGCACATCGTGCCGCAGGTCGATCCATATCCGACCGAGGCGATGGCGAGCGCGGGCTTCGCCGTGTTGATGCCGATGCCGCGCGGCGGCGCCGGCTACGGCGAAGCCGGCCAGCGCATGATCGTCAACGCGTGGGGCGAGGGCGACTACAAGGACATCATGGCCGGCGTCGACCATCTCGTCGCAACGCGCGTCGCCGATCCGCAGCGCCTCGGCGTGATGGGCGCGTCCTACGGCGGCTACATGACGAACTGGATCGTGACGCAGACCGATCGCTTCAAGGCCGCCGCGACCAACGCGAGCCTCACCGATCTCACCGACGAGTACTACCTGTCGGAAGGCGGCCAGTTCATGGTGGACTACTTCAAGCGGCCGTGGGAGAACCCGCAGGGGTACGCGTCGCATTCGCCGCGGACGTTCGTGCAGCGCGTCACGACGCCGCTGCTCATCCAGCACGGCGAGCGTGACGCGCGCGTGCCTGTCGCTGGCGCGTGGAAGTTCTACCGCGCCCTGAAGGCGCTGGGGAAGACTGTGGAGTTCGACATCCACCCGCGCGGCGGGCACGTGCTGTACGAACCGGCGCTGCAGCGCGAGCAGATGCGGCGCAACCTCGAGTGGTTCACGCGGTGGCTTCAGTAGTGTCCGACAGGCCGCCTGCGCCCGGCTCGGGCGAGGCTCGCCGAAGCGCAAAGCGCGGAGGCGGCCGGACCTCCGCGTCGCTCACGGTCGCCGCCGGATTCGTGCTCGCGACGGCGCTCGGGCTCCCGACACTGCTGCGCGCCGTCCTCTATCTCGTCCGCATCCCGATCGCGCATGATTTTGCAGTCTTCTACCTCGCCGCGCTCGCGGGCCGCGCGGACCCGGCGTCGATGTACGACCCGGCCACCGTCGGCCGGCTGGCGGCCGGCACCGGCATCGCCGACTACGACACGAATAACTACCCGCCGGTGGTCGCCCTGCTGTTTCGTCCGTTCACGCTCGTGCCATTCGGCGCCGCGAAGATCGTCTGGCTGTGGTTCAACGTCGCGCTCGTAGTGGCGCTGCTGGTGTGGTCGTGGCGTGCGGTGCGTGCACGCGGAGCGGCCGCGGCGTGGTTCGTGGTGTGGTTCGCCCTGCTGCTTCCGGCGACGGCCGAGAATCTGATCCTCGGCCAACTCAGTCCGATCGTCGGCGGGCTGCTGCTGATCGCTCTTCTCGCATCGGCCCGGCGTCTGCCGCGGTGGGACGTAATCGGTGGAGCGGCGCTGGGCATCGCGGCGGCCGTGAAACTCTGGCCGATTCTCCTGAGCGGCTACTTCATTTTGCGGAAGCGATACGCGCTCGCGGTCGTCAGTGTTGTCGTCTGCGCGATCCTCACGGCGGCAGGCGCGGTTACGCTCGGCGGCGCGGCAACGACGACGTACTTCCTCGGCAAGATGCCGAGTGCGGGTGTGGAAAACGCGAACACGTTCAGGGAAGGCAATCAGAGCGTGTGGGGCGTGGCGCAGCATCTGTTCCGCGGAGGCGTTGGACACTACGCGCGGCTGTCCGAAGACGCGCGAGCCACCGATGTCGCGCCGCTGATGCGTTCGGAACTCTTATATCTGACGACGACGATGGGATTCTGCGTGCTGCTGGCAGGTGTTCTGCTGTACGTGTGTCTCTCGATTCCGGCCGGCGATCTCGTCGCCGAGTCGCACGCGTTCTGGGCGGTCGTGATCGCGATCGTCGCCGTCCTGCCGTTTTCGTGGACGCATTACGCCTTCTTCCTGCTGTTTCCGCTTGTCAGCCTCCTCGCCGACAGCCGTCAGCGCGTCGCATCCGTGATCGGCCTCGGCGTCTGGTGTCTGCTCTGGACGCTCGTGCACCGCTTCTACGCATGGCTCCCGCCATCGGCCCTGCTGGTGAACTTCGTCTTCGTCGCGACCGTGCTGATGCTCTGGGGCGTGACGAAGGCGATTAGGCGATCGGCTTCGTAGGGCGGGACGATTAGTAGGGCGGGTCCTTTTGGACCCGCCTGATCAGCCGGGTCCGACCGCTTCCGCCAAGGCTACGGCGGTCCGCCGAAGCGTCTCGCGAAGGCGGAAAGGGCCCGGCCTACGAAAACGCGCTACAAATCTCGCCAGGCGTAGACCGCGCCGGCAATCACCGCGGAGACGGCGAACATCCCGGTCAGCACGACGACGTCGATCGTCGCGAGCGTTCGCCCGCCGATCATCGCGAACGAATCGAAGTAGTGAAACGGTGAAATGCGCGACACCGGCTGGACGGCTTTCCAGAACTTGCCGGCGTAGTCCAGCACGAACGTCGCGAACGCCAGGAAGCCGCATACCGTCGCGGCCGTCGCGCGGCGCTTCGAAAACGACGCCAGCCCCAGCGCGATACCGCCCCACGCCATCACCAGCAGCGCGAGGTTGACCGCCAGCGAGACGATCACACGCGGTTGCGGCAGGCGGGCGCCCGGCGGCGCGAGCAGCCAGAGCCAGACGAACGTGGCGGCGAGCAGCGTGCCGACCGCCATCACCGTCGCGACAAGGAGCACGATGAGCGTCCGGACGACGACGGTCGCGCGCCGCAGCGGCCGCGCCATCACCAGATCGACGAACCGCGTTTCGATCTCCGCCACCGGCTCGGTCCCGATGCTGATCGCCATGGCGACGAGGAACAGCTGGACGATGGGATGCGAATAGCCGAAGAGGACGAAACCGGTGAACGTCGCCGCCATCATGTTGGTCAGCTGCGACATGAACTGGGGCATCAGCGCCGTCATCGCCTTGAAGCCGCCG
This sequence comes from Acidobacteriota bacterium, assembly GCA_016195265.1. GTDB lineage: Bacteria > Acidobacteriota > Vicinamibacteria > Vicinamibacterales > CAVVIG01 > SRVP-36. The sequence continues at coordinate 26,737 of JACPZW010000024.1, read as the reverse complement.
GTCTGCTCGTAGTTGCGCGCCGTGAGCACCATGAAGCACTGAAACGCGATGAGCATGAGCGACAGGCCGATCAGCAGACCGCGGCGGCGGCGCAACGAATGGCCGGCCAGCGCGAGAAGTCCGATCATGACTGCTCCTCGCGATAGAAACCGCGGAGCACGTCCTCGAGCGCGGGCTCGGCGATTTCGAGATCGCGGACGGGCAGCGCCGCAAGCAGCGGCAACAACGCGCCGATCTCCCGCTCAACCCGTATCTGCCAGCGATCGGCGGCATGCGACACAAGCGTCATGCCCGGCGGCAGGGCGACAACGCCCACGGCCGTCGAGAATTGCACACGGACGATGCGTCCACCGAGGCGGCGCGCCTTCTCGACAGTCGAGAGCAGCACCATCTCGCCGCTGCGGATCATGCCGATGCGATCGCACAGCCGCTCGACTTCAGACAGCACGTGCGACGACATGAAGATCGTCCGGCCGCGCCGTCGCAGCTCGAAGAGGATCTCGTAGAGCGCCTGCTGGACCAGCGGGTCGAGGCCTTCGGTCGGCTCGTCGAGGATCAGCAGCGGCGGATCCGCCTGCAGCGCCTGGATGAGGCCGAGCTTGCGCTTCATACCCGTGCTGTACTCACGCAGCGTTCGCTTCAGATCCGCGCGCGCGAGCTCGAGGGCGTCGACGAGCGTCAGCCGGTAGCCAACGTCCGCGCGGGTTCCGCTCAGATGCGCGAGCAGGTCGAGCAACTCCTGCCCCGTCATGTCGGTGTACAGGCCGAGCTCGCCCGGCATGTAGCCGACGAGGGCGCGGGCCTTCAGGCTGTCGCGATGGCAGTCGATGCCGAACACCGCCGCCGATCCGCGGCTCGGCCGCAGCAGGTCCAGCAGCATGCGGATCGTCGTCGTTTTTCCCGCGCCGTTCAGGCCGAGGAAGCCGAAGATTTCACCCTGCGCGACGTCGAACGTGACGCCACGGACGGCGTGGACGGCGCCGTACGACTTCGCGAGATCGCGAAGCGCGATCGCCAGCCCGGCGTTCGTCACCGTGCGCGACGTTTGGCGCGTGTCAGCGCGTGCTTTTTGGCGGGCGCAGCAGAGACGGAGTTCGCCAATCGGCGCGGTGGGCGAACGGCAGGAACACCGTTGAGCATGCCGTCCGCGCTGAGGTCTTCGTCAATCTCTGGCCAATGCACGCCGTGGCCATCGCCAATCAGTCGCCAGTTCGCCCGCTGAGCAGGCGTCGCGTCGGAGAGTCGCCATGACCACGCTAACGGCACACTGATCGCGCGTCCATCAGTCAGGTACGCAGTGATGGTCTCGCTGCTGACTTCAACGCGAGCGATTCGAGATTCAGTCGTGACCGCAGTGCTCATGCCATGCCTCCAATCGTCAGGCGAGTTGCGGAACTGCTGAGCCTCGCTTCGTACACTCCTGGTGAACTTGGGATCCTGACCGCAAATGAATCACTCCTCGCATCCCGCTCGAGGTGCTCCCACGCATACCACTCGCTCCACCGAAGTTGAAACGGAGCAATCTCGATTCGTGTGACATCCGGTACTTCCACCATGCACCGACCTCTTGGCTGGCCAGTCGAAGCACCTACTTGAAGATGCTCTTCGGCATCCGGACGTGGACGCCGTGGTTCGGTTTGTCGACGAGCTGCGTGACCGCGACATTGCCGGCGAGGCTGACGAGCTGATACGCCTGATGCTTGGACATCTTCTTCGTCGCCGCGATGAAGTCCACCATCTCCTGAATCGCTATCGTCGTCGCCTTGGTGAGATCCGGATCGAAACCCATGGAGATGAAATCGGTCGCCGTCTCGGCGCGCGGGAAGTTCAGCGTCATGCCCTTGCGCACGGTGAGCTGCAGCCGTCCGCGGAGCGACGTCTCGATCGCGGTCTGATCGACTTCGCCGTCGCCCTGCGCGGCGTGGCCGTCGCCGATCTCGAACAGCGCGCCCGGCGCGAACACCGGGATGTAGAGCGTGCTGCCGGCCACGAGCTCCTTGTTGTCCATATTGCCCGCGTGGCGGCCCGGCGGATTGCTGCTGACGCGGCCGAGCTCGGGCGCCGGCGCGACACCCATGCTGCCGTAGAACGGCTTGAGCGGAATGACGATGCCCGGCAGGAACTCGGCGGTCATGTTCCGGCGATCGAGCGTGATGATCTTCGCCGGCGTCCCGCGCTCGCAGTTCTCCGGCACGAAGCCGCTGCAGCCGTTGTAGCCGTACTCGATCGGCAAATCGATCGACAGGATCTTCACTTCGAGCGCGTCACCCGGCATCGCGTCTTCGACGTAGACGGGCCCTGTGAGGATGTGACCGCCGGGCCCGCGGCGATCGCCCGTGACCTCGGTGACGATCGACTTGAGCGACGCCTGAATCTTGTCGTCGGGCACGCCGGCACGTCCGAGCCCTGTCGGACTGTTCGTGAGCAGCGTGTCGACGTCGATGATGTCGCCAGATGCGACGCGCAACGCCGGCTTTGCGTCGGCCCAGTAGTAGCCGTACGCGACCGTGGCCGGCGTCACCTCGAGCCGGTGCGTTTTCGGCGCCTGTCCAGCCACCCGCGCAGTGAGCGCCAGCGCGGTCAGCGCGGCAATGAGCGTGAAGTTCTTCTTCACCTTCAGTTTCTCCTCCGCGGTCGTGCCGGGTCCGAAAGGATCCGGCCTACGTGCTTTCCCTTCCCGCCCTTCCTGCCCTCTTCTCAGTTCGCTCTCCCGGCCGCACGCTGAAGCTCCGCCCACGTGATCTTCCGTCCGTCCGCCGCGTAGTGAATCGGGATGACGGTCTCGACCTTGAGCTTCAGCCGATCGAGGTTCTCCATCAGGTTTGAGGTGTACGGGCTGATGGGCATCGGCACGGGCGCGCTGGCCTGGGCCGGCGGATTGTACGCGTCCGCCTCGACGAGAATCTTTTCCTTCGGGAAGTACGCGACGAGCAGGCCGGCGTTGTGACCGGCGCCGCGGACGTGGTGCAGCTCGACGACGTGGTTGCCGTCGGTCAGCACCCGCTTCTCCGTCATGGTCTCGATGTTCGGCGCCTTCTTCGACAGCGCCAGCTTGTCGGGATTGAGCGTGTGCGGCGCGACAAACAGCCTCTCGTAGTACGCCTTGTTCACCTGGTGCGTGACGATCGTCGCGCCTTCCGCGACGAACGTGCGCAGGCCGCTCGCGTGATCGAAGTGATGATGCGTGTTGACGAGATACTTGATCGGCTTGCCGGGAATCAGCCGCTTCGCTTCCGCGATGATCGCGCTCGCGCGCTCTTCGCTCTGCGGCCCTTCGATGACGACGATGTAGTCCTTGAAGTCCACGGCGACGCTCGCGTACCCGCCGAGGATCAGGTACACGCCGTCCGCCAGTTTCTCTGACGGCGTCGCGGCCGCCTGTTCCCCGCCTGCCCCACCAGCCCTACCCGGCCCACCAGCCCCACCTCGCCCCTGCGCGGCCTGAATGCTGACCGGCGCGTTCGGCTTCACGTCGTTCACCGTGAGATCGAAGATCCGGTAGCCGCCCTGCTTCTGCACGATCTTCATCGGGAACTTCACGCCGCCGACGTCCTTGTAGTCCGAGTAGATCGCTTCGAACAACACGTCGCCCAGCATCGGGTTGTCGATGTGCGTGTCGACCTTTTCGATCAGGTTCTGCGCGTTGACGTAGGCGTTGACCGTCGCTTTGTTCTGACCGACGAACGTCAGCACCTGATATTTCTTGCCGCCGATCGTCTGCGACGTGACGGTCGCGTTGTTCGCGCGCGCCGCCTTCAGGAATCCGTACGGCGTCATCCAGATCTCGAGCTGCTGCACCCACGGCGTGCCGCTATTGATAATGATGGTCTGGTTCACCGGCTGGTCGCCCCGGACCGGCTGCTGGCCGCCGCCGCGCGGGGGATTCTCGGCCTGGTTGCGCACGCGATCGACGCGCGACGAGGGCGCATCGAAGTCGATCATGCGCGTGTAGCTCTTGTTGATGAACCGCGGCCACGGCGACGTGGGGTTGTAGGCCTGCCCGAACGCGAAATCCTCACCGGTCGCGGAGTAGACGATCGTCTTCAGATTGTCGGCGCCCATGGCGCTCGACACGGTGCCGATCACGGCTCGGGCGTCCTGCGCCACGGCCATCGACGGAAGGATCACGAGCGCGACGCCGGCGATGATGGTCTTCAACATTCCAGCCTCCAATCGTCACACTGCGGGCATGGGCGGCCGCGCGGGCCGGCGCGACTGGGCCCTGGCGAGGGTTGAGTATAATCCGCGGCAGCACAGGAGGGTCCGTGGTTAACGTCAAACAGGTGCTGCTCGGCGTCGTCGTGGCCGCAAGTCTCTGTGCAGGAACTGGAATGGTTACGGCGCAGCAACCGGCCACGCCGCCGGCACAACTGCAGACCGCGCCGGCGCCGCCGCCTTCGCCCAACGATTACAGCGACCCGAAGACCTGGCTCTGCAAACCTGGACGCAAGGGAGACGCGTGCGACGTCGATCACACGACGACGATCGTCGCGGCCGACGGCACGCTGACGAAAGAAACGACGTGGAAGGCGAATCCGAATGCGCCGATCGACTGCTTCTACGTCTACCCGACGATCTCCACCGATCGGACGCCGAACAGCGACATGAATCCGGACCCGGCGGAGATGAACGTGGTCCGCCAGCAGTTCGCGCGCTTCGGGTCGCAGTGCAAGACGTACGCGCCGGTGTACCGGCAGGTGACGCTGATGGGCCTGCAACGCGTGCTCGCGCAGAACGCGGGCGGGACACCGCTCGAGCGCGGCCTGCAGTACGACGATGTGAAGGACGCGTGGAACTACTACCTGCAGCACGACAACAACGGCCGTGGCGTCGTGCTCGTCGCGCACTCGCAGGGCTCGTTCATCCTCAATCGCCTCATCAGCGAAGAGATCGACGGCAAGCCGGTGCAATCGCGGCTGGTGTCGGCGATTCTTCTGGGCACGATCATCGCCGTCCCGAAGGGCAAGGACGTCGGCGGCACGTTCAAGAGCGTGCCGCTCTGCAAGTCCGCGACGCAGACCGGCTGCGTCATCACGTACGCGTCGTTCCGCTCGACGCTGAAACCGCCCGCGAATACGCTTTTCGGCAAAGTGCCTGACGCCGATCAGGAAGCCGCGTGCACGAATCCCGCGGCGCTCGGCGGCGGCAGCGGCGCGCTGCACGCGTATCTTGACGCGACCGGCAAAACGATCACGAGCACACTGAAGATACAGCCCTGGGTGACGGGGCCGGCCGATCCGCCCATCGACACGCCGTGGGTCAGCGTGCCTGGTCTCTTGACGGCGCAGTGCACGAAGAACAAGAACGCGTCGTACCTCGAGGTCACCGTGCACGGCGATCCCGCGGATCCGCGCGTCGACGACATCACGGGCGACATCGGCAATCCGCCGAACGTGCTGGCCAACTGGGGCCTGCACCTCATCGACGTGAATCTCTCGATGGGCAACCTCGTCGACATCGTCGGCCAGCAAGCCAAGGCGTACGCGGCGAAGAAGCGCTAGACTTCAACCATGACGCTCGTCCCGTTAGCGCGAGGCCGGCCTACGCGCTGGCGCATCGTCGCGCTGCTGCTGTTGCAGTTCGCATTCAGCTCGCATCCGGACGCGCAACGGCGGGCGCTTTTTTCCGAGGGCGAATTCTCGGGCGCTGCAGTCAGTCGGCCGGCGCCGGACGATCGCGCGGTGATGCGGCGGCGCCGCGCCTCCGCGGCGCTCTCCGTGCTCGCGCAGGGCGGAACGGGTCCCCTCAATGGATTGGGAGCGCTGCCCCAGGCGGCGCGCTCGGTGGATCTGAACCTGTTCGACGACCTCGATGTCGTCGCGCAACTCGACCACGTCGAAACCGTCGCCACACTCGGGTACGCGTGGGTCGGCCGGGTCGCGGGCGTCGAAGGCAGTCAGGTGATTCTGGCCGTGGCCAACGGCGTGTTGTCCGGCGTAGTCAACGTACCGGGGCACATGTACTCCGTCAGGCCGCTCGCCGACGGCTCGTACGACATCATCGAAGTGGACCGGCGGCTGATCCCCGGCGATGCCAACCCGCCGATCCCCGCGAACGCACCTGCACGCGAGAGCGGACCGCCATCCACGGCCGCCGCGGACACCAACAACGTGATCGAATTGCTCGTGTACTACACGCCCACCGCGAAGAATGCGGTGGGCAGTATCGCCGCGATCAATTCGCTGCTGACCGCCTCCATCGCCCAGGTGAACTCCGTGTTTGGCGCCAGTGACACGGCGGCGAGAGTCCGGCTGCTCGAGGCGCGGGAATACAGCTACATCGAGACCGGCAGCACGGCGACGGACGTCAAGAACCTGCAGGCCGACATCTATGTGAAAGCCGATCGCAATACCGTCCGCGCCGACGTGGTGACGCTCCTCGTGAGCCAGGACTCGTCGGCCAGCGGGGCCGCGTTCATCGGCGTGTCTCAAGGCGTGGGCTATCCGGAGAACGCGTACAGCGCCGTCGCGTACAACAGCTCTCTCGCGTACATCTACGGACTGGCGCACCAACTCGGCCATAACCTCGGATGCCTGCACGAACCCCGCAACAACGCAGGCTTCGGCGGCGATGCGGCGGGCGCGTTTCCCTACTCTCTCGGGTACACCGATTCGGTCCATCTTTTCCACGACGTGATGTCGGAAGGCGTGGACTGCCCGAAGTGCGTCACCGTCGACCAGTTTTCGAGCCCGCTCCACTCGTACAACGGCTTTCCGCTGGGCATCGGCGATCAGGACAACGTGCGAACCATTCTTGGCACGACGTTCACCGTCGCCAACTTCCGCCAGCACCTGCCTGAGATCTCGCCGCCGACGAACTTCAGGGCCTCCGTCACTGGGTCGCGCGTCTCGCTGACGTGGGGCGCGCCCGTGACCGGCAGGCCGACGTCGTACATCATCGAGGCTGGATCATCCGCGGGCCTCGTCAACGTGGCGAACTACGACACGAGGAACCTGCAGACGAGCCTGATCGTGGACGGCGTCGGCGAGGACATCTACTACATCAGGGTGAGAGCCACGGACGGCACCGTGATCAGCGATCCCTCCGATGAAGCCACGCTGATCGTGGGCCGCGGCTGCTCGTTCGCGCCACTGCCGCCCACCGGACTCGTCGCGACGGTCAGCGGCAGGACGATCTCCGCGCAATGGACGGCCTCGTTTCACGCGCTGGACTACGTGGGGGAGGCCGGGACGACCCCGGGCGGAACCGACGTGAGAATCGGCGCGACCGGCAGCGCGACGCCGGCGGCCACGATTTCCGACGTCGGGGTCGGCACGTACTATCTGCGCGTGCGCGCGAAAAACACGTGCGGCGTCAGCGGGCCGTCGAACGAAGTCGTGGTCGTAGTGCGCTGATCAGGCGGGTCCGAAAGGACCCGCCCTACTTGCCCAGACCGCCCTACTTGCCCAGGAAGGCCGCGATCTCTTTGTTGATGAACGCGGCGTCGGTGGGGTTTCCGCCGCCGCCGGCCGTGTGGCCCCAGAGCGACGGGATGGGGGCGAACTTCACGTTCGTCAGGAACTTGCGCTCGGACTCGGCGTCCGTCAGCGGAAAGTACAGATCGGTCGCGCCGGGCATGTAGAGGACGGGAATCTTGATCGACGCGAGCGCGTGCTCGATGTCGCCGTCGAAGCCCTTCGTCCTGCCGATGTCGTGGTCTTGCCACGTGTGCGCGAGCTGCACGGCGTCGTTAAGGTTTCTGGTGTGCCAGCTGCGGACGTTGTCGGCGAGGACCTGCTCGACGCTGGCCGATCGCGGCTTGAACATCTCCTGCCGCCACCACTCCTGCGAGTACACCCACGCGGACCAGTGCTGCGCCCAGGCCTTGATGCCGTCCTCAGGCAACTCGGTGTAGTCGCCGCCCTTCCACCGCGGGTCGGCGGTCAGCGCGCTGATGGCGCTCTCGAGCCGGACGCGGCCGTGGCCGTACGTCTTCGCGGTGCCGCAGAGCGCGACAATCGCGTCGACTTCGGTCGGGTGACTCGCGGCCCACTGGAACGCCTGCTGCGCGCCCATCGAGAACCCGATGACCGCGCGCAGGTGCTGGACGCCGAGGCTGTTCAGCACCTTGCGTGACGCCTCGACATCATCGCGAACGGCGACGCGCGGAAAGCGCGGACCGTCGAACGGCGCGGGCGTGTTGCTTGGAGACGACGATCCGCTGCTGCCGAACATCTCGGTCGCGACGATGAAGTACTTCGCGGGGTCGAGCGAGCGATCGGGGCCGACGAGGAACTGATAGCTGAGCGCGCGGCCGCCGTACCACGACGGCAAAAGGATCGCGTTGTCCCTGGCGGCGTTCAGCGCGCCCCACGTGACGTACGTGACGTGCGCGTTGTCGATCGACGCGCCGCTCTCGAAGGTGAAGCGGCCAAGCGCGAAACTCTTGACCGTCCCGTCCTGCGCGCGCGCGGCGCCGCAGACGAGGACGAACGCGCAGACAATCCACAGGCGCATCGACACTCGTCGCAGATGCATCACTTCCTCCGTTCCTCGTGAGCAGCCAGCCTGAACGCCCGCGACACGCAGTACCGATTGCGCGCGAACGTGCGGTAACCCCAATCGAAGATGCCGCGCAGTCCGGGGATGACCGAGAGCGCGTACAACGGGAGCGTCCACCAGATGCGGCGCATCAGGTACCGGTACGCATCCGCACCCCTGAGCAACCGGCCGTCGTCGAGCAGGAGCGTGAAATCGTCCGTCAACTCCGCCGGGTTGAGGTGCGCGACGTTGGCCAGCCACGGACTCTGGAGCGGCGCGATCTCAAAACCGGCCCGCTTCAGGGTCTTCGCCCACGAGGGCACCCAGCGGGAGCAAAATCCGCAGTCGCCGTCGTACAGGACGTAGTTCGTCACTGCGCCTTACAGGCGAAGTTGGCCGCGTCATTCGTGCTGCCGGCGCCTTTGTAGGCGGCGACCGTCGGGTACGGACAGAGCGGACGCGTGCGATCGGCGACGCCGCCGACCATGTGCGACGCCTGAATCTGCGCGGGCGTCTTTTTCTGCTCCACCCACTGCTCGATCGTCGCCATGCTGTCGAACGTACTCGTGCCGTCGCCGCCGAAGCAGTGCGCCATGCCCGGGACCATGAACAGGCGAATCGAGTCCGCAACCTTGTCCACGCCGCCCATCGCCTTCGTCACGCTCGTGTAGTAGTTGATGCTGTTGCGAGGCGCGATCAGCTGATCGACCCAGCCGTGATACATCAACAGCTTGCCGCCGCGGCTGAAGAACGGTTTCAGGTTCGGATCGGTCGCGTTCAGCAGACCATCGTCTTGCTTGTCGATCATCGCGACGTCCTTATCAAAGTCGAGCGTCTTGAAATCCCAGTCAGGATTCTTGAAGACGTCGTACTTGAAGTACGTGGCCGCGATGCTCAGCGGCGCGGGTCCGGCGAGCCCGGACCAGACGGGCTCGCTGCCGGGCTCGAGTCCGGGGAAGATCACCACGCCCCTCGAGTTCGTCGCCGGCGCGTAGATCTTTCGCGCCGTCTCGACCTGCGGCGCTGTCAGGCAGGTCGGTGCATCGGCGCCCGTGCACTGGATCGCCTTTGGATCGAAATGGCAGCGCATCGGATCCTCGATCACGCCGTCCTTCACGCCGTCGAGCGCGTCGCACGCGTCCAGCGCCGCCTGGTGGACGGCGGCGTACTTCTCGCGCGGAATCAAGCTCGCGGGATTCTTCAGCGACGCCTGCGCGACCCAGATGCTGTGCGTCAGCAGGTGCGTCATGTAGTTCGCCGGCGCGCCGGCGATGATGCCGTCGTAGTCGGCGGGAAACTTCTGCGCCTCCTTCAGGCCCTGGCGTCCGCCGGTCGAGCAGCCGTTCCAGTACGACAACTTTGGCGCGCTGCCATAGTGCTTCTCGATGACGAGCTTCGCCCGCACCGTCATCTCGTGGACCGCGCGGTACGCGAAGTCCACGAGCTTCTCGGGATGATTGAACGCGAAGCTGGCGTCGCCGCCGTTGCCGGCGTGGCCGGTGTCGGTCGACGCAGTGGCGTAGCCGCGGCGGATCGCCGCCGCCATTGCACCATAAGAGATCGTACCCGCCCATCCGCCGTTGCCGACGGCTTCGAACCTGCCGTTCCATCCGGACGCCGGCATCCAGACTTCGATCCTGATGTCGGAGTCGCTCGACGGCTCTAGCATCGCCTCCACGCGGCAGAACGCCGGCAGATCGCGGAAGGCCTGCGTCGCCGCCGGAGGCGGTGTCGCGCCCGCGGGAGCGGGCGGCGTGAAGGCGCCGGTGTCGATGACCCGCGCGGACATGATCGTCGTGTCGCGGAGCATCATCGACTTGAGGCTCTCGCACGACGCGGCCGCCGTCAGCGTGCGACTCCCGATCAGTGTCGCGAGAAGGACGGCGCACAATCCAGCACTGAAGATCTTCATGACTTCTCCCGGTCCGGCTGAAGCCGGACGCCACTACCGCGCCTTCCGTTGCTCGGCCTCAGCCAGCCATCCGCGTCGAAGTTCGTCGGCAGGCACGCTCGAGAGATACGGCTTTATGTCCAGGATCGGCGTGCCGTCGAGCATGTCGACGCCGCGGACGAACAGCTTCGCGCCCTCGCGACGGAGCAATTCTACGACGGTCAGGCCGATCGCGTTCGGCCGCCGCGGCGACCGCGTCGCGAAGACGCCGTGCGGCCGTTTCTCGTCGGTCGGCGGGTGCGCGATCAGATCGTACCCGGTCGCGCGATGAAACAACCAGATCACGTAGAGGTGCGAGAAGCCTTCGATGTCCGCGAGTCCGGCCTCGAACCGCGGCTCGATCTCGAGAACACCCTCGGCGCGATGCTCCGCGCCACAGCCCTTGGGAATCTGTGAGGTTTCGGTGAAGGGACTACGGACGACGCCGATGGGATCCATCGTGAGCGCGCCGGCTGTCTATCGCTCGGGCGAGTTCGTAGTGGCTGGAGCGTTACTTCCTTGCGGCTGTGCCTGACCCTGCGGCGGCGCTGGCCTTGGGCTAGTCGGCGGCGTGTTCTGTCCGCCCTTCTTGATTATGCCTTCCTGCAGATTCTGTCTCGGCATCGGCAGCAACCTCCTCGTCCAGTCGGCGAAACTCTATTGTAATTCCATCATACGCCACGCCGTGCGCGTGATCTCACCGTCGCCCACTTGACCTCTGGCAAGTTGAACACGAAACCCCACACGTCGAGCTCGCCGAATTTCTTGGTGAGCCACAACCTGCGGGCGAGCCTGAACTGCAACTTGTGGGTTGAAATCACGGTCAGGCCAAGCGCGAGCAGGCATGCCACCAAGCTGGCCCACGCCTGGCGCGGCGTCGAGCGTCACGAGCCGGTTGCTCGCTTCGGAGATGGGCGAGAAATACTCGTAGCGCAGGTGAAGACGAAGCTGCCACGCGCGTTTGCGTCCATCCGGCTGTCGGCGTGAACGTCGCGATAATCGCCGCCGAATCGAATCGTGCTGCGGCCGATCGTCTTGACGATTGTGTCGCCCGCCGACAACGTGCGGTCCGTCCGCATCGACGGGTTCGCGTCGCGCACGCCGGCGATCGAACTGAACGACAGATTCGGCGCGCCCCAGTCGAACGGATCGGACGCGACGCCGAGGATGCCCGCGTTGCCGGCGAGATTCGTATCGCCGGCGTACAGATTCCGCGTGTCGGCGTGCTGGCGGTTGAAGCCGAACCGCAGCGAATGCGTGAGACCGAGCTTCGTGAACGAATAGTTGACCGGAATGTCCCCCGCGCTCGTGTTGGACGTGCCGCCGAGCGTGGGAAACGGATTCGTGTTCGTGTTGTCCGCGTGCCGGTAGTGAATCTGGACGTTGAGATTCGACACGCCCGCCCGACCCGGACCGCCGCCCGGCCCGCCGCGTCCGCCGCCCCCTCCACCGCGGCCGCCGCCACGCCCCGCCGCGGCGCCGAAGGTCCGCACGAACCGCACGTTCACATCGTCCATGTGACTCGTCGTTGTCGTGACCGTATGGAAGTTCTGCGTGTCGCCGGTCTGATTCGGCGCGGGGATGAGATTCAGCAGCGCCTGCGCCGCGGGATCGATCCGCGCCGACGGAATCTGATTGTTGACGAAGGGGCGGCCCGTCGCTGGATCGACGATCGTGCGGCCGAGCGTCGAGAGATCGCCGGCACGCTGCGCCAGCGTCGGCACCGTCGAGTACGCGTCGTACGGATTGCGCGAGTGATTGCCGGTGTAGTTGAGGAAGAAGAACGTGCGCGGGCTGTCGATCACATGCGGGATGACAAGGGTCCGCCCAAAGAGTGGCAAGCAGGCCGGATCCTAAGACAGGTAGGCCCGGTCCTCTCGGCCCGGTACGTAGGCCGGGTCCTTTTGGACCCGGCATGATCAGTACGTAGGCCGGGTCCTTTTGGACCCGGCATGATCAGGCGGGTCCGAAAGGACCCGCCCTACAAATCCAGAAGGACCCGCCCTGCACATCATTTCGGATCGAACGCGAGCGCGACGCCGTTCATGCAGTAGCGCTGCCCGGTCGGCCGCGGACCGTCTGGAAACACGTGACCGAGGTGTCCGCCGCAGGTCGCGCAGTGCACCTCGACGCGCGTCATGCCGTAGCTTCGATCGACGGTCGTCGCCACCACGCCTTCGATCGGCGCGAAAAAGCTCGGCCAGCCGGTGCCGCTCTCGAATTTGGTGTCGGACGTGAACAGCGGCGTCCCGCAAGCGGCGCACGAAAACGTACCGGATCGCTTCTCGTAGTTGAGCGGGCTCGTGCCGGCGCGCTCCGTACCGTGCTCGCGCAGGACGCGAAACTGCTCGGGGGTCAAGGACCCGCGCCACTCGTCATCGGTTTTCTGCATAGGAAGAGTACTGTAGCATTCGCGACATGATCATTCGCGATCGCCTTCACGGACCGAAGCGGCCGGCAGTCCTCGCCGCGCTCGTCCTGCTGCTGGCGCTGTCTTCGACGCTGACGGCACAGCGCGCCGCGCCGCCGGCCGATCTCGATCAGTGGGTCGCGCGCGCGATGCAGACCTTCCAAGTCCCCGGCATCGGCCTCGCCATCGTCAAGGACGATGCGGTCGTCGTCGCAAAGGGTTATGGAGTCCGGAAGCTGGGCGAGCCGACGCCGGTCGATGCGCGGACGCTCTTCGGCATCGCGTCGAACACGAAAGTCTTCACGGCGACTGCACTCGCGCTGCTCGTCGAACAAGGCAAGATCGAATGGGACACGCCGGTCGTGCGCTATCTGCCTGCGTTCGCGATGTCGGATCCGTACGTCACGCACGAGATGACGGTCCGCGATCTCCTCGTGCACCGCAGCGGGCTCGGCCTCGGCGCCGGCGATCTGCTCTGGTGGCCCGAGTCCACATACAACCGGAAGGAAGTCGCGGATCGCCTGCGTTACATTCCGCTCGCGACGAGTTTCCGCAGCGCGTACGCGTACGACAACGTGCTGTACCTCGTCGCCGGCGAGCTGATTGAAAAAATCAGCGGCCAGTCGTGGGAGGACTTCGTCTCGACGCGCGTCCTCGCGAAAGTCGGGATGACCGGCAGCAACGTGCGGCACTCCGCCGCGGCGGCCGGCGGCAACGTCGCCGCGACGCACGCGCCCGTAGACGGCACGGTCCGGCCGATCCGGCCGTTCGAGAGCGACAACACGAATCCGGCGGGCGGCATCAACTCGTCCGCGGAGGACATGGCGACGTGGCTGCGCGTGCAACTGTCAGGCGGCCTCCTCGCTAACGGGACTCGCCTCTTCTCCGCCGCCACGGCGCGCCAGCTCTCGAGCATCGTCACGCCGATTCCGATCGGCACGGCGCCGCCGGAGCTTCCGGCGCTGCAGATGAACTTCCACGGCTACGGGCTCGGCCTCGACCTTCGCGATTACCGCGGGCACAAGCTCGTGACGCACACGGGCGGGCTGCCGGGCTATGTGTCCCGCGTCGCGATGATTCCCGACGCGGGCATCGGCGTCGCGGTGCTGACGAACCAGGAGTCTGGCGCCGCGTTCGATTCGATTGCCTTCCACATCCTCGATCACTATCTCGGCGCGCCGGGGTTCGACTGGATCGACGGCTATAAGAAAGTACAGGCGCGCAGCGAAGCCAACGCCGCGGCGGCCGAGGGACGCGGCAGTGCCGCGCGTGACGCGTCGGCAAAGCCGTCGCTGCCGCTGGCGAAGTACGCAGGCACGTACCGCGACGCGTGGTACGGCGACATCACGGTCGCCCTCGAGAGCGGAAAGCTCGTCATGCGGTTCGGCCACACGCCGGCGCTGTCAGGCGAGCTGGCGCCGTGGCAGCACGATACGTTCGTCGCGCGCTGGAAGGACCGCGAGCTCCGCGCCGACGCGTACGTCACGTTCGCGCTGAATCCGGACGGGACGATCGATCAGGTGAAGATGCGCGCCATCTCGCCGTCCACGGATTTCAGTTTCGATTTCCAGGATCTGCTGCTCAAGCCCGTCGGCCGTTGATCCGTACAGTCCTCCGCTATACTGCGCGCGATGGACGCCAAGCCCTATCTGATTGAGATCGGCCGGCACCTGAAGAAGGTCAGACTCAAGGCCGTGCTGGAGATTCTGGAGAGAACGCTTGAAGAGAACGAACGTCAGCAGGCGCGCAAAGCTAGCGGCCGTCAAGAAAGAAAGTGAGCGCGCGCTGCGCGAGATGATTCGGCGCTGGCAGGCGCTGCCGCCCGAGCGCCGCACGAACTTCCTGCGCAAGCGCATCGGCGTACGCGAGTCAGCGCTGTAGCCGCACGAGGCTGCCCGTCCGCCGGCGTCTGTCATCTTGCAAATGCGCGACGCCGGTTCAGCGCCGATGCTGAAACCGTTTCACTTCGCGAGCGGATCCGGGCGCAGCTGGAAGTGCATCACCTTGCTCGTCGTCCCCTTGCCGGTCTCCATGTGAAACGGCGTCCTGGTACTCACGGTCGCCCAGAGTCCCTTGCCCTTCCAGCCCGCCTTCGCATCGTCGATGCGGCCGTCCATCCACTTCGTGTAGAACCCGATCGGATACGGCACCCGCAGCACGATCCACTTGCCGTCTTTCAGCACGAGGAGACCTTCCGACGCATTGCCGGTGTCGATCGGCACGTTGGCGCCGAGCCCGAGCGTGTCGTGCCAGTCCACCCACGTGTAGTAGCTGGCCTCAGCGCTGCCCGATTCGGTGACGCCCCTGAGTTGCGGCAGCGGCTCGGCGTAAAGCGTCCATCCCTCCGGACAATGCTGGCCCGTGGCCTTCGGCCCATTGAGCGGTCCCTTGCACTTGCGCCGGTCGAAGCTCGCCATGTGTCCGCTCGCGAGCGCCGTCCAGTACACGCCGTTGCGATCGACGTCGCCTCCGCGCGGTGAGAAGCCGGGCGCCGGCGGCTCGTACACTTCGACCAGCGTCGTCTCCGGCGGATTCGACCCGGGATTCAGGCGGACGACGGCGCCGGGATAGCCCAGCACGGATCCCCAGATCGAACCGTCGGGCGCCGGCGCGACGGCATAGAAGGCGTTGCCGTACCGCTTGTCCTTCGTCGGATCGACCGGCTGGTTCGGCTCGACGTACGCGTCGCGCTTGCCGTTGCCGTTGGTGTCCATGACGAGCGCCGTCCAGCCCTGCGACTTCGCCTCGTCGTGCGTCTCGTCGAACATCTTCGTGTTCAGCCAGCCGACCACTTGACCGCCGCCGCTCGTCCAGAGCGTCCGGTTGGCGTCCTCGGCAAACATCAAGTGGTGTGTGCCGAAACACGTGCTGATGTGCGTGATCTCCTTGGTCTTCGGATCGTAGACCGCGAGCTGGCGTCCCGAATTGGCCAACGGATAGAGCTTCGCCGAAGGAAGGTTCGATCCGGCCTTGCAGAAATCCGGATTGGCCGCCGGGCGTACAGTGGACGTGATCCACACGCGCCCCTTCTCGTCGAACATCGGATTGTGGACGTTGTTCCGGCTCGTCCAGATCGCTTCTTCACCCCAGTACGGCGACGGCTGCGGCATCGTCGCAGACGTTCGCGGCGTGTTCGGGTCCCGAACCGTCAACTTCACCTGGCTGATCGTGTTGTGAATCGGGTCGAGCACGGGCAGGTAGTCGGCGCTCAGCTCGAGCGATCCGTAAATGAGCCCGTTGGCGTTGAGGGTCGGATTCCGCCGGTCGGTGGAGACCTCGTCGTGGAGATACGCTTTCGGATCCGCCCAATCCCACTGCGTGATGACGACGTTGCGTTCCACGCCTTGCGGCCGCGGGGGGACAGGCGGCACCTCGCCGCCGGCGATGCGGTCCGTCCAGTCCGCGAACATCGTCAGCGCGCGCTCCCGGCCCATCGCGTTGAGGCCGCCGCTCATCTGCGCGCCGGCCTGTCCTGACTGGATGCGCCGATCCCAGGCGGCCGCGGCGTTGGGAAATGTCCCCAGCTCCTTCGGAATGTCGCGCGTGCCCTTGGTGCCCAGCGCATGGCACTGCGTGCACCCACCCGACTTCAGCTGCCGAATCCAGTCGGCCTGACCCTTGACGTTCGGCGAGATGCCGTTGCCGCCCGGCGCGTTGCCCGGGAACTCGCTCTTCTCGGGCACGCGGATCATCGAGAACCAGTAGCCAGCCGGGTAGTATTCGGCCGCCGCGCGCGGGTTGGGCGCCACGACCGCGGTCAGGTTGACGATCTTTCCTGGCGCCACCTGCACCTTGGGTGAGTCGACGAGACCGTAGCCGCGCACCCACACGGTGTAGTTCGCTTTCGGCAGATCGGGCACGACGTAGCGTCCGCGGTCGTCGGTGACGACGATCTTGACGAACTTCGTCGGCAGATCGCTGGTCTCCGCAATCACCCAGACGCCCGCTTCCGGACCTTTTGCGCTGGTGACAATTCCGCCGATGTCGTCGGCGTCGACGCGTATGTCGCCGGCCGTGACCTGTCCGGCGGCGGCAAGCAGGGCGGGTCCTTTCGGACCCGCCGCAGAAAAGGCGAGAACGGCGGCGAACGCAGCCGCCACGACGAGTCCCGTTTGCAGCAGGCGCGTGTTCTTCATATCGCGCTCCTCTCCTTCAGCGAACGCCACCCAGATCGTCAGTAATCTACATCACCGAGAGGCAGATTCTGACATTCGTGCGCGGCCTCGCCATGGAAAGAACTGCCAACTCTGATCGCCGATTTCGCGATTGGCCGAGAGATCGGCACCGGTACGGCTCGTGCAGACGATGCTAGAATGGCCGGCCGAACAGACGACGAGATGCTCGATCAGGACTTGGACCAGCCGGCGACACGCCGCGACCTTCACGCGTTCGCGGTCTCGCTGCGCGAGGAGATGCGTGCGGGCGACGCCGCGCTGCGCGAGGAGATGCGCGCAGGCGACACGGCGCTGCGTGAGGAGATGCGCGCGGGCGACGCCGCGCTGCGCGAGGAGATGCGCGCGGGCGACGCCGCGCTGGACGCGTCGTTGCGCGGGGAGATTCATGCGCGCGACGAACGCATCGACCAGCGGTTCGACGAGATGGATCGTCGCTTTGACGCCATGGACCGGCGGTTCGACGAGCTGCGCGCCCACTTTGATCTCACGGCTGAAAATTTCAGGGCGGAGTTCAGAAATCTCTACGACTGGACGCTCGCCAGAACATCGTCGCTTGGCGCTCGCTTGGATCACGTCGAGAAGGATCACGGCACGCGTTTGCTGTCGGTCGAAACGCGTGTGACGCGGCTCGAACGGCGGCGCCAATCGAATCGGCGGTAGTGCGGTCGTGTCCGGCTGAAGCCGGACGCCACGCCCGGGTCGGCTACGTGCTCGCGAGTTTCTTCTGCGCCTCGGCGACCCTGTCGCGATCGATGTCGCCGTCCTTCCAGTACTCGACAAAGCGGCGGTAGTACTCGCGGGCTTTGCTCTTGTCGCCGCGCCGCTCGGCAATCTGGCCGAGGAAGTACAAGCTGCGGACGAATTCAATCGGGTGACCTACACGTGCCTCGGCGCTGTCGACGAGACGCTGAAACCGCGCGGCGGCCTCGGCGTCGTTCTTGACGTCGAGATGTGCGAGGCCGATGGCGTACCAGACCGCAGGGTGCGGGGGGTTAGGCGAGACGGGCTGGGGCGACAACAGGGTTTCGGCCCGCGTGAGATCGCGCAGCGCGCCTGACGCGTCGCCGCGATCGAAAGCCATCTGGCCGGTGACCAGGTACAACTCACGCTTGACCTTGTCGCTCGGGAGCGAGTTGATGTTGGCAGTCAGCGTCTCGACGGTCCTGCGGGCCTCATCGCCTCGGCCAAGCTTCGCCAGCGCGCGCGCCTTGAGCGCCAGGCTGCCGTTCTCCGCGTCCCGGCCGCGGGCGTCCACGAGCGCCCGCTCGGCCTGCGCCAACGCGAGCGCCGGCCGGCCGAGGCTCATCAGCACATCCGCCGCGAAATTGCGCAGGACGGCCGTCTCGTTCGATCCTGCCGCGCCCTCGCCTGCGGCGCTCTGTTCGAAGACGCGGATGGCCTCGGCGGAGCGGCCCTTGAAGAGCGCGTCCTCGGAGAGCGCCAACCCGCCGAGGAATCTCGCAAACGAATCGTTCGATTGACGCAGCGTCGTCGAGATCTTCGCGGCGTCGGCCCAACGCTCCGCGAGAATATCGAGGTTATGGCGTCCGAACGCCGTCAGCACATTGCCGGGATCGAGGGCGTCCGCTTTGGCGTACGCGGCGGACGCCTCGTCGAGTTTGCCGACGTCAGCGAGCAGGAATCCGAAGCTCCGGTTCGCCAAGACACTATCAGGACTCTGCTGCAGGTATTCCTCCATCACCTTCCGCCCCGCGTCGAATCGTCCGAGCGAGGTGTAGGCGCTGGCGAGGCCCGTGTACGTGCCAGGGAACGGCATACTGCGGCGGCGCAATTCCTCGTAGTGGCGAATCGCATCCTCGTACCGCTCGAGGTTGGAATACATCACGGCCACGTTGTTCCGCGACGATGCGTGGTCGGGATAGAGCTCGAGCGCCTTGTTGTACGCCTCGATCGATTTGCCGACCGTCTCGCGGCGTACCGAGTAGTAGTAGCCCTCGATGTAGTAGCGCTCGCGGGCCGTAATCCGATCGACGTGCTGAAACGCCCGCGCCGCATATTCATCGCGCGCGTTCGAGTGACCGAGATTGTTGTGCACGACGGCGAGCTTGATCAGCGCGAGCGCGAAATTCGGGTCGATTTGAATGGCCTTTTCGAGCAGCGGCGCCGCCTGCTGCTCGCGCGCGCGTTCGTGGAGGTTGATGCCCTCGGCGTAGTAACGGTAGGCGTCAATCGACGCCGTCGTGACTTCCTTGAGATCGCGATCGATGCTGCTGCCCGTGACCGTGGTGATGGTCGTCGGCGGCTTGAACAGCCCCTTCGTCGGATCGGCGCCGCCCGGCAGCGCGAACTTCGCCTTGATCCGCTTGGTGAGATCGTCGACGGTCGGAAAGAGATTCGACTCGCCGAGCGCTTCCACGCGCTCCGACGTGACGATTCTCCCGCTCGCGACCTCCTGCAGCTTCGTGTTGATTCGGATCGTATCGCCCGCTTTGACGTAGCTGCCGAGCAACACGGTCTTCACGCCGGCGCGCTTCGCGATCTCCTGCACGGTGTCGAACGACACGACCTTGTCGTCCTGCCGCTTCATGTCCGTGAGGATCTGCACAAGCCGATCGGTGCCGAGCACCTCGACGTCGGGCGACTGCGACAGATCCGTCACGAGCATGTCGGTGAGGCCGGTACGGAGCCAGTCGAGTTGCGCGTTGCCCGTGTTGTTCTCGAAGTACAAGACAGCGACAGACGGCTTGCCGGAGTCCACCGCAGTCCCAGTGCCAGACGATCCGCGTTTCCACACCGCGAGACCGGCCGCGCCCGCGATCAGTACGACGGCCGCCGCAGCGATCCACAAACGACCGGACCGCGGCGGGTCCGAAAGGACCCGCCCTACTGATGGCGTGCTGCCGGACGCCACGCGATCGGAAGAGACGGGCAGGTCCGAAAGGACCCGCCCTGCTGATGGCGTGCTGCCGGACGCCACGCGATCGGAAGAGACGGGCAGGTCCGAAAGAACCCGCCCTGATGATCGCGGTTCACGTGGCCGCGCTTCGGCCTCGGTGCGCGAGTCGGCGGCGACGGCCTTCCGCCCGGACGAGGTGTCGCGATGCAGCCGCTTGAGGTCGGCGAGCATGTCGCCCGCGTGCTGGTAGCGCAGGCTGCGATCCTTCTCGAGGGCTGTATTGATGATGCGTTCGAGCTCGACCGGCAATTCCGGGTTGACGCGCACGGGCGAAACCGGCGCCTTGCTCATGATCCCTTCGAAGATCACTGCGGACGTCGCGCCCTTGAATGGCTGCGTGCCGGTCGCCATTTCGTACAGCACCACGCCGAACGAGAACAGATCGGTCCGAGCGTCGAGATCCTGACCGCGCGCCTGCTCCGGCGACATGTACGCGACCGTGCCCAACGTCGTGCCGCGGTCCGTGAGATCGTCGCCCATCGTCGGACGCGAGTCATTGGCGGCCGCGGCATGCGGCTGGGCCGTAAGCTTCGCGAGCCCGAAGTCCAGCACCTTCGCCTGGCCGCGTTTGGTGACGAAGATGTTCGCGGGTTTGATGTCGCGATGCACGATGCCCGTCGTGTGCGCGGCGTCGAGCGCCTCGGCGATCTGCAGCGTAAGATCGAGAATCTCGTCGATCGGCA
This sequence comes from Acidobacteriota bacterium, assembly GCA_016195265.1. Classification (GTDB taxonomy): domain Bacteria; phylum Acidobacteriota; class Vicinamibacteria; order Vicinamibacterales; family CAVVIG01; genus SRVP-36. The sequence goes on along the minus strand of JACPZW010000024.1, from coordinate 6,141 downwards.
ACGGCCGTCCGCTGATGCGATGCTTGAGCGTCTCGCCGTCGAGCAGCTCCATTACGATGAAGCGTTCGCCCTGCGCCTCGCCGATATCGAAGAGCGTGCAGATGTGCGGGTGATTGAGCGACGACGCGACGCGCGCCTCGCGCTGGAAGCGCTCGAGGGCCTGTGCGTCGTGTGAGAGCTCCGGAGGAAGCAGCTTGAGCGCGACCTGCCGGCCAAGGCGCGTGTCCTCCGCCCGGTAGACGACGCCCATGCCGCCGCCGCCGAGCTTTTCGATGATGCGGTAGTGCGAGAGAGTCTGACCGATCAAGGCGAGCGGATTATACCCTGCGATTCCGGCGGTTTCGGCTGGACTACGGCGTCTTTACTCCCCGTCCAAACCGGGCATGTGCGCGCCGGCCATCGCCGCCTCCCTGGGCGAGAATCCGCGGGCCGTTAACCTCGGCGCCGTATGGACGAGGACCTAGCGCAGCAACGGTGGCCGTTCCACGTCTTCGGCACGATGTTCGCCATCTTCGCGCTGATCGCGCTGACGCTGTCGGCCGTCGGCCTCTGCGAGGTGACGGCGTATGCCGTGGCGCAGCGCGCGCAGGAAATCGGCGTGCGGATGGCGCTCGGCGCGCAGGCGCCGCAGGTGTGGTGGCTCATCGTGCGCCGGTCGATCGTGGAGCCCGCGATCGGCCTCTCGATCGCCGGGGCGTTCGGCGTCGGCAAGCTCCTCGAGTCGCTTCTCGTCCAGACGAGTTTGCGCGATCCGGTGACGCTGACGTCGATCGCGCTGCGATACGAATGGCCTGATGTGTAGGCCGGGGCCTTTTGGACCCGGCATCGCGGGGCAGGCGGGTCCGAAAGGACCCGCCCTACTGGCCAGCGCCTGCGCGTTAGCGGAAGGCGAACGTCTCGAGGACTCGGGCGCGCGTGGCGCCAGGGTCGAACATCGCGCGCCGGCGATCCGCGACGAGCGCCTCATACGCAGGCGGCGGATCGGGATCGCGGTAGAAGATGCCTGTATGGAGCGAACGTCCGTACTCGGCCGCCAGCTCCATTGCGCGCAAACGATCGCCTTCGTCGTGGCCGAGCGAGGCGAGGCTCTTCATCGAGGCCTTGTGCGCCTTGAGTTGCGCGTCGGGTGAGCCGTACGTCACGCACGGCGACTGCACGTTGATGAACGCGAAGCCCGGATAGCGCAGCCCGTCGTCGATGAGCTGCGTGAGGCCGGTCAAATCCGCCGGCGTTCCTTGCGCCACGAACCGGCCGCCGTACCCGAGCACGTACAGCAGCGGATTCACCGGATCCTCGAGGCTTCCCTCGGGTGACGACACCGTGTGGAGCCCGCGTGGCGACGTCGGCGACAGCTGACCTTTCGTCAGGCCGTAGATCTGGTTGTCCATCACGATGTAGGTCAGGTCCACGTTGCGCCGGATGGCGTGCGCGACGTGGCCGCCCCCGATCGAGAATCCATCGCCGTCGCCGCCGGCGACGAGCACGAGCAGCTCGGGACGCGCGATCTTGATGCCCTGCGCGATCGGCAGCGCGCGTCCGTGGACGCTGTTGAATCCGTAGGTCGTCGTGTAGCCGGGAATGCGGCTCGAGCAGCCGATGCCGGAGACGAAGGCGATCTCGTGCGGCGGGCGGCCGACGCGGGCCAGCGCACGATAGATGGCCTGCACGACGCCGTAGTCGCCGCATCCCGGACACCAGATGGGCTTCAGCTCGCTCTTGTAATCCTGTGGCGTGTACATCATGGGCTCGCGTTGCCTCGCCTTGCCTTGCGCCCTAGCCCAGCGTCGGCTCCTCCTGGGGCACGCGCTGGCGCTGGAACGTCATGACCATCTGGCGCACGCGGTCAAGCACGTCGTGGACCGTGATGGGATTCGACCCGCTGCGCGCCAGCGACTCGAGGCCGCGCGGCACGTCGACGAACATCCGGATGATGCGGAAGAGCTGTCCCTGATGCGACTGCTCGACGACGAGACCGGCGCGCACCGAGGCGAAGAAATCCTCATAGACCTCTTCGGAGACCGGGTAGAGCAGACGCGGAACGAGCAGCTTCAGCTGAACGCCCTCGCGGCGCGCGATCGCGGTCGCTTCCGACGCCACGCCGGCGACGCTGCCCCAGCTGATCAAACCGACGGGCGCGTCGCGGTCGCCCTCGGTCGAAAACAGATCGCGCCGGGCCTTGAGCGGCGCGATCTTGCGGATCCGCTTCTCGTTCATCCGCGCGTGCACGTCGCCGCTGGCGGTCGGCGCGCCGTGCTCGTTGTGCTCGATGCCGGACGCCAGGAACGTGCCGTCCTCGATGCCCGGATGGCTGATCGGACTCACGCCCGACTCCGTAATCTGGAACCTGGCGTAGTGCTCGAGCTCGCGCTCGTTCGGCGCCCGCCGGTCGACGATCGGGAACGCGCCCGCATCGATCGGATCGACGACCTCCTTGCGCTGCGCGATGTCGGCGTCGGACAGCAGGATGACCGGCGTCTGAAACTGTTCGGCGATGTTGAACGCCTCGATCGTGATCCGGCAGGTGTCGGCCACGCTCACCGGCGCGAGCACCGGACGCACGGCGTCGCCGTGCGCCGAGAAGGCGGCCTGAAACAGATCGGACTGCTCGCTCTTGGTCGGGATCCCGGTCGACGGCCCGCCGCGCTGCACGTTGACGCACACGAGCGGCACCTCGGCGATCGTCGCGAGGCCGAGCATCTCCGACTTGAGCGACATCCCCGGACCCGACGTCGCCGTCATCGCTTTCCGCCCGGCGAACGACGCGCCGATCACCGCGCCGATGCCGGCGATCTCGTCCTCCGCCTGCAGCACGATGCCGCCGTACTTCCAGATCTCGCGCCCAAGGAAATGCATGATCTCGCTCGACGGCGTGATCGGATAGCCGCCGAAGAACTCACAGCCGGCGACGAGCGCCGCCGCGGCGCACATCTCGTTGCCGTCGGCGAGCCATCGCGGCGACGGCGGCGGTGCGGCCGCGCTCAACCGGCGATCGTCGCGCAGCGGATGCACCTGCGCGAAGGCGAGCCCCGCGTCGAAGGCGCGCTCGGCGCCGGCGAGGACCTCGGGATGCTTCCGCGCGAACCGCTTCCGCAGGCCGGCCATCAGGCCGTCGGGGGGCAGTCCGAGCCAGCCGGCCAGCAGGCCGAGGACGACGGTGTTCTTGGCCTTCTCCGTGCCGGCGCTCGCGCGCGCCATCTCGGCAACCGGTACGGCGACGGTTTCGGCGGGCGAGATCCCTTCGAGGGGCAGCGGATTCTGCCGCGCGTCCTGCGCGGGGTCGTGCACCACGGTCGTGCGGCCGTCGACGGGCAGTTCCGCGCCGAAGCGCAGGAAGTCGTCCCAGTTCAACGCGACGGCGATGTCCAGCATCGCGCCGGCGTTGAGAATCTCGCCGGTGCCGATCCGCAACCGGAAGGACGATTCGCCGCCGCGAATCTGTGGGCCGTAGCTCTTGGCCATCATCGCGCGGTAGCCGCCGCGCGCGGCGGCGGTCATCAGCGCTTCACCCGCGGCGATGACCCCGTCGCCGCCCGCGCCCGCCATGCCGATCACGAGATCCGTCGTCATCGATTCCCCTCGTTCTCCTCGGGACGAAGGCTCAGGAGCAAGCTTGGTACCGGCGCGGGACGGCGGGAACTGGTCGAAAAACCCAGGGATTGCCGAAGCGCGCCGGTTTTCCGGCAGGGAGCGAACGCAGGCATCATTGGGGGCGGCCTGCATTGCGCTCCCGTGGTCGGAGGTGTCGACATGACACTGGAAACCGTTCGATCGATCTGCCTGGGATTTCCCGGCGCGACCGAGGACGTCAAGTGGGGCGCGGACCTCGCGTTCTGCGTGGGTGGCAAGATGTTCTGCGTCGTGTATCTCGAGCCGCCGCGTCACATGTCGTTCAAGTGCTCGGCTGAGGATTTCGCCGAGTTGGTCGAGCGGCCGGGCGTGCGGCCCGCGCCGTACCTGGCGCGTGCGATGTGGGTGCAGGAGGACGTGCTCGGCGAGGCGCTCGAGCGACCCGAGGTCGAGCGCCTGCTGCGCGCGTCGTACGATCTCGTCTCCGCGAAGCTGCCCCGGTCGAAGCGCTCGACGACATCCCGCCCGAAGGCGTCGCGCACGCGCTCGGGCCGGTCGCGAACGCGGGCGTCAGCCCCGCCGGTGCGCAGACGAAAACGCGGCCGCTGAGCCTGCAGCGTCCGCGGCCGCACGATCGCGGAATCTGCGTACTGCGCGCGTGGATCGCATGGCAGTTCCTGCGATCTTTTTTGCGTCGTTTCGCAAAACCCCAGCAAATCCGTGTGGCAAACCGGTTGCAGTATCGCTGCGCCATGCTGCCTGCCGACTTCGATCGCCTCGTCGCGCGCGCGTCCGATCCGCGCCTCATCCCCGGCATCTACAACTACTGCGATCGCTGGTGCCAGCGCTGTCCGTTCACGGATCGCTGCCTGACGTTTCTGGACAGCCAGGAGACCGAGCCGTCGCCAGCCGGTCAGTCGCCCGCCGACCGCGTCCGGGCGTCGCTGCAGCAGACGCTCGACATGATCGCAGAGGTCGCGCGGCGGGAGGACGTCGATCTCGACGTGATCGCGGCAGACGCCGAGGCATCGGACACCGGGCAATCGGAGGCCGCGTCTCCCGAGGCCGCAGCGACCGCGGACGCGGGTGATCGGCATCGTGATGATCCGCTCGTCGTGTCGGCGCGGCAGTACGGCGATCTCGCGTGGCGGCTGGCCCGCGCGCTCGGGCCGATCGTGGCGGCGCGGGGCGATCCGGCGGTCATCGATGCCGTCGGCGTCATCGACTGGTTCTCATCGGTGATCGGCGCGAAAGTCGCACGCGCGGCCGGCGGCCTCGCGTTCGCGCGGGAAGATGGCGGCATGGACGCGCCGGACGAGGCTCAGATCGATTTCAACGGGTCGGCGAAGGTCGCGCTGCTCGGGATCGCCGAGTCTCGACGCGCGTGGGCGGTGCTCATGGCCGAAGGCAAGGCCACCGCGGACGGCGTCCCCGCGCAGGCGGTCCGGATGCTCGACGCGCTGGACGCGGAAGTACGGGCGCGGTTCCCGCGGGCGATGGCGTTCGTGCGGCCGGGATTCGACGAGGGCGGGGAGACGCAGAGGAGGCAGTCATGAGAGACGTATCGATCGAACTGAAACCGCATCCGGGCGAGCTGGCGCGGGTGGCGTCGCTTCTGGCGCAGCACCAGGTCACGCTGCGGGCCGGCACCGCGCTGGTCGTCGGCGGCCGGATCGTCGCGCGGTTCGTGCCGAGCAGCATCGAGAGCGCGCGGCGCGCGCTCGATTCCGCCGGCGTGCGGTTCACCGAGGGCGAGATCGTGCCGGTGCTGCTCGAGAGCCGGGCCGGCGAGCTGGCGATGCTGAGCAGCCGGCTGGCCGAGGGTGGGGTCGGCGTGCGCGCGATCTATCTCACGGGCACGGCGGGTCCGCTGCTCGAGCTCGCGATCGTGCCCGACAACGTGCAGAAGGCGCGGCGCGTGCTGGAGCACGTCGCGGTGTGAAGTACGAAAAAAGGCCCGGCGTCTTTCGACGTCGGGCCTCGGGGAATAATGCCGGCAGCGACCTACTCTCCCACACAGTTTCCCGTGCAGTACCATCGGCGGTATCAGGCTTAACTTCCGTGTTCGGAATGGGAACGGGTGGGACCCTGATCCTATGACCACCGGCAAACTTGGTGCCTGGGGTCCGGCCTCTCGCGGCGCCGCTCACCAGCGGCACTTAGCGCTCGATTCCGGTCGTCCCAAGCAATCTGTCAAAGAGCTCGTGAGATTTCAGATTTCAGAAGGCAGATTTCAGATTGATCAGCCAATCTGAAGTCTGAACTCTTACATCTGAAATCTCATCATTCGAACGACAGCTGAATATTCTGCAAACGGTAGTTTCTCAAACCACGTCACGCAGCGGTTTCCGCGTGCATTACGTTGTAGCTCCGGGGTAGGGACCCCGGACTAAACAATAGAATTTATGGTCAAGCCTCACGGCTGATTAGTATCGGTAAGCTCAACGCCTCACAGCGCTTACACACCCGACCTATTACCTGGTCATCTTCCAGGAGCCTTTAGGAGCCTTACGGCTCGGGAGATCTCATCTTGTGGAGGGTTTCACGCTTAGATGCCTTCAGCGTTTCTCCCTT
>JACPZW010000002.1 GCA_016195265.1 Acidobacteriota bacterium | reverse complement strand
GGCTCAACGGCCGTCCGCTGCAACCGACGGTCGACGACAACATCATCGATAGCGGCGTCGTGCGGCTGACGTGGCAGGCAACGCCGAAGCACAAGTTCTCCGCCTACGCCGATCGCATCGTCAAGTTCCGCGGGCACGAGTGCGGGGCGCTCGTAGCCGAAGAGGCCTGCGGCATCCGCAGCCCGAAGCGCTATCTCATGGCGCAGGCCAAGTACACGGGAACGATCAGCAGCAAACTGCTGGTCGAGGCGGGCTATTCGGAAAACGACGAGACCTACTCGACCAACGAAGCGCAGTCGAGCGTGGGCGCCAGCGACATTCCGCGCTTCGACCGCACGACGAGCTATGCCTGGACGGCGCCCCAGGGCCCCTACTACTTCAGAGAGCCCACGCGGTACACCTATTCGGGTGCGTTGTCGTACGTGACGGGCAGCCACGCCATCAAGGCCGGGATGCAGTGGGGGACCGGCGGGAACCACCATCAGCGGTCGCTGCAGAACGGCGTCGACCTGATCCAGGAGTATCGCAACCTGGCTCCGGTGTCGGTCGTGGTCTACAACACGACGATGGAGGCGTGGGAGAAGATCAAGTACGACCTCGGGTTCTTCGTGCAGGACTCGTGGACCTTCAATCGACTCACGATCAACCCGGGCCTGCGGATGGAATTCTTCAACACCTACATCCCGGTGGAAACCTCGCCGGCGGGGCGGTTCGTGACCGCTCGCAGTTACGGACCGATCAACGACTTCCCCAACTGGAAGGATCCATTTGTGCCGCGGCTCGGCGGCGTCTTTGACGTTATGGGCGACGGCAAGACGGCGTTGAAAGCCCACGTGGGCAAATACATGACCGCATTCTCAACCGTAGGGTTCGCGCAGCTCTACAACCCCCTGCGGCAGGAAACCGACCGCCGGACCTGGACCGATACCAACAAAGACGACATCGCGCAGAACAGCGAGATCGGGCCGGTCCAGACGCCGTTCAACACGGGGACGCAGCTGAACCGCGTGCCCGACCCGAACATCGAGCGCCCGTACCAGTGGGAGTACAGCGTCGGCGTTCAGCGCGAGGTCGTGCAGGGCGTATCGGTGTCGGCGAATTGGGTGCGGAGAAGTTTTCGCCGTCTGATCTGGACCGACAACGTGTTGGTCGACTTCAACGATTACACGATAGTCCAGACCCCGAACCCGTTAATCCCGGGCGAGACGATCCCCATCTACAATCTCAAAAGCGCGAAGCTCGGGCAAGTGTACCAGGTCGACAAGAACTCCGACCAGAACCAGAAGTGGTACAACGGGTATGACATCGGCTTCAGCGCGCGCGTCCACGGCGCCAACATCTACGGCGGCGTGAGCAGCGGCCGGATGTTGACGGTCAACTGTGAGGTGGATAACCCGAACAGCCTTCGGTACTGCGATCAGAGCGATATCGGCATCCCGTACCTGACGCAGTTCAAGATCTCGGGTTCGTACCCGCTGCCGTATGGCATCCAGATCAGCGGCAACTGGCAGGGCTTACCCGGCGCGCCGGCCAGCACAGCTCGTCAGGACAGCCTGTACAACGCGACGAACAACCGCGTCGACGATCCGTCGCTCAACGTGAACTACGTGGTCGATCGGACCGTCGTCCCGAGCCTGGTCCAGTCGAGCGTGACGGTGCCGCTGCTCAAGCCCGGCACCAAGTACCTCGATCGCTGGAATCAGGTCGACGTCCGGCTGGCGAAGAAGTTCAAGGTGCAGCGCGTGAACTTCTCCGGACAGCTCGACATCTTCAACATCCTGAATTCCAGCTCGATTCTTACCGTAAACGAGGCCTTCGGTTCGTCGCTGGACCGGCCGACCGCGATTCTGCAAGGGCGGTTGCTGGCGATAGGGATGCAGATGAGCTTCTGACGCGGACAGACCGGCCCCGATGGGCCGGTGCAGGTCGTTCGCTCGTCTTTTCAGCGGGCGCGCCTTCCGGGATGGAAGGCGCGCCCGTTGTTTTGTTGCCGGTTCTCCGGCACCGGCATTCGCCTGTCACGCCGATGCCGGCAACTCGGCCAGAAACCCGTCTCCAGCCTCTGGCACATCGGTTGCTGCTTCTTCGAGCGAGTCGGCTTTCGCCATCTCGTGCCAAAAAGGAGCCTTATGAACCGATTCCTCATCGCGTGCGGCGTCGTTGCAATGCTCGCGTTCCCGGTGTTCGCCTCAGCGCAGGACGCGCACGCCGGTAACAGCAAAACGGCGGAGTTCCATTTGTCCTCCGCGCTGGTGGTCGGCACGACCACGCTGAAGCCCGGCGATTACAAGTTCCAGTGCATCTTCGTTGACGGCGGCCACTACATGGTCGTGAAGTCGATGGACGACGGGAAGGAAGTCGCGCGCGTGCCGTGCACGCCCGATGATCTCGGCAAGAAGAATAATGTCACGGAGTTTCGCTCGGTGACGCGCGCTGATGGCGGCCGCGATCTGAGTTCCGTGCGCTTCAAGAACGAGACGATCTCGCACCGGATCGCCACGAGCTAGCGGGTGAAGGAGGGCGGGTCCTTTCGGACCCGCCTGTCAGCCTCGTTCGAAAGGACCCGGCCTACATCTCGTACCGCGGCGGGTCCGAAAGGACCCGCCCTACTTGTCACTGCGTCCTACTGCACGTTCAGGAGCGTAATATCGAAAATCAGCGTGGCGTTGCCCGGAATCGATCCGGAGCCGTTGGTCCCGTACGCCAGTTCGGGCGGAATGATCAACCGTCGCTGTCCGCCGACCTTCATCCCCGGGATGCCCTGCACCCACCCCGCAATCAGCGAACCCGATTGCAGCGTGAACAGCGTGCTGGTGGACGACTCGAACTGCGTGCCCTTGCCGTCGGTGTTGGCCGTGTTGTACAGCCAGCCGGTGTAGGCGACCGTGATCCGGTTGCCGACCGCGGCGGTCGCGCCGGTGCCGATCTTGAGATCAGTGATCGTGAACGGCGCGGTCGACGTCGGCGCCGTCACGGTCGTCGAGTCGCTGCTGCCGCACGCGGCGCAGATGACGAGCATCGCGGCGATCGCGATGCGGGAAAGTCGGACGGCGTGCAACCGGTTCAGCATGAATCCTCGGGCTCCTTGGTTCAGAACGGGCAGGTACCCTCATCATATAATGATGTGTTCTCGGCGATGCCCCACTTTGAACCTGCGGTCTGGCGCCGCTCGCTGCCCCTGCGGTCTTTGATCCTGGCGTCGTGGCTGTGGCCTGTGCCGGGCGCGTTCGCGCAAGCCCATCAGCACACGATGACCGGCGACAGCCCGCGCGATCGCTACGCGATCACCGCGACGCGCGTCGACCAGATGCCGAAGATCGACGGCGTGCTCGACGAGGACGTCTGGCGCCAGGCGAAGGTCGTCGACGCCTTCACGCAGCAGGAGCCGCGGGAAGGCGCGCCGGCCACGGAGCGCACCGAAGTCCGCGTCCTCTACGACGGCCGCACCCTGATCGTCGGCGTGCACGCCTTCGACCGTCACCCGTCGGCGATCGTCGCGACCGAAATGCGACGCGACTCCGACCGGCTGCTCGACGAGGACAACTTCCAGCTGATCCTCGACACGTTCAACGACTCGCGCAACGGCTACATGTTCGTGACGACGCCGCTCGGCGCGAAGCTGGAGCAGCAGATCTCGGACGAAGGCGAGGGCAACAACCGGGCCGGCCTGATCAACACCAACATCAACAAGAACTGGGACGGCGTGTGGGACGTCGCCGCCCGGATCACCGACGACGGCTGGGTCGCCGAGATCGCGATCCCATTGACCACGCTCCGGTTCCCTGAAGGCACGGACCAGACGTGGGGGATCAATTTCGAGCGGAACATCCGCCGCACGAATGAGCAGGTGTTCTGGGCGCCGATTCCGAAGGCGTACACGCTGACGCGCGTCAGCATGGCCGGGAGCCTGACGGGGCTCCGGTCGCTGAGCCACGGCCTCGACCTGAAGCTCAAGCCGTACGTCGTGAGCGGCGTCCGCGCCAACCACACGAGCCCCGGCCTCGAATCGCCGTCGTTCCTGCGCGACGTCGGACTCGACGCCAAGTACGGCGTGACCGGCGGGTTGAATCTCGACGTCACCTACAACACGGACTTCGCGCAGGTCGAGGTGGACGAGCAGCAGGTGAACCTGACCCGGTTCAGCCTGTTCTTCCCGGAGAAACGGGATTTCTTCCTGGAGAACGCCGGCCTCTTCAAGATGGGCACCGGCGGCACGTTCACGTCCAGCACGGTCGAGACGGATCTCTTCTTCAGCCGCCGGATCGGGTTGTCCGACACCGGCACGCCGATTCCGATCATCGGCGGCGCGCGGCTGGCGGGGAAGTCGGGCCGCCATAACGTCGCCGTCCTGGACATCCAGACCGACAGCGCGTTCGGCAAGGCCGGCAACAACTTCTTGGTCGGCCGCTACAGCAGCGACGTGCTGAAGCGCTCGCGCGTCGGCGCGATCGTCGTCGACAAGGAGACGACGGGGGGCGATCCCCATTTCAACCGCACGATCGCCGCCGACGCGAACCTCGTGCTCTGGTCCAGCCTGCAGATCAATTCCTTCGTCGCCAAGACGTCGACGCCGGGGCTGGACGGGAAGGACCTGGCGTGGTTCGGCCGGATTGCGTACCGCGATCCGTCGTGGAACCTGTGGCTGAACTACGAGGACGTGCAGGACAACTTCAACGCGGAAGTCGGGTTCGTGCAGCGCCGCGGGATTCGCGCGACGAAAGCGTACTTCAGCCCGACGCCGCGGCCGGGACGCGCGCACATCCGCATGCTCGAGCCGATGGCCGTCCTCACCTACGTCACGGATCAGCAGAACCGGATGGTGGGGCGGACGCAGCACTTCATGAACGGCTTCTACATGCAGGACGGATCCTTCCTCAACGTCATCTACCAGCGCAACCTCGACGTGCTCGATGCGCCGTTCAAGCTCCAAAACGTCACGATTCCGATCGGCACCTACAAGTTCGACGAGCTGGACCTGACGTACAACACGAATCCGGCGAAGCGGTTCTACGAGCGGTTCACGTGGCAGCCGATGGAGTTCTACGGCGGGACGCGGCAGACGGTGTCGGCGGCCGTGGGCGTGCGCGCGTCGAGCCATCTCTCGAGCGAGCTGCAGTTCAGCCGGAACGACGTCACGCTGCCGTACGGCGCGTTCCTCACGAACCTGGCGATTCTTCGCGTCGACTACGCGATCTCGCCGCGCGCGACCATCCGCAGCCTGACGCAGTACAACTCGTTCACGAGCGAAGTCACCAACAGCATCCGCTTCAACGTCATCTACCGCCCCGGCAGCGACCTCTACATCGTCTACAACGATCTCCAGCAGACGGGGCTGCCGCAGAGCGCGTTCGCGCCGAGCGATCGGCAGATTGTGGTGAAGCTCAACTACCTGCTGGCGCGCTGAGACGCCCCGCCCGTTTGACATTTCGCAGGGGGCGCAATAAATTCTGTCGCTCCGGTCCCTTCGCATTTCATAGTCGCGCGCGTCGCCGTCATCGTCGGGGCCGTCGGATGGTGTTGGTCGTCAAGCCGGTCAACGGAGGAATGAGATGCAGCGATTCAGAGGTCTGAGACGCGGGTTGTTGGTGCTGGTGTGTCTGGCCGTCGCGCCTGTGGCGGCGCGGGCGCAGAGCGCCATCGCCGGCGTCGTCAAGGACGCCACTGGTGCCGTGATGCCCGGTGTGACGGTGGAAGCGTCCAGTCCCGTCTTGATTGAGAAAGTACGATCGGTCGTCTCCGACGGCCAGGGACAGTACAAGATCATCGACCTGCGGCCCGGCGTCTACACGGTCACGTTCACACTGACCGGTTTCAATACCGTCAAGCGGGATGGCATCGAACTGCCGTCGAATTTCACGTCCGTGGTCAACGCGGAGCTGAAGGTCGGCGCGATTGAAGAAACGGTAATGGTGTCCGGACAGAGTCCCGTGGTGGACGTGCAGAACGCCGTTCAGCAGACCGTGCTCACGCGGCAGGTGCTGGATGCCGTGCCGACCGGACGCAGCGTGCCGACGCTCGGCGCCTTGCTGCCGGGCGCCCGGCTCGCGCTGCCCGACGTCGGCGGGACCTCGGGCATGCAGAACCGCGACTTGACCGTGCACGGGTCCGACGGCCGCGACACGACGTTCCAGGTGGACGGCATGACGCTCAACGGCATCGAGGGCGACGGCAGCGTGCAGAGTTACTTCAACGAGGCCATGTTCGAGGAAATCACCTACCAGACCAGCGCGATCAGCGCCGAGACCTCGGCCGGCGGCGTGCGGGCGAACATGATTCCCAAGGACGGCGGCAATTCGTTCAAGGGCACGATGTTTCTCTCGGGCGGCAATCAGAACCTGCAGAGCAACAACAGCGATGATGCGAAAGCGAAAGGGCTCGCGGCCCCCGACAGCCTGAACAAGGTCTGGGACTTCAACATGTCCGAGGGCGGACCGATCCTGAGGGACCGACTGTGGTTCTTTTCGTCGTACCGCGATTGGGGCGTGTATCAGTACATCGCCAACAGCTTTTTCAAGAGCGGCGACCAGACCGTCGACGATGCGAGCATCCGGAGCGGCCTGTTACGGCTGACCAGCCAGGTCAACGCCAAGAACAAAGTGGCCGTCTACCTCGATCGTATTCGGAAATTCCGCGGCCACGAGAACGCGGCGCCCGCGGGGTACGCGATCGCGGGAGAGGCGACCGACATTCGCGCGCCCAAGCAGTACTACACGACCGAGGCGAAATGGACGAGCACCGTCAGCAGCAAGCTGTTGCTCGAGGCGGGTCTCGCCATCAACAACGAGAGCTACACGCTCGAGCCACAGGCCGGCAGCGCCAACGTGATTCCCCGGCGCGACACGATTCTGCAGACGGCGTTTGGCGCCTACGACGGCGGCCTCTACTACCGGGAGCCGATTCGCCGCACGGCCGTCGCCTCTGCGTCCTACGTCACCGGGTCGCACGCCCTGAAGGCGGGCATTCAGTACGGCTGGGGGTACTTCTGGCGGACGCGGCGCGAGACGGCGGATCTGATCCAGCTGTACCGCACCAACGTGCCGGCGCAGGTGATCATCCACAACACGCCGCAGAGCTCGTACGCCTCGATGAACGCGGACCAGGGGATCTACGTGCAGGATTCCTGGACGATCGGCCGCTTCACGATCAACCCCGGCGTCCGCTTCGAGCACTTCAACGGCTCCACGGAGGCGACCGAGGTGCTAGCCGGCCGTTTCGTGCCGGCGCGCCAGTTCGCGGCGATTCCCAACCTGCCGAACTGGAACGACGTCGCGCCGCGCTTCGGCTTCGCGTGGGACGTCCAGGGCGACGGCAAGACGGCCGTGAAGGTCGGCACCGGCAAGTACGTGCGCGCCTACAGCACGGGCTTTGCCGACACCTACGATCCGAACTTCTACACGAGCGCGACGCTGACCTGGACGGATCTGAACGGCGATGACATCGCGCAGGGCACGCGCGGCTGCGTGTACCGGACCCCGGGCTGCGAGATCGATTTCTCGACCCTGCCGGTGAATTTCGGCACCAAGCCGCTGCAGAATCCGGCGCCGGGCGTCGCGCGCCCCTATCAGATTGAGACCAACGTCAGCGTGCAGCGCGAGATCGTGCCGGGCACGTCGGTCACGTTCAGCTACTTCCGGCGCGACTACCGGAACCTGATCTGGTCCGACAATCTGGGGATCGATCCGTCCGACTACACGCCGGTCAGCGTGCCGAGTCCAATCGGCGGCGAGACCGTCACGATCTATAACCTCAACCCGGCGAAAGCCAGCGCGTTCAACCTGCTCGACTCGAACTCGTCCTCGAACTACCGCAAGTACATCGGCTACGACGTCAACTTCAACAGCCGGATGAAGGGCCTCACGCTGTTCGGCGGCGTGAGCCTCGGGCATCAGGTCTCGAATACATGCGAGGTGGAGGATCCGAACCTGTCGCGGTACTGCGATCAGTCGCAGTACAGCATTCCGTACTACACACAGGTGAAGCTGAACGGCAGCTACATGCTACCCTGGCAACTGTCGGTGAGCGGCACGTTCCAGAGCTATCCTGGCGACGCGCGCAACGCGTCGATGGACACGACGATTGCCGCCGAGGATCCGTCACTCCGCGTGAACTGGTCGGTGGATCGCACGCTGTTCCGCACCTTGACAGGTCAGACGCTGACGCAGTCGTCGGTCACCGTGCCGCTGATCGCGCCGGGCACCAAGCTCCTCGACCGGCAGAATCAGCTGGACATCCGCCTGAAGCGGCAGTTCAGGGTGCGGCGGTTCACGCTCGAGGCGCAGGCCGACGCGTACAACGCCTTCAACACCGGCGTCGTCCTGAACGCGGTGCAGACCTACGGGAGCAACCTCGATCGTCCGGCGTCGATCCTGCAAGGACGGCTGCTGCGATTCGGCATGCAGGCGAAGTTCTAGGACGAGGAAGGGTGAAGGGGCCGGGCGAGGTCCGGCCTCTTCATCGTCGAAGCGCGTACGCGAAGCCGGACGCGAGACGGAACTGGACGCCGTTCTGGTTGCCGCGGCCGTCCACGCTGATGTACCGCGCGTCGAGCTCGATGCGCAGCGCGAGCCGCTGGGCGAGGGGAATGTCCAGCCCCAGGCCGGGCTGCACGACGACGTGCGGCGTCACGTCGACGAAGCTGGTGTCGCTGCCGCTGCCCGACAGCCGCCCCGCGAGTACCTGCGCGAACTCCCGCACTTTCCACAGACGTGTGCTCAGCCGGGCGCCGGCCATCACGCTGTCCACGCTCAGCTTCACGCGATCGACGGCAAAGTCGCCGGCGTAGATCGTCAGCGTCCGCCAGGTGGAGCTGCCTTCGACCACGATCGAGATGCCGGGACGGATCCGGTACGAGCCTTCCGCGTACCACCCGCGCAGATTCACGCTGTTCTTGGAATCGCGCACGACAGCGGCGCCGGCGCCCGCTTCGATCTTCGGCTCCTGCGCGGCCGCGGCGCGCGGCGCTGCGGCGACAGTCACGGCGAGCAGAGCGATGAGACACAGTCGTCGAATCATTTGCGGAGTATCATATTCCACCGTGCTCCGGAACACACTCGTCCTCGCCGCCGCTGTCTGCGTGTGCGCCCGCGTCGCGTCCGCGCAGAACGTACACTACGGGGTGAACACGCACGCGCTGACCCCGCAGATGGCGGACAAGATGGTGGAACTGGGCGCCGGCGTCGCGCGCGTCGACTTCAATTGGGATCAGATCGAGGGCGCGTGCAAGGGTTGCTTCGATTGGAGCGCAACCGACGCGATTCGCGATCAGGCGCGGCGCACGCATCTGGCGCTGTTTCCGAGCCTCGGGTACGCGCCGAAGTGGGCCAACGGCGGGCAGGCGTCCTCGTATCCGCCGCTCAACGTGCAGGACTGGTACGACTTCGTGTTCGCCGTGGCGTCGCGCTACAAGAACGACATTTTCTATTGGGGTCTCTGGAACGAGCCCAACCTCGACGGCTTCTTCAAGGGCACCGACCTGCGCACGTTCCGATCGATGGTAATCAGCGCGCGCGCCGCGATTCTGGCCGCGAATCCCCGCGGGCTCGTGCTGGGGCCCGAGGTCAGCTGGCACGCGACGAAGGACGGCTGGTTCGCGGCCGCGATGAACGACTTCGGTGACCTCTTCGACATCGTCACCGTGCACTGGTACCAGGATGGACCCGATCCGATCGACGTATTCATGGATCAGTTCGTCCGGCCCTACTCGAGGAACAAGCCGGTGTGGCTGACAGAGATCGGAATGAAGCCGTGCTACTCGCTGTTCGGGGAGGCGGGGCAGGCGCTCTTCTACCAAAAGGTGCTGACCGGCTACCAGTTGCACCGCGACTGGTGGACCAACACGACGTTCTACAATCTTTACGATACGCCGACGCCGAACGACTGTGGTGCCGCGATCGTCCGTCCCGATTACTCCAACAGCCTGGCGTTCCGGCTCCTGCAGGCGTTCATCAGACTGTTCCCGTAACCGACGGGAACGCATCAGAACATCGCGATCGCGTTGAGCGGGAAGCCGGTGCCGCCGGTGACGGGCACGGGGTTGATCGTCAGCATGAACTCCCATCGATTCAGCCGGGCGGCCGCCTCGCCGAGCGCTTCGAGATCCTGATTGTCGAGCAGGTTGACGCCGAGCCCGGTGATCATCAGCGTGTGAATCGGCAGCGCGATGCCCTCGACCATCGACGGCGTCACGTCTTCGGCCGCGTCGCTGCCGAGCAGGGCCACGCCGCGCGTCTTGATCCACGGCGCCACCGACGCGTGGAGGCCCGCCGCGGTCTGGCCGACATTCCACGGCCCGAGCTTCTCGCGCCGCGCCCAGCGTCCCGTGCGCAGCAGCACGGCATCGCCCGGCGCAATCTTCACGCCTGATTTCCGCTCCCACGCCTCGAGGTCCTCGACGTAGATCGCGGTGCCGGGTTCGAGGTACGGCACGCCGCGCAACCGCGGGATGTCTATCAGCACGCCGCGCGTGACGAGACCGTTCTTCAGATTCTGGATCCCGAGCTTCGTGCAGCCCTTGTCGGTGTTGACCTCGCCTCGAGCGTAGCCGTTGTAGGTCTGGTCCTTATACAGGATGTGGCAGAGCGCGTCGATGTGGCTGTGCGCGTAGCCGTGGTAGGACACGGCGTAGCGGTCCATGCTGTTGCCGCGCAGCATCGTGTGCTCGAACGGATTGCTGTTGTCTTCCGCGCGCTCGGTGATCGGGTTGTGCGCGAGGGACACCGTTTCGCCGGTCTTCACCAGGGCCACGGCCTGCTTGCGCTTCGCGGCAGTGATCAGATTGACCGAGCCCAACTGGTCGTCTTTGCCCCAGCGGCCCCAGTTCTTCACCTGCTGAAACAATTCGTCGAACTCCGCGGCATTCCTTGGCGCGCGGGACGCTTGTGGCGACCGGCTCGATCCGGACCCGGCCGCGGTCTGGCTGAACCCAGACAGCGCGACACGCGTGTTCGACATGTGTGGCAGCCCGATCGACAGGCATCCCGCCATCACGGCGGCACGAAGAATTCCGGAAGTCATGACGTCGGATCCTCCAACTGGCGCTATAGTATGCGGCGAAAGGGGAGGACACCAATGAAGAAGGTTGTGCTGAGCGGGCTTGCAATCATGTTGCTGGCCCCCGCCGTCGCGTTCACCCAGTCCGGAATGGGGAAGCCCACGGCGGCCACCTACATCACAGATGAAGAAGTGAAGGCCGTCAACGCGCTGCCTGGCGTCGATCGGACCATCCGTGTGATGGACATCGGACCGGAGAATTTCGCGATCGGCATCATTCACCGCGTAGCCACCGGCGGCGCGCGGGCAGGCGCGGGCGCGGCGGCGGGCCGTGGCGCGGCCGCCGCCGGCGGCGCAGGTCGCGCGGCGGGTGCGGGTCGCGGAGCGGCGCCGCAAGGCGAGCCGTGCGGTGAGCAGGTGGGTGCGACTCCGGCCGGCGCGACGCCGGGCGCGATCGCGCACGATCAGCAGACCGAAGGCTACCTCATCGTTTCCGGCGGCGGCACGCTCGTGACCGGCGGGAAGATCGTCAACGGCCGGCGGTCGCCGGCCGACAGCGAAGTGACGAAGGTCCTGAACGGGCCGTCATGCAGCGGTCCAACAGTGGGGGACGTCGTGAAGAAGGTCGTCAAGACCGGCGACATCATCATCATCCCGGCCGGCGTGCCGCACGGCTGGACCGACATCGGCGATCACGTGGACTATCTCAGTTTCCGTCCGTCGGCTCGCGTGCTCGAAGCGGGCTACGTGAACCCGGCGATCAAGAAGTAGCGCATCACGACATTGCTCCAGCCCCCTTCCAGCGCCTCATCGTTCTGCTGCTGTTCATCGCCAGCGCCGCCGCCGCGCTCATCTACGAAATCGTCTGGCTCCAGCTGCTCCAGTTCGTCATCGGCTGGTCCACTATTTCGATCGGCGTCCTGCTCGGCACGTTCATGGGCGGGATGGGCCTGGGGAGCCTGCTCGCGCCGGGACTCACCTCCGCGCGGCGGCATCCACTCCACGTGAACGCGTCGCTCGAGCTGGCGATCGGCGTCGCCGGCGGATTCCTGCTGCGCGGTGTGGTCGCCGCGCTGTGCCTGCTGCCGCCGACAATGGCGATGGGCGCGTCGTCACGCTTTTCGTCCAGCTCTACGAGAGCAGTCCCGAGGCGGTGAAGAGCGAGATCGCGACGTTCTTCGACGTCTTCCCGAACGGCATCGTCTTGGGATCTGTGTCAGGCGATCGAGGGGCCGAAAGAGTAGTCAATTACCGCGACGTGGTCGACGCGCCGCCCTTCACGCTGACGGCGACGTGCGCGTTCGACCAGCAGCACTGGAAACCGCCGCCGCCTTCACCTGATTGATCGTTGGCCTGCACGCGCAGGATGTAGTCGCCCGGCGCGCTAAACGTCGCCGTCGTCGTCGCCCTGCCGCCGTCGGCTTTGTCGATGGCCGGCTTCGCGTTGTCGAACTTCACGGTGCCCGGACCGCGGTACATGCTCCATGTGATCGAGAGCGCCGGCGGCGTCGGAACTGCCGGCGCGCCCGCCGTGCCACGCGCCGCGGTCCCGCGTCCACGCCCGGCTTGCGGCCGTTCCGCGACGTTCACCTTCGGACCTTCGTCGGTCACCCACGTCGTCAACGCGAGCGGATTCGTAACCGCCGTGCTGAAGCTCGCGGCGCTGCCGGCCGGTGGACCCGTGAGCACGGGCCCTCCGGGCTGGAACTTCAGCACCGGCGGCGTGTTCTGCGAACCCGCGTCGAGGTACGGCTCGACGACCCAGTCCGCTTTCAGGTGCATCGGAATCACGTTGGTCTGTCCGTTGACGACCAGCGTCCACGTGAGTTGTTTCGTCCCGAAGTCCTTCGGCACTTTGACGGCGAAGACGCCGTACTGCCGTCCTGTCAGGAAGTGCGTGGGCTGACCCTGATCAGGTCCGCCCGGCTCGATCCGGTTGTTCGGGCCGATGGGGATGTCCAGTTCCTGTTTCGCATTGCGATTGAAGTATCCGATGAGCAGGCTCTGGCTTCCGTCCTTGTTGAAGAACCAGCCCTCGAACGCCGGCGTCACGCCCTGGCCCGCGTTGCGAATCGTGGGCGAGAGCGGATACGGCGTCGGCGCCTGACCCGACGGCTGCTGGCCCCGGACGAACGCGCCTGTGGAAACGCCGAAGAGCAGGACCAGGCCGATGAAGGTCGATCGACTGCGTCTCATCCGAGTGCTCCTTCGCCCCGGCTATCGATCGTTGTTGGCCGTCGAGACCTTCACGGCCGCGGCGCGCTTCGCCGTCTCGGCCGTGAATTCCTCGTCGGTGTAGTAGGTGATGTTCAGCCACGCGTGGCCCATTTCGTCCACCGTGCGGTCGCCCCAGCCGACCCATTGATTGGGATCAGGATTCGCCTTGTTGTTCGACGTGTTGTCGTACCACGTGACGAAATGCAGGATCGTACCCTTGGCCAGCAGCGGCGCGACGGCGTCGTCGTAGATATACATGTTGTGCCAGTTGAAGTTGAAGTCGCTGATCTGGCTCAGCATCTCGCGGCGGCCGTCGGCGTAGATCGCTTCCATCGACATGCCCTTGCCGCGCAGGTGCAGGTGCGCCTGGAAGTTTTCGATGCGCGCGTTCTGCTTCAGCACCACGAAGCTCTCGGTCGTCGTGATCTGGTTCGGCGGGATGTCGAGCGCGCGGTTGCCGCCGGAAAACGTGTTGAAGAGCGCGAGGACCTCGCGGTGCTTCGGCTCCTGACCTTTCGGATAGAACCAGATGCCCAGCTCGACCGTGTCCGTGATCTCTTCGCCGACGGCGTGGTAGTGAATGTCCCACGTAATCTTCGAGCCGGGCAGCATCAGACGGCCGGAGTCCGGCCGCATCTCGTCGGCGTTCTTGCCGACGGCCCATTCCATGAAAAGACCGTCGCCGGCGACGTCGGGATCGTTGGTGAAGAGCGCCGGATCCATGTCTTCCGGCTGCTGCAGGCGCGCCAGCGCGTGGTGCGTGATCTTGCGGCCCTGCACGGTCGTCGGCTTGATCTCAATCGCGCGCACCCAGCGCGGTTCGGTGAGGCCGGTCGGAATGCTCGGCTTCCACCACGCATCCTGCGCGATGGCGGGCATCGTGTACGGCGTGGACTTGATCACGAGATCGGGCGGGCCGATCTTGACCTGCTCGGTCCAGATGTTCTGATCGTCGTTCCATTTTTTCGGTGCGGGCATGTCTTTCGGGTCGCCTTTCGGCGCGCCGGCGTTGACCCAGCGGACGACCGTGTCCACCTGGCCGTCGGTCAGCGACCGGTCGTTCTTGAACTTCTGAATCCCGATCGTGCGGTCGATGTGCCACGGCGGCATCTGCCGTCCGCCGACGCGGGCCGCGATCGACTTCGCCCACGGCCGCACGTCCTCGTACGTCACGAGCGACATCGGCGCCATCTGGTTCGGCCGGTGGCAGGCCTCGCACTTGTCCTGGAAAATTGGCGCGATGTCCTTCGTGAAGGTGGGCGTGGCCGCGGTATCGGCGGCGCGGGCCGCCGACGGAAGGGCCAGGACGGCGCCCAGCGCGAGCAGGCTCAGACCGGTCCGCCACATCGGGCTCTGCACTTTCGCAATACACATTGACGCGCTCCTTTTCGACTCGGGGATGGAAAGACGGGTTGGCGCCTGCCGTGCAATCCCAATGCCGAGCAGAAGCACCTGATTTGTTCGGATCCCGACGGAAAAGCGCGCGTGATTTTCCCGCGAGTCGCGGACTATTCCGAGGGAATCAGACTAAAGAAGGCGGGTTGGCGATGGCGCAGACGCGGTTGCGTCCCTGATCTTTCGCGGCGTAGAGCGCGGCGTCGGCGCGCTCGAGCGCGGAGGCGAGCGGCTCGTCCGGCCGCCTGAAGACAACGCCGGCGCTGATGGTGAGATCAATCACCGAGCCCTGGTGGGCGAACTCGAGCGCGGCGACCGCCTGGCGGATGCGTTCGACGACCAGCGTCGCGCCCTCGAGCGACGTCTCGGGCAGGAGCAAGGCGAATTCCTCGCCGCCGTACCGCCCCAGCAGGTCGTGGCGGCGCAGCTTCTCGCGCACGGTCTCGGCCACCAGCCGCAGCGCCTCGTCGCCGACGGGGTGCCCGAAGCGATCGTTGACCAGCTTGAAGTGATCGAGGTCGAGCAGCGCCACCGCGATGGGCCGCTGGTGCCGCGACGACCGGCCGCACTCGACCTCGGCGAGATCGAAGAAGTGCCGCCGCGTGTGCGTGCCGGTCAGCGCGTCGGTCGTCGCGATCACGCGCAACTGCTCCTCGACGCGTTTCTGCTCGGTGAGATCGGTCAGCGTGATCATGACGAGCTTCTCGCCGCCGCTGACGAGCGTGCGCGCGTTGAGGAGCGACCAGAAGCTCTCCCCGCCGTAGGTGCGCACGGGGACGGCGAGCGCGTCCACGCGGCGCTCCGCTTCGAGCCGCTCGCGGAACCGCGCGCGATCTTCCTCGCTCGCGTGCAGCGCGGGCATCCGGCGTCCGACGAGATCCTCGACCGTCGTGCCGAAGAGATCCGCCGCGCGCTCGTTCGAGAACCGCACGAGGTCGTCGTCCAGGCCGACCAGCAGCACGGGCACGGGCGCCGCGGCGAGCAGCGTCCGGAAATTCTCTTCGCTCTCGCGCAGTTCCTGCGTGCGCCGGTCCACGAGACGCTCGAGCCGTTGGCGGTCCTCTTCGGCGCGCCGCTCGCTGGCGCCCGCGAGCGCGCTCAGCTCGCTGATCGTGTTGTTGACGAGGAAGGCGAGCACGTCGATGGCGTCGCCGCGGAAGTCGCGGTCCACCTGCACGGTGAAGTCACCGGCGGCGACGCGCACCAGCGCGTCGGCAAGCCTCTCGACGGCGCACGCCAGGCGCGCCTCGTTGTCGCGCGAGGCACGCATGATGCGGTCCAGCTCGTCGGCGATCGTGTTGAAGAAGAACGCGGCGGTGTCTTCGTCGTCGCGCGCCAGCGTGCGGGGCAGGCGGTACGAGAAGTCGCCCTGGCAGAGGCGGAAGAAGCCCTCGACCAGCGCGGCCGGCAGCGTGCCCGGGATGATCAGGCCTGGACGGTCTCGCGAATCCACGCGATCGCCTCCTCGAGCGTGCCGAACATCCGCGTCGGCACGCGTGGCGGATGCAGGCCGATGAAGACTGAGCTGACGGCCCGGCCGAAGATGGTGCTGCCGACCAGCGCGAAGCACGCGTGAAACGCCGGATCGGGCGCCTCGCGATACACCGCGCGTGCTCCGGAATCCTGTTCTGCTACGCGATCCATGAAGACGAGGACGCCGGCGCGCATGCCCTTCGGCCGGAGGTACTCGAGCTGCACGCGGATGCTCTCGGCGGCCGTCGCCGCGTTGTCCGTGATCCCGTCAAACGGGACGACGGCCAGGATGCCGGGCTCGACTTCGAAGAAATCGGCGTTCGACGACCGGCCGATCCGCGTCCACGCGGACGTGTCCGGAGTCATGACGGTGAGGGCGCCCCGCGCAGCGTGTCCACCCATGCCAGCGCCGGGTCGATGGAGTCGAAGAGCCGCGTCGGCACGCCCGGCCGGGTGAGTCCGAGGAAGAAGCTGCCTATGGCGCGCGCGAGCGGATTGGAAACGATGAGCGCCGCCGCGAAGAACGCCTTCGGGTCCATGCCCGCCGCGTAAATGCGGCGCGCCTCGCCGTCCTGAGACACCAGCGAGCTCATCATCACGACGACCGCGCACCGCCGTCCGCTGGCGGCCGCGTGACGCGTCTGGAAGTCGATGTTGACGCGCGCCGACGCGCCGTCGTCCTTGAGCCCCTGCTCGGGCATGACGATGAGGACGTCCGCGCCGACCTGGAAGTAGCAGGTGTTGAGCGTGCTGCCGACGGGCTTCCACTCCGCAGGGAGGACGGGCGAGGCCATGAATTGGGAATTAAGAATTCAGAATGAAGAATGAAAGACCGCCCCTCATTCTTCATTCCTAATTCCTACTTCTTCATTACATATCTCATCACCCGCTTCGGCCCGACTTCGGCGCCGTAGACGTTGCCCTGCGCGTCCACGACGACGCCTTCCGCGGCGCTCGTGCCGCTGAAGTCCGGGCGGCCGCGTGTTTCGGGATCGGGGATGTAGTACTTGACCGTGCCGTCCTTGGCGCTGCCGACGCGGATGCCGCGCTTCCAGCCGTTGTGATTCTGCGACACGGATTCCGACTCGGAGTCGGCGACGTAGATGTTGTCGTTCTTGTCGATGTACACGCCGCTCGGACGGCTGAACTGCGCCCACTCGGCGATGAACGTGCCGTTCTGATCGAAGATCTGCACGCGGTTGTTGTTGCGATCGCCCACGAACAGACGGCCGCGGGAGTCGAACGCCAGCGCGTGCGGCTGGTCGAACTCGCCCGGCCCCTTGCCGAGCTTGCCCCATTCCTTGATGAACTTGCCGGTCTTGTCGAACTTCAGCACGCGGTTGTTCCCGGCGCCGTGGCCTTCAGAGACGAAGATGTCGCCGTTGGGCGCCGTAATCACGTCGTTCGGCTGATAGAAGTAGTCCGGCGCCGCGGCGCCGCCCGGCTTGCCGAGCGTGAGCAGCACCTTGCCGTCTGGGCTGAACTTGTAGACCTGATTGCCCGTCGTCGCGCCGGGCCGTGGACCGATCGGGCCCGTCGGCGCTTCGCCGCGCGCACGTCCGCCGCCGCCCGCGCCGCCGCCGCGCTGCGGCACCGGCGCGTTGTCCTGACCATCGGTCACCCAGATGTTGCCGTCGCGATCGACGTGGATGCCGTGCGGGAAGATCAGCAAGCCTGCGCCGAAGCTCTTGACGAGTTTGCCGGACGCATCGAACTTGAGGACGGTCGGCAGATCGGACATCTTGCCCGCGGCGCGATCGAGGCAGCTGTTGGCGCCGCACCGCTCTGCGACCCAGATCGACTTGCCGTCCTTGTCGACGTCGACGGCGCTCGTCGATCCCCACGTGCGGCCTTCGGGCAGCTTGGCCCAGCCTTCAATCGACTGGTAGGGGTTGGGCAGATCGTTGGTCGGTTTCATGTCGCCCTGGGCGAACGCCAGGGCACCCATCACGGCGAGCGCTGCGGCGACACGGCCCACGGCGGCGGGGACCTTCACATGCCTTGAACGTGACATCAGAGCCTCCTGAAAAGCTGACAGCCTGAATGGAGCGCACCGGAACTGCCCGCGAATCCTATCGCGCCCGGCGCTCCGAGGGCAGGGTTTTTTTCTGCCCGTGCCACGGGACGCCCGGCCCGGCACCGGAATTGCCCTTGATCTCTCCGGATCGAAACTATTGCCGGATTCCCGGCAGGAGGGTCTCATGAAACCGTATGGCATGCTGGCGGCGGCGTTCATTGTCGTGCTGACGCCGGCTCTGCTCGGGGCAGGCGGCCAGTCGTCCTCCAGCGGCGGGGCGAATGATTTCAACGCCTACTGCGCGTCGTGCCACGGATCGACGGCCAAGGGCGACGGTCCGATCGCCAGTTCGTTCCGGAGGCGTCCGGCCGATCTGACGAAGCTCGCGCAGCGGAACAACGGCGTGTATCCGTCAGACATGGTGTTCAAGACCATCGACGGCAAGACCCCGGTGAGCGGCCACGGCGGCCCGGACATGCCGACGTGGGGCGACGTCTTCTCGAAGTCGAGCGAGAGCTCGACCGCCGAGGCCGTACGGCTGCGCATCGACTCGCTCGTGAAGTACCTGGAGACGCTGCAGGACAAGAAGTAGCCGCCGCGCGCGGTGCTATGCTTGGCGCGGACAGTGGAGATGTCGCGCCGAGTAGCGTGGCCGCGCGAGTGGCCCCCCGTTAGGCCCGTTAGGCTGGTCAAGCTGGCCACACTGGGCGCGCTGATGGTGCTCCTCGCCGTCACCGCCCTCGCGCAGGGCCGGCGGTTCGGCGGCGGCGGGTTCGGCGGATTCTCCGGACGCGGCCGTCCACTGCCGAACATCCCCTACGACGGCCGCTTCACCTTCGTCCGCATCAACTACGAAACGGCCGCAGGGGGCTACTGGTACCGCGGCTTGCCTGCCTGGGCCCACGGCTATCCGCTCGCCGAGCAGAACCTCCTGAAGATCATGAATGAGGTGAGCTACCTCGGCGCGCACGACGACGACATCAACTCCGTCACCCTCGACGATCCCGAACTCACCAGATATCCCGTCGCGTACATCATCGAAGTGAGCTGGTGGGCGATGACGCCGCGCGAGGCCGAGGCGCTGCGTGCCTACTTGCAGAAGGGCGGCTTCGTCATCGTCGACGACTTCAAGGCCACCGGCGATTTCGGCAGCGAAGGCTGGGCGCCGTTCCAGGCGAACATGGAAAAAGTGCTGCCCGGCGTGCGGTTCTTCGACATGGATGCGCGGCATCCCATCTTTCACGCGTTCTTCGAAATCGACGCGCTGGACAACTTCCCGCAGGCCTACAATGCGGGGCCGCCGGTCTTCCGGGGCGTGTACGAGGACAACGACCCGCAGAAGCGGCTGCAGATGATCGTGAATTACAACACGGACATCTCGCAGTTCTGGGAATGGTCCGGCCGGGGCCTGCGGCCGTTTGATCAGACGAACGAAGCGTACAAGCTCGGCGTGAACTATCTGCTCTACGGACTGACGCACTGACGCGAGCGATAAAGAGAAAATGCCACCACGGAGAACACGGAGGGGCACGGAGGAAAATGGGCCACGGAGACACGGAGGCACAGAGATAAGAAACTCCGCAGATCGTGTTCGACGCGGCGCCGCGAAGCGGCATCGGTCGACGGAAACCGGAGTCGCGAGCGACGACTGAATCTCATGTTCTCGTCGCTTGCGACTCCGGCTTCCGGTCGATCAGCACGGCCTGCTCCGCAGGCCGTCCGCGTCGAACACCTCCGTGTCTCTGTGTCTCTGTGGCTTTTATTCCTCTTCGTTCTTCTTCGTGAATGCTTTCGTGGCTTCGTGGCCACGGGCGCGCAGGCTGAGCCGCTCTGCGTGTAGTAATAAAGGAGGAGGGGTGATGCCGCGTTCCATCGCAACCCTGGGAATTCTGCTGGGCGTTGTTTCCATACAAGCGGTCGCCGCGCTCTCGGGCGCGCGCGCCGCATCCGGCGACGACGGCGAGAAGCTCCTGACGATCGATCACTACGTCCGCGTGAAGTCGACCGTGCCGGCCATCGCCGGCCAGGCGGCGCAGATTTACGTGCGCGAGCGATCCGAAGCGGGCGCGGTCCTGCGCGCGCCGTCGATGGGCGATCGCGTCGTGCTGTTCGTCCACGGCGCCGGCACGCCGGCCGAGGTCTCCTTCGACGTGCCGTACGCGGACTACAGCTGGATGGCGTACCTCGCGCACGCGGGTTTCGACGTGTTCGCGATGGACACGACGGGCTACGGGCGGTCGACGCGTCCGGCGCCGATGAACGATCCGTGCAACCTCGCGAAGGCCAGTCAGCCGGCGTTCGTGCCGAGCCTGCTGCCGGCGCCGTGCCCGCCGGCGTATCCGCATCAGCTCACGACGATCGCGTCGGATTGGGACGATATCAACGCCGTGGTCGACTACGTGCGCGCGCTGCGGCACGTGGACAAGGTCAGCCTGATCGCGTGGTCGCTCGGCGGACCGCGTGCCGGCGGCTACGCGGCGCAGCATCCGGAGAAGGTGCAGAAGCTGATTCTGCTGGCGCCGGCGTACAACCGCGCCGCGTCGTCCAGTGCGCCGACGCCTTTGCCGCCGGATGGCGTGCCGATGAACACGCAGTCGCGCGCCGAGTTCAACGCGAACTGGGATCGTCAGGTGGGCTGCGCGGATCAGTACGAGTCCGCCGCGAGCGATGCCGTCTGGTCCGCGATGCTCGCGTCCGATCCGGTCGGCGCGACGTGGGGCCCCGGCGTGCGCCGCGCGCCCGTCACGACGACGTGGGGATGGAACGTGGCGGCGGCGGGGAAGACGCAGATTCCCACGCTGATGGTCGCCGGGGCGCACGACAAGCAAGTGCCGCCGGATCGCGTGCAGGCGCTGCTGGCGGATCTCGCGGCGCCGCACAAGGTGTTCGTCGATCTCGCGTGCTCGTCGCACAACGCGATGTGGGAGAAGAACCACCTGCTGCTGTTCCGCGCGTCGCTCGAGTGGCTGACGCAGGAATCGGTGAAGGGGACGCAGCAGGGAACAGTCAAATTGGGGTACTAAAATAGGGGCAGGAAGGGCAGGAAGGGCAGGAAGGGCAGGAAGGGCGGGAAGGGTAGGGCAGGTGGGGCGAGTAGGGCAGGTGGGCAGTACGGTAAGAGGAGAGATGCCGATGAAGAACATGCGAATGATCGCCGCTACATTTCTGGTCGCGCTCCTGTTCGGATCGTTTCTCGCGCTGGCGCAGCAGCCGGCCGCTCCCGCGGGACGCGGGCAGGCGCCGCCGCCGCAGCCGATGTCGTTCTTCGTGACGAGCGTCGGCAAGGGTGATGGCGCGAACTACGCCGGCATCGCCGGCGCCGACGCGTACTGTCAATCGCTCGCGGCAGCCGCCGGACGAGGTGGCGCGACGTGGCGCGCGTATCTCAGCACGCAGGGCGCCGGCGCGGTCAACGCGCGCGACCGCATCGGCAACGGGCCCTGGTTCAACGCGCGAGGCGGACGGATTGCGGCGAACCTCGCGGAGCTGCACGGCGACACGATCGAGCAGGCGCGCGTCGGCAACGCGCTCGGCAAGCAGATCTCGCTGACCGAGAAGAACACGATCGTCAACGGCGTCGGCGACACGCCGAACCAGCACGACATCCTGACCGGCTCGACACCCGACGGCCGCGCGTACACCGACACCGCGGATCACACGTGCAGCAGCTACACGAGCAACGCCGACAGCCGGGGTTCCGCACAACTCGGACACTCCGACAAGCAGGGCGGCGGCAACAGCTCATGGAACTCGTCGCATCCGAGCCGCGGCTGCAGCCAGCCGAATCTCATCGCGACCGGCGGGGCGGGATTGCTGTACTGCTTCGCAGTGAACTGAAAACTGAAAAGAGAAAACTGAGGAGGAGCCACCGTGCGCGCTGCGATTGAACACCTTGTCGATCAGTTCGAGGCGCGCCGCTTGACGCGGCGGGAGCTCGTGGCGTCGTTGGCGGCGCTTGTTGGGGGCGCCTCCGCGGTTGGAGCCCGGACCGCTTCGGCGGCCCAAGGGCGATCGCTGAATCACGCGTCGCTGGCCGTGACCGACGTCGAGAAGGCCGCGGAGTTCTACGGGTCGCTGCTGGGGCTGAAGGTCGTGAGCCGGCCGGGCAACGGCGGCATCAACCTGGGGCTGGGCACGAGCTTCCTCGGACTCTACAAGCTCGCCAATCCCGGCACGGTGAATCACATCTGCATCGGCGTCGACGACTACGATCCCGAGCAGATTGCCGAGCGGCTCAAGCAGCGCGGCGTTGCAGCGACCATCGATCGCAATCCCGCGAACCGGACGAGCGGCGGCGACCAGATCTATTTCACCGGTCCCGACAACGCGCGCGTCCAGCTCTCGGCGAACGGGTATCAGGGCTAGATGGGGCTAGATGCGGCCTAGATGCGCGCCGCCGCCGCTACTGGACGCTCACCACGGTCATGACCGGCGCCATCGTGTAGACGCCGTTGCCTGTTTGCTTCACGGATTGGTCCCCGTCGAAATCCACGAGGATCGTTGTCGCGCCCGTCGACGTCACGTCGAACTCGCGATTGAGCTTCACTTCGCCCGAGGGAATCGTGACCGTCGAACTGCGACCGGCCGGCACGCTCATCGCCGGCGCGCATGCCGCCCCCGATGAGGCGTTGTCGAAGTACAACGCGGCGCTCGAGACGACGAGCCGAATCTGGGTGTAATGACCGGCCGCGAGCGAGCCGGTCCCCAGGATGTCCTGCGCGGTCGTCAGTTTCTTGAGGTCGCACGTGCGGCCCGCCCCGCCGCCGGTGAACGGCAGCGTCGTCCAGTCGCCGCTGCCGGAGACCTGGCTGCCTGACACGTGCGCGCTGACGTCGGAGAAAGTGACGAGCAGGGCCTTGGCGTCGCTGTACGGAGAGTCCTTGAGCAACACGGTCAGAGTCGGCGACGATGACGGCGCGCTCGGCGAACCGCCGCACGCCGTCAGTATCGCAATCGCGAAGACCAGCAACGTTCGTTGAGCGTGGCGCATGACTGTACCTCTACGGTGTGTTGCGCAAACATCGGACCACGTCGATCGACGTGAGGCGAAGAGTCACCGGGGCAACGACTTGGTTCGAGCTAACCCGTTGCCGCTATAGTGCTTGCGGCCTGGAAGACGGCAGAAACATGTAAGGAATGACCGGCGCCGAGTCCGCCACCGGCGCTCGTGGATGGAACAATGCGTGACACGCGACTTTCAAATCTGTCATCCCCTGAATCGAAGGCATGGCCGGTCGTACGGGTCGCCAGCGGCAATTTCCTGGAGATGTACGACTTCATGGTCTTCGGCTACTACGCCGCGGCCATCGGCCAGACGTTCTTCCCGAGCGGCAGCGAGTTCGCGTCGCTCATGAAAGCGCTGATGACGTTCGGCGCCGGCTACCTGATGCGGCCGCTCGGCGCCGTCGTGCTCGGCGCCTACATCGATCACAACGGGCGGCGCAAAGGCCTGCTTCTCACGCTCGGGTTGATGGCCGTCGGCACCGTGTCGATCGCAATCATGCCGGGGTACCGCACGATCGGCTGGATCGCGCCGGTCCTGATCCTGCTCGGACGTCTGCTGCAGGGCTTCTCCGCGGGTGTGGAACTGGGCGGCGTGTCCGTCTATCTCGCCGAAATCGCGACGCCGGGCCGGAAAGGCTTTTTCGTGAGCTGGCAATCGGCGAGCCAGCAGGTCGCCGTCGTGCTGGCGGCCGTTATCGGCATCGCGCTCGCATTCACGCTCACGCCGGATCAGATCATGCAGTGGGGCTGGCGCGTGCCGATGCTCATCGGCTGCGCGATCGTGCCGGTGCTGTTCGTCCTTCGGCGCACGCTCGGCGAGACGGAAGAATTCCGATCGCGGACGCGGCATCCGTCGAGCGCCGAGATCGTCCGCACGCTCGCCGCCAACTGGCCGCTCGTCGGACTCGGCATGCTGCTCACGACGATGACCACGGTGAGCTTCTACATGATCACGGCGTACACGCCGACCTTCGGCGGAACGGTGCTGCACCTGGCAAACAGCCGCGTGCAGGTCGTGATCCTGTGCGTCGGCGTCTCGAACTTCGTCTGGCTGCCCGTGATGGGCGCCGTGTCCGATCGAGTGGGACGGCGTCCGCTCCTGGTCATGTGCACGATTCTCACGCTCGTCACGGCGTATCCGGCGCTGCAATGGCTGGTCGCCGCGCCGTCCTTCTGGCGGCTCCTGGCGGTGGAGCTCTGGCTGTCCTGCCTGTACGGCAGCTACAACGGCGCGATGGTCGTGTATCTCACCGAGATCATGCCGCGCGACGTGCGCACCTCGGGATTCTCGATGGCGTACAGTCTGGCGACCGCGATCTTCGGCGGCTTCACGCCGGCGATTTGCACGTACTTGATAGAAGTCACCGGCAACAGAGCGGTCCCGGGCGTGTGGCTGTCGCTCGCCGCGGCCCTCGGACTGGTCGCCGTAGTCGCGCTGACGCGGCGCACAGCCGAGACAGCGGATCTACGAGTCGCCGCTGTCACACTTGATGGTTGATGGCTGATGGCTGATGGCTGATGGCTGATGGCTGAAGTCAATCTGAAATCTGAACTCTGAAATCTGAATTTGCTCGGGAGGTCCCCGTGAGCACCTTGACGCTCAACGTCAACGGCCGCGCGCACACCGTTGACGTCGAACCAGCGACGCCGCTGTTGTACGTGCTCGGCGACGATCTGGCGCTGAACGGACCGAAATTCGGCTGCGGCCTGGGCCAGTGCGGCGCGTGCACCGTGATCGTGCGCGGCCGCGCGGTCCGATCGTGCGTGACGCCGGTCGGCACGATCGGCGGCGCCGAGGTGACGACGCTCGAGGGACTGGGCACGATTGAGCGGCCGCATCCGATTCAGCAGGCGTTCATCGACGAGCAGGCGGCGCAGTGCGGCTTCTGCCTGAACGGCGTCATCCTGACCGCGAAGGCCTTCCTGGACCAGAACCCGACGCCGAGCGACGCGCAGCTCACGCAGGCGCTCGCGACGACGCTGTGCCGGTGCTTCGCGCACACGCGCATGCTCCGCGCGATCAAGCGGTACGCCGGCCTTCGCGCGCCGCAGAAGCAGGCGAGCGTCGAACCGGCGAGCGGCAGCGCCGAAAGGGGGCGCGTATGAGCGCGATGACCAAAGACGCCCGCGCCGCCTTGACCCGCGCAGGTTTCTCGCGCCGCCAATTGCTGAAAGGCGCCGGCGCGCTCGTTGTCACCTTCAGTACGGCTCGCCTGGCGGAGTCGATCGGCGCCGAACCATTGTCACAGGGCCAGTTCGGCACGCAGAACGCCCGGGTCGGCGCGCAGCTCGATTCGTGGATCGCCATCGCTGCCGACGGCGCCGTGACCGCCTACACCGGCAAGTGCGAGCTCGGGCAGGGGATGTTCACGGTGCAGATGCAGCTCATCGCCGAGGAACTGTCGGTGCCGCTGTCGCGCGTGACGCTGATTCAATGCGACACCTCGATGACGCCCGATCAGGGCACGACGTCCGGCAGCCAGTCGACGCCGACCAACTTCAACGAGCGCAATCTGGCGCAGGCGGGCGCGACGGCGCGCGAGGCGCTGCTGCGTCTGGCGGCCGAGCGTCTCGCGGTTCCGGTCGATCGGCTCGCGTTGTCAGACGGCGTGATCAGCGTCCGGGGCGATGGCTCCAGGCGCGTCAGCTACGGCGATCTGATCGGCGGAAAGACGTTCAATCTCACGCTGAGCGCGACGGCGAAACGGAAGCCGGCGGGCGAGTGGAGCGTGCTCGGAAAACCGATCGCGCGCGTCGACTTGCCCGCGATGGCAACCGGACAGTTCGAGTTCGTGCACAACGTCCGCGTCCCGGGGATGCTGCACGGCCGCGTCGTCCGGCCGCCGGCGGTCGGCGCGACCCTCATCGGCGTGGACGAGAGCTCGGTCCGCGGCCTGCCGGGGTTCGTCAGAGTCGTCGTGACGAGGAATTTCGTCGGCGTCGTGTGCGAGAAGACATGGCAGGCGGTTCAGGCGGTGCAGCAGCTGAAAGCGACGTGGACGCCGGGTGTGGGCCTGCCGGCGCACGGCGATTTTCACGGCTACATGCGTCGGCAGCCGTCGCGCGACGCGCTGCTCGTCAACTCGAAAGACGTCGATCAGCAACTCGCCCGTGCCGCGTCGGTCGTGAACGCGACGTACCTGTATCCGTATCAGATGCACGGATCGATGAGCAGTTCGTGCGCTGTCGCGGACGTGCGGGGCGATCGCGCGACGATCTGGTCGCCGACGCAGTCCGCCTACCCGGTCCGGAGCGGCGCCGCGATGATCCTCGGTCTCGCGCCGGACAAGGTTCGCGTCATTTTCACGCGCGGCTCGGGATGCTACGGCATCAACGGCGCGGACACGGTGTCGTTCGACGCCGCTGTGCTGTCGCAGGCCGTGGGGACGCCGGTCCGCGTGCAGTTGTCGCGCAAGGACGAGATGGCGTGGGAGAACTACGGCCTGGCGTTCGTCATCGATCAGCGCATCGGTGTCGACTCGTCCGGCGCGATCCTCGCGTGGGATTACGAGGCGTGGTCGCCGACGCGCGGCGGCCGGCCCGGGTACGACCGGCCGGGCAACGTCATCACGGGACTGCTGCTCGGCTACGAGCCGCAGCCGTTCTCGCCGCGGACGCCCGCGCCGGAGCCGGGCGGGACGTTCAACAACAACAGCAACGCCGCGCCTTCGTACGTCACAGGCTGCGTCGGCGGCGCGTGCCGCGGCGCCGGCACGGTGAAGAGCGAGCGCGTCCTCTCGCACACGATCGCCTCGCCGTTCTTCACCGGACCGCTGCGGTCGCCGTCGCGGCTGCAGAACACGTTCGCGCACGAATGCTTTCTGGACGAAGTCGCGGCGCACGTGCGCGCCGATCCGGTCGCGTACCGCGTGCGGCACCTGAGCGACGCGCGGCTGAGCGAGGTCGTGAAACGGGCGGCGGCCGCGGCGCAGTGGGACGCACGGCCCTCGCCGCGCCCGGATCTCAGGAAGACCGGCGTCGCACGCGGGCGCGGGATCGCGTGCGTGGCGTACGAAGGCGACAACGGATACTCGGCGATGGTCGCCGACGTCGACGTCGATCAGGCGACGGGCGCGGTCACGCTCACGCGCATCATCGTCGCGCAGGACTGCGGGCCGATTTCCAATCCGGACGGGATGAAGAATCAGATCGAGGGCGGAGCGCTGCAGGGCATGAGCCGCGCGCTCGGCGAAGAGGTGACGTGGGACGAGCAGAAGGTCACGTCGGTGGACTGGCGGACGTACCGCAGCCTGCCGCTGGGCTTCGCCGTGCCGACGGTCGAGAGCGTCCTGATCAACCGGACCGACGCCGAGGCGACCGGGTCGGGCGAGACCGCGATCACCGTTGCCGCCGCGGCACTGGGCAACGCCATCTTCGATGCGACCGGCGCCCGCGTGCGTCAGGTGCCGTTCACACCGGATCGCGTCAAGGCGGCGCTCGACGCTCGAGGCTGACCAGGTCCGTTGTTTCGGCTTGTCACGTCGGAAGATCGCCGGAAAAGCGGTAACGGACTTTGTAGACCCGGTAGTTCTCTGTTAAACTCCCGCGATCTCGGCTCGGATCGCGTATCCATTTATATAGCTGCCGGTCGTCAAAAGGAGTGGCAATGGTTAAGTCGTTAAGCGCACTGGCCGTAGGCGCGGTTCTGATCGTCCCGGGCTCGGCGCGCGCCGCAGACGCGGCAAAGACGCCGACGTTCGCCAAGGACATTGCGCCGATCTTCCAGGCCAAGTGCGAGGCCTGCCATCGTCCCGACAACATGGCGCCGATGTCGCTGCAGACCTACGAGGACGCGCGTCCGTGGGCGAAGGCGATCGCGGCCCGCGTCGGCGGACGGCAGATGCCGCCCTGGCACATCGACAAGACCGTCGGCATCCAGAAGTTCAAGAACGACCGCTCGCTGAGCGACGACCAGATCGACACGATCGTCCGCTGGGTGAACGCGGGCGCGCCCAAGGGCGATCCCAAGGACATGCCGGCGCCGAAGGTCTGGGCGGATGAGACCGTGTGGCAGGAAGCCGTGAAACTCGGCCCGCCCGACCTCATCGTCAAGTCGCCCGAGTACACGATGCCCGCCGTCGCGCAGGACGCCTGGTGGCGGCCGAGCGTCGCGACCGGCCTGACCGAGCCGCGCTGGGTGCGCGCGATCGAGATCCGTCCCGTGGGCAAGGGCGCCCGCAAGATCACGCATCACGCGCTGGCGCGCCTGCAGCAGCCGGAGGACATGGATCCGGCGCTCTTCACCAACGACCCGAACGTCGCCGGCGACGGCCTTTTCATGGAATGGGCCGTCGGCAAGAACGCCGACGAGATGCGTCCGGACTCGGGCCGCCTGATGCTGCCCGGCTCGAAGATCGTGTGGGAGATGCACTACCACGCGGTCGGTGAGGAAATCTCGGGTCACACCGAACTCGGCGTGTGGTTCTATCCGCGGGGACAGGAACCGAAGCACCGCGAGGTGCTGGCGCTCTTCAACTCGTTCTCCGGCAACTCGCCGGGCGCCCGCGCGCTCGACATCCAGCCGAACCAGATCACGACGACGGAGAGCTTCATCACGCTGCGGCAGAACGCGCGTATCGAGAACTTCCAGGCGCACATGCACCTGCGCGGCAAGGGCATGTCGATGGAAGCGATCTTCCCGGACGGCCGCCGCGAGCTGTTGAGCCAGGTCAGCGACTTCAATTTCAACTGGCACAACATGTACATCTACGCGGACGACGTTGCGCCGCTGCTCGCCAAGGGCACGATCCTCCACCTGATCGCGTGGTACGACAACACGAAGAACAACAAGGCGAACCCGGATCCGGATCAGTGGGTGGGCTACGGCGACCGCACCGTGGACGAGATGGGCCATGCGTGGCTGAACATCACCTACTTCAGCGACGACGAGTTCAAAGCAGAGACCGCGAAGCGCGCGACGGCGACGGCGACGGCCGCCGGCGGCCAGCAGCCTCAGCAGTAAGAGCGGGATTCATCGGACACTGAGGCGCCGTTCCAGATTTCTTGGACGGCGCCTCTTTTTTTGCACCAGGGGGTCACGGATGCGTGGAAGTCGAGCGGCCGTCGCAGGGATGGTTGGAACGATGGTCGCGGTTGTCGCCGGAGGCGCGCTCCTGCGCGCCGGCCAGCAGGGCGTCGGGCAGACCCCGAGCGCGTTCCCGCTGTCGAACACGATTCGCGAACGCGGGTCGAGCGTCACGGGCGCGTTCGAAGGGTGGTACTTCGACAAGGACGGCAGCGTCCGCGTCCTCGTCGGGTACTTCAATCGCAATACGAAACAGGAGCTCGACATTCCGGCCGGCCCGAACAACCGCATCGAACCCGGCGGACCCGCCCAGGGACAGCCGACGCATTTCGAAACGGGCCGCCAGTGGGGCGTGTTCACGATCAAAGTGCCGAAGGACTTCGGCACGAAGAAGCTGACGTGGACCATCGTCGCCAACGGCCTGACCAACGCCATCACGCTGCACACGCAGGCCGACTACGTCGTCGAGCCGTTCGAAGACGCGGCGAACAAGAACACGCCGCCCAAGATCAGGTTCGATCCGAACGGCCAGTGGTTCACGGGACCGCCGGCCGTGACCGCGGCGACCTACAGCGCGACGGTCAACGAACCGCTCACGCTGACCACGTGGGCGACCGACGAGGGACCGAAGATCAATATCCCCGAGGGCCGCGGCCGTGGGCGGGGGCGCGCGGGCGCGCCCGGGGCTCCTGGTGCTCCTGGTGCGACCGCGGCTGGTGGATTTACCCCGGCGCCGCCGCTCGCCGTGTCGTGGCACCTGTTTCGCGGCCCGGGCGCCGTCAAGTTCGACCCCGTCGCGCCGCGCGTGGACATCCCCAATGACGGCAAAGCGACGACGACGGCGACGTTCAGCGCGCCGGGGGACTACATTCTGCGCGTGCAGGGGAACGACAGCACGGGCAATGGCGGCGGCGGGTTCCAATGCTGCTGGTCGAACGCTTACGTCGCGGTGAACGTGAAGCCCGCCGCGACCGGCGGGAAGTAGAACTGAGAAGTCCGAACTCCGGCCCTCCAGACCGCGCCCTCCAGAACACAGGCAGTTCGTCCGATAAGAGAAACGGCTAAGAGGAGGCCTTGTGCCTGTGAAGACTGTCAAGACCACGCGCATCAGCGTCTTGTGCGGCCTGCTGTTTTGCGCCCCGGGAGCATTGTCGGCGTCGGCGGCGACGCCCTGCCCCGTGGCGGAGGTCGCGCAGGATCTCGTGAGCCCGAACCCGGCGATCCGCCTCAAGGCGGGCCGCGTGCTCCGGCAGGCGGCGTGTTTCGGCGCGGCGCTGCCGCTGACATCGCTCATTGCGGATCCGGTCGACGAGGTCCAGCTCGAAGGGATCGCGGGCGAGATCGCGATCTTTCTGAACAAGAACGCTTCGCCGAAGCGTCGCCTGGGCTTCGTGATCGAAGTCCGTCACGACGTGGCGTCGGATGCCTTCTGGGCCGGCCCGATGGCGAACTTGGGCCGGACCGCGCCGGCCGAAGTGCTCGCCGCGCTGCGCGCGGCGTCGCACGACGACAATCCCCGCGTGGCTGTCGAGGCGCTGTACGCCTTTGGCGCGCTGGCGTCGGAAGTGAAAGGCGTCGCGCGGCAGCAACTGCAGGCGGCGAACGGCCCGTTCCTCGCCGACCTTGCCGGGTCGTCGCAGACGGAGATGCGTATCGCCGCCGCGGCCGTCATCGGGCGCTTGTACTCGCGATGGCCGGGCGAAGCGCTGGAAGAATCTGTGGGGCCGGCGATGATGACGGCGCTCGGCGACACCGACGACACGGTCAAGATCGTCGCGGCGCGCGGCCTGGGGGGGATGCGCTACGAGCGCGCGTTGCAGCCGCTCACCGACGTGTTCAACGCGCGTGCGAAGGGCGACGTGGCCGAGGCCGCACTCGACGCGCTGGCGCGCATCGCGCATCCATCCAGCGTGCCGCTCTTCAGGAGTCAGCTGACCAGTCCGGAGGCTGCGCTGCGAAGTGCCGCCGTCGCCGGCCTCGCGCGCGTCGGCGGCGATCGCCGGCTGCTGCTCGAGATTACCGAGTTGCTGGGCTTCGAGAGGTCCGACGCGGTCATCATGTCGCTGGACTTCGCGTGGGTGATGCTCGAAGGCCAGTCGATTGACGCGGTGGCGGAGGGGCTGCTGAAGTGGTCGCGGCACGACCTCGCGGTCGCGTACCTCACCGAGATCGCGACGCTGCGCCCGGCGAAGTTCTTCACGTATGCGATCGATCCGGATCCGCGGCTGCGCGCCGACATCGCGGACATTCTGGGGATGACGCGCGATCCGCGGGGGCTGCCGCTCGTCCAGCCGATGCTGAAGGACAAGAACCCGACCGTCGTGGCGGCGGCCGAGCGCGCGATCGCGAGGATGCAGTGAAACTGAAAAGAGAAAACTGAAAACTGAAAACTGAAGACTCTTACTTTTCAGTTTTCTGTTTTCACTTTCACGTTTTCCATCGCAGTGATGATTCCGGCCAGCGCCTGGTTGACGGGGCAGTCGATGCCGTACGTCGCGCCGAGGCGGACGACCGCGCCGTTCAGAAACTCGATCTCGGTCCGCCGGCCCTTCAGCAGATCCTGCTGCATCGACGAGAGGTTTCTCGACGCGCGATAGCCGTCGTTGATGGCGGCGACCAGATCGCCCTCGATCTCGACGCCGTCGCGCCTCGCGACACGCGTGCACTCATCCACAATCAAGCGCTTGAGCGGATTCAGCCGCTCGTCCGCGATGGCGCCGACCTCGGTCCGCGTGATCGCGTTGATGGGGTTGATCACGCAGTTGACGACGAGCTTCCGCCACATCTCGTCCTTGATGCGATCGGTGACGCGGCCGTCCAGCCCGCAGCGCGTGAAGGCGTCCGCGATGGCGGCGCTGACAGGGCTGTTCTCGATCGACGTGGAGCTGCGGACCTTGAGCTCGACGACGCCGGGCGTCCTGAAGATCGCACCGAAGTGCGTGATGGCCCGCAGCACGCGGCAGCGCCCTCCGACTGCCGCTTTGACGATGTCCTCGCTGTAGAGGCCGTTCTGCACGCAGAGGATGATCGTGTCCGGCCGCACCAGCGGCGCCAGCACGCGCGCGGCCTGGGCGTTGCCGCTGACCTTCGTCGTCAGGATGACGAGCGTGTCGGGCGCGAGCGCCGTCAGGGCCGGGACGGCGCGGACGCGATAGGTGACGTCCTCCGCGCCGGTGACGCGCAGGCCTGACTCGGTGATCGCGCGGGCGTGCGCCTCGCGCGCGACGAGCGTGACGTCGAACGCCGTCGAAAGTTTGGCGCCGTACACGCTGCCGATGGCGCCCGCGCCGTACACGACAATTTGCAGAATCGGAACTCCCGCGGCTACAGTAGCCGGTCACACGGACAAGTCAAGTCCAGTCAACTCAGGACGGGTTGACTCCCGGGAGGGCGTATGAAGAAAGCGATGGCTATGGCGGGCGTGCTGCCGATGGCGATGCTGGCGGGGATGATGGTCTCCGCGCAGACGCAAACCACCTTGAACGTCAGAGATCTCGTCGAGCTCGAGCTCCACACGCACACCGAGGTCACCGACAAGATGCACGACGGCTGGACCTCGATCCTGCTCGTGACCGGCGGCACCGAGGAACGCGGGCCGCAGGACGTGCTCGGCGGCCACACGATCATGGCGCGCCGTCACGCGGTTCAGATCGCGCAGAAGCTGGGCAAGACGTTCGTCGCGCCGATCCTCCCGATCGCGGTGAACGCGACCGGCCTCAACGCCAGCCGCGAGATGGCCGATCAGCCGGGCGCGATGCAGATGCCGGCCGACGTCTTCAAGCAGGTGCAACTGGCCGAGATCGACAGCCTCGCGCGCAGCGGCTTCAAGGATATTTACGTGATGGGCGATCACGGCGGCGGGCAGGCCGAGATGAAAGAGGCCGCCGGCGAGATGGACAAGAAGTGGTCGGCGAAGGGGACGCGCGTTTACTACGTCAGCGACTTCTACAACAAAACGCACGACGACGTGGACCTGTACCTGTACGAGCGCAAGCTGCCGATCGCCGGCCACGGCGCGATGATGGAAACCTCGGAGATGCTGTACTACGAGCCGGCGCCGGGCATCTACGTCCGCCCGACCTACAAGACCGTGCCGTTCGATCCGACGGGCCAGACGCCGGAGCAGTGGAAGGCCGCGCGGGACGCGCGACGCGCGCGTGAAGCCGCGATTGCCGCGGGCAATCCGCCGCCGGCGGCCGCCGGACGAGGCGGTGGTGGACGCGGTCGCGGTCAGGATCCGAACGCGCCGCCGCGCGTGAACAACGGCGTGACCGGCGATCCGCGTCCGTCGACCAGGGAGATCGGCAAGGATCTGATCGACATCACGGTCAACAACGCCGTGAACGAGATCAGGAAGCTGAAGGCCGCGCGCGGCACGATGTAGCGCAGGCCGGTCGGGGCAGCCCTGAAGGGCTGCGCTACTTGACGGTCCAGAGATAGATCATCAGGCCGTCGACGTCCTGCGACTGCTCCGGGGGCCACGTCTCGCCCATGTCGAACTTGTGGGAGACGATGCGGGTCCCCGGACGCAGCTCGCGCCTGAACTTCGGAATCAGCCGCTCGGTCAGCCGCGGCAGCAGAAACATCGTCACGACGGTCGCCTCGCTCAGATCGGCGTCGAACAAATCCCCGTAGACGAAGCGCACGCGTTGGCCGACACCGGCCTGCTTCAGGTTGTCGTTCGATCGGCGAATCAGCAGCGAGTCCATCTCGATGCCGACGCCGAACGCGCCGTACTTTTTCGCCGCGGTGATGGGAATGCGGCCGTCGCCGGAGCCAGGTCGTAGACGATGTCGGCTGACGTCACGTGCGCGATCTCCAGCATCGCGTCGACGACGTTGTCGGGCGTTGGCACGTACGGGGCGTCCGGCACGCGGTTCGGCCGGAATTGCCCGGTATCAGTCGGCGCCACCAGAAGCGCCATCGCGAGGAGTCCAGCGAGCCGGGTCAGCATCACGCGGCAATCTACTTCGGGCGCGGCCAGGTCGCAACGCCAGCGCTGAGCCGGCATTAAGGACACAAAGGTTGGACTCACTCACCCAATCAGGCCACACGCCGTCGAAGATCGGCGATAAAATCCCGCACGGAGGTGCGGCATGCGTCGTATGAGCTGGCTGACGTGCGGTCTGAGCTTGACCATTGCCTCGATGGCGGCTGTCGCGTATGCACAATCGCGCGGCGCTGCCGGGGCCGTCCTTTATAGCGGCGCGAGACTGATCATCGGCGACAGTTCCGCGCCGCTTGAGAACGGCGCCTTCGTCGTCGTGAACGGCCGCATCACGGCGATCGGTCGTAGCGGCGCGGTCACCGCGCCCGCCGGCGCGACGCGTGTCGATCTCGCCGGCAAGACGGTCATGCCCGCGATGATCAACGTGCACGTCCACATCGGCTACGAGGGCTACACGAGTTGGGGCGCGGAGAACTACACGCCCCAGAACGTGCTCGATCATCTGCAGCGCGAGGCGTTCTACGGCGTCGCCGTGACGCAGTCGGTCGGCAGCAGTCCCACCGAGGCGTCGATCCAGTTTCAGCGCGACCAGGAGGCGGGGAAATTCGCGCCCGCGTCGCGCTTCATGTTCATGCCCGGTATGGCGCCGCCCAACGGCGGCCCGGACGCCATCCTGCTGAAAGGCACGAGCGTGCTCAAGGTGGTGTACGAAGTCTCCACGCCGGACGAGGCGCGCGCCGCGGTCAGAACCATGGCCGCGCGACAGCTCAAGAGCGTCAAGATCTGGGTCGACGATCGGCGTGGCACCTATCCGAAAATGACGCCCGAGGTCTACACCGCGATCATCGCCGAGGCGCACGCGCACCAGATGCTCGTGCACGCGCACGCGATCGCGATGGCGGATCAGAAAGCCGTCGTACGCGCCGGCGCCGACGTCCTCGTGCACACGGTGCAGAACGAGAAGCTGGACGATGAACTCCTCGCGCTGCTGCGCGAGAGGACGCCGTACTGGACGACGGTCATCGGGCTCGGCGATCGCAGCGAGGTGTGCGACAACGATCCGTTCGTCGATCAGACGTACCCCGCGAAGACACTCGCCGAGATTCGCGCGTCGACGAGCTGCGGAGCTGTCTCGCCGAACGCGGCGAATCGCGAGGCGATCCTCGCCGCCAATCTTCCGCAGTACGTCGCGGCCGGCGCGCGTCTCGTGCTCGGCACCGATACGGGCATCACGCCGCGGCACGCGTTCGGCTGGGCCGATCATCACGAATTGTCACGCTGGGTGACGTCCGGCATCACGCCCACGCAGGCCATCATCGCCGCCACCTCACGACCGGCGGAACTGCTGGGTCTGAAAGACATGGGCACGCTCGCTGCCGGCAAGCGTGCCGACTTCATCGTCCTCACCGCCAATCCCCTGGAAAACATTCGGAATACACGGGAGATCTCAGCCGTGTACCTCGACGGCGCCCGGCTGGATCGGGAGGCCCTTCTGGCCCGGTGGAAGCGGTCCAATTCGATCCAATAGGGTGGTAGAATTCGCCGCTAAGACCGGATGAACAAAGGGACTTCGGCGTGCGCGGCCGCGCTCATCCTGTGCCTGGGCCTGGCCGGCGCAAGCTCGTCGACACATCTCGCCGCGCAGGCTGCGCCACCCAAAGCTCAGCCCACCGCGGCCCCCGCAGCCGCACCAGATCACAACGCCGTCGTGCGTCGCTACTGCGCGACGTGCCACGGCGAACGGACGAAGTCCGGCGGCTTGTCGCTCGCGAGCTTCGACGTCGCACGTGCCGCGCAGAATGCCGACACCGCCGAAAAGATGATCCGGAAACTGCAGGCGGGTCTGATGCCGCCGCCGGGATCGCCGCGGCCGGATGCCGCGGCCCACGCCGCGCTCGTCACCGCGCTCGAGACGACGATCGATACAGCCGCCGCCGCGAAACCGAATCCCGGCGCGCGCACCTTCCAGCGCCTGAACCGACCCGAGTACACGCGCGCGGTCCACGATCTGCTCGGCCTCGACGTGGACGCCGGCAGCTGGCTGCCGCTCGATCAGAAGAGCGCGAACTTCGACAACATCGCCGACACGCAGGCGCTGTCGCCGATGCTGCTCGAGGCGTACCTCAATGCGGCGAGCGCCGTCAGCCGGATGGCGCTCGGCGATCGCCACGCGCCGACGGTCGATCACACCTACAGCGCGCCGGGCTATGTGTCGCAGCATCCGTGGGATCATGTGGACGGCGCGCCGTACGGCACGCGCGGCGGCATGGTCGTCAGCCACGTCTTCCCGGCGGACGCCGAGTATGTGTTCGAAGTGGACCTCGTCTCGGGCTCGAACGCGCGATTCGAAGACATCGACATCTCCATCGACGGCGAGCGCGCCGCACTCATCAAGTACGAGACCGGACCCGCCGGCGGCGCGGACGGCCGCGGCGCGGTGCCGATGCAGACCGGGACGGTGCTCATCCGCGCCGGGCAGCATCGCGTGGCGGCGGCGTTCGTGCGGCGGACCGAAGGGCCGTACGAGGATCTGATCCGGCCGCACGACTGGTCGTTCGCCGGCGGCGGATCGGGCGGCCCGGGGATTACGACGCTGCCGCACGTGAAGGATTTCGTCGTCAAGGGGCCGTACCGCATCACCGGCATCTCCGAGACGGCGAACCGGCAGAAGATCTTCAGCTGCCGTCCGACGGTGTCGAGCGAAGAGCGGCCGTGCGCGCGGCAGATCGTGTCGCGACTCGGCGCCGAGGCGTACCGGCGTCCGCCGACCGCGGGCGAAGTCGATCGCTTGATGCCGTTCTACGAAGAGGGGAGCAAGGCGAGTGGGCCGGGTGGGGCAGGTAGGTCGGGTGGGGCAGGTGGGTTTGAAGAAGGGATTCGCTCCGCGCTCGAGGCGATTCTCGCGAGCCCGTACTTCATCTTCCGTCTCGAGAAAGAGCCGGAGTTCGCGAAAGCGGGCGGTACCTATCGCGTGGCCGATCTCGATCTCGCGTCGCGCCTGTCATTCTTCCTGTGGGGCGAGCCGCCTGACAGCGAGCTATTGAAGGTCGCCACCTCGGGCAAGCTGTCGGTGGAAGGCGCGATCGAGAAGCAGGCGCGCCGGATGCTCGCAGATCCGCGCGCCGCCGCGCTCGGAACACGCTTCGCCGCGCAGTGGCTGCGGCTGCAGGACGTGGACAAGGTCCACCCGGATCCGAATTTCTATCCGAACTTCGACGACAACCTCGCTGAAGACATGCGTCAGGAGACGCGCCTGT
Organism: Acidobacteriota bacterium; assembly: GCA_016195265.1. Taxonomy (GTDB): domain Bacteria; phylum Acidobacteriota; class Vicinamibacteria; order Vicinamibacterales; family CAVVIG01; genus SRVP-36. The sequence continues at coordinate 46,039 of JACPZW010000002.1, read as the reverse complement.
TCTTCAACAGCCTCGTGCACGAGGATCGCAGCGCGCTCGATCTCTTCCGGGCCGACTACACCTTCGTGAACGAGCGGCTCGCGCGGCACTACGGATTCCCCGGTGTCTCGGGACCGCAGTTCCGGCGTGTGCAGTATCCCGCCGCCACCCGGCGCGGCCTGTTGGGACAGGGCAGCATCCTGGTGCAGACCTCGCTCGCGAACCGCACGTCGCCCGTGCTGCGCGGCAAGTGGGTGATGGAAGTGCTGATGGGGACGCCGCCGCCGGCGCCGCCGCCCAACGTCCCGACGCTCGACGACACGGGCGAGGCGAAGGACGGACGGATGCTGACGACGCGCGAGCGCATGGAGCTGCACCGCAAGAACCCGACGTGCAGCGCGTGCCACAAGATGATGGATCCGATCGGGCTCGCGCTCGACAACTTCGACGTCACGGCGAAGTGGCGCGTGCGCGAGAACGGTCAGCCGCTCGACACGCGCGGCGATTTCTACGACGGCACGCCGGTGACCTCTCCCTCCGAGCTGCTGGCGGCGCTCATGAAGCGGCCGACGCCGCTGCTGCGGACGTTCACCGAGAACCTGCTCGCGTACGCGCTGGGCCGCCGCGTCGAGTACTTCGACCAGCCGGCCATCCGGGCAATCGTGAAGGCAGCGGAGGCGGACAATAACAAGATGTCGGCCTACATCCTCGGCGTGATCAAGAGCGACGCGTTTCAGATGAAGCGGGCCGAGCCCGCGGCAGCCACGGACACGAAGGCGGTCGCCCCCAACGATAAGGACTGACAAGGAGACGACACGTGCATTTCATCACCGGAAAACACCTGCCCCGCCGAACCTTCCTTCGCGGCGTGGGTGCGACCGTGGCGTTACCGTTCCTGGAATCGATGCTGCCGGCCCGCGGCGCGCGCGCGAGCGCGGCCGCCGCGTCGCAGACCGGCAAGACGCCGCTCGTGTGCATCGAGGAAGTGCACGGCCTCCCGGGCTGCAACACCTGGGGCGCGACGAAGCATCTGTTCGCGCCGGAGACCGTCGGCCGCGACTTCACGCTGGTTCCCGACAATCCGCTGACGACGATCGACGGGTTCCGCAGCCACATGACGATCGTCAGCAACACCGACGTGCGCAACGCCGAGGCGTTCCTGCTGCCGGAAATCGGCGGCGATCACTTCCGGTCGAGCGCCGTGTTCCTGACGCAGTCGCACCCGAAGCAGACGCAGGGCTCCGATATCTGGGCCGGGACGTCGCTCGATCAGATGTATGCGAAGAAGTTCGGGCAGGACACGCCGCTGCCGTCGATGCAGTTCTGCGTCGAGAACCTCGATCAAGCGGGCGGGTGCACGTACAACTACTCCTGCGCGTATACCGATTCGATCAGCTGGGCGTCGCCGAACGAACCGCTGCCGATGATCCGCGATCCGCGGATCGCCTTCGACATGCTGTTCGGCGCGGGCAGTACGCCCGAGGATCGCGCAGCGCGCCTGATGACCCGGCGCTCGATCCTCGACTGGGTCGGCGGCGAAGTCGAGCGCGTCCGCCGGCAGCTCGGCGCCGGCGATCGCGCGCGGCTCGATCGCTATATGGACAACGTGCGGGAAGTGGAACGCCGGATCCAGGCCGTCGAGGCGCACAACCGCAGCGGCGAGACGCGCGACCTGCCGAACGCGCCCGCCGGCGTGCCCGACTCGTTCTCCGAGCACATGAAGCTGCTGTTCGACCTGCAGGTGATCGCGCTGCAGACCGAAATGACGCGCGTCATTTCGTTCAAGACGGGCCGCGACGCGCAGAACCGCGTGTTCCCGGAAAGCGGATCGAGCCAGCCGTTCCATCCCGCCTCGCACCACGGCAATCGCGAGGAGCGGATCATGGAATACAACAAGATCTGCAAGTACCGCGTGGGCCAGCTCGCCTACCTCCTCGACAAGATGAAGCACGCGACGGTGGACGGCGATCAGACCCTGCTCGACAAGTCGCTCGTCATCTGGGGCTCGCCGATGGCCGATTCCAACATCCACAACCATCGCCGCTGTCCGCTCGTCCTGCTCGGCCACGCCAACGGTCACCTGGCCGGCGGCATGCACCTGAAGGCCGAGGACGGCACGCCGATGGCGAACGTGATGCTGACGCTGCTGCACAACCTCGGACTCGACGAGGTGAAGACGTTCGGCGACAGCACCGGCGAATTCTCGCTGACCGCGCCGACGACGACGACGGTGGCCGCGCATGCGTGAGCGAGGCTGGCTCTTCCTGGTCGTCGGTGATGTGTGTGGCTCGGCGCCTGGCGCCTTCCTGGAGCAGCGTATGGTTCGCAAGACTCTGACGGTGGCCGCGCTCGCGGCGCTCTGCCTCAGTGCGTGGCTGCACGCGGCGCCGTCGTCCCCGGCGGTCGCGGACGCGGCGATGAAGGGCGATCGCGACGCAGTGCGCGCGCTGCTGAAGCAGGGCGCCGACGCGAGCGCGGGCCAGGGCGACGGCATGACGGCGCTGCACTGGGCCGCCGAGCGCGGCGACGCCACGATGATCGAAATGCTCGCGCACGCCGGCGCCAACATCGACGCGGTGACGCGCATCGGGCACTACACGCCGCTGCATCTGGCGAGCACTGCCGGCAGCGCGCCGGCCGTCGCAGCGCTCCTCAAGGCGGGCGCCGACGTCAAAGCAAAGACGACACCCAGCGGCGTGACGGCGCTGCATCTGGCCGCCTCGTCCGGAAACACCGACGTCATCACGCTGCTGCTGGAAGGTGACGCCGACGTGAACGCGAAGGAGTCCGAGTGGGGGCAGACGCCGCTCATGTTCGCCGCGGCCGAGAATCGCGCCAGCGCGATCCGCCTGCTGGTCGCGCGCGGCGCCGATCCGGAGGTCACGACGAACGCGATCGATATCGCGCACCAGACCGCGCTCGATCGCGCGGCCAGCGCCGCACAGCGCAAGGTGCTCGAGGCAGCCGTACCGAAAGGCCAGAAGCCCACCGCCGACCAGGTGCAGGCGGCCATCCAGGCGTCGCGCGACCTGTTTGCGTCCGGCAGGATTCCGCCGCCCGACCCTGCAGCCGCGGGTGGGCGAGGAGGACGCGGCGGGCGAGGCGGGAACGCGCCTGCGGGAGGCGACGCCGGCGGCGCGAACGCCGGCGCTGGTGACAACCCGGCCGATCGCCCGCCGAATTTCGATCCGGACGAAATCAATCCGCCGGTCTCCGCCAAGGGCGGACTGACGGCGCTCCTGCACGCGTCGCGTCAGGGCAACCTCGACGCCGCGCGCGCGCTGCTCGACGGCGGCGCGCCGATCGATCAGGTCAGCGCCGGCGAAGCCGTGAACCCGCTCGTCATGGCGCTCGTCAACGGCCAGTTCGACATGGCGATGCTGCTCGTCGAGCGTGGCGCGAATCCGAACCTCGCCGCCGCGAGCAACGGCGTGACGCCGCTCTGGGCCGCGATCAACGCGCCGTGGCAGCCGCGCACGCGTTTCCCGCAGCCGCAGGAAATGGAGCAGCAGAAGGCGACGTACCTCGACGTCATGCACGCCCTGCTCGCGAAAGGCGCGGATCCGAACGCGCGCATCAAGTCGCATCCCTGGTATCTCGTCTACAGCGGCTGCGGCAATCGCAACTGCGGGCTGGCCGACACGTCGGGATCGACCGCGTTCTGGCGCGCGGCGTACGGCACGGATCTCGAGGCGATGAAGCTCCTGATTTCGTACGGCGCCGATCCGAACATTCCGACGACAGCGCCGGCGATTCCGGTGCGTCGTGGCGGCGGCGGACCGCCAGCGGGCGCCGGTGGTCCGGTCGCGCCGACGGCGGCGGAGGATCAGGCAAAGTTCAACGCGCCGCCCGTGCCGCAGGGCGGCCCCGGCGCGCCGCCCCTGCACGCCGCGGCCGGCGTCGAGTACGGTGAAGGCTTCGCGGGCAACGCCCATCGCCACGCGCCCGATGCGTGGATGGCGGTCGTGAAGTACCTGGTCGAGGAACTCGGCGCGGACGTCAACGCGCGCGACAACGACGGCTACACGGCGCTCCATCACGCGGCCGCGCGCGGCGACAACGACATGATTCTGTACCTCGTGTTGAAGGGCGCCGACGTGACCGCCGTCGCGCGCAGCGGCCAGACGACGGCCGACATGGCAAACGGACCGGTGCAGCGCATCTCACCGTTCCCGGCGACGATCGCGCTGCTCGAGAAGCTCGGGTCGAAGAACAGCCACAAATGCGTGTCGTGCTGATTTCGTGAATCGCTCCGTCCTCGTCGCCGTCCCCGGCGGCTTCGTGATTCTGGCCGTCGGCGTCCTCTCCCTGCTGACCCCGTCGCGTCCCGCGCCCGCGCGGAACGCGGCCGCCAAGCCGGCTCCGCCCGCGCCTCCGCCCGTCAGCGATCTGTCGGCCGGTGCGCTGCCAACGACGGCGTCGCCGGAGCCGCGCGCGCCGAAGCGGGCGGCGCCGAAGCCGGCGAACGCGCCCGCGCCGGCCGAGCCTGAAGCGCCAGCGCCGTCGACGGACGCGGGCGTCCTGCACATCGACGCCGACGTGCCGGGCGCGCAGGTGTTTCTCGATCGCGTGTTCCTCGGCACCGCGCCGGTGGACGCGCCGAGCGTCAAGCCGGGAACACATCAGCTGAACGTGTCCGCGCAGGGCTGGGAGGGCATCTCGGATCCCATCACCGTCACGCCGGGTCCGCGCGACATCCTCGTCAAGCTGAAAGAGGTCCGTCTCGACGCCCACATCGACGTCGTCCACAAGCACCGCATTGGCTCGTGCAAGGGACGGCTTGTCGCCACGCCGCAGGGCTTGCGCTACGACACCGCGGACAAAGGCGATGCGTTTAGTGCCGCTCTCCTCGACGTCGACGGGTTCGAGGTGGACTACCTGCAGAAGAATCTGAAGGTGCAGGTGAAGAAGGGAAAGAAGTACGATTTCACCGATCCCGACGGCAGCGCGGATCGGCTCTTCGTGTTCCACCGCGACGTCGACAAGGCGCGCGCGCGGCTGAAGCAAGGCGATCCGCCCGCCGGCGCAAAGTAGAGGAGTGCCATGAGAGTCGCGTTCGCGATCCTGTTTCTCTCGATGACGATGGCGGCACAGGCGCCCGATGTCGAAGCGGAGAAGGGGTGGATGAACGACGCCACCGACCTGCAGGAAGATATCAGGGAAGCGATGGGCAAGAAGGACGGCGCGAAGATCGCCGAGGCCGCGCTGAAGATCGACGCGCTGATGGAAAAGACCGAGGGCTTCTGGGCCGCGAAGAAGGCCGCCGACATCGTCAAGCTCGCGCAGACCGCGCGCGCGCACGCGAAGGACGTGGCGGCTCAGGCGAAAGGCGGAAAGCTCGACCAGGCCAACGACGCGTTCGCCAAACTGAATACGACCTGCAATACCTGCCACGACCTGCACCCCGAGAAGCGCTGATCCCGTTCGGGGAGACTGACCGGTGGAAACCGCGGACGCGTTCGACGGCACGGTCTCCCGCGTGGCGGCGACGCTCGCGCGCATCGCGCAGCTGAACCGGCTGTACCGCTCGGGCGACGTCCGCACGCACGTGCCAGACGCGTTTCACGACAGCGAGCGCCCGCTCGAGGAGCTGGTCGCGCAGCAGCTGCCCGCGTCGCACGCGGCGCTGGCGGCCGCGTCGCGCGGTCTGTTCTATTCGCTGCCGCTGGCGTTCGATCCCGCCGAGTCGGTCGGCCCGTACCTCGCCGTCATCGATCGCGACGCCGCCGGCGAGCCGTACCGGTTCCTGGATCTCGGCGCGCAAATCGCGACGCACGCGTTCGGCGAGAACGACCCGGCGGTGGTCTCCGCGATCCTCGACGCGCTGCCGTCGGTGGCCGCGCGCTACGCGCATTCTGAATACCAGACGACGCTCTCGCTGCGCTTCAAGGCCGCGCTCGATCGCATCGCGCCCGCGGGCACGCCGCGCCACTTCGTCGTCAACACGGGCGCCGAATCGGTGGAGAACGCGATCAAGGCGGTGCTGCTGAACCGCGTCAAGACGACGGGTGACAGTGACGGTGGATTCATCATTTCGTTCGAGGGTGCGTTCCACGGCCGGACCCTCGGCAGCCTGGCCGTCACGCATCGGAAGAAGGCGCGGCTCGGCTTCCCGACGTTCGACTGGCCGAGCGTCCTGTTTCCCGTGGACGAGCCGGGCAAGCCGAAGGACACGCTCCGCCGCGAGGAGCGCAGCCTCAAGCAGATCTGGGATCTGCTCGTCTCCGGCCGGATGCCGAAAGCGGAGAAGAGCCGCGACGCGTTCGTCCGCGAGATCGAGGCGATCGACGGATGTCTCGCCCGGCCCGCGCTCGACGCCGGCGCCGTGCGCGCGTTCGTCCAGGAACAGCGCGCGAAGCTGACGGCCGACGTCGTCCGTCGGTCGCAGCGTGTCGCCGCCGTGCTCGTCGAGCCGATTCAGGGCGAGGGCGGCGTGCGGCCCGCGAGCGCGCGCTTCATGCGCAAGCTGCGGCTGCTGACCCGCATCTACGACGTCCCCCTCATTTTCGACGAGGTCCAGACGGGCTGGGGCATCACCGCGCGGCTCTGGGCGCACGAATGGTTCGACCTGCCGTGCCCGCCCGATCTCGTCACCTGGGCCAAGAAAGCGCAGAACGGCGTCTTGTTCGTCAGCGAAGAGCTGGCGACGTTCTTTCAGGAAGAGAAGAAGTTCAACACCACGTGGGAGGGGGACTCGGTCGGCATGGTCCGCGTGCTGGCCCGGCTCGACGCGCTCGATCTGGACCAGGTGCGGCGGACCGGCGAGCGAGCGAAGGCCGGGCTCGACGCGCTCGCGCGCGCCCATCGCGAAATCATCAAGAACGTCCGCGGCTACGGCGTCATGCTCGCGTTCGACGTCGTCCGCGCCGACTGGTCCGACGCACTGCTCGATCGCGCGTTCCGCCGGGGCCTCGTCCTCCTGCCGGCCGGCGAGCGCAGCGTCCGGTTCTATCCGCGCTACGACATGGAGCCGCCGGCGATCGACGAAGCGCTGGCGATCCTGGGGCTCGCGATCGAGGATCTCGTGCGCGGGCGTGTGGTGCCCGAGACGATGCCGACGCCGCGACTCCGCGTGGGCACGCTGGCGTTCCCGCTCGACACGCTCGAGGACGTCGCGCTGACGCCGGCCGCCTTCGACGGCGTGAAGCACCAGATCCTCGCGGTCGAGCAGGAACGCTACGGCGCCGTGCCGCCCGACGGCGCCGCGTCCGGCCACCGGCCGCTGCTGCAGTACTCGCTCGAAGCGCTCGAGACGACGGTCGCGAACCCGCGCGCGATCGGCGTCGGTCTGCGCGATCGCGTGTCGGGGCGCTTCGTAGGATACGCGCTGGGCAGCGCGCTCGAGAATCACGACGAGGAAGGCGTCGCGTCCGATCCGCGGTTCGGCGAGAACAACACCTTCTACCTGCAGGCGATGGCGATCCTGCCCACGGTGCAGAATGGCGCCGAGCTGGAAAACCATCTGCTGGACGCGATCCGCACGCGCGCCGTTGAGGCAGGGTTCGAGCACCTCTCGACGCTGATCGAGGACCGCCTGCGCGAGACGGGCCCGGAGTGGCTGCGGACCGCGACCGTGCTGGATCAGTTCGACAACTACCTCGGCAGCGGCGTCACCTTCGTGTACCTGCAGGCGCCCTTCACCCCGATCCACTAGCCCGCCTCGGCGCCAGCTGTGGCCGTATAATTCGCTGCGCAGGAGGACCAATGCGATTCCGCAATCTGACGCCGGCCGCCGCTGCTTTCGTCGCTGCCGTACCGATTGCGTGCGGCACGTCCGTCACGATGCCGAGCGGGCCGATCGGCGCAGGAAGCGTGTCCGGGCTGTGGCGAGGTACAGGTATCGATTCCCAGGGCGCCACGGTCGTGACGTGGTCGTTGACGCAGACCGGCGCCGCGGTGTCCGGGACGGTGAAGACGCAGGCGGTCGATCCGAACGACGGATCGTGCAGCTCGTGTCACCGCAACAAGAGCGGGACCTTCTCGGGATCGATCGACGGGACGACGATGACGCTGACGATGCATTTCGCGGCGGGCGCGGACGGCGACCCGACGCCGGCATGCACGACGACGCTGTCCGGCTCGGCGTCCGTGCCTGGGAATGGCGTGAATCAGCTGACCGCCGTCTACACCGGAGCGGATTCGTGCGAGGGACCGTTTCTGAATGGCAATCTGCCGATGACGCGGCAACCGTAGGACGCCAGCAAGCAGCAATAGGACAACCGTCAGGGCGGAGCTTGCTCCGCCCTGACGTCAACGGCGCGCGACGCGCGCGAGGAGACAGCACATGCGACAGGTGATGCGATCGATATCGATGACGGGAGTTCTGGCGCTGGCGGCCGTCTGCACGATGACGGTGATGGGTGTCGCGACCGCAGGCGCTCAGCCGCCCGCTGGCGGCGCGCCCGCGGGAGGGCAGCGCGGCGGCGGACGCGGACCGGCGGTTCCGCCGCTGATCATGACGTCCCCGGCGTGGGAGGATGGCGGCGTCATCCCCGACAAGTTCACGCAGGCGGCGGGCGCGACGGCGCCGTCGCCCGAGCTTAAATGGTCGCAGGTGCCGCCCGGCACGCAGAGCTTCGTCCTCCTCATGCACGATCCCGAACCCGTGCTCGCGAAGGGATCGAAGATGGACATCACGCACTGGCTCGTCTGGAATATTCCCGGGACGTCCACCGGGTTCGCCGAAGGCGTGGCCGCTGGCGAACTGCCGGACGGGACGCGGCAGGTGAGCCTCCGCTCGAACAGCTACATGGGCCCCGGCGCGCCGGCGGGTCCATACCATCACTACACGTTCGAGCTGTACGCGCTGGACACGAAGCTCGACGTGCCGCAGGGCACGCCGCAGGAAGCGGCGGCCACGCGCACGGCCGTCGTAAACGCGATGGACGGCCACGTCCTCGGCAAGGCCGTGCTCGTCGCGCGCTTTCACCGGTAGCGTTGGGGGAGCGGACTCGGAATGGCCCCTTCCGCCGATCCTGGGCTTTTCGGGCGATTGGCACCGGCGCCAATGCCCGGGTCTGGACGCGTTGAGTCAGGCGAATCGCGCCGGTAGAACGACTTGTCCACCGACGGAGGGAGTGGCGGCAATGCTGCCCGCGCGCGGCGGGTAGTCCGAGAGCGCGAGGAGAGGCGCACCGGCCTGACCAGCAATTGGCGCCATCCACCGATATGAAGTTAGGCCGCAAGAATACCAACCATACAATTCAATTGGCCACGATGCGCCAATGGCGTATAGTTGCTCATGCGCTTCGTCGAGACGCCGATCTTCACGAACGTGATTACGCGGTTTCTGGACGATGATGAGTACCGGAGCCTGCAAGTCGCACTCATGTTACGGCCTGAGCAGGGACCGATCGTTCGTGGCGCGAGTGGCCTTCGCAAGGTACGGTGGGCCAAGGCGGGTGGCGGTAAACGCGGCGGTCTTCGGGTTATCTACTACTGGGCGCCCAAGGAACGCGCGTTTTACATGCTGTACGCGTATGCGAAGAACGAGCAGGGCGACCTGACGCCTGCGCAGGCGCGGGTGCTGGGGCAACTCGTCCGGGAGGAGTTCAAGTGAAGCCAGCGGCATTTCGGGAGCTCGTTGCCAGTGTTCGGCAGGCCGGTCGCATTCGGCGTCACCGCATGAAGGCGGGCCGTACGACGGTGTTTCGCCCTACGGACGTTCAGGCCGTGCGAGCGAAGCTCGGGGCGTCCCAGAGCGAGTTTGCGCTCATGATCGGCGTCAGTGTAGCCACGTTGCGCAACTGGGAGCAGGGACGCCGAACGCCGGATGGGCCGGCACTCGCGTTGCTCCGAGTGGCGGCCAAAAATCCTGAAGCCGTGGCGGATGCGCTTCACGGCACACGCGGTGCGGCCTAACTTCGCATGCACCAGACGGCGCGCCGCCGTAATCGGACAGCGCGCCGCTGGTGATGCGTAACGTTGACCGCTGAACGAATGACGGGAACTAATTGGCGAAGTCGGGGTCCTTCTTCAGGTCAAGGAGAAGACCTATGAAAGACGTGACGTGGTTCGTGTTCAGCGTCCTATTGCTGGCTTCAGTCGCTGGCGGGCAGCCGGCCGCTGGTCGGACAGTCGGCTTGGCCCTGGGCCTACAGCTCAGCTATGTCGGCAGCAAAGCGAATCTGACTGCCGAGGCCGAAAAGATGCCCGACGCTGACTTCGGATTCAAGCCCGGGTCCATGCCGGAAGTTCGCACTTTCGGTCAAGTTGTCGCTCACGTTGCAGCTGGGCTGTTCGGCACCTGCGCTGCGGTGAAGGGCGTCCCAGATCCGGCCCAGGGCAGGAGCCTCGAACAGGAATTCAAGACGAAGGCCGAGTTCGTGAAGGTTCTGGCGGACTCGTTCGCCTTCTGCGATGACGTGTTCTCGTCGACGACTGATGAGAACGCCGTGGTGTTCATCCGCCAAGGCCCGAATGAAATCACTCGGGCGATGGCTCTATACGGCCTCCTTGCGCACAACAGCGAGATGTACGGCATCGGCACGGTTTACCTGCGGTTGAAAGGCATCGTACCTCCTTCGACCGAGCGACAGAACGCGGCTCGTGGTCGCGCTGGGCGAGGAAACCAATAGCTCCGCACACCGAAGATGACGATACAATTCCGATCATCAGTGCCAGAGCGGCCACAAGGCGCGAGCGGAAGTTTTATGAAGAAGACGAATCCAGCCTCGGCTGACGACATGCGTGCGGAGTACGACTTTGCGTCCATGAAGGGCGGAGTGCGCGGGAAGTATTTCCAGCGAGCACGCGAGGGCACGAACGTCGTGCTCATCGAGCCTGAAGTCACGGACGCATTTCCGACCGAGCAGGCTGTGAACGAGGCGCTCAAAGGTGTTCTCAACACTGCGAGAGCCGTGAGGAGCACCGGTGGGCTGCCTAACAAGGCGCTGCAGCCGACGAGCCGCGCTCCGCGAAAGGCCAAGGCGAAGCAACGATCACGCGCGGCTCGCCGCTGAGCGCCGGTCGTTGCCAGAGCAACAACGCAATCCGAGTGCCCGTGATAATCTTGATTCATGGACTCCAGACAATTGCTCGTCGAGGCGCTTCGGCTCTCCGATGAAGAGCGTGCTGCTCTCGCCGGCGAGCTGATTCAGAGTCTCGAAACCGAGGTCGACGCCGACGCTGAGGCCTCGTGGTCCCGCCGAGATCAAGGCCCGGCTTGAGCGAGTCGACGCCCGGAAGGCCAAGACCATCCGCATCGAGTCCCGCCGCATCCTGATTGTCGCGGTCGCACACGGCCACACACGCCCTGGGTATTGGAAGGCACGACTCCCGGTGCCTGGCTAACCCTCAAATAGGCGACGCGTCCGCCCGTAGCTGCCGCGCCGGCAGGAGACGTAGACTACGCGGGATGCGCTCCGCGGCAGTCGGGCCGACCAAGGTCGGCCCCTGCGTCCTCACGGTCGGACTCATTCTCGCAGCGTTCGGTCTGGTCACGTCCGCAGAGCCGGGCCGACCAAGGTCGGACCCTACGTCAGGGCCAGCGTACATCACGTCCGCGCAGCCGTCGGCGCCGCGCGCGGTCCATCTCACCCTGCACGAAGGCACGTCGATGGCGGCCGCGCTCTCGCCTGACGGCCGCACGATCGCGATCGATCTCCTCGGCACGCTGTGGACGCTGCCCGCGGCCGGCGGCACGGCGACGCCGATTTCCGACATCTTCCTCGACGCGCGGCAGCCAGTCTGGTCGCCTGACGGCAAGCGCCTCGCATTTCAGGCGTACCGCACGACGACGTGGCAGATCTGGACGATCAACGCGGACGGCACGGCGCTGACGCCGGTGACGTCGCCGGGGCCGTTCGACGATCGCGAGCCGATCTGGTCGCCCGACGGCACGCGGATCGCGTTCTCGTCGGACCGCAGCGGCAGCTACGACATCTGGGTGCTGACGCTCGCGACGGGCGGGGTCCAGCAGGTCACATTCGCGGCGTCGAACGAGTTCATGCCCGCGTGGCGCAACGCGAACGAAATCGCGTACGTCTCGGATCGCGCGAGCGAGCCGGGCATCTATGGCGCGACGCTGACGGCGGGCACTGCACGGCCCGCCGAGCGGCTGATTGCCGCGTCGGCCGGTGCGCTGGCCGCGCCCGCGTTCAGCGCGGACGGAGCCATCGCCTTCAACGCGATCGTCGGCAGCCGCAGCCGGCTCATGGCCGGCAACCGCGACGTTGCTAACATTGCCGATGCCGACGAGGACGTGTTTCCATTCCGCCCGCAGTGGATCTCTTCAGGCGAACTGCTGTACACGGCCGACGGCAAGATCAAGCGGCGTCCGGCGGCGGGCGGAGCCGCGCGGACGATCGAGTTCAGTGCGGACGTCTCGTTCACGCGGCCCGCGTTCACGCCGAAGCGCCATCAATTCGATCTCGCTGGACCGCAGCCCGTGCGCGGGATCATGCATCCGGCGATCTCACCAGACGGCTCGCAGATCGCGCTCGTCGCACTCGGCGATCTCTGGCTGATGCCGGTCGGCGGCGGCGCGCCTCGTCGTCTGATGACCGATTCCGCGGTCGAGACGGAGCCCGCGTGGTCGCCAGACGGCACGTCGCTCGCGTACTCGTCCGATCGCGGCGGTTCGATGAACGTGTGGATCCGCGATCTGCGGAGCGGCGCCGACCGTCAGCTCACGCGCGGTGCCGCCGCGGCGATGACGCCCGCGTGGTCGCCGGACGGAACGCGCATCGCGTACGTCGATCCGGTGGGGCAGCTTCACGTCGTGGACGTCAAGAGCGGGGCGGTGAAGCCCCTCCACGCGCCGCTCAACGAACCGGGTCGCCCAAGCTGGTCGCCCGACGGCTCGGCGATCGTGGTGTCGGCGCTGAAGGTGTACTCGACGCGCTTCCGCGAAGGCACGAATCAGGTGCTGCGCATTTCGCTCGAGGGTCAGCCGGATCGCTGGTTCGAGCCCGCGCCGCACAAGTCGATCGGCATGCGCGAGGACTACGGTCCCGTCTGGTCGCCTGATGGCACGCAGATGGCCGCCATCGTCGATGGATTGCTGACCGTGTGGCCGGTCGCCCGCGATGGCGCTCCACAGGGTCCGCCGCGGCCGCTGTCCACCGAGCTCGCGGGCTCGCCGACGTGGACGGGCGATTCGAGGCACATCCTTTATCAGAACGACACCACGCTGAAGCTCGTGGACGTCCAGGCCCGGCGCGTCGTCCGCGAGATCGATCCGAGGCTGACATGGACACCGGCGCTACGCGCCGGTGTCGTAACGGTCCACGCGGGCCGGCTGTGGGACGGTCGCACCGACGGGTTGCAGACGGACATGGACGTCGTCGTCGCCGGCGGCCGCGTCAGAGGCGTCGAGAAGCACAGCGCCGCGCTGCACACGGGCACGGTCGTGGACGCGTCGCAGGAAACGGTCATTCCCGGTCTCATCGAGATTCACTCGCATCTGAGCAAGAGCTATGGCGAAGCGCTCGGCCGCGCCTTCCTGTCGTGGGGCATCACCACGGTGCGCAATCCCGCGACGAACCCGTTCGAGTCGCTCGAGAACCACGAAGCGTACGAATCCGGCGCGCGGATCGGTCCGCGGCTGATCACGACGGGCGAGCCGTTCGACGGCACCCGTATCTATTACCCGGGCGGCAGCGCGCTCGACGATGGGGGACAGCTCCCGCTGCAGATCGCTCATGCGCAGGCCGCCGGTTTCGATTTCGTGAAGACGTATGTGCGGCTGCCGGATCTGATGCAGAAGCGCATTATCGAGGAAGCGCACCGGATGGGCATGCCGGTGACCTCTCACGAGTTGTATCCGGCCGTCGCGTACGGCGCCGACGGTGTGGAGCACATCCGCGGCACGAGCCGTCGCGGCTATTCGCCGAAGGTCACGGCGTTGCTGCGGTCGTATCGTGACGTCATCGATCTGCTGACGGTGTCGCAGATGACGCTGACGCCGACCGTCGGCATTCAGGGCGGCTTCCGGCTGCAGACGCTGGGCGATCCGTCGTGGATCGACGACCAACGTATCCAGAAGTTGTATCCGCCGTCGGTGTGGGAGCGCTGGCGCGAGCAGACGCGGACGCCGGCGTCGGAGGAGACGATCGCGGAAGCCGCGCGGATCGTCGCGCCGCAGGAGCGCACCGTGTTCGAGATCGTGCGCGGCGGCGGGCGCGTGACGGCGGGCACGGACGCGCCGATCAATCCGTACGGCCTCAGTCTGTTGATGGAAATGGAGAACTACGCGTCTGGCGGCCTCGCACCGCTCGAAGTCCTGCGCACGGCGACGACCGTGTCGGCCGACGCGATGGGCGTGGGCGCCGACATCGGCCGGATCGCGCCGGGCACGCTGGCTGATCTCGTCGTCATCGACGGCAACCCGCTCGCCGGCATTGCCGATCTGCGGAAGGTGAAGCGCGTGATGAAAGGCGGCATCGTCTACGAGATGGACGCGCTGTTGCGCCGTTAACGACGATGAACGCAAAGATCGCAGTACGTAGGCCGGGTCCTTTGGACCCGGTTCTCCGGCGGGTCCGAAGGATCCGCCCTACGTGCCGCCGGGGCTACGCCCCGGAGTGGCGCTGAGAGACCTCTTCAAGTCCATGCCGACCGATGCTGTCGTGTGTCCCCGGTGCTCCGCACGCTCTGGACGATCCATCGGCAACGCGGGCTCCCTGCTGACCTGGTACTGCTGTGCGACCTGCCACTATGTGTGGGCGCCTGGAGCGCCGCCGAGGGCGGCGGAGCCGGGGCCGGAAACCCGGGTCGCCGCATCGGGCCATCGCCAGCACGTGCTCGTGGTCGATGACGACGTGTTGATGCTGTCGATCGCGGAACGCATGCTCGCCTCACGGCTTCGAGCGCGTCTTGTAGAGGATCTCTTCGACCTGGAATTTCAGGCGCGCGATCAGATCGGCGAGCAGCGCGACCGCGCCGAGCACGACCGCGAGCAGCGTCCCGCCCACGCTGACCGTGATGAATTGCGTGTACGGAATCGTCTCGCCCGTGCGCAGCCAGTGGACGAAGACCGCGCCGCCGATCGCGATCGACGTCACGAAGGCCAGCAGCGCGGCCGATCCGAAAAACTTCAACGGACTGTAGTCGCGGATGGCGCGGATCAGCACCGGCGCCGCGCGCAGCGTGTAGTACGCGACGTTGGACAGCACGCGTGATTCGCCGACGGCCCGCTCCGCGCGGACCGGCAGCGCGATTTCGACGACGCGCTGGCCGTGCCGCCGCCAGGTCAGCAACGACTCGTGGATGTACTCGAACTCGCTGTGGATGTCCACGCGCAGCGCCGCGTCGCGCGTGAACGCCCGGAAGCCGCACGAGACGTCGGTGAACCGCTGCCCGGCGGTCGCGCTGATGATGCGGCACAGCATCCAGTTGCCGGCACGCTTCACCGCCGGCATCCGTCCGGTCAGCTGACTGTCCGGGCCGAAGCGCGAGCACAGCGCGACGTCGGCCTCGCCGTTCACGATCGGGGCGACAAGCTTCGCGATGTCGGCAGGCGCGAACTGACCGTCCGCGTCCATCGCGACGATGATGTCGGCGCCGGCGTCGAGCGCGGCCTGCACGCCCGACATGAACGCGCGGCCGGTCCCGCGGTTGCGCGCGTGCCGCACGACGTGCGCGCCGTGCGCTCGCGCGACCTCCGCCGTCCCATCGGTCGATCCATCGTCGACGACGATTTTCCTGAGCGCGGTGATGCCGGGGATGGCTGCGGGAATCGCGTCGAGCAGGGCGCCAATCGTGTCCGCCTCGTTGAACGCAGGCAGGTAGACCGCGAGCGTCGGCATGCGCTGGCTATGCTACCTGGCGAGCGCGAGCGCGGTGGTTGCCCAGGCCGTCGCCGCGGCGGAAATCCACTGGTTGACGCCATACGGAAAGCCGCTCTCGAAGTACGCCTGAATCGGCACCGCGCGCGTCTCGACGAACCACGACCCGTCGTCGATCTGTGTGCGCAGCAGGAACTCGAGCCCTTTGCGGTACGCGCGGCTGGTCAGGTCGGGCGAATCGATGTTGCCGTAGGGGCCGAGCTTGCTCGGCCCGAGACCCTCGCGCAGAGCCACGAGCGCCTCGCCGGTCGCATACGCGTCGCTGCCCATTGCGTCGGTCTGTGCCCAGCCGCCGTCGGGACGCTGCGCCGCGAGCAGGTCGCGAGCGGCACGGCCGACGTCGGCGGCCGGCGCCTTCGCCCAGGACAGTCCCAGCACCCGAAACGCGCGCTCCTCCGTTGTCTCGGTCTCGGCAGTCGTCAGCCACGCGCGCGCGCGGTCGATCGACTTCTGGTACTCGGCGCGCTGCGCGGGCGGCGCGAACGCCTGCAGCGCGCGAATCGACAGCGCGGTCTCGGCGACGTCGTTCGATTCGATCGGCGGCCGCAGCGTGCCGAACGGCCAGCGTCCGTCCGCCGCCTGACGGCGTTTCAGCCAGAGCGCCTGCGCGTCCGTTGCGGGATCCGGCGTGTAGTGTTCCGACGCCAGACCGAAGAGCAGGTAGCTGATCGTGTCCACGCCGCCGGCGATCGGCAGATTCTGAAGCGTGCGCTCCCGCCACGATTCGAGATACGCGCCGATGGTCGTCAGCTGTGTGCGGGCGATCGTCTCGTCCACCGCGTAGCCGTTGGCCCGCGCGGTCGAGACCGCCATCGCGACGAGGCTGTTGTGATGGCAGGACGCGCAACCGGTCTGCCGGACGAACGCCGCGTCCACGTCCTGCAGGAGAGGCAGGCTGCGCTCGACGGCCGCGCGAATCGACTCGGGCGTCGCCGGCGTCTCGCCGATCGGCGTGGGGCGCGCGAGCCGGCCCGGGTCGTAGATCGGCGCCGTGGCGCCCGCGCCCGGCGGCGGCGGCGTTCTCGGCAACGGATCGCCCGCGTCCACCAGCGCCGCGCACGTGCGGCAGTTGGTGCGCACGTATGGCGACGCGACGCGCGGTCCCGCGCCGTACTCCCGCAGGAGGCGGAACATTTCGACGTCGTCCACGCGGACGGACTCGCGCAGCGGCGTGACGTCGATCCGATTCACCGCCGTTGCGTCCGCGCCGTACTCGAGGAGCAGCCGCAGCGCCGGCGCGGCGCCGACGATGCCGCTCGTGACCTCGAGGGCGGTGCGCAAGTCCTCGGAGCGCGCGTTCGTGTCGGCGCCCGCGTCGAGCAGCAGCTGCATCTTCGCGACGTCAGGCGTCGCCCACATGAGCGAGGTGGCTCCGGCCGCGTCCGCGACGTTGGGGTCCGCGCCCGCTGCCAGCAGTTGCTTCACGAGCCCGGCGTCTCCATACACTGCGGCCGCCATCAGCGGCGTCGTGCCGGCGGGCCCGCGCAGGATTGCCGCGCGCGGATTCCGGCGCAGTAGCGCGTCTATCGCCCGCCGGTCGCCCGTCCGAATCAATGCGATCAGGCTCGTGGCGTCCGGATCAGCGGGCGGCGACGGCGTTTCGCCCGACGCCTCGTCCGGCCACGCGGCGCCCTCGTCAATCCATTGCTTGATGATTTCGATCTGTTCGTCGCCTAGCGGCGCGCCCGGCGGCATCTGCGGACCGATGCTCGTGCCGATCAGGCGGTGATACAGGCGGCTACCGTCGGCGTTTCCGGGTCCGATGTCCGACTGCGTGCCGCCGCGCAGCGCGTCGGCGCGGCGATCCAGCCGCAAGCCGTTCATCTGCATCTCCGGACCGTGGCAGCTGACGCAGTGATCGCGGAGGATCGGCTGCACGTCGCGCTGAAAGTCCACGCCTGTTGAAGGCTGCTGCGCCGCGGCGGCCATGTTGCTGACGACGGCCGCTGTCGCGATCGCCAATGAAAGGCTGCCCGCACGCCGAGATGCCATGGCCAACAAGTATACGCAACGTCGGCCGCCGATCGGCGTGCCGGCGACGGCGCGTCAGGCTCGCTGCTTGATGGACCCTTCCTCGCCGCCGGTGATCTCGTCGAGCTTCAACAGCAGCGCCGTGAATCCGCAGCGCGCCGGATCGAAAAAGCCCCACTCGTCCTGAACCGGTTTCGGCGCCGGTTTCGCGGGCGTGACGGGCTGCGCGGCCGAGCGCCGCGACGGCGACCGCGGGATCACCTTTGGCTCGATCTCGACCGCGACGCCTTCCATCGTCGGCCACGAGCGGCCCGGCGGCAGCCATACCTCCGTCCATGCGCCAGCGTCTGCCCGCGGCGCCGCAGGCTTTTGCCAGATCTCGGTGCTTTCGACGGTCGGCGCCACAGTTGGAACGGCGATCTCACGTGCCGCCGCGGTCGCCGGCGCCGTCGTCTCTGGCCGGGACAATTCATCCAGCAGCGCTGAGAGATCCAGCTCGACGAATTCGAATCCCGAGACGGCGGTTTCCGCGGCGGCCTCGGCGGCGGGTTCGGCGGGCGCCTCGACGAGAGGCTCGAGAGGCTCGACGATCGCGTCCGCGGCCGCGTCGGCGTCCGCCTCGGCGCGTCGCGCACGCTCGGCAGCGGTGCGCTTGAGATAGGTGGCGCACTGTTCGGCAAATTCCCTGGGATCGCACCCCTCTGGCGCGGACGCCCGTTTGCGCTTGAGCTTGGCGAGCACGCCATGCCGGCGCGATTTCGGACGGGTCGCGGCCAGCACGGGGATGATGAGCGTCTGGACGTGCGCTGACGCGGCGTCGAGCACGCGCAGGTGGTCGCCGATCGCGGTCTCGTCGGCCGGCGACAACAGGGCGGGCACGAGAATCAGATCCGGCACGCGCCCGCCGAGGGCGATCAACGCAGGCGCGGCCGAGTCGGCGAGCACGAGATCCGCGCGCAGCCGTCCTCCGGCCATCGCGCGAAGCTGGCTCGCCTGGTGCCGGTCGGGTTCGATGGCGAGGATCAGGGGCATGGACTTCTAGGTCCGCGACATGGCGAGCAGCAGGACCGTGGCCACGACCACGAAGATCAGCAGCGGCGCGTGCTCGAGACTCTGGTCGCGTACGGTTTCTGCGGCGATGGCTGCCACGTTGCGCACCTGTCCGCCGGCCTGCGACAACGCCATCGACGGATGCAGGGCGCCGAAGCGCCAGAGCACTTGATCGCGCACGCGATCGTCGGCGGCAACGAGGACGAGCAGCAGCGATCCCACCGCCGCGGCGGAGACGAGTGTGTCCGCGAGAGCGCGTCGCAAGGGCACCACTGGCGATTCATCTGTCGCAAGTTTCGTTCCCGCTAGCGCGGGCGGTCGTCGCGCCGAAACAGCACGCGCCTCCGGCGCGGTTTGCCGCGCGATCTTACGATCCCCGGTGGCGCGTGTTCCGTTTCAGCACGAGTCGACTCGCACGAATTCCGGGCTCGTGGTTACGAATGTGCCACGCGGCTCCGTTCCGAAATCGACTCCGCATCGTACGCCAAGCGTCAAAGCGGAGCGTCGGCATAAGAGTGGCGCGTCGCGTCGCGGCCGTGCAGACCGTGGTGACGCGCGTGGTGGCATGCCGGTTGCGATGTGACGTCCTGTTCCGCGATCACGTCCCGACCCGTGATCGTATTTCGCACACTCGACAATGCGCGTCGATGAGACGCGCCCGGAGGATGCCATGGATCTCGCCACCCGTCTGCGTGCGTTCGTTCGTGAAGAGCAAGGCCAGGACCTGCTCGAGTACGCGCTGCTGATCGCGCTGATCGCGCTCGTCGCCGTCGGCGCGATCACCGCGGCCGGAACGAACGTCAGCACCGTCTTCACGAACATCGCCAACAAGATCGTGCCGGCGGCGTAGGACATGCCGGGCGGGACGGAACGGGGTCTTCGCCCCGTCGTCGGCTGCATGCGCGCCCGCGCGTGCTGGAGGAAAGCATGACTGTCGTGATGCGTCTGCGCGCGCTCGTCCGCGACGAAACGGCGCAGGACCTGATGGAATACGCGCTGCTCGTGACGCTGATCGCGCTCGTCGTCGTCGGCGCGCTGACCGTGACCGGCACGAACGTGAGCGCGGTCTTCACCGACATCGCCAACAAGATCGTTCCGGCAGGGTAGCGGATGGTGCACATGGCCGATCCCGTGATGGCCTGCGCGGTCGCTGCCGGCGCCGGTTCGGGCGCCGTCATCGACCTGCGCACGAGGCGGGTGCCGAACTGGCTGACGTTCGGCGTGGGCGCGCTCGGCCTGGCGGCCGCGGCCGTGCGCGGGCACGAGCTGGGGTCCGCGATCGGCGGCCTCGTCCTGGGATTAGCACTGATGCTGCCGGGTCACATCGTGGGCGCGACAGGTGCGGGCGATGTGAAGCTGCTGGCGGCGCTGGGCGCGTGGCTCGGTCCCGCGGGAACGTTCACCGCGTTTCTGTATTCGGCGATCGCCGGCGGCGCGCTGGCGATCGTCGTCGCGGTGTCCCGCGGCCGGCTGCGCACGACGATGGAGCGCACGGCGGCGCTCGCGCGAAGCGGCGGTGGACTGGCGGCCGAGATCGGACGCGCGCCGGCCGAGGGCCGGTTCGCGTACGCGCC
Organism: Acidobacteriota bacterium; assembly: GCA_016195265.1. Taxonomy (GTDB): domain Bacteria; phylum Acidobacteriota; class Vicinamibacteria; order Vicinamibacterales; family CAVVIG01; genus SRVP-36. Next base: position 25,677 of record JACPZW010000002.1, on the reverse strand, counting down.
CGCCATTGCCATCGGCGCTTCCGCCGTGGCGCTGGGGTGGTGACATGACCCGACGGGCCGGCGAACGCGGCAACGCGTTGATCGAAACGGCCCTGACCCTGCCGCTCGTGCTGCTGGTGTCGGTCTCGATCTTCGAGTTCGGCCGCGCGTACCAGACCTGGCAGGTGCTGACGAACGCGGCGCGCGAAGGCGCGCGCGTCGCCGTGCTGCCGGGCACGACCGCCGGCGACGTGCAGAGCCGCGTCGCCGCGTACCTGGCCTCGGGCCAGCTCGACAACGCGGCCAACGCAACGGTCGTCGTCAATCAGAACGCCGCGATCTCGATCGGCGCGGGCACGGCGGCGGCGTCGCTCGTGACGGTGAATTATCCGTTCACGTTCATTGTGCTCCAGCCCGTCGCGCAGCTCGTCGTCAATGGGTCAACGCTCGGCGCGCCGTTCACGATGAGCGCGTCGTCGGAAATGCGGAACGAGCAGTGAGAACGGTGGCTGGTGGCTGGTGACTGGTGGCTGGTGGCTGGTGGCTGGTGGCTGGTGGCTGGTGACTGGTGACTGAAGACTGAAGACTGGAGACTGGAGACTGTTGTGGCTCGCATCAAGGTGTTTTTCGTGCTCGCGCTAGCCGTCACCGTGGGTGGCGCCTTCGCGTACGCGACGTACAGCTACGTCCAGAAGGCACCGACGACGGTCACGCTGCCGACGCGGCCCGTGGTCGTGGCGGCGGCCGATCTCGATATCGGCGCCACGCTGCGGCGCGACGACATCCGCATCATCGACTGGCCGGCCAACGCGGTGCCGGGCACGGCGGTCAGCAATCCGGACGACGTCATCGGCCGCGGGCTGATCATGCCGGTCATCCAGTACGAACCAATTCTTCCGATGAAGCTCGCATCGAAGGACGCCGGCGGCGGGCTGCCGCCCGCGATTCCCACCGGATTCCGCGCGCTCTCGGTGCGCGTCAACGAGGTCATCGGCGTCGCGGGCTACGTGCTGCCCGGCACGCGCGTGGACGTCGTGGCCACGGTCAGTCCGACCGACCAGCACACCGACATGACATCGAAGGTCATTCTGACGAACGTCCAGGTCCTCGCCGCCGGCACGAAGATCGAGCGGGACGTCGAGCACAACAAGCCGATGCCCGTGACCGTCGTCACGCTGCTCGTCGATCCGGAGCAGTCCGAGCGCCTGACGCTTGCGGCGAGCGAAGGCAAGATTCAGCTGGCCTTGCGGAACCCGCTCGACAAGACGACGCCCGCGACGCGCGGCATCCGTCCGGCCGCGCTCGTCGGCGACATCGCGCTCGCCAGGCCCAGGATCGCGCGGGCGGCGAAGCCGGCGCCGCCGCCGGCCTCGGCGCCGGATCTGCCGACCGTCGAAATCATCCGCGGCGACAAGCGCGCGCGCGAAGTCGTGCGCGAGGAGCAGTGACCATGGAAGGCCTGATGGGGCGGGTGGGGCGGGTAGGACGGGTGGGGAGAGTCCGCCACGTGGGGCGGGTGGGGCGGGTACGTTCGGTGCGCCGGATCGGATACGTGGGGTTGATCCTGCTCATCATGATCGCCGGCGATCCGTTCCTGCTCGCGGCCGAGGGCGACAGCGTGAACCTCACCGTCGGGCGATCGCTGGTGCTCAACACCGGCTCGCCGATCGCGCGCGTATCGCTCACCAGCGCCGACGTGGCCGACGCGATGGTGACGTCGCCCAACGAGGTCCTCATCAACGGCAAGATGCCCGGCACGATCTCGATGTTCGTCTGGGATCGCGCGGGCGCGATCCGCCGCTATGACGTCGTCGTGCAGCGCGATATCGCCGGGCTCTGCGCCCAACTGAAGGAGTTGTTCCCCGGCGAGAAGATCGACGCCCAGAGCAACGGCAAGTCCATCGTCCTGTCCGGCCTCGTGTCCGGCAGGGAGGTCGTCGAGCGCGCGATCAGCGTCGCCGCGGGGTACGTCGACAAGCGCGACGACGTCGTGACGCTGCTGCGCATCCAGGACGCCGGCATGAGCAACCAGGTCATGCTGCGCGTCCGCTTCGCCGAGGTGAGCCGCAACGCGCTGACGCAGCTCGGCGCGTCGTGGATCTCCGACGGCTACCGCAACACCGTGGGCAGCATCACGACCGGCCAGTTTCCGGCGCCGTTCTTCGATCAGAACAAGGCGACGATCGGTGACCGGCAGGTCTTCAGCGATTACCTCAATCTCTTCCTCTTCGACTTCGGCCACGACCTCGGCGCCGTCGTGAAGGCGCTGCGGTCGCAGGGGCTCTTCCAGAGCCTCGCCGAGCCGAACCTCGTCGCCGAGAGCGGCAAGGAAGCGAGCTTTCTCGCCGGCGGCGAGTTTCCGATCCCGGTCGCGCAGGCGTCCGGCGCAAACGTCGCCATCAGCGTGCAGTTCAAGGAATTCGGCGTGCGCCTGACGTTCACGCCGACGGTCGTCGGCGATCGCGTGCACTTGAAGGTGCGCCCGGAAGTCAGCACGCTGGACTTCAACAATGCGATCCTGCTGCAGGGCTTCCGGATTCCGGCGCTCAGCACGCGGCGCGCGGAAACCGAGCTCGAGCTTCGCAACGGCCAGACGTTCGCGATGGCCGGCCTGATCAACAACACCGTCGCATCGACGATGCAGAAGATCCCCGGCATCGGCGACATCCCGATCCTCGGGAAACTGTTTCAGAGCAAGGCGGCCCAGAAGGATCAGACCGAGCTCGTCGTGATGATCGAGCCGCAGATCCTCCCGAGGAATTCGCCGGGCGTCACGCCCAACCTGCCGCAGCAGGCCGAGCCGTATCTGGTGCCCGCGCTGCCCAGGCCGCCGGTTCCGCCGCCGCCGCCGGCGTTTACGGCGCCGGTCAAAGGTCCGGAGCCCGTGCCCGCGCCGACACCCGCGCCGGCGCCGAAGGGCAGCGGGACGCCCGTGCGTTCGACGACGGGCTCCACGCCGAGCGCGGCCGAAGCCGCCGCGATCATCTCCGCGCTCCATCCGAAGCCGAAGATCGTCGTGACGCCCGATCCGCCGCCCGCGCCGGTGAAGAAGCCGTAGGAGGGGACATGCACAGCGTCCACGGTGTGCGCCGGACATTCGTCCGGCTCCGGCGCGACGAACGGGGGATCTCGACGATCCTGCTGAGCGTCGGCTGCGCCGCCTTTCTCGCCGCGACGACGCTCGCGATCGACGTGGGCATGTTCATGGTCGCGCGATCGCAGGCGCAGAACGCGGCCGACGCCGGCGCGCTGGCGGGCGCGACGGCGCTGGTGTTCAACAGTTACACCGATCGATCGACGAGCAGCCCCGCCGTGCAGGGCGCGATCAGCACCGCGCAGGCCAATCAGGTGATCTACGAGGCCCCGTCGATCGGGACGGCCGACGTGACATTTCCGAACGATCCGTCCGGTCAACCCACGCGCGTGCAGGTACAGGTCTTCCGCACCACCGGGCGCAACAACGCCATCCCGACGCTGATGGGCGCGTTCTTCGGTGTCAGCACGGTGGACGTGACCGCGACCGCCACCGCGGAGGCCTCGCCGGCCAACGCGATGACATGCGTCAGGCCGTTCACGATTCCTGATCGCTGGGTCGAGAACGTCACGCCGCCCTGGACGACGAGCAGCACGTTCGACCGCTACTACACGTCCGGGCCGAAGAAAGGTCAGCTGATGACGCCGCTCGCCGATGCGTACCCGCCTGTGGGCGACCCGGCCTATGACGGCTACCGCATGCCCCGCGACGTCGGGCTGCTGCTGACGCTGCGCGCCGGCACCGGCAACAACATCGAGCCGACGATGTATTACTCCTGGGCGATGCCGAGCAACACGGGCGCCGACGACTATCGCGGCAACATCGCGGGCTGTAACCCGGCCGTCGTGCACCTGAGCGATCCGATGACGCAGGAACCGGGCGACATGACGGGGCCGACGAATCAGGGCGTCGACGATCTGATCGCGCAGGATCCGAATGCCTACTGGGACACGGTCTGCAACTGCGTGAAGGGCAGTGCGTACGGCGCCAGCCCGCGCGTGTTTCCGATTCCGCTCTTCGATCCCGACTATTACCAGAGCGGCAAGGTGAACGGCCGCAACGCGTCGCTCAAGGTCGCCAACTGGATTGGATTCTTTCTCGTCACGCGCAACGGCAACAACGTCACGGGGCGCATCACGCCGGTGCTCGGCATCGTGGATGCCAGCGCGGGCCCGGCGCCGGCGGGCGCGTTCCCGCGCGCGATTCGATTGGTGCAGTAATGGCGCAACTCGTTGGGCTCGTCGTCAGCGAAAACGACACGTTCAGAAAACACGTGGGCCGGCTCCTGCGGTCGGGGGCGATTCCGGTCAGCGTGATCGACGATCGCCTCGCGCGGGACGGCAGCCCGCCCGATCTCGTCATCGTCGACACGCGCGGCGACGCAACGTCGGCGATGTCGAACATCGAGCGGCTGCGCGGCGCCGCGGCCGGCGCCGGTATTTTTGCCGTCGGCCTGGCGCCCGATCCGGATCTCATCCTGCAGTGCATGCGGGCGGGCGCGAACGAGTTCTTCGTGTGGCCGCCGCTCGAAGAGCCTTTCCACGGCGCCGTGCGGCGGACGGCCGCGCGGCGAGAAGCCGCGCAGGGCGCGCGCCCGGCCGCCGCGACGCTCGTGTTCTTCGGCGCGAAGGGCGGCGCGGGCACGACGACCGTGTCGGTGAACTGCGGCGTCGAGCTCGCGCGGCTGAGCGGCAAGTCCGTCCTGATGGTGGACCTGAAGCCGGGCCTCGGCGAAGTCGCGCTGTTCCTCGGCGTGCGGCCACGGTTCAGCCTGCTCGACGCGATCGACAACCTGCACCGGCTCGACCGCGAGTTCCTGCGCGAGCTGGTGGTCCCCCACAAGTCAGGCCTCGGGATTCTGGCGGGCTCCGATCACTTCGATCGTCCGGGTGCCGCCGACGGCGGCGCGATCGAGGAGCTGCTGCGCCTTCTCGCGCGGCAGCACGACTACGTCGTCGTGGACGCCGGCAGCCAGATCAACTCGTGCACGGTCGCCGCGCTCTACAGCGCCGACCAGATGTTCCTGATCGCGAACCCGGACGTGCCGTCCGTCAGGAACGCGCAGCGGCTGCTCGATCGCGTGCGACAGCTCGGCGCGTGCGGCGAGCGCGTTCGCGTCCTGCTGAACCGCGCCGCCGAGCCGTCGCAGATTCTGCCGAAGCAGATCGAGGCCGCGCTCGGCCATCCGATTCACCACACGTTCCCGAGCGACTACAAGACCGTGTCGGCCGCGCTCAATTCCGGCGTGCCGCTGGCGCTGACCGGCAACTCCGACATCGCGACGCAGTTCGACAGCTTCACGCGCGGACTCCTGCACAGCGCCGCCGGCGAGACGCCGGCAGCGCCCCGGCGCGCGCTGCGAGGGCTCGAGCGGATCGCGTCCCTCTGGTAACCACGGGTGACACCGATGACGACGCTGACGTCCCATGCCTCTCTGACGGCTCCGGCCGGCGCGGCCGGCGCCGTGGTGCCGCGCTCGACACCGCCGGGCGGGCATCCACTGCCGCCGCCGCGGCAGCAGTACCTCGAGTTCCGCGCCAACGTGCATCGGCGGCTGCTCAACCGGCTGAACCTGGAAGCGCTGGCGCAGGCGGATCGCGCGCGCGCCGAGAGCGACATCCGCACGCTCCTCGGCGAGCTGCTCATGGAGGAAAGTACCCCGCTGAGCCTCGGCGAGCGCGAGACGCTCTTCACCGAGATCCTCGACGACGTCTTCGGCCTCGGGCCGCTGGAGCCGCTGCTGCGCGATCCGTCGATCAGCGACATCCTCGTCAATACATGCAAGCACGTGTTCGTCGAGCGCAACGGCGTCCTCGAGCACGTCCCGAGCGCGTTTCAGGACGACCGCCATCTGCTGCGCGTCATCGACCGCATCGTCAGCGGGGTCGGCCGGCGCGTGGACGACAGCTCGCCGATGGTGGACGCGCGGCTGCCGGACGGGTCGCGCGTGAACGCCATCATTCCGCCGCTGGCCGTGGACGGCCCGCTGCTGTCCATCCGGCGCTTTCCGGCGGAGCGGCTGAAGGCTGACGACCTCGTCAGCCTGCGCGCGCTGACGCGGCCGATGCTGGATCTGCTCGCGCACTGTGTGAAGGCCCGCCTCAACTGCCTGATCAGCGGCGGCACGGGCGCCGGCAAGACGACACTCCTCAATATTCTCTCGGGGTTCATCTCCGAGCGCGAGCGCATCGTCACGATCGAAGACGCCGCCGAACTGCAACTGCATCAGGAGCACGTCGTCCGCCTCGAGACGCGGCCGCCGAACGTGGAAGGAAAGGGCGCCATCCGCCAGCGGCAGCTGATGGTCAACGCGCTCCGCATGCGCCCCGATCGCATCGTCGTCGGCGAGGTGCGCGGCGAAGAGGCGCTGGACATGCTGCAGGCCATGAACACCGGCCACGACGGATCGCTGACGACCGTGCACGCCAACACGCCCCGCGACGCGCTCAGCCGCATCGAAACGATGATCGCGATGGGCGCGACGAACCTGCCCGAGCGCGCGATGCGCCAGCAGATCGCGTCGGCGATTCAGCTCGTCGTGCAGCAGACGCGGCTCAGCGACGGCTCGCGCAAGGTGACGAGCATTTCTGAAATCACCGGCATGGAAGGCGACATCGTCACCATGCAGGAGATCTTCGTCTTCGAGAAGATGGGCGTGACCCAGGACGGCAAGGTCGTCGGGCGGTTCCGCGCGACCGGCGTGCGGCCCAAGTGCTGCGAGCGCCTGAAGACGTGCGGCATCCATCTGCCCGCCGACCTGTTCGAGGGCGTGACGGAGGTCCGCTGATGCTGCCGGCCGTGCTCGCGTTTCTGTTCGCCGCAGGCGCCGTCGTCGGAGGCGCCGCCGCCCTCGCGTACCTGCCGGGCGCGATCGCGCGCCGGCGGATGGAACGCCGCCTCGAGGATGTCTCCTTCTCGCCGTCAGCGGGATCGCGGTCGGCGGCGGGCGCCGAGACCGTGGTCAAGCCGGCGGAGGCGAGTCCGTTGCCCGTGGTCGATCGATTCGTGGCGGCAACGCGTGCCGGCTCGCGTCTCACACGGCTCATCGATCAGTCCGGCGTCCGGACGACGCCTGGCGCGATCCTGCTGATCAGCGTCTGCGCGGCCGCGGTCTCGGCGCTTGTGGCGTTGATCTTCGTGCGGATGCCGTACGCGCCGCTGGCCGCCGGCGCCGCCGGCGGCGCCGCGCCCATCGTGTGGCTGGCGCAGCGGCGATCCGCGCGGCTGAAGCGGTTCGAGGAGCAGTTTCCGGAAGCGCTCGACCTGCTCTCGCGCGCCGTTCGCGCCGGCCACGCGTTTCAGTCCGCGATGGGCATGGTCGCCGACGAGCTGCCGCCGCCGGTCGGCCCCGAGTTCAAGAAGACGTTCGATCAGCAGAACTTCGGTCTGCCGCTGCGCGACGCGCTCAACGAGATGTCCGCGCGCGTGGGGCTCATCGACGTCCGCTTCTTCGTGATCGCCGTGCTCATCCAGCGCGAGACGGGCGGGAACCTGTCGGAGATTCTGGACAACCTCGCGAGCGTCGTCCGCGAGCGCTTCAAGATCCGGCGCCAGGTCCGTGTCCATACCGCGCACGGGCGCTTCACCGGCTACGTGCTGCTCGCGCTGCCCGCGGCGCTCGGCGTGGCGTTGTCGTTCATCAACCCGGATCACATGAACCTCCTGTTCCGCGAACACATGGGCCAGATGATGCTGCTCGGCGCCATCGGAATGCAGACCGTCGGGTTCTTCTGGATCCGCAGGGTCATCAAGATCGAGGTGTGATGTGACGGTGTTGCTGCCGCTGATCGCGTTCGTGCTCGCGTCGCTGCTGGTCGGCGGCGTCGCCCTCGTGTTCGCGCGGGGCGGCGCGTCGCCGCTCGAGCGCCGTCTGAGCGAAGTGACCGGCGTCGCGGCCGTGCCGGTCGACGAGCATCGGGGGGTCGAGCGGGCGGCCGCCACGCTCAGGCGGTTCGGCCGGTTTGCGCCTTCCGCGTCGGCGAAGGAGGTCGGCCGGCTGCGCCAGCGCCTGATCCAGGCGGGCTACCGCGGCCACGAGGCGCTCGCGGTGTTCTTCGGGCTCCGGCTCGGCGTCGCGCTGGCTGGCTTCGCCGTCTTCGCGTCGCCGGTGTTCTTCCGCCCCAATGTGATCGTGGCGCTCGGCGCCTGCGGGTTCGGCTACGTCATTCCCGGCGTGCTGCTGGCGCGCGTCGCCAAGCGGCGGCAGCACCGCATCCGCCTCGGCCTGCCCGACGTGCTGGATCTGCTCGTGGTCAGCGTGGAGGCGGGCCTCGGCCTCGATCAGGCGCTGCAGCGCGTCGGCGACGAGCTGGCGTTCGCGCATCCCGATCTCTCCGACGAGCTGAAGCTGATCAACCTCGAGCTGCGCGCGGGCAAGGGCCGCGTCGACGCGCTGCGCAACCTCGCCGATCGCACCGGTGTGGACGACATCGCGTCGCTCGTCGCCATGCTCGTGCAGACCGACAAGTTCGGCACGAGCGTGGCGCAATCGCTGCGCGTCCACTCGGACACGGTCCGCACCAAGCGCCGTCAGCGCGCCGAGGAAGCGGCCGCGAAGACCGGCGTCAAGATGGTGTTCCCGCTGGTGTTCTGTATCTTCCCGGCCGTCTGGGTGGTCACTATCGGCCCGGCCGCGATCAAGTTCGTGCAGGTGCTGCTTCCCATTACACAGAAATGATCAAACCTCCGGCGTCGGCCTCGCTGTTCGACACGACGGTGACGTCGCCCGCGCCGCCGCTTCCACGGACGCTCGCGGATACCGGGCTGGCCGAGGATCCGCTCGCGCAGCTGGTGCTCAAGACGCTGTACGGCGGCGAGGCGTCGGGTCACGTCACGGCCGAGCGCCTGCGGCTGTCGTGGGCGATCCTCGAGCCGCTGGTCGAGCGCGCGCGCGCCGAGCGGCTCGTGGAGGTGCGCGGCGCGACGGGCACCGGCGGCGCGGCGTTTCGCTACGCGCTGACGGACGTCGGCCGCGAGCGGGCGCGGCAGTACATGGACGTGAACCAGTACGTCGGCCCGGCGCCGGTGCCGCTGGCGGCCTACGTCGCGGAGATGCACGCGCTCGCCGGACGCCGGCCGTACATCGATGGCGACCGGCTCCGCCAGGGCTTCTCGCACCTGGTGGTGCGCGATCACGTCTTCGAACAGCTCGGGCCCGCGCTCAACGCCGGGAAGGCGGTGTTTCTGTACGGGCCTCCGGGGAACGGCAAGACGGTCATCGCCGAAGGCCTCGGGCGCGCGCTCGGCGGCGACATGTACGTGCCCCACGCCATCGACGTCGACGGGCAGATCATCCGCGTGTTCGATCCGATCAATCACGACTCGCTTGAGGCCGACGAGGACGCGGCGAGCGTGGTGACGACGGCGCCCCGCGACCGGCGCTGGGTGCGCATCCGCCGGCCCGTCGTGATGGTGGGCGGCGAGCTGACGCTCGACATGCTGGACCTCGCGTACAACCCGCAGACCAAGTTCCACGAGGCGCCGATGCAGCTGAAGGCGGGCGGCGGCGTGTTTCTCGTCGACGACTTCGGGCGCCAGCGCGTGCGGCCGCAGGATCTCCTCAACCGCTGGATCGTGCCGCTCGAGAGCCGCGTCGACTACCTGACGCTGCACACCGGCAAGAAATTCCAGGTGCCGTTCGACGTGTTCGTGGTGTTCGCGACCAATCTCAATCCCGAGTCGCTCGTCGACGAGGCGTTCCTGCGCCGGATTCCGTACAAGATCGCCGTCGACAATCCATCCGTCGACGAGTTCGCGCGCATCTTCGAGCTCAACTGCCGGCGCCGCCGCCTGCGTTACCACGCGGTGATGGTGGCGTACCTGCAGCGGCGCCACTACCTGCCGTACGGCCGTCCGCTGCGCGCGTGCCATCCGCGCGATCTCCTCGATCAGGTGACGGCCATCTGCCGGTATCGCGGCGTTCCCGCGAAGATCACGCGCGATCTGCTCGACCGCGCGTGCGCGTCGTACTTCGTCGACGCCGGCCCGCCGGCGGCCGTCGAGGACCGGAGCGGATTCCCCCATGTCGCGTGAGCGCCTGGGCGAACTGGCGTCGCGGGTCGTGGTCGCCGCGTTGTTCACGGCGCTGTTGATCAACCTGTTCGGCGACTTCCAGCGGACGGGTCGCATCACGGGCCTGCTCCTGCTGGCGAGCGAGGCGCTCGTGGTGGTGCTGACGGTTGTGCGCCGCCGCGCGAGCCTCGTCGATCGCTCGATCACGGCCGCGACGATGACGTCGATTTCAATCGGCGCGCCGGCCATGCTGCGATCGCTCGCGGCCGGAGGCTTGATGCCGGACATGGTGACGGCGCTGATATCGGCCGTCGGCCTCACCTTGATCATCGCGGGGAAACTGACCCTCGGCCGCAGCTTCGGCATCGCGCCGGCGAACCGCGGCGTCGTCGCCCGCGGACCGTACACCGTCGTCCGCCACCCGATTTACGCCGGCTATCTCCTCACGCACATCGCGTTTCTGGCGGCGCATCCGCGCGGATGGAACCTGGCGGTGGTGCTCGTCGCCGACACGGCGCTCGTACTGCGGGCGCTGCTCGAAGAACGCCTGCTCGCTTCTGACGTCGACTACGAGACGTACTGCCGCCGCGTCGGCTGGCATTTGGTCCCGGGGCTGTTTTGAGAGGCGTCACAGAATTCGCGGCACGGGTCCTGTCGCCGAACAGCCCCTCCCGGTGCTCACCCCAAGAGCGCGTGATCACGGTCCCGGGGCTCCGCGCCGGGGGGGCGCCCCGTTCGGCGCCACCCGCGTTCGCGAATTCTGCCAATGCCGTGCCCGCGCTCATACTCAACGCTCGCACTGACGCGATCGTGGCGAGCATCGTGGAAGTGGCGGCGACGCGCGCGTCCCGGCGCCGCGGCCTGCTCGGGCGCGACGCGCTGGCCTCGTGCGCGGCGCTGGTTCTGTCGCCGTGCTGGACGGTTCATACCGCGTTCATGCGGTTTCCGATCGACGTCGCGTTCGTCGGCAAGGACGGCCGCGTCGTGCGCGTTGAGGAGGAGATGGCCCCGTGGCGCGTGGCCGCGGCCCCGTCCGCGTCCTTCACGATCGAGTTGGCGGCGGGCGTCCTGCGCGCGCGCGACGTGCAGGTCGGCGATCAGCTCTATCTGTCCACGCCGGGCGCACGACGGCTCGGCCCCCTGTAGACGCTGTAGACGCTGTAGACGCTGTAGACGCCGCCGCGCTGTCATCGCCGCGACGCTCGTGCGAAAATGACCGCGTGCAACGCGTATGGCTCGTGGCGGTCCTCCTCGTCTCCGGCCTCGGCGCGGCGACGGTGGCGTCGATGGGACAGCTCACCGAACGCCCGCTGACTGGCGCGCTCGCGCATCCCGCGATCGGGTACTACACGCGGCCCACGCACGATCTCGTTGCCGAGTTGAAGCGCGCGGTTGACGACGGGACGGCGCCGCTCGAATTCGGCGACGCCACCGGGTATCTGCGGCCGGTCCTGGAAGCGCTGCACGTGCCGGTCGAGTCGCAGATGCTGGTGATGTCGAAGACCGGCGTCCAGGGGCTCTACACGGGGCCGTCCAACCCGCGCGCGATTTACTTCAACGACGCCGTCACGGTCGGCTACATCAAGGGCGCGCCGCTGCTCGAGTTCGCCGTCCACGATCCGGAGCAGGGCGTCATCTTCTATACGCTCGATCAAAAGCCGCAGCCGCGCCCGGTCATCGAGCGGCGCCCGGCCTGCCTGAGCTGCCACCAGGTGTACAGCACGCTGCACGTTCCGGGCATGCTCGCGCGCAGCGTGTTCATGGCACCGGACGGCCTGCCGCTCTCGCAGTTCGGCAGCTACGACGCCGACGATCGGACGCCGTTCGCTCGCCGCTGGGGCGGCTGGTACGTGACGGGCACGCACGGCGCGATGCGCCACATGGGCAACGCGATCCTGACCAACGCCGACGCGCGCGACACGATGATCTCCGATCGCACGCTGAACCGGACGTCGCTCGACGGCGCGTTCGACGCGCGCGGCTACGCGTCCGCGCACAGCGACATCGCCGCGCTGATGGTCTTCGCGCACCAGGGGCACATGACGAACCTCATCACGCGCGTCGGGTGGGAAGCGCGGATGGGGGAGGACGACCGTCGCGCCGGCCTTGCGCGCGGGCCGCTGCACGACGCCGTCACCGAGCTGGTGGACTACCTGCTGTTCGTCGACGAGCAGCCATTGACCGCCGCGATCAAGGGCACGTCGGGTTTTGCCGAGACGTTTGCCGCCCAGGGTCCGGCGGACAGCCGCGGCCGATCGCTGCGGCAGCTCGACCTCGATCGGCGCCTCCTGAAGTACCCCTGCAGCTACATGATCTATTCGGCGGCGTTTCGCGCGTTGCCGGCGGACGTGCGCGCGGCGATTTACGCCCGCGTGGGTGACATCCTCGCGGGCCGCGACGCGGATCCGAAGTACGCGCGACTGTCAGAAGCGGATCGGCGCGCCGTCGGCGAGATCCTGCGCGAGACGCTTCCCGACGTGCCGGCGGGTTTCGGCGCGGCGAATGGAACGCCCGCGAACGACGGTCTGCAGTCGAGGGCGCTCGGCGTGTTGCGCGAGGCGCTGGAGAAGGAACAGAGCTGGACCAAGGTCCACGCGGCCGAGGCGCTGCTGTCCGTGGGTCATCCCGAAGGCGTGATGAGCACCTTCGAGCGCGAGCTGACGTCGAAGGGCGGGGAGCCTCAATACCGGATCGGCATCTGGCGCGTCCTCGCGCAGGCCGCGACCACCGAGCACGACCGCGATCAGTGGGTGGGTAAAGTCCTCGCGGCGTTTCTTGATACCGATGGCCCCGATCGACTGCACGCGGCCGAGACGCTCGCGAAGCTCGGTTATCGGGCGCGCGGGCCGGAGGCGGAGGCCTTCGATCTCGCTGGCCGCGCCGGGCGCGGCTCGCTCGCGGTCGACGCACGGTGGGTGCTGGCCAACAGCGGGCAGGCGGACGGCGAACAGCGGCTGGCGGAGATGCTGAGCTCCGACGACGGCGGCACGCGCGAAGATGCCGCGTACGCGATTCGACATCTGCGATCCCTCTCGCCGTCAGGCTGGGATCGGCTCGTCGCGGCGGCCGAGCGAGAACCGGTCTCGTCCGGAGTACGTTCGGCCCTGATGAGCGCGGCGTTCCTGCATGCACCGCCTGCTGAACATGCCCGGAAGGCGTCCTTCAGGGCGGAAGTCGTGAAATACGCCGCCGCCGGCACGAACGACCAGAAGTTCGAAGCGTGTGCGGTGCTGGGACTGGCGGGCGAGGCGGACGTCCTGCCGCTGCTCGGCGGACTGCTTGACAGCCGTGATGCTGACCTCCGCGTGGGCGCGGCCCAGGCGATCCTGCGCATCATCCGGCAGTGACGTTTATAGAGAGCGGGGAGCCGGTTGAATCCCCGGGCCGCCGGGAGGCGTCAATTGACTGCGGGCTTTCCGCTATCATGGTGCGTTCGGTGACACGGGAACTCGACGGATCTCTATGGGAGGGAAGTGTATGAAGCGTTTTGTCCTGATGCTCGGTGTACTGGCGGTCGCAACCGCCGCGTTCGCGCAAACGCCGGCAGACGCCATCGAAAAGGCTCTGGCTCCGGCGCCGCGGAACATGAAGGAAGGGGCTGCGGTCATCAAGTTCAAGGCCGACGGCACCTACGACACGCTGAGGCCGGGTACCAACCGGCTGGTCTGCTACGACCGGTCGGGAATGCCCGGACAGCAGCCGTTCGCGGTCCAGTGCACCAGCGTCGCCAACATCCCGCGCGTTGTGCAGAACCTGAAGTTCGAAGCGATCGCCGACCGCGCCGCGCGGCAGGCGGCGATTGACGCCGCCGAGAAAGACGGCACACGGGCGAAGCCGGAGTTCGGCTCGGTGTGGCTGACGATGAACGCTGCCGACCGCGAGCACGCACGTATTCACACGACCATCGCCGTCCCCGGAGCGACGGCGCAGTCGCTGGGCCTGCCGGACAACAACAAGCAGGGCGGCGTCTGGATCATGAACGCGGGCACGAGCACCGCGCACCTGATGACGCCGGGCAGCTAACGGACCTTCCGGTCGGGGTGACGGAAATCCGTCGCCCCGACTGTTTTCCTCGCGCCGTCCCGCCGCGCTCTCGCGCTCCCTGCAGGCTCGAATAATGCGACACTGGGTGCGATGGGTGTGCGCGACATCGTGCGTTCTCTCGCCGCTCGCGCCGGCTTGATCGTCCACCGCTGGCCGGGCAATCGCTTCGACGCAATGCACGACGCGCTCACGCTGCTGCGGCAGGCCGGCTATCGACCGGCGATCGTGATCGATTGCGGCGCCAACCGCGGGCAGTTCGCGGGCCTTGTCACCGGCATCTTCCCCGACACGACGATTCACATGATCGAGCCGCAGGCGGCGTGCTGGCCCGCGCTCGACGAATACGCGCGCGCGCGCGGGAAGGCGCACGTCCATCGCGGCGTGGTGACCGAGCCCGGTGTGGCGCGCGTCCGGATGCACCGCGGCGGCGACGAGGTCAGCACGGGCGCGTTCGTGATTCACGCCGGCGACGCGGAGGGCGCCGATCTGGAAGCCGACGCCACGACGCTGGACGCGCTGTTCGGCGCGAAGGTCGGACGCGGCGACCGCGCGCTCCTCAAGCTGGACATCGAGGGCCACGAGCCCGAGGCGCTGCGCGGCGCCGTGCGGCTGCTGCAGAACGTCGAGGTCGTGCTGACGGAAGTGCAGTTCTTCGACATCAACCGGCGCGGTCTGCAGTGTTTCAGCGACATCGCCGCGGTCCTCGCGTCGCACGGATTCGAGCTCTACGACTTCGCGACGCTGGGCGCGCGGCGCCGCGACAACCGCCTGCGCCTGGGCGATCCGATCTTCGTCCGCCGCGACAGTCCGCTCGCCGCCGACGTCGCGTGGGAATAAGTCAGCGCCTCTCTGCCGCGCGCGCGGCGCCCAGGACGTGCTCGATCGCCTTGTTGCCTTCGTGGCACGCGTACTCGAACATCTGATACGAGTCATCGCGGACCAACGGGATGGACACGGTCCAGGGCCGCGTGTAGACGTTCGGATCCTCGATCGTGATCTCGTAGCCGATCGTGCCGGCGTCGACGCGCGTGAAACGTTCCACGAGCCGCAACGCGTCGCTGTGCGGCACGCCCCGGATGCGCGCGGACGCGGCGTTGGTCGCGATCCAGCCCTTGCCGTTGAAGTTCGTCGTCTCGACCACGAGCGTATTGCCGTCCCAGCGGCCGCGCGGGTCGCCCGTCCACCGACGAACGGCGGTGTCGACATGCGCACGCCCGTCGAGGGGAATGACCCTGGCCTCGTGGATCATCTCCTGCACAATCACGACGTAGCCCGGCGTCTGGATAATCTGGTAGGCGTTGTTGTAGCCGGCGGGAAACATGCCGCCGGGACCGCGCGTGATGCAGCGATCCCACGGGCTCATCAACTCGAACGAGTCTTCGTTCGTCAGGTTGCGGTCGCGCGCCGCCTCGGCCGCCTTCGTGAGCGGGACTCTCCCGTCCGGCGGATCGATCACGAGCGACGTCCGCAGTGTCGAGACGACTCTGGTTCCCTGGTCGAACCAGGCGTCGTTGTAGCTGCCGACGTCACCCGGCTTCGGCGCGCGCTCGGCCTCGACGCGCCGTTCAGCGGCCTGCGTCTCGAAGGCCGCCGCTTCTTGTTCCGTCAGAAACGGTTTTCCGGCCAGCGCCGCGGGGCGTTCGAAGGGCGTGATCGTGGCGTTGGTCCACATGCCTTGCAGGTCGGGTTGGCCGTCCCTCGTCCGCGGCGGCGTCCACGTCTTCGCCTTCATCGTGGCGCCTGTGGGAGTCGTCGGGGCCTGACCGGCAAGCGGCACCGTTGTCAGCGAGGCGACGGCAATCACCGCGGACAGCACGCCGCGTGACTTCAGGACTTGATACATGATTGACCTCCCGGCGGGTGGCAGGCGCCCTACGGCACCAGCACCGAGCGATTGATCCAGAGAATATTGTCCCAGCTCAACGCCTTCTCGGTGCCGTCGAACAATCTGGCGTAGCTGCCGCCCGATCCCTTGAACGAGAACTCCTTCACGCGATCGGGCGGCGTGGTCGTGACGTTCCGCAGAATGTCCAGGACCTGTTCCTGCCTGGAGATCTGAAAGAACGTCGGCGTTTTCGCCGAGTAGAACTTCGTCTCGCTGGGGGCGCCTTTGTTGCCCACGCCGCGCTCGTACTTGATGTGCATCTCCAGGCGTTCTCCGCTGGCCGCCGCAAACACCCAGTCCTGGGAATCGAGGATCGGACCGGCGCCGCCCGACGAGGTCGAGCGCTGCATCGTGTGCGTGGTGGCCAGCAGGTAGACGCCGAACGGCCCGGGCGCATCGGCTGGATCCTCGGTGAGTCCGCCGATCATCAATTGCACGTTCGCGCCGGTGGGATCCTTCACCGGCGCGGCGAGATAGATCAGCCGATTCGATCCGGTTTTCCCGACCGGTTTTCCGTCGGGCCCGTTGATCGTCACGCGGTCGGTGAAGAGCACGCGCAGATTGGCATCCTTGGCCGGACCCTGCGTCGCCACGTTGGGCGTCCATCCCGCCGGCAAAAACGCGTTCAGTGCGGCGTCCGGCACGTGCACGTCGAGCTGGAACCGATACTCGGAACTGAACTCGATCATCGTCTGGGCGCCGGCGGACCGGACGAGCCCGATAAGCGCGCCCGCGACCAACAGCGCCCCGAGGGCTCCGAGAGAAACGCTTCGTGACATCGCGCCCTCCTTTTTCAGCACCCCAGGCGTACGGCACACAGTACATCATCACGGCCGCGCCCGCCGGCAGTTATGCACCCGTAGGCCGGGTCCTTTTGGACCCGGCTCGATCCATCGGCGCCGTGTTTAGGCACCGACGCCCGGGAGTGACGGACTGCCCCGGGCGTCGGCGGCGACGCTTTACGTCGTGACGGGCGCGACCGCGGGTGGCGGTGCGGGCGGCGCGGGCGCCACGGCGGACGGCCCCGACGGTGCGGACGGCGGCGCGCCGTTTTTCACGCGCGGCTGACGCTCGACGTGCCGCGCGCGCTCCCACACCGCAAGCATCGCCGGATCGTCGCGCAACCGGTTCAGGACGATGGCGTCGAGACGCTGGATCGCCGTCAAACCTCCTTCGATCGCGGCGTCAATCGCCGCACGGGCGGCGACGTGGGCGCCGATCCCCGCCGCATGTTCGCGGATCGCCGCTTCGAAGCGCTGAATGTCGGTGTCGAGGTCCTTGAGGAACGTCGGAGGCAGGCTATGCGCGACGAACTCGGCCGCCAACGGTCGCGCGTCCTGCGCGAACGCACGGCCGGCGTTGAGCAACGCCTGCGAGCCATACGTGAACGGCAGCCGAAACTTGTTGTCGAGGCCCGGCGTATCGAGCGCCAGGGCGCGCGCCGTGCGGCTGATGGCGCGGAGCGCGCCGCGCAGCGCCGCCCGCGCTGCCGCTTTCGAGCTCGAGGCCTCCCGGGCCGCGCTGCGACCCGACACCTGCGTCGCGGCCTCAAACACCCCGACACGATCCTGCACCGCGCCCGTGAACGCCCCGCGCGCGTGCCCGAACAGTTCGGCCTCGAGCAAGGTCTCGGCAAACTCGCCGCAGTTGACGGCCACGAACGGGCCGTGACTGCCGGTGCACCCGCCGTGTACAATCACCGCCCACAGGAGGCGTTCCATGCGCGCACGTATGTTCTGCACGATCTTCACGCTCTTCACGCTCTTCCCAGGGGCGGCGATCGCACAGCAGCCGGCTGCCCAGACTCCACCGCCGCCGAAGCTCTTCGCCGGAGCGGGCGACGTGACGGCCATGATCGCGAAGGCCAAAAGCGAACGGAAGCCGGACCAGGCGAACTTCTCCCAGCCGATCGTCCGGCTCGCGCCGTACAACGCGAACCTCGAGTATCGCGTCGCCGGCCTCAACGCGCCCGCCTCAGTCCACGAGCGCGAGGCCGAGATGTTCTACGTCGTCGAAGGATCGGGAACGCTCGTGACCGGCGGCACGCTGCGTGAGGAGAAACGGACGAACGCGGAGAACCTGAGCGGCTCGGCGATCGACGGCGGCACGCGGCGGAAAGTCGTCAAAGGCGATTGGGTGATGGTGCCCGACAAGACGGCGCACTGGTTCACGGAGCTCGACGGCACGCTCGTGCTGATGTCCATCCACCTGCCGTCACGCTGAGGAACGACGCCGTGTAGCGCATGTGCTACACTCCACTGTGATGAGCCAACCGATCACACAGCGAGAGCTCCGTAATGAAAGCGGACGCATCATGCGGGCCCTGGACAAGGGCAAGTCTTTCATCGTCACACGCAATGGCGTGGCCGTTGGCGAGCTGATTCCATTGCGGCAGCGGATGTTTGTACCGGCCCACGCTGCAGTGGCGGCGTTCGCCGGCGCACCGCGCGTTGCACGCAAGCGGTTTCGGAAAGATGTCGATGCCTTGATCGACCAGGATTCCACGCCGCGTGGCTGACCGGCGTCATCCACGTGGGCTCATCGACACCTCGGTCCTCATCGACCTGGAGCTCATCGAATCGACTGATTTGCCCGTGGAACTTGCCGTCTCGGCGGTCACGATGGCAGAACTCGCCGCAGGACCGCACGCGACGGCCGATCCCGTCGAACGCGCCCGCCGTCAGGACCGGCTACAACGGGCAGAGGCAACGTTCGAGCCGCTTCCGGTCGATGCGGCGGTCGCTCGTGCCTACGGTCGCGTGTACGCAGCGGTCGGCGCCGCCGGGCGCAAGGCGCGCGGCCGGCGTGCTGCGGATCTGTTTATTGCGGCAACAGCGGTCGCCGCCGGCCTGCCTCTCTATACACGCAATGCGGACGATTTCGCCGGCCTGTCCGAGATGCTGGAAATCGTCTCGGTCTAATCTTTCCCATTCCAGCCGCATTCGCGTCATCGATCTGTCCCGACCCGCCCGGGCGGCGAATCCCAGCTCGATGAGCGGCGCTCATGCCGCCGCGGACCAGAAATCCCAGCACGAGAAGCGCGACTGCGCCCGCTGCGTTGATCGTGTCGCCTGCGGCGGCGCCAACGAGGAAAGAGACAGCGCCGGCAAGCACGACAGCCGCGGACCACGGGTACCCCCACGCGCGGAACGGTCGACCGCAGTCCGGCTCCGACCGCCGCAGCGCGCCGAGCGCGACGCAGCAGACGACGTAGTTGGCGGCGAGAAAGAACGCGACAACGGCCACCAGCCGCTGAAACGTGCCGGTGGCGACGAGCGCGAGCGCCACCACCGTGGTCGCCAGCATGGCGGCCGCCGGAGTTCCGCGCGCGGTCACCGAGGCCGCGCGCCGCCACAGCAGCCCATCGCGCCCCATCGCGAACAGAATCCGCGTCCCGATCATCAGGATGGCGTTGAGCATCGGCGGCAGCGACACAATCGACAGGATCGTGATGATCTCGCGGCCACCTCCGCCGAGAAGAATCTGCGCCGCGTCGGCGGCGGGAAGCGTCGAGCGCGCGAGGTCTCCGATCGGCAGGACGGACAGCAGCGCGACGTTCACAAGCAGGTACACGACGATGACGGATGCGACGCCTCCGATCATCGACCGCGGAAGGTTGCGGTCCGGGTCGCGGTCTTCCTCGGAGAAGTACATCGCGCTCTGCCATCCCCCGTACGTGATGACGACGGATTGCAGAGCCACGATCAGCCCGGAAAGCGACGGCGCCTGTGATGCTTGTGACGCCAGCCCAGATCCGGACGGGATGCCCGGCGCGAACACCATCGCCGCAACGACGACCGTCAGGAACGCACCGAACTTGACGACCGTCGTGATTTCCTGGAAGCGGCTGCTGACCCGCAGCCCGGCGAGCTGCAGGGCCGCGAGCGAGGCGAGCGTCAGCATCGCGACCGCTCTCTCGTACCCGGCCAGCGACGGAAGCAGCAGCGCCGCGAACTCGCCGATGGCGATCGACACATATCCAAGAACCGCGCAGTACGTGATCCAGTCGGTCCATCCGACGGCGAACCCGACCGCGTCGCCGAAGGCGCGCCGCGCATACACGTAATATCCACCGGCCTCGGGCAGCATCGTCCCGAGCTCGGCCAGGCAGGCGGCGCCAACCAGCGTATACAGGCCGCCCGCGATCCACACGGCGAGAATCGCGGTACGGTTCGGGAGTTGACCGGCGACGAGGCCGGGCGTTCTCAGAATGCCGATCCCGAGTGTGCTGCCGACGATGACGGCGAGGCCGAAGCCGACGCCGAGGATACGGAGGAGGCCGCGAGATGTGGACAACGTAGTGTCCGCCTTCAGGCGGACCCGCCGATGCTACATCGAGTAGGCTCTACCGGCGATGGACTATCGACGGTTGGGATCGACCGGCCTGCGGATTTCACGCCTGGGGCTTGGCTGCGGCAACTTCGGCGGCACCGGCTCGGCGCCTGCCTTCTTCGGGATGGGCGAGACCGAAGCGCAGGCGTTCGATCTGATGGATCGTGCGTTCGATGCGGGGATCAATTTGTTCGATACCGCGAATGCGTACGGCGGTGGCCGCAGTGAAACCTACATCGGCCGATGGCTCAAGGCAAAAGGGCCGGCGGTTCGGCAGCAGCTGCTGCTCAGCTCGAAAGTGTTCAACCCGATCGGGCCCGGGCCGAACGATCGGGGGCTCTCGCGACGGCACATCCTGCAGCAGGTCGATGCGAGCCTCGCGCGGCTCCAGACCGACCGCCTCGACATGTACCTCATTCACGAGCCCGATCCCGACACGCCGCTCGACGAGACGCTTCAGGCGCTCGACGACGTCGTGCGCATGGGCAAGGTGATCTACGTCGGCGCGAGCAACATCGAAGCGTGGCGGCTGGCGCGAGCGCTGTGGATCAGCGACAAGCGCCACTTACGAAACTTCGTTTGGGTGCAGAACTCGTTCAGCCTGCTCGATCGTTCCGCGGAGCGCGAGATGTTTCCGCTCTGCGCGGATCAGGGCGTGGGATTCACCGCCTTCAGCCCGCTCGCCGGCGGGTGACTGACCGGAAAATACCGGGCGGCGGGGACCTATCCCGAAGGCTCGCGGATGACGCTGCGTCCGGAGCCGTATCGGCATCTCGAGCGCGACGACGTGTTTCGAGGACTGGCTGCGCTGGACGAGGAGGCGCGCGCCCGCGGAGTCGAGATGAGCGCGCTCGCGCTTGCGTGGGCGCTTCATCATCCGCGTGTCGACGCGGCCATCATTGGCCCGCGCAATGCCGTTCAGCTCGACGCGGCTCTCGGATCGACAACGATCGGCCTGTCCGACGAGGACGGGCCGCGACTGGCGGCGCTATTCGAGCCTCGTTCCGGAAGCCATCGATGAAGATGTGAAGAAGGCCCTGTGAGCTTGATCAGGCAGCAGAGAACCTGGCGACGCGCAGCTTCTTACGGCGTCGTTCTACATGCCAGAGGTCGTGCTGAGTTTGCTGGTTCAGCCAGCTCTCAGCGCTCGTGCCGAACGCGAGCGACAAGCGTACGGCCATCTCCGGACTGACACCGGCGCGCCCGTTGAGGATGCTCGACAAGGTCTTGCGGCTCACGCCGAGCGCCCGAGCGGCGTGCGTCACGGTCAGGCCAAGCGGCTTCAGGCAAAGTTCTCGGAGCACTTCGCCCGGGTGCGGCGGGTTATGCATCTTCATTGGTCGACCTCAGTGATAGTCTTCGTAGTCGATGCGCTGAATTGTTCGAGGCCCTTGTGTCGAAATCCCCTGATTGCCACCGGAGCAAGTGTGACGTATGTGGTTACAAGATGACAATCCGGCTGACCTGTAGTCCAGAGGAGGACACGATGTGCAGGCGCTCACGAATCCGGAGCGAAGTCGGTGCGGGGCTGAGTCTGGCCGCCTGCCTCACGCTCACTGCGCTCTCGTCGCCCGCCTCCGCCCAGGGCAAACGAAGCTGCGAAGCCATCGAAGCCTTCATGCGCAGCGCCCGGATGAGCGCGCCCAGGGGGCTGAGCGTGGTCATGGACGACGGGACCATGCAGCACAGGGTGTTTCTCCATACCAGCGATGAACACGACGCCCCGCCTGGAAGATTCCGCGACACCTGGAGAGCCACCGTCGCCGCGTACGAGCTGACGAAAATCCTCGAGATCAACCTCATGCCGCCTTACGTCGAGCGCAGCGTGGACGGCACGCCGGTCTCCATTTCCTGGGGTCTGGACGACGTGATCATGGACGATGCGCAGCGGATCCAGCGGAATGTGCAGCCGCAGGATCTGGAGGCATGGGACAGACAGATGTCTTTGGTGCGGGTCTTCGACGAGTTGATCTACGACGGACGCGCGCCGAGCGATCTGCTGATCACGAAGGACTGGCAGCCGTGGGTCATCGCTCCCAGCCAGGGCTTCCGCCCGATCACAACAATTCAACACCCCGGGAATCTGGTGAAGTGCGATCGCAAACTTCTGGGCAAGCTGCGGACGCTGGACAAAGACATGCTGACGAGGAAGCTGGGCAACTGGCTGACTCCCGGCGAAATCGACGCGCTGCACGTCCGGGCGGGAGCGATCGTGGCGTTGTTCGACCGGAAGATCGCCGCCACCGGTGATGCCGCCGTCCTGTTCGACCTGGACAGAAGCGGCGCTCCTTGCTCTCTGTAGCGTCGTGGCGTCTGCTTCTGCTTGAACCCGGAGCATCCGCGCGGCAAGCACAAGGCGCGTGTCTTCGTGACGCTCGGCTTCACCGCTGAGAAGGCCGACGAGTTACGAGCTGCGTTGCTGAGGGCCGCCGTCAACGGCGATGCGCAGCCGGCCGCGTCGGATCAATTCGGCGATCGCTATGTGCTAGAGTTTGAGATTGACGGCCCTCTAGCCGCAGGGACCGTGAGAAGTACCTGGATCGTGCGGCGCGGCGAGACTGCTCCACGTTTGACGAGCTGCTTCGTGAAGTAGAGGCGTCAGCAATGCACACCACACCACACCTGCTGGATGTCGTCGCGCTCCTCTCGGACGTGCCCGCGCACGGCCTCCTGCGCGGCCAGGTCGGCACCGTCGTGGATCTCCTGGATGGCGCCTACGAAGTCGAGTTCTCTGATGACGAAGGCAGAACGTACGCGGAGCTGGCGCTCCCGTCTGACCACCTTCTGATCCTGCATCATCGACCACAGCAAGCAGCGTAACGCCTACTCGCCCGCTCTGCGGACTCGGAGGCCCTTATGCGGCGGCCGTTCATTTACCACCGGGCGAGCGCAACGTTTGCAGGGCTCTTGATGGTCATTGTCGCCTGCGTCACCCGCGGCGCAGCCGCTCAGGAGTTTGGCGGACGGGAGAAGTTGCGCGCCCATTCAGCCGAGTTCCGCCGGGAGGTGATCAAGGTCACCAACGGCGTGTGGGTCGCCGTCGGCTTCTCCGACGCCAACTCGGTGTTGATCGAAGGCGACGGCGGGTCGATCGTCGTCGACACGACCAGCGACGTGGAAGATGCGAAGGACGTCAAGGCCGAGTTCGCCAAGCTCTCCACGGCACCGGTCCGCGCCATCATCTACACGCACGCGCATCCCGATCACACCGGCGGCGCCGGCGTGTTCGCGGGAAACGATCGCCCAGAGATCCTCGCGCACAGGCTCTTCGTCGACCGCGTCCCGGACGTGGGCCGCAACGGTCGCGACGGGGGCGATCAGTTCGGCTCCACGCTGCCGGACGCGCTGTTCATCAATGCGGGTACGGGGCTGCAGTTCGGGCGACGCCCTGCGCCGACCGCCTACCTTCCTCCGACGCGCACCTTCACCGGAGACCGGCTGGATCTGACCATCGCGGGCGTTCGTCTGCAGTTGCTCCACACGCCGGGAGAGACGCGCGAAAACATTGCGGTCTGGCTGCCCGACCGGCGCGTCCTGCTGGCCGGCGACGACTTCTACAAATCTTTTCCGGCCCTCTATGCGATTCGCGGCGCACGCCTGCGTCCGATCGATCAGTGGATCGCGAGCCTCGGCCTGATGATCGACCTCGGCGCCGAGTATCTTGTCCCGGGGCACACGCGCCCTGTGCTCGGGAGCGCCAACGTGCGCGCGGCGCTGACGACGTATCGCGACGGCATCAAGTCAGTGCTCGACCAGACGCTGGAAGGAATGAGGAAGGGCGAGCGGCCGGATGAACTCGTGCAGCACGTCACGCTCCCGCCCGCGCTGGCCGGCAGCCCTTACTTGCAGGAATTCTACGGAACCGTGGCCTGGTCGGTGCGCGCCATCTACGCCGACTATGCAGGGTGGTTCGATGGCAACCCGACGAAGCTCTTCCCGCTGCCCGAAAGGGACCGGGCGACCCGAGTCATCGAGCTGGCCGGCGGTCGCGAGCAAGTGCTGTCGCGGGCGCGTCGCGCTTTGACGGACAAGGATTTGCAGTGGGCCGCCGAGCTGGCCGACTACGTGCTGGCGATAGACGAAGGAAACGTCGAGGCGAAGCGGCTGAAGGCGACGGCGCTGAGCGAACTCGGCGAGCGGCAGATCAGCGCGATCGCGCGGAACTACTACTTGTCCGCCGCCCAGTATCTGCTGCGCGACCTACCAGCACGCTGAGGCGGTTCTAATTTCGGCAACAATATACTTGACACATCAGGACGTTCTTGGTAGTCTCTACTCATGGCTACCGAGAACGGCACTCCCGACACCCTGCTGGGCGCAATCACCTACTTCAACGACATCGACGTAGCGACTCAATTCGTCGCCTCGCTCCGCTGGACGCGTGGCGTCACCTGCCCGCATTGCGAGGACAAGAACGTCGCCTTTGTCGCTTCCCGCCGCATCTGGCAGTGCAAAGAATGCCGTAAGCAGTTCTCCGTCAAAGTCGGCTCCATCTTCGAGGACAGCCCGATTCCGCTCTCGAAGTGGTTGCCCGCGATGTGGATGCTGGTGAACTGCCGGAACGGGGTCAGCAGCTACGAGATCGCCCGGGACCTTGGCGTCACCCAGAAGACCGCGTGGTTCATGCTCCACCGGCTCCGGCTGGCGATTCAGGCGAAGTCCTTCGACAAGATCAACGGCGACGTCGAAGTGGACGAAACCTACATCGGTGGGAAGTCGCGGAACATGCACGCCGACAAACGGAAGCGCGTCGGCATGAACCGCGGCAAGAGCATGGCGGGCAAGGTCGCGGTCATGGCCCTGCTCGACCGACACGGCAAGTACGGCACCAGCCAAGTCCGGACCGAAATCCTCGCAGGCCGCAAGAAGGGTTCGCTCCAGAGCAAGGTCCGCCAGCACGTTGTCGAAGGATCGAACGTCTACACCGATGCGTTCTACTCGTATCGCGGACTGTCGAACGGCTACGTCCACGGCTTCGTGGACCACGCCGAGAAGTACGTCGATGGGCAAGTCCACACCAATAGCTGCGAGAACTTCTGGAGTCTCTTGAAGCGCGCCCTGAAGGGCACCTACGTATCCGTCGAACCGTTCCATCTGTTCCGCTACCTCGATGAGCAGGTGTATCGCTTCAACAACCGCAAGCAATCGGATTCCATGCGGTTCCTTGAAGCGTGCGCGTCTGTCTTCGGCAAACGTCTCACCTATACCGCCCTGACTGGCAAGGAATTGGCGCAAACGTGCTGAGAAATCCTCTGACCCTGATCCGATTTGGTGGACAGGTTAACTACGCTGGTTGAGCCGGTCTTCTTTCGTCTTGTTTCGATAAAACTGACGGGTGTGGGCGCGGTGGGAAACCGCGGTCTGTGCGGTTTTCCATGGCGTCCATACCCTC
>JACPZW010000018.1 GCA_016195265.1 Acidobacteriota bacterium | reverse complement strand
TGGACGAGATCGTGAAAAAAAAGGAGGCGGAGATCACCGAAATTTGAATCCCACCGTCGTCGAGATCCACCTTCCCTCTCTCCGCCACAATCTCCAGGAAGTCACGCGACGTGTCGGCACGGCCGCCGTCCTGGCGGTCGTCAAAGCCAACGCCTATGGCCATGGGGCGGTTCCTGTGTCGCTGGCCCTTCTGGCCACAGGCGCGCACCAGTTAGGCGTCGCCACGGTGGAGGAGGGTCTCGAACTCAGGGACGCCGGCGTGACCGCGCCGATCCTGGTGATGGGCGGCCTCTGCGACATCCCGGCGATGCAGCGATTCAATCTGACACCGGTCCTGCCCTCGCGGGATGCCGTCGAAGCGGCAGCCCGGCTCGCAGCTCCCCGAACCGCTCCCCTCCGCGTCCATCTCAAGATCGACACCGGCATGAGCCGTCTCGGGCTCGTCCCGGATGAAGCCCTGGCTCTCCTCCGCTCCGACTGGCCGCCCACTCTCCACCTCGAAGGCGTGATGAGTCACCTGGCCTCGGCCGATGAACCGGACGGCAGGGCGACCGAAAGGCAACTGGCCCGATTCCGCGCGTTCCTGGAAGCGATTCAGGCGGCGGGATTGACGGTGCCCGCCGCGCATATCGCCAACAGCGCGGCCATTCTCAAGTACCCCTCCAGCCACCTTGACCTCGTCCGCCCGGGCCTCATGCTGTACGGCTATGCCTCAGGGCTGACGCCTTCCGCGGATCTTCGGCCGGCCCTGACCTGGAAGACCCGCGTCATCCAGATCAAGAAGGTGGACAAAGGTCAGCCGGTCAGTTACGGCGGGACCTTTGTCGCCTCACGCCCGTCGACCCTGGCCGTTCTGCCGGTCGGCTACGCGGACGGCTACAGCCGCGCGCTCTCCAACAAGGGACACGCGTTGATCGGAGGCCGGCCGGCCCCCGTGGTCGGACGCGTCTGCATGGACCTCACGGTCGTGGACGTCACAGATCACCCTGCAGTCCGCCCCGGCGACGAAGCAATCCTATTGGGACGGCAGGGCGCAGCGGCCATCACTGCGAACGATCTTGCGGCCTGGCAAGACACCATCAGCTACGAAGTCCTCTGCCGGATCGGCCCCCGGGTGACGCGCGTCTACCTGGAGGATTGACCTCCGGCCGCGTCACCGGCCGCCCCCTCGCTTGCCTGAACCCTGGAAACTCGGTATAGTGCCGGCTCCTCGGTTGCTTCACTGAAAGGAGCGGCCCGTGGATCTTGCCGTGACCCGTATCGACGACACCCTCAAAGGCTACGCCGCAGCCGTGCAGGACTTCGCACAGCTCTGCGTGATCGCCGCGGCCGGGGCCTTCCGGCGGCCGTGGTACGTCCAGGAAACCATCTACCACATGGACCGGATCGGCGTGGGCTCCATTTTCATCGTCGTCCTGACCGGTATCTTCACGGGCATGGTTCTGACCCTCCAGGGGGCCATCCAGCTCGAGCCCTATGGAGCCGTCCCGTACGTCTCCAAGCTCGTGAGCGCGTCGGTGGTCCGCGAGCTGGGCCCCGTGCTCGCCGCGTTGATGATCGCCGGGCGTGTCGGCTCCGGCATCGCCTCCGAACTGGCCACGATGCAGGTGACCGAACAGATCGACGCGCTTAGAGCCGAAGGCACCGACCCCATCAATAAACTGATCACCACGCGCCTGATTGCGTCTCTCATCAT
>JACPZW010000017.1 GCA_016195265.1 Acidobacteriota bacterium | reverse complement strand
TGGACCAGTTGGGGCTGTGGCGCTGACCGGCCACCGCGGCGGTGGCCCTTATCCGTCGGGGCCGCGTTAGCGACCCCGTCAAGCCGCTTTGAGCGGCTCACAATTTGAATGCCCCCGGCTCTGCCGGGGGATTCGTTACTGTATCTGCCGCGTCGTGACGGCGGCGTGCACGAGCTGACGTGGTTCGATCGAGCCGGCGGACGCCTCGGCGTGGTGGGCGACCGCGGCGACTACTCGAACCTCGAGTTCTCGCCTGATGGCGCGCAACTCGCCGTCGCCGTGCTGGATCCGCGCACGCGGACGCGCGACATCTGGGTCTTCGACGTGAGGCGCGGCGTCCGCCAACGGTTCACCTTTGGCGCCGGCGAGGAGCGCACGGCCGTGTGGTTGCCGGACGGCAAGCGCATTCTGTTCAACGTGCGGGACACGGGCACGCCGATTGAGCTCTACCAGAAGGCCGCGGACGGCTCCGGCCGCGAGGAGCCCGTGCTCGTCGACGGCATCAGCAAAGACCCGCTGAGCTGGTCGCCTGATGGACGGTTCCTGCTGTACCGCGCGTCCGGTGTGACAACGACTAACGACCTCTGGGTGCTGCCGACGTTCGGCGACCGCAAGCCGTTTCCGTTCGCGCTGACGCCGTTCGACGAGCAGGACGGCCGCATCTCGCCTGACGGCCGCTGGGCCGCGTACAGCACGGACGAGTCGGGGCAGATGGAAGTGTACGTCGCGCGGTTTCCATCGGGCGGCGGGAAGACGCGCATTTCCGCGGCCGGCGGCACGCATCCCCGCTGGCGGCGCGACGGCAGGGAGCTGTTCTATGTCTCGCTCGACAACAAGGTGACGGCTGTGGACATCAAGAGCGCCGCGGAGGACTTTCGTGTCGGCGACGCGCGCGCGCTGTTCACGATTCGCCCGCCGGCGCAGCCAGGATACTTGTACGACGTCACGCCGGATGGACAGCGGTTTCTTGTGATCGCCGACGTCGGCGCGATGCCCGCGCTGACGGTCGTGACGAACTGGAAGTCCCAAAAGTAAGTGGCTGGTGGCTGGTGCCTGGTGACTGGAGCTGCACTCAGCACCTAGCACGCCGCACCAAGCACAGCGCACGCCGCACGGCACCAGGCACTCAGCACCCGTCACCCAGCACCGGTACAATGGCGTCCATGTTCCAGCGTCGAACAACCGGCTCCGTCGTCTGTCCTTCCTGTGGATCGCTTGTCGGAGTCCGGGACGACTCCTGCTATACGTGCGGCCGTGCCAATCCCGGCCTGTGGGGCTTCGGCCCGCTCCTGAAGCAGCTCGGCAACGACATGGGCTTCGTGCCGATGGTAATCGGCACGTGCGCGATTCTGTATCTGGTGACGCTGCTGCTGTCGGGCAGCGCGATTCGCATGGACGGACTGATGTCCATGCTCGCGCCGAGCACGCCTGTGCTGTTCCTGCTGGGCGCCAGCGGGGCGGTGCCCGTTTTCGCGTTCGGACGCTGGTGGACGGTGCTGAGCGCCGGCTGGCTGCACGCCGGCCTGCTGCACATCGCGTTCAACATGTACTACGTGCGGATGTTCGGCCCGGCGACGGCGGAGGTCATCGGTCCCGCGCGGACGGTTATTATCTATACGGTCGCCGGCGTGACGGGCTTCGCGCTCAGCTCGTTCGCGGGGGCGTATCTGAACTGGATCCCGCTGCCGATGCTGCGCGGCGCGGGCTTCACCGTCGGCGCGTCGGCGCCCATCTTCGGTTTGCTCGGCGCGCTGCTGCACTACAGCCGCAACACCAGCAGCCTGATGAAGCAGCAGGTGATGGGCTTCATCGTGCCGTTCTTCATCTTCGGACTGATCATGCCGGGCGTGGACAACTACGCGCACGCCGGAGGATTCGCTGGCGGCTACCTGACGTCGGTGTATCTCAATCCGATGACGCGCGAGCGCGGGGACCACATGCTGATCGCGGTGGGGTGCCTCGTCGCCACTGCGCTCTCGATCGGCGCTTCGATCCTGACGGGGCTGTCGCTGTTCCGGTGAAATTCAGATTTCAGAATTCAGATTTCAGATTGGAAGAGTCACGAGAACTCTGACGATCAATCTGCAATCAATCTGAAATCTGAACTCTTAAATCTGAAATCTCATCATCTTTTCATCGCCAGTTCTTCATCGATGATCTTCTTGAAGACATCGTACGGCTGCGCGCCGCTCACCATCCGGCCGTTGATGAAGATCGCCGGCGTGCCGTCGACGCCGGCGTCGTTGCCGTCGCTGATGTCCGCATCGACCGCCCCCTTGTACTTGCGCGAATCCACGCAGTCGTTGAACTTCGGCATGTCGAGGCCGAGATCGGCGGCGTGCTGTTTCAGTTCGGGGACGGTGAGCCGCGACTGATTCGCGAACAGCCGGTCGTGGAACTGCCAGAACTTGCCCTGCTCGCTGGCGCACTGGCCGGCTTCCGCCGCGGGCCGCGCGTTCTGATGGTTCGGAAGCGGATACTCCCGGTAGACGAAATGGATCTTGTCGCCGTAGGTCGCGAAGATCTGCGTGAGGGTCGGACCGACCCTCTGACAGAAGGGTCACTGGAAGTCCGAGAACTCGATCATTTCTACCGGCGCGTTGGCGGGCCCTCTAGTCGGGCTCGCCGACGCCATCTTCAGCGTCTGCCGCGGCGGGTCGAGCATGACGCGGACGGGCGTCTTCGCCTTCAGCGAGTCGACATACTGTTCGCGGATCGTCTGCATCCGCTCCTGCGTCAGAAACTGGCGGATCGGCTGGCGCACCTGATCGAGCGTCGCGCCCTGCACGCGATTCTGGTTTGCCGCGTACCACGACGCGATTTCGTTGTCGGTCACGGCCGGAATCTTGGACGTGATTTCCTTCTCGATGAGGGCCGATCGCTCGACGCCCTGCGTCCTGGCCGCTTCGTCTATCAGCCGTGTCGCGATCAACTCGTCGAGCGCCGCCCGGCGTGCGCTGTAGAGCGCCACCGACAGCTTCACGTTGCCGAAGCTCGACGTGGTCTGCTGCAGCGCCTTGTCATCAACTTCCGCCAGCGTGATCGACGTCGAGCCGACGGTCGCGACGACGTCGGTCGGTGAAGGCCGCTTCGACTGGGCGGACCCTGAGGAGCATGCTGTCGACAGGACGATAAGAGTCGTCGCGACCACTCGTTTCATGAACCTAATCATACCAGCGACAGTTACTCAATGTTGTAGCGCGAGCCTTTCAGGCGAGCGTGATGCGGGCATCGGCGAGGTCGCGTCCGACCGTTCGGCAGGCTCAGGTCGCCCCGAGCAACGTCGAGGGGCGGCGGCCGGCGACTGGTGGCTGGTGGCTGGTGACTGGTGGCTGGAAAAGCGGTGGCTGGTGGCTGGTTGCTGGTGACTGGGAGAAGATTGCAAGAACTGCCAACTCATGCTCGCTGAGACATTGCAGAAACTGCGATCGCGCGGAGCTTCTCGCGCGATTGTCCCAAGGATCTGAAACGGCATACCGCGTGCACTTCTTATTCGCATGACAACAGTGAACACGTACCGCGAACTCGAGGTCTGGCAGGTTGGGATGACGCTCGTGGAAAAAGTCTATGCTGCGACGAAGTCGTTCCCGCCGGACGAGCGCTTCGGACTCACGTCCCAGCTCCGCCGCGCCGCGGTCTCGATCCCGACGAATGTCGCCGAAGGTGCGTGTCGTCGAACGACGCCCGCGTACATCAACCACGTGAGCATCGCCCTCGGATCTCATGGCGAGATCGAAACGTGTATCGAGGTCTCGTTACGTCTTGGCTACTTGTCGGTGAACGTCAAGGACGACGTGATGGTGGTGTGCGACTCGGAAGGCCGCCTCTTGAACGGCCTCATGCACTCGCTCGAGTCGAAACTCCAGAGTCAGTAACGACCGCTTCGATGCCGACGACTCGAGGGCCCGCATCACTGAAACCACGATTCGGACCAGGCAATAATCCCGCCCACAGTGAAGAGGACGCCCAAAAACCATGGCCCCGATGCCGAGGCCAGCATAGAAGTTGGGACTATGTTTGACGAACGTCCATCTGTTTGAGTGCCGTTCGCTGTTGATGAGTTGGTCAGCGCCAATCGGGAGCAAGAGAGGTCCAAATAGTGCGAGCCAACGGGCGGTCGGATTGGCATGAAGGACCTGAGCGCCAACCAGCATTCCCGCAAAAAGAGTGAACCAGAGTGCGCCAGCGATCTTCGCTCCGACGTGAGCGCGAGCACGAACACGTACGTCGAATGTCTCAGGCATCAGAGACTTTCAGGAAGCTCTTTCACCAGCCACCAGCCACCAGCCACCTTATTGTCCCAGCCTCTCCGGCATATCAGCGACCACATACGCCATCACAGCGATTGCTGCCGCGCATTTCGCCATTTCCACGGGATCGATCTTGTCGATCGTGTCCGCCGGCGTGTGGTGGATCAGGAAGTATTTCGAGCCGTCCACGTCAAGCGACATGCTCGGCATATGGCCCTCCTGGACGCTCGGGCCGATGTCCGCGCCGCCGCCGCCGGGCACGATCTGATCGGCGGCGATGCCGGTCAGCAGCGTCGCGATCGCCTTCACGCGCTCGAGCGCGCGGTCGCTGCCGGTGAAGCCGAATCCGTTTGGCCGGAAGACGCCGCCGTCCGACTCCAGCATCAGCACGTGCCTGCCCAGTTCGGCGCGATGCTGGTCGCGGTAGGCAAGTCCGCCGCGCCCGCCGTTCTCTTCGTTCGTCCACAGGACGACGCGGACGGTCCGCCGCGGACGCAGGTTCAGCTTCTTCATGATCCGCAGCGCTTCCCACGTCACGACGCACCCGCCGCCATCGTCGGTCGCGCCGGCGCCGACGTCCCAGGAGTCCAGGTGCCCGCTGACGACGACGATCTCGTCCGGCTTCTCGCGCCCGCGAATCTCGCCGACGACGTTCGCCGACTCGGCGTCGGCCTCGAAGTGCGCCTCCATCTGCAGCCGGACGACGACCTTCGATCCGCGGTCGGCCATCCGCTGCAGACGATCCGCGTCTTCGGTCGAGATCGCCGCGGCTGGAATTCTCGGCGCGTCAGTCGCGTACTGCAGCGCGCCGGTGTGCGGCGTGCGCAGCCCCGGATTGCCCACGGCGCGGATCAGCACCGCGACAGCGCCGTAGCGCGCCGCGCGTGACGGTCCACCCGAGCGGAACCGCACCGTCTCGCCGTAGTTGGTGTAGGTCACGTTGAACAGCACGATGCGGCCGCGCACGGCCGCGGACTTCGCGTCCAGCTCCTCGAAGCTGTGGGCGATGAGGACGTCGGCCTGCACGCCGTCCGGCGGCGTCGCGACGCTGTCGCCGAGGCCAAGCATGACGATCTGATGGCGCGCGGGCTCGACGATCTCCGCGCTCTCGCTGCCGCGTACCCAGCGGGGAACCATCACCTTCTCGGTGTGCACGTTCTCGAGGTCGTCGTGTTTCATCTCTTCGGCGGCCCACTGAATCGCGCGGTCCAGCTGCGGCGTCCCGCTCAGGCGGTTACCGATGGTATCGGTGAGGACCGCCAGGCGCTGCCAGGCGAACGTGCTGCCGACAGCTTCGCCGATCAGGCGGGCGGCGGGATCGCGATACTGATCGATCCACGCCCCGCGGCCCGCTGACGGCCGATCGTGCGGCGCCTGCGCGCCGACTGTAGTCCCCACAACCACACTGAACCACAAGATCACGACACATCTGCCACACCGTCTCATGCGATTCCCTCCGGGTCCGCACAGCGTACCTCAAGGACCGGCCGTTTTTGTCGATTCCTGGAGTGGTCCGCCACTTGCACTAGAGACCGGCGAACCCAGCAAGGGGGAGCGATGAAGCGGGCGATACTTTGCGGAATCCTCATGGCAGGCTCGATGTCACTCAGAGCCGGCGAGCTGCTGACGATCAAAGTCTCACCGTCGATCTCGTTCGCGCCGGCGTTCGTCCGCGTGCAGGCGACGATTGAAGCCGACGCAGCCAACCGCGCCGTCGAAATCACGGCCGACTCCGGAGATTTCTATCGCAGCAGCCGGATTCCACCCGAAGGCGATCGGGCAGCGCGCACGAACATCTTCGAGTTTCCGGGGCTGCCGTCTGGCGAGTACGAAGTCACCGCGACGGTGTTCGGATCAGATGGCCGGCCGCGCGGCCGGGTGCGCCAGACCGTCAACGTCGTCGCGCGCGGACACTGAGTATCAGGCGGGTCCGAAAAGGACCCGCCCTGCAACCCGCGTGCTCTCCTACCGTTGCGTCGGCGATAATCGACCTATGATCATCGTGCTGTTCCGCTCGAAGCTCGTTGACGCGCCGGACGGCTACGGCGAGATGGCGCAGGAGATGGAAGATCTGGCGCGGACGATGCCGGGATTCGTCGACGTGAAGGCGTTCACGGCCGAGGACGGCGAGCGGCTGACGGTCGTCTGGTGGCAGGACGAGGCGACGCTGAAAGGCTGGCGCGAGCAGGTGCGCCACCGCGTCGCGCAACGCATGGGACGCGAGCAGTGGTACCAGTACTACAAGCTTGAAGTCGCCGAGATCATTCGCGCGAACGCGTTCGAGCGCTCGTGAACCCAGCCACCAGCCACCAGTCACCAGCCACTACAGCGCTGTACTTACTCTCGGCGCGACGACTTTCTCCGGCTCCGGCGTGAAATCCTCGCCCGGGTTGATGAAGCGGTCCTTCTCGAAGCGGTACTGCTTGTCGTAGAGCTGCCGGTAGCGGCCGTTCAGCGCGAGCAGTTCCTCGTGCGTGCCCTTCTCGACGATCTCGCCCTGCTCGAGCACGAGAATCTGATCCGCGCTGCGGATCGTCGACAGGCGGTGCGCGATGACGAACGTCGTGCGTCCCTGCCGCAGCGACTTCAGCCCGTCCTGGATCAGCGCTTCGCTCTCGCTGTCGAGGCTCGACGTCGCCTCGTCGAGTATCAGCACGCGCGGGTTCGCCAGGATCGCGCGCGCGATCGCCACGCGCTGGCGCTGGCCGCCCGAGAGCCGCACGCCGCGCTCGCCGACGATCGTGTCGTACTTCTTCTCGAACCCTTCGATGAACTCGTCGCAGTGCGCGATCCGGCTGACCGACTTGATCTCGTCGCGTGCCGCGTGCGGGTTGCCGTACGCGATGTTCTCGGCGATCGTGCCGTCGAAGAGGAAGTTGTCCTGCAGCACGACGCCGAGCTGCGACCGGTAGTCGCGCAGCTTCACCGACGTCAGGTCGTGGCCGTCCACGAGCACCTGGCCGGTCTTCGGACGATTGAACGTCATGACGAGGCTGATGAGCGTGCTCTTGCCCGAGCCGCTCGATCCGACGAGCGCCGTCGTCGATCCGGCGGGCGCGCGGAAGGAGACATTCTTCAGCACCGGCGTGTTGTCGTTGTACTCGAACACGACGTTGTCGAACGTCACTTCTCCGCGGACGTTCGGCAGGGCCGCCTTCGACGCGTCCTCCTGATCCTCGGTCGCCATCTTCTTGATCTCGCGGATGCGGTCGAGGCCCGCGAACGCTTCGGACATCTGCGTGCCGATCGACGCCAGCTGGATCACGGGCATCGTCATCAGCGCCGTGAACGACAGGTACTGGAACAGCTCGCCGATGGTCATGGAGCCGTTCTTGATCGAGTTGCCGCCGATTACCATCATCGCGATGCCGGTGGCGCCGATCACGATCGACGAGGACGCCGTCACCGCCGAGACGCCAGTGAGCGACTGAGCGACGTTCCTGAACAGCCGGTGCGCGCCCTTCGCGAAGACGAGTTCCTCGCGCTTCTCCGCGACGTACGACTTGACGATGCGGACGCCGCCGAGCGATTCGGAGAGCCGGCCGGTGACCTCGGCGTTGATCTGTCCGCGCTCGCGGAACAGCGGACGCAGCCGCTTGAACGCGGTCGCCATGCCGCCGCCGAAGATGGCCAGGATGACGAGCGTGACGAGCGTCAGTTTCCAGTTCAAGTAGAACAGGACGCCGGTCGCGATCGTCGCCGTCAGGATCGATCCGGTCAGCTGGACGAGGCCCGTGCCGACGAGATTGCGGATGCCTTCCGCGTCGCTCATGATCCGCGAGATGAGGATGCCGGTCTTCGTCGAGTCGAAGTACCGGATGGGCAGGCGCATGACGTGCGCCTCGACGTCCTTGCGCATCTCGGTGATCGCGCGCTGCGCGGCGACGCCGAGCACCTGCGAGTTGGCGAACGACGTGGCGGCGTCAACAAGGGTCGCGGCGCCGACGGCAAACGCCAGCGTCGGCAGCAGATCCCACTGGCCCTTCGAGATGACGTTGTCCATCAGGTACTTCGTCGTGAACGGCAGCACGAGACCGGACAGGCGATTGATGAGCATCAGGAACAACCCGAGCGCGAGGCGCTTGCGGTGCACCCAGATGAGCGCGCGCGCTTCTTCCCACGCGCCGGGCGTCAGGGCCTTCTTCTTGGGAGCTGGTGTCGTTGCAGCGGGCGCACCGGCGGTCAGCGCGGCGGACGACTTGGGCAGACGTTCAGGATGAGCCACAGAACCAATGATATTGCAGATTTCAGAATTCAGATTTCAGATTGGGAAGGCCCCGCCCAATCTGCAAATCAATCTGAAAGCCGCCCCATCTGCAATCAATCTGAAATCTGAACTCTGCAATCTGAAATGTTAAGCTCTCCCCGCATGAGTCTGACTCCGGGCGCTCGCCTCGGCCCCTACGAAATCGTCGCGCCGCTTGGCGCGGGCGGGATGGGCGAAGTCTACCGCGCGCGCGACACGAAGTTGAACCGCGACGTCGCGATCAAGATCCTGCTTCCCGGCGTCGCCAGCGATCCCGATCGCCTCGCGCGGTTCAGTCGCGAAGCGCAGGTGCTCGCCTCGCTGAACCATCCCAACATCGCGCACATCCACGGCCTCGAAGATTCGGATGGCGTCAAGGCGCTTGTCCTCGAATTGGTCGAAGGTGAGACACTGGCGGAGAAGTTGGCAAGCGTACGGCGGGTCCTTTCGGACCCGCCGCTGATGCCGGGTCCCAAAGGACCCGGCCTACGGGTCGACGAAGCCCTCGCGATCGCTCGCCAAATTGCCGAGGCGCTCGAAGCGGCGCACGAGAGCGGGATCATCCACCGCGACTTGAAGCCCGCAAACATCAAGATCCGCCCTGACGGAACCGTCAAGGTTCTCGACTTCGGTCTCGCCAAGGCGATGGACCCGACGTCATCGTCCGGCGCGCACGCGATGAACTCGCCGACGCTGTCGATCCACGCGACACAGGCCGGAGTCATTCTTGGAACGGTCGCGTACATGTCACCCGAGCAGGCGCGCGGCCGTGCCGTGGACAAACGGTCCGACATCTGGGCGTTCGGATGCGTGCTGTTCGAAATGCTGACCGGCAGACGCGCGTTCCCAGGCGACGATGTGACCGATACGATCGTGTCGCTGGTGAGCAAGGAGCCGGACTGGACGGCGTTGCCGCTGAGTGTTCCCTCCGCCATTCGCCGTCTCCTGCGGCGATGTCTCGAAAAAGATCCGAAGCGCCGCCTCGACTCTGCTGTCGCGGCGCGCATCGAGATTGATGAGGCGCTGGCCGCACCGTCAGTCGAGACGACCGCGACCACGCTGCCAGCCGTGAGCCCGACGCCCGCCGCGAATCGATGGGTGCGGATTCTGCCGTGGGGCATCGCCGGGGCCGCGATTGTGATCGCCGCAGTGATCGCGTCGCGCGGCGTGGGGCGCGAGCGGCCGACGCCGGTCTACGCGTCGCTCGATGCGCCGGCCGACTACGTACTCGGCGAAGACGACGCGATCGTTTCCTTGCCGACGCGGACGCCGATCGTGTTCACGCCGGACGGCCGATCGCTGATCATCCAGCTGGCGCGCGCTGGCAAACCGCTGCTGGTCCTGCGGACGCTCGACCGACCGGACGCGCGGCCGATCGTGGGCACCGACGATGCGCGCGTCCCGATGGTCTCGCCCGATGGCAAATGGGTGGGCTTCTGGACGGCCAACGAGTTGAGGAGAGTGCCGATCGAAGGCGGCGCGGCGACCACAATTTGCGCGTTGAAGGCGACACTCGGGCCGTACGGCGCGACGTGGGGCCCGGGTGACGTCATCGTCTTCGGAGACGAAGCGTCGGGCCGCATCATGCGCGTGCCGGCGGGCGGCGGCACGCCGGTGCCGGTGACGGCGCCGCCTCCAAGCGAACGCCGTCACGCCGCGCCGTCCTTTCTCCCGGATGGCAAGCGCATCCTCTTCTCGGACGTCTCTTCGACGGATGCCACCGACTCGCGGCTGATGGTGCAGTCCATCGATGGCGGCGACGCTCGGCCCGTCATGTCCTCGGGCGTCGACGGACGGGTCTTGCCCTCGGGACAGTTGGTCTTCATGCGGCTCGGCACGCTGATGATCGCGCCGTTCGACGCCGGGCGCGCCGAGACGAAGGGTGTTGCGGCGGTTGCGATGAGCAGCGTGATGCTGAGCGGGTTGCGCGGACGGCTCGGCGCCGATAACACGGCCGCCGGAATGTTCGCCGTCTCCAGTCTTGGAACCCTCGCCGTCGTCCGCGGTGCTCTGACGGGCCCCTCCAGTGACAGCCCGTTGATCTGGGTGACGCGCGATGGGCGGTCGTCCACGGCCGAGCCTGCCAGTGGCGCGCCGGCCGGCGCCCGCATCTGGTCGCGGATCGCGCCGGACCGATTGCGTGCAACGGTCGGGATCCAGACTCCCATGCGCCCCGAAATGTGGATCGCGGATTGGACCCGGGACACGTGGACCGCGTGCGGCGAATGCAGCAGCGACTTCGGCGCCGGCGTGTGGTCGCCTGACGGCCGGCAGCTGCTGCTCGGCAGGCGCGACACGCTGGTGGCGCACACGCTTGACGGCTCGGCGCCAGATCAGGCGGTGACGCAGGAGGCCGGGCGGACGCTGGTACCGATGGCGTGGCTGACTGACGGTCGAATCGTCTACGAGTCGACCGCGGACTTCACGAGCTTCGAAATCAAACTCCTCGAACGAAACGGAAAGGCGGGCAGCGTCGTCGTCCCGCTCGGGGTCGGCAGCGAGCCCGACGTCTCACCCGACGGCCGCTGGCTGGCGTACACGTCGGCGCAGACGAGCGGAGGCACCGTGGTCGTGCAGGCGTTTCCCGGTCCGGGATCGCGGACGCAAATCTCGGCGGGCGGCGGAAACAACGCGGCGTGGTCCGCCGACGGGCGGACGCTCTACTATCTCGGGCGGCCTGAGCCGGGCGGTCCATCCACGACCATGGTTGCGGTCGACATTACGACGGGCCCCGGGCTCAACGCCGGGAAGCCGCGCGAGCTGTTCAGGCGGCCCGAATCGCAACGCTGCGGCATTGCCCGTTGCTACGACGTCTCGGCGGACGGCCAGCGATTCCTGCTGCGAGACCGGACGTCCACGCGGCGCGAGTCGGTGACGCGCATGGATCTCGTCCTGAACTGGACGGCGACGCTGGGGGCGAGATGAGAATTCAGAATTCAGAACTCAGAATTCAGATTCTGGATTGCGGAATTCAGATTCTGTGACGGAGCCGCACGCGCCGCGCGCGCACATGTTATCCGCCGACGTCATCGGCGGCCTGACGACGTTCGTGACGATGGCGTATATCGTCGTCGTCAACCCGGCCATTCTCTCGACGCCGGGAACGGGCATGCCGTTCCCGGGTGCGATGACGGCGACGGTGCTCATCGCCTGCAGCATGACGCTGCTGATGGGGCTCTACGCGCGGCTGCCGTTCGCGGTGGCGCCGGGCATGGGCCTCAACGCGTTCTTCGCGTTTACCATCGTCTTACAGGGCAAAGTCCCGTGGCAGACGGCGCTCGGCATGGTCTTCTGGGCCGGCGTGCTGTTCCTGCTCGTGTCGGCGACGCCGCTCCGCGAACGCATCGCCATGGCGATTCCCGCGCCGTTGCGATCCGCCGCCGCGGCGGGCATAGGGCTGCTCCTGACGTTCATCGGCCTGCGGAATACCGGGCTCATCGTCGGCGATCCGGCGACGCTCGTGCGCATGGGCACGCTCGATCACCGCGCGGCGTTTCTGCTGCTCGGCATCCTCGTCGCGGTGGCGCTGATGCGACGGAACAATCCGCTCGCGTTCCTGGCGGCGATCTTCTCGGTGACGGCGCTCGCGTGGGTACTGGGATACGCCAAGCCGCCGGACTCCATCGTCAGCGCACCTGATTTCTCGTCGGCGTTCCTGAAGCTGGACGTCGGCGGCGCGCTGAAGCTCGCGCTGCTGCCATCCATTGTCGCGATCCTGTTCACGGATCTCTTCGATTCGCTGTCCACGTTCATCGGCGTCGCAGGCGCCTCAGGTCTCACCGATCCTGACGGCCATCCGATCAACCTGCGTCGCGGTCTCATCGTCGACGCGATTGCGACGCTGGGGTCCGGTCTCGCGGGCACGTCGCCCGGCACGGCGTACGTCGAGAGCATCGCCGGCATTCGCATGGGCGCACGGACGGGCCGCGCGTCGGTCGTGACTGCGCTCTGCTTCGTGCCGTGCTTCTTTCTCGGCCCGCTGGCCGCGGCCGTCCCCGGCTACGCGACGGCGGCCGTGCTCGTGCTCGTCGGGGTGTCGATGTTCCAGTCCATCGCGTCGATCGATTTCAGATCGATCGAGGACGCGCTGCCGGCGTTCGTGACGGTCGTGCTGATCCCGCTCACGCTGTCGATCACGCAGGGCATCCTCTGGGGATTCCTGCTGCACGCGCTGCTGTACGCGGTGGCCGGACGATCGCGTGAGGTCGGCGTGACTCTCTGGCTGCTCGCCGCGCTGTCGGCAGGACTTCTTCTGCTGGGACACTGATCGACTACACCTTTACACCTCCTCTGATATATGATGGTGGAGTCATGGCTCTGAACATCAAGAACGCGGCCGTGGAACGTCTCGCTGCCGAACTGGCGCGGCTGACGGGCGAATCCAAAACCGAGGTCATCCGCCGCGCGCTCGACGAGCGGCGGCGACGGCTCAAGGGCCCGTCGGCTGATGAGCGCCGCACACGCGTCATGCGTTTCCTCAAGAAGGACGTCTGGCCGACGCTGCCGAAGGGCGAACGTGGCCGCCGGCTGACGCACGCCGAGGAGGATGAGATCCTCGGCTACGGCCCGGGCGGTGTATGACGCTCGACTCGTCGGTGATGCTCGCGATCCTGTTCGCAGAGGCCGGGCACCTCGACCTCGTTGACCGCATCCTCGAGGCGGACGGCGTGCGCATCGCGACACCGACGCTGGTCGCGACGAGCATCGTGTTTGCCGGCCGGCGCCGGGCGAAGGCGGCGGGCGAGGTCGAGGCGCTGGTGCATGAATTGGGCGTCAGCGTCGCGCCGTTCGGCGAACGCGAGTGGCACGTCGCGGTGGAGGCGTTTCTCCGCTTCGGTCGCGGCCGCCACAAGGCGGCGCTCAACTTCGGCGACTGCCTGGCCTACGCGTCCGCGGTCGTCGCAAACGATTCGCTGCTGTTCACCGGCGACGACTTCGCGCGGACCGACATCACGCCTGCGTGAGATTTCAGATTTGAGAGTTCAGATTTCAGATTGAATTCAGACTTCAGATTGGAACTGGCGCAGAGAATCTGAATTCTGAATTCTGAACTCTGAAATCTCAGACTTTCCGCCAGATGAAATAGACTGGCACGCCGGCCATCACGACGGCAATGCCAACGGCGGCGCGGACCGGTTGCGTCGCGATCGTGTTGGCGACGAGTGCGGCTGCCGCGAGGATGAAGAGCAGCGGCGTCCACGGATAGCCGGGCACGTGGAACGGCCGCTCCCTGGAGGGGACGTCCGGCTGCGTGCGCCGCAGCACGAACACGCACGCCGCGCCGAGCGCGTAGAAGATCCAGCCGACGAACACCACGTACGTGAGCAGCTGCTCGAATGTCCCCGACGCGGCGAGGATCATCGCCCACACCGTTCCCGCGATGATGCTGACCGCCGGCGTGCCGTAGCGCGCGTGGACCTGACCGAGCGTCTGAAAGAACAGCCCGTCCCTCGCCATCGCGTAGTAGACGCGCGGTGCCGATATCGTCAATCCGTTCGTCGCCGAGAAGATCGATACGAGAATCGCCGCGGCGATGAGCTTCGCCGCGCCAGGGCCGACGATGGCGCCCACTGCTTCGGCGGCCACGCGATCGGATGTCGCGACGCCCTCAGTGCCGAGCGCCACAAGGTAGCCGGTGTTCGCAAACAAATAGATCCCGATGAGTGACGCCGTGCCCGCGACGATCGCGCGCGGGAACGTGCGCTGCGGATTGATTGCCTCGCCGGCCGAGAACGTCACGTACTGCCAGCCTTCGTACGCCCAGAGCACGCCGATCATGCCGAGGCCCATGCCTGACCATAGCGCCGGCGTGAACGCCTCGGGCCACAGCGCGACGGCGGGGGACGCCACGCCCCGGCGCGAGACGACGAGCACCGCGCTCATGACGAGTAGCGCGCCGACTTTGATCGCGGTGCTCCAGTTCTGGACGTCGGCGCTCCGCCGCGTGCTGCGGACGTTGATCGCGCAGACGAGCGCGAGCAGCGCGACCGCCGTCGCCTTCTGTCCAAGTGGCCCGATGGAGACGAACTGCTGAACGTAGGAGGCCGACGCGACCGCGAGCGTCGCGGCGGAGCCGGTGGCGATCACCAGAAAGAACGTCCAGCCGTAGAGGAACGCCGTGAGCGGGCCGAACGCTTCGCGCAGGTAGACGTACAGCCCGCCGGCCGCCGGATTCATCGCGCCGAGCTCGCCGTAGGCGAGCGCGCCGAGGAGGGACAGCCCGCCGCCGACGATCCAGACCAGCAGCGCAGGACCGGCGAAGCCGCCGGCCTGACGCAGCACGCCGCCCGGCACCAGGAAGATGCCGGACCCGATCACCGTGCCGATGACGATGAGGATCAGATCGCGCAGGCCGAGGACGCGGGAGAGCGTGCGGTCTGACATGACGCCGGTGAGATTTCAGAGTTCAGAATTCAGATTTCAGATTGACGTGATTCAGAATCTGAATTCTGAACTCTGAAATCTGAAATTCATCGTTGGTTCGCCAGGCCGGCCTGCGCGCACTCGTCGACCGTCGTGAGGTAGCGCTGGACGCCGTCCTTGCCGATGACGTACGGATTCGGATCGCCGGGCTTGCGCCGCGCGAGCGCGGGGATCTTCGTCTTCGATCCGTCGAAGATCGTGTGATTCGAAATCAGCACGTCGGCCCCCGCCTTTGCGGTGATGTCCTTGAAGCGGCGCGCGGAGTTGCTGTAGGTCTGGAACCAAAAGCTGGCCGGACGCTCCGGCGTGATGTACGCGGCGGGCCCCGCCATCCAGTTGAACGCTGTCCCGCCCCAGTGCGCCGCGACGTGCTTCACGCCATGATCCGTGACGGGAATCAGCGTCGACAGCGTGCCCATCGTGTGGCCCGGCGTGTTGTAGAGCGTCAGCGTCGTGTCGCCGAGCGTGAGCTTCTGGCCGTCGGTCGCGACCATGTCCCGTTTCGGTTTGGTCTGCGTGCTCTTGTCCAGCAGATCCCAGTCCGCGGCCGCGAGCAGCACGTGCGCGTTATACCGATCCTGCAGGAACTTCGCGCCGCCGGAATGATCGGAATGCCCGTGGCTGATGACGACGTACTTGATCGTCGCCGGATCGAGCCCCAGCGTCCTGAGTCCCCCCGACACTTCGTCGTCCACCGAGTAATCGAAGATCGCGTCGACGAGGATGATGCCCGCGGACGTGGTCACGGCCCACACCGAGTACTCGGTCTGGCCGAGGAAGTAGAGGTTGTCGAAGACCTTCACCGGATCCGCGTGCCAGGACTCGCGCGGCGGAGGCCCCGCGGGCCGCTGCGCCGCCGGCCTGGGCGCCGCCGGGGTCGCCGCTCG
Organism: Acidobacteriota bacterium; assembly: GCA_016195265.1. Taxonomy (GTDB): domain Bacteria; phylum Acidobacteriota; class Vicinamibacteria; order Vicinamibacterales; family CAVVIG01; genus SRVP-36. The sequence continues at coordinate 32,643 of JACPZW010000017.1, read as the reverse complement.
CGCGGGCGGGACGGCCTCCGTGCAGATCCGATTGAAGACGCCGGAGAAGTCCGTCCCCGCCGCCGCCTTCGCGGCCGCGACGTGGGCCTCCACACGCGATTGCGCGATTGCGGCCGCCGTTCCGATGCTCAACGCCGCGACGATCGCCCCGGCAGCCAACGTCACTCGCACGAGACCTGTGCTCACGAGGACCTCCTTGAGGAACCGCCGAGATTATGCCTGAGATTTCAGACTTCAGAAGGCAGATTTCAGATTCTCGCTCTCACAATCTGAAATCTGAACTCTTAAGTCTGAAATCTCATACGAATGGCGTCAGCCAGCCCGCCCTCGTCGTTCGTTCCTGTCACCCAGTAGCCGCGCGCCTTCATCGCGTCGGTCGCGTTGCCCATGACGACCGCGGTTCCGGCGAAATCGAGCATCTCGACGTCGTTCAGGTTGTCGCCGGCGGCCATCACCTCGTCCCGCGTGAGACCACGCGCCGCGGCCCAGCGGGCGAGCGTCGATCCTTTCGAGCAGCCCGCGCCGTTGACGTCAATCAGCGCGAAATCGCGTTTCTCGTACTCGGTGACCGCGACGGAGAACCGATCGGCGATCGGCATCGCCCGAAGCGACGCGACCAGCGCGCGCATCGGCGCGACGCTGCCGTTGAACATCACCTGAATCGGATCTTCGGTCAGCGTCTCGGCGAGCGGCACCGCCGACTGCGCGATGAACGCCTTGTTCTTGTCGAAGTATCCCCGGCGATTGGGGTGCGACCAGTCCATGTGCTCGTAGATCATCTGCCGCATGTCGTGGCCGATCGGGCGGTCGAACATGATCGCGACGCTCTCCCGATGGACGTGCGTGTCGGCCAGCACGCGGCGCGCCACGTCGCGCGACAGCAGGCGCCGCATCACGCTCACGCCAGACCGGTCCTTGACGAGCGCGCCGTTGTTGACGATGAGCGTCAGCGGGATCGGGAGCAGGTCCGCGATGGGTTGCGTGAAGTGAAAACTGCGGCCGGTCGCGAGCGCCACCTCGATGCCGCGCGCCGAAACGTCGACGAGCGCATCGCGATGCGCGTCTGGCAATCGCGCGCGGCTGTCGAGGAGCGTACCGTCGATATCGACGGCGAGCAGGCGGATGTTCACCGCGCCGTGGGCATTGACGTGTAGGCGATGACTGCGATCTTCCAGCCAGCGGCCTCACGCACCAGCGTGAATTGATCGACACCGTGCGACTGCACTGTGTTGTCGCGCATCACCTGAAAATCCGCGCGCACGAAGGCGAGGTGCGCGTCGTCGATCGTCACCGTGACGTGGGTCAGCGGCTCGCGGAACGTCACCGGGTTCGGGTTCTTCTTGAGCGCCGCGATCCACTCGTCGCCCGTCTGGAACGAGTTCGACCACTGGCCGTCCCGCTCCCGCGTGACGACGACGAGGGCTTTTGGCGCCAGGTCCGCCGCGACACCGTTGAACTCGTGATCGCCGAGGTGCAGCAGGAAACTCTCGACCGCCTGCCGGACCGCCTTCTGATCCGCAGACTGCGCGGCGGCCGGCAGCGCAACGCCGACCACCATGATCAACGCGAGCGTCATTCTCTTTGTCATGGATTAGCTCTCAGGTATCGGCTGTCAGCTTTCGGCTCACACTTTTCTGTTTTCAGTTTTCACTTTACACTTTTGTCGACTGCTACCGTCCCGCTTTTCATCACCCATCGTACCTTATTGATCACGACGTCGATGTCGGCGAGCGGGTCGCCGTCCACCGCGACGATGTCCGCGAAGTAGCCGGGCGCGATCGCGCCGAGATCCTTCTCGTGCCCGAGCAGCGCCGCCGGAATCGTCGTCGCGGTCGCGAGCGCCTGCGCCGGCGTCATCCCGGCCTTGATGAACCAGCCGAGCTCGCGCGTGTTCTGCCCGAACATCGTGTAGACCGCGTCGGAGCCCATCCCGATCTTCACGCCGGCCATGAACGCGCGCCGCGTCGATGCGAGGTTCTTCTCGATGTAGGCCTGGAGCGGGGGAATTGTCTCGGGCGCGAAGCCATATTCGTCTTTCGCGTCCACGTAGTAGCGATTGTGATCGATGGTCGGCACCCAGACGGTTCCGCGCGCGGCCATCTCCCGAATCGTGTCGTCGTCAAGATCGATGCCGTGCTCGACGGAGTCGGCGCCGGCGCGCACGGCGTCCTTCACACCGGACGGTCCGTACGAATGAATCGCGACGCGGTGGTTCTTCGCGTGCGCGGCGTCGACGGCGGCCTTCATCTCCTCGTACGTCAGCGCCTGCGTCGTGTCAACGCTTTGGTAGCTGCCGCGCGAGCCGTAGATCTTGACCCAGTCCGATCCCGCCGCGACGCGCGCGTCGGCCAGCTGCGCGTAGTCGGGCGCCGGCGCGCTGGCCCGCGGGGCCGAGATCCCCTGACCGGCGACGAACATCCGCGGCCCGACCATCCTGCCCATGTTGATCAGGTCGCGCATCGCGTAGTCGACTTCGCCTGACGCGCCGAGATCGCGGACCGTCGTCACGCCGGTCTCGAGCGTCAGCCGCGCGTTCTCGGCGGCCAGGACGGTCGTCACGCCGGCCGGTCGGCGCGGCTGATTGAGCGGCCGCGTGCCCGGCGTGCGGTCCCAGTAGTACGTCATGTGCGTGTGGAGGTCGATCAGGCCGGGGATGATCGTGAAGCGGCTGAGATCGATCACCTCCGCGCCCGGTGGCGTCGCCGTGGCAATCGCCGTGATGCGATCGTTGTCGACGACGATGACGGCGTTGGTCAGCACACGACCCGAGGGATCGATCAACCGCCCCGCCTTGATCGCCTTCGTCGCCGCGAGCGCCGGTGTCGCCATGAGAACAAGAATGAGCCAGGTCCAAGGCCCGTGGCCACGAAGCCACGAAACCACGAAGAAGAAAGCGTCGGTTCTCATGAGACATACCTCGACCGAGCTTCGTCGAGTTGCGCGGCGATGTCCCTGGAGAGCCGGTCCGGGGACAGAACGCGCGCGAACGGACCGAAGCTGAGAATCCAGCTCTGCAGCGCGCGGTCGAGGCACACGTCGAGTGTCACGACGACGCCGCCGCCCTCGGTGTCGCGCACCTGCTGTGACGGATGCCACTCGCGCGCGCGCACGTAATCAGCGACGGCCGGCTCGAACGCGATTTCCACACGCTCGGGAGGACCCGAGTGGACGCCCAGCGAGTGGGGGAATGCCGCATCCGGAAGTTCTTCAATCGGCGTGAAGCGCTCCTCGAGCAAGGACAGGTCCTGAAGCCGCTCGACGGCGAACGTCCGGACCTCGCCGTACTCGGGGACGTACGCGAGCAGGTAGAGTCCGCCCTGCGCGTACGCGAGGCGGTACGGGTGGACGAGATACGTCTTCGTCCGATCGCTCGACTTCGAATGGTACGTGATCGTCGCCTGCCGCTGCCGCAGCGTCGCCTCCAGCGCGCGCGCGACGAGGCGCTGCTGCGCGGCGTCGGCCCCGCGGCGGCGCATCGGATCGGCCTTGGTCGCGAGCACGCGCGGCAGCTGATCGAGGAACTGCCGCATGTGGGGCGTCAGGCCCGAGGCCAGCTTTTCGAACGCGCTCTCCACGTCGTCGCGAAACGGCGTGCCCGACAGCGACTCGACGAGCGTCCGGCTGAAGTACAGGGCGCACAACTCCGAGACGGTCAGCCCGGCGGCGAGACCCTTGAACGCCTGGCCGTTCACCCGCCACCGCGTCCTGCCGTCGTCGTGCGTGCGATCGTCGAACAGCGGAAAGCCGGCTTCCTCGAGCGCCTGCAGATCGCGACGGATCGTGCGGGTCGTCACGCCGCAGCGCGCCGCCAGTTCGTCGATCGTGACGCCCGTCGCCCGCGCGCGCTCGATCTCCCGGAGGATCGTCCACTGACGGATGACTTCGGCGTTGCGCGGCACGGGCTCATTCTATCTAAGGATTTGAGGATGATCCTCACATCCTCAAATCTGATCTCATAATCTCGCCCAATGAGAGCCATGGTCCTCCAGGCCGTGGGCGCCGGCCGCGTGGAGGCGTGCGAGCGCGAGCGGCCGATTCCGTTGCCCGGTGAAGTCGTCGTCCGAGTCAGGGCCTGCGGCGTCTGCCGAACCGATCTCCACATCATCGACGGCGAGCTGCCGCCGGGCGACATCCCGATCGTCCCCGGCCACGAGATCGTCGGCGTCGTCGATCAGCTGGGCGACGGCGTGGCCGATCTCTCCGTCGGCGATCGCGTCGGGATTCCCTGGCTCGGGTACTCCTGCGGCGATTGCGCGTACTGCCGCGGGGAACGCGAGAATCTCTGCCGCCTCGCGCGCTTCACCGGCTACACGATCGACGGCGGCTACGCCGAGTACGCCGTCGCCGACGCGCGGTATGTGTTCACGCTGCCGGACGGCTACAGCGATACGGAAGCCGCGCCGCTGTTGTGCGCCGGACTGGTTGGGTACCGCGCGTACCGGATGGCGGGCGAGGGCAGGCGGATCGGCCTCTACGGCTTCGGCGCGGCCGCGCACGTCATCGCGCAGGTCGCGGTCCACGACGGCCGCGAGGTCCACGCGTTCACCTCCGCGGGTGACGAGGCCGCGCGGCAGCTCGCGCGGGATCTCGGCTGCGTGCGGGCCACGGCGTCAACCGAGGCGCCGCCCGAACCGCTCGACGCCGCGATTATCTTCGCGCCGGTCGGCGGACTCGTCCCCGAAGCGCTCTCGCATCTCGTTCCCGGCGGCATCGTCGTGTGCGCCGGGATTCACATGAGCGACGTGCCGGCGTTTCCGTATCGCCTGCTGTGGGAGGAACGCATCGTGCGCTCCGTGGCGAACCTCACGCGCCGGGACGCGCTCGACTTTCTGGCGCTGGCGCCGAAGGTGCCGGTGAAGACGCACGTCCAGGTGTACGATCTCGCCGACGCCAACCGCGCGCTCGCCGATCTGCGCGAAGGCCGCGTGAACGGCGCCGCTGTATTAAAGGTAGGGGACTGACGACGATGAACGCGAAGACCGCTGAGATCGCAGAGGAAATGCAACCACGGAGGACACGGAAGACCCACGGAGGCTCCGTTTCTGCGAGTTCCGCGAGTTCTGCGTTTACCGTGGTCTGTCTTCCGTTATGACTCCCCAAGAACAGTCCGTCCGGGAACGTTTGGAGAGCCTCGGGATCGCGTTTGACCGTTTCGAGCATCCGCCGGTCGCGACCGTCGAGGACGCCGAGCAGCACTGGTCGGGCATCGACGCCATGCACTGTAAGAATCTCTTTCTGCGCAACCAGAAAGGGAATCGGCACTACCTCGTCATTCTCATCCACTCGAAGAAAGCGGATCTGCGCGCGGTGGCCGATCAGATTGGCGACGGCAAGCTGAGCTTCGCGTCGCCCGAGCGACTGATGACGCATCTCGGCGTGACGCCGGGGTCGGTGTCGCCGTTCGGCCTCATCAACGATCGCGACCACGCGGTCCGCGTCGTTCTTGATCGCGATCTCAAGGCCGCGACACGGCTGTCGTTTCACCCGAACATCAACACCGTGACGCTGACGATCGCGGCAGAGGATTTCACGAAATTCCTGGAGTCCTGCGGCAATATCGTACAGGACGTGAATGTGTGATGGGAGGGCGGAGCAGGCGGCGGGGAGGGTGGGGCAGCGCGGGCGTTACGGACGTGATTAGTTCCGGAAATCGTGCCCGAGGCCGTCGTCAGGCGAACGGGCTCTTCCGCGGCCGGTGTCGTCGCCCGCGCCGGCGACGCCAGACCCACGGCCAGCGCGATGAAGGTGGAGGTGAGCATCGCGCTACACTCGGTGCAGCCCCGGACCGCCGGCCGAAATCAGCGACATGGGGGATGCTGGCAGCCGCAGCGAAGTTCGGTATGCTGGCCCGATTCCTTGCAGTACTCGCTACAGTACTTGCCGTACTGGCCGCCCTTGGCAACCATACACTGGCATGCGGGATGTGCGCACTTCTGTGTGTCGGCCATGGCCTCGTCACCTCGAAGTCACTCTACCCGCCTCACGCGTGAATCACAAGGTCTGGGGGGGCGCCGGGGCACGGGTGTTTCGCGTAGAATTTTGCGCGGCGCCGTCGATCGGGATTCGACTCGATCGACCATACAGTGGGAGAACCAACAATGAGCGGCGTACGAGTACTGGTGGGCACGCGGAAGGGCGCATTCATTCTGACGTCGGACGGGAAGCGCGAGCGGTGGGACGTCAACGGCCCGCACTTCGGCGGCTGGGAGATGTATCACCTCAAGGCCTCACCCGCCGATCCGAATCGGCTGTATGCGTCGCAGACGAGCGGCTGGTTCGGCCAGATCATGCAGCGGTCGAACGACGGCGGCAAGACGTGGGAAGCCGTCGGCAACAAGTTCGTCTATGACGGCGTTCCCGGCACGCACCAGTGGTACGACGGTACGCCGCATCCGTGGGAATTCAAGCGCGTCTGGCACCTCGAGCCGTCGCTGACCGATCCCGACACTGTCTACGCGGGGGTCGAGGACGCGGCGATGTTCCGCACGACCGACGGCGGGCAGACGTGGCACGAACTCAAGGGCCTGCGCGAGCATGGATCCGGAAAGCACTGGGCGCCCGGCGCCGGCGGCCTCGGACTTCACACGATCTTGATCGATCCCACGAATCCGCAGCGGATCTTCATCGCCATTTCCGCGGCGGGTGCCTTCCGCACCGACGATGGCGGCACGACGTGGCGGCCCATTAACAAAGGGCTGGTGTCGGCGCAGATTCCCAACCCGACCGCCGAAGTCGGCCACTGCGTGCATCGCATCGCGCTGCACAAGTCGCGGCCCGACACGCTCTTCATGCAGAAGCACTGGGACGTGATGCGCACGGACAACGGCGGTGACGAGTGGCGCGAGGTGAGCGGGAATCTGCCGACCGACTTTGGATTTGTTATTGATGTCCACGCGCACGAGCCCGACACGATTTTCGTCGTCCCGATCAAGAGCGACTCCGAGCACTATCCGCCGGATGGAAAGCTGCGCGTCTATCGCAGCCGGACGGGCGGGAATGACGGGAATGACTGGGAGGCGCTGACGAAGGGATTGCCGCAGAGCAACTGCTACGTGAACGTTCTGCGCGACGCGATGGCCGTCGACGCACTGGATAGATGCGGCATCTATTTCGGCACGACCGGCGGTCAGGTGTACGCATCTGCGGACGGCGGCGATACGTGGAACGCGATCGTCCGCGATCTGCCGGCCGTGTTGTCGGTCGAGGTGCAGACCACGCCGTAGCCTTGGCGGAGGCGGGTCATGATCCGAGTCGTCCTGCCGCAGCATCTGCGGACACTGGCGCGCGTCGACGGCGAGGTCCTGATCGAGGTCGAGGGTCTGGCGACGCAGCGCGCGATTCTCGACGCGCTCGAGGCGCGCTATCCCGTGCTGCTGGGCACGATCCGCGATCACGGCACGCTGAAGCGCCGGCCGTTCCTGCGGTTCTTCGTCTGCGAAGAAGACTGGTCGCACGAGGCGCCGGATGCGCCGCTGCCCGATGCCATCGTCAACGGCCTCGAGCCGTTCCTCGTGATCGGGGCGATGGCGGGCGGTTGACGCGGACCTCAACGCCGGCTGTAACGGTAACGCCACCGTTACACCTTGGTGATCGTCCCGTTCGGGTGGTACGGTCGCGCTGGAACATGACGATCACGAGGCGACGATGAAACGACTTCTGATGGCCGCAGGATTGCTCGGCCTGGCGGTAGTCGCGACGACCGCGCCGGTCCTGCAGTCGGCTCACGCCCAAACGCCAGCGGTTTCTGCCGTGCAGAGCGGCCGCGATGGGCAGCCGGGACGTGGGCAGGGAGGCGGCCGCGCAGGCGGCCGGGGACCAGGCCGCGGCGTCCGCACCAGGAAAGCCGTCCTTGCGTGGGCCGATACGCGCAACGGGATCGCTCAGCACGATTCGGTTTCGCACGCGTTGGCCGTGATTGAGCGCCTCGGTTACGAGTCGGGTCTGTACGACACCTACATCCGCACCGATTCCAACATCATTTCGAAGGCGCCGCGGATGACGGACGGGAAGCCCGCGAGCGGCGGTCCGGGCCTGAGCAACGTCGACGCCATTTTCTTCCTGGGCCACCGAGATGTGCCGCTGGATGCGCAGCAGAAGGCGGATCTCCTGTCGTTCGTGAAAGAGGACGGGAAGGGATTCGTCGCGGCTCACACCGCGACGACGGCGTTTCTCGACTGGTCGGAGTTCGGCGAGATGATCGGCGCGCGCTACGACGGGCATCCGTGGAACACGGCGTCTGGATCCGTGATCAATGAAGATCCGAGCTTTCCGGCGACGAAACATTTTCCGCCGGTCTTCAACTTCACCGACGAGTTCTATCAGGCGCAGGATTACTCGCGCGCCAGGATTCGCGTGCTGCTGCGGCTTGATGTTTCGAAGATGCCGCCGAACTCGGAAGTCCATCGGACCGACGGCGATTTCCCGCTCGCGTGGGCGAAGATGTACGGCAAGGGACGCGTGTTCTACTCGTCGCTCGGACACGCCGCCAGCACGTGGGACAACCCTGACGTGTACCACATGTACTTCGAAGCGCTGAAATGGAGTCTGGGCATGAGCGACGCGGACGTCACGCCGCGACCGCTGAAATAGCTACCCGAGTCCGAGCCTCGTGCGGATCGCGCCGAACCGGCGGTCGTCCCGCAGCGGGTCGAATCGGGGATCGACGTTGAGGTGAATCAGCTCGAACGCCCGGTCCTCCGCCGCCTTCGCGAGCCACCGGAAACCCTGTTCAGCCTGATCGAGCGCAAAGTGGATCCACGCGAACTCCATGGGCGACACGTACCGCTGCTTGGCGAACGCCTCGAGCTTCGCGAGCACCTCGAGCGCCTGCGCCTGCCGGCCCGACAGCGCGAAGGTCCGGCCCAGCGCACCGTGTACGCGCGGCATGTTCGGCGACAGGTGCACGGCGCGCTGAAACGCGGCTTCGGATTCGTCGAAGTCCTTCAATTGCTCCTGCACGAGGCCGAGCATCCAGTAGGCGGCGGCGAAGTGCGGATTCAGCTCGATGGTGTGGTCGCAGCGCTCGAGGGCGGTCTGGAAATCGCGGCGGTAGAAATGCACGGCGGCGACGTCGCTCGCCACAATCGCTGACACGGGATCGAGCGATTGCGCGACGAGCATTTCATCCAGCGCCTCGTCGAGCCGGCCCAGCGGCGCCAGGCACGACGCCGCGTACCAGTGGTGGGCCGTCGCATTGCGCGGGTTCAGACTGATGGCGCGACGGAATTCGCGCTCCGATCCGAGCCAGTCCCAGTCCTGCGTCGACTTCACGTGGGCCAGCGACGTATGCGCCTCGCCGGACTCGTCGTCCAGCATCACGGCCGTCGCGGCGCTCGACGCGGCCTTCGTCCACACCTCGGACGGTCCCATGACCCCGTAGTGATTGCAGAGCCCGTACGCGTCGGCCAGCCCGCTGTGGGCAGGGGCGTACTGCGCGTCCTCGGCCAGGGCCTTCCCGAAGAATTCGAGGGCCTTCAGCAGACCTTCCTCGCTCCGCTGGCTCAGGTGGTACCGGCCCTGCAGATACAGATTGTGGGCGGCAAGATTCTCGATCGGCCGGCGGCCGCTCGGGCGCGGGCCGTCCGTGAACTCGGTTTCGAGCCTCTGCACAATCGCCCGCGCCACGCGTTCCTGCGCGCCGAATAGATCCGCCGTGTCGGCGTCGATGGATTCCGACCAGAGATAACAGCGGCTCGCCGTGTCGACGAGCTGCGCCGCGATGCGAAGGCGTGTCCCGGACGCGCGGACGCTCCCGCTGACGATCATCGCCGTGTCCGCCTTGCCGGTGGCATCGTCCAGCGCCAGCGTCCGAAGATTGGGAAACTGCGCCAGGTTGTGAATGATTTCTTCCCGGACGCCCAGGCAGAACGCGTCGAGCTCGACGCCACCGCCATGATTCACGAAGGGGAGCACGCTCACGGTGTTCTGGCTCACGAGTGCCGCGCTGATCGACCGCTTCGCGACGACAGCGGTCTCTCGCGGCTTGATGACCGGGGCGTAGCCCCCTTTGGGCAAGTCGATGATCACCTCATCGCTCCGGCCGTCTTCCTGGTAGTAGCGGACGAGCTTCGCGCGTAGCCGGCGCGCCTGCACGCGGACAATCGGATCCGTTCGCGGGTCGAACGACGGTTCCTTGTCGAACACGTGGACGCCGATCACGTACTCCTTGAGCTCGGTGCGGCGGCCGCCGATCGATTCGAGGACGATGAAGCTCAGGAACCGCTTGAGCCGATCGACCTGTTTGAAGGTTGCGCTGGCGAGAATTCGGTCGAGCTGTTCCCGGACGGATCGGTCCGTGTCCCGTGGCACGGCCGTTATGGGGTGACGCGACGCCATCGGCCCTATGTTACCGCCGTCAGGCGGCCTGCCTGCAGCGTGTCTCGCGGGTGAACGCGATCAGCAGGCATGACAGCACGGACCACGCCACGATCATCGCGAACCCGACCTGAAACGCCCCGCCCGGGTAGACGCGGACGCCGTCCTTCATCGCGCCGATCCAGCGCTGATCCAGCACGCGTCCGATCGCGGGCTGGAGGATCGTGGGGCCGATCTGGTTGCCGACGTTGATCGCGCCGGAAATCGTCCCGAGCAGCTGAATCGGCACCGATTCCTTCGCATAGGCAAATCCGAGGATCACCGCGCCGCACGCGAAGCTCGTCACCGCGGCCACCGCGGTGAACGCCGCAAGCGGGAGCGGCGCGTAGAACAGCACCGACCATCCCAGCGCCGCGACGACGGCGCCGCCGAGATAGATCGGTTTCCGCTGCCCGAGCCTGTCGGACAGATATCCAGCGAGAGGGCTCGCCACCGCCCAGCACACGATCATCACCGAGCAGACCGCGGACGCCTCCGTGGACGCGAGCGTGAAGCGCTGGCGGAGATACGTCGGCCCCCACAGGCCGGTGAACGACAACATCGCGCCCACGAAGCCGCCCTGCGCCAGAAAGATCAGCCAGGTGTTGCGATACGTGAAGATCGCCGGGAATTCGCGAACGAGCTCGCCAATCGTCAGATGGGTGCGCTGTAACTCGGCGGGCGCGTAGCTGTAAAAGCCCTTCTCGAGCGGATCGTTCGTCACCCATGCGCACGCGGCGAGCCCGACCGCGAGGACGACCCCGGCCGAGCCGAGCGCCACCGCGCGCCAGCCGAATTGCTCGACCAGCAGGCGCAGCGGCACCTGGGCGACGAGCGCGCCGACGTTGCCCATCATCAGCCCGAGGCCCGACAGCATCGCGAAGCGCTCGCGGGGAAACCAGTGCGAGGCGATCTTCAGCGTGACGACCCAGCCGACGGCCGTGGCGCCGCCGACGATGAGCCGACCAATCGACGCCAGCGCGTAGCTGCTGGTCGCGCCGAAGAGGCAGGTGCCGGCTGCGGCCGCGAGCGATCCCGCGATCAGGAGCCGCCGCGCGCCCCAGGAGTCGACGAGCACGCCCGTCGGTATCTGCATCGCGATGTAGGCGTAGAAATACACCGCGGAGAAGTTGCCGAGCTGGCTCGCGCCGATGCGGAAGTCCCGCATCAGCTCGGTCGTCATGACGGCGGGCGACGATCGCAGGTAGAACGCGGCGAGGTAGTACGTGGCGGCGACTGCCCAGACGGACCAGGACCGCCAGGATGGGGGCGCCATCGAACTGGCGATGGCTGATGGCTGATGGCTGATGGCTGACGAAACGGTCGCAGCAGTTTTCGCCATTAGCCCTCAGCCCTCAGCCATGTGACCGGCAGGTCTTTATTCACCCTTCCGATAAATGTCGTTGATGTTCCAGTGTCCGGGCGTCGGCGTCGGCGCGTTTTCCATCGGCGCCTGAATCACGGTTGGCAGGTTCGACGCCAGCGCCTCACGCAGGGCGGGGCCGAGGTCCGCCGCGGACTCAATCATCACGCCGCGCGCGCCGAACCCGCGCGCCATGGCGGCGTAGTCGGCCCGGTACGGTTTACCGCCGCGCTCGAACATGCAGCCGAAGCTCCAGCCGTAGTGCATCGACTCGAGGCCCGCGATCGTGCCGAAGCCGGCGTTGTCCATCACGAGCCAGACGACAGGCAGATCCGCCTCCATCGCCGTGGCGATCACCGACGGGTTCGTGCTGAACCCGCCGTCGCCTATCAAGGAGACAGCGGCGCGATTCGGATGCGCCATCTTGACGCCGAGCACGGCCGCGGGCCCGAAGCCCATCGTCGCCAGACCGCTCGGCGTGATGAACGTTCCGGGGACTGTGATGGGGAACTGCTGGCCGACGCCGTTCTTGTTCCATCCCACGTCGGTCACGATGAAGCCGTCCTCGGGCACGGCTTTGCGCAGTTCCGCGAGAATCCGTTCCGGCCGCATCGGATACTGATTCGAGCTCCACTGATGATCCCAGTTGGCGGCGAACGCTTTCCGGCCGCGCGCGATCTCCTCGCGCAGGCGGCCGCGGTCCCTGTGGCGCACGCCGCGCGCGGCGCCGGCGAGCGCGCCGAGCGCCAGCTTGGCGTCGGCGACCACGCCCAGCTCAGTCGAGTAGTTGCGGCCGATTTCCGCCTCGTCCGCATCGATGTGGATCAGGCGGGTCGGCGGAATGGCAAACGTGAAGCGCGGATCCCACGAGCTGGAATTCGCTTCAGCGAGTCTGGTGCCCACGGCCACGATGAGATCGGCGGTGCGGCATTTGTCATTCGAAATCGGTGTGCCCCAGAAGCCGGTCTGTCCGAGAAGCAGCGGGTGGTCCTCACGCAGGCAGCCCTTGCCCATGAGCGTGTGCGCGACCGGCACCTCGAGCGCCTCGGCCAGCGCGGCCAGCTCCGACGTCGCGCGCGCCGACAGGACACCGCCGCCGGCGTACAGGATGGGCCGCTCGGCGCCGGCGAGCGCTTCGACGATGCGCGCGGCGGTCGCGCCATCGACGGTCGGCGGCGCCATCGGTGCGGGCACCTGTTGGAACGCGTCCACCGGAAGATCGGCCGAGAAGATGTCCATCGGCACGTCGACGAGCACCGGGCCGGGACGTCCGGCCTGCGCGAGATGGAACGCGCGCTCCATGATGCGCGGCAGGTCCTGCACGCGGTCCACCCGGTACACGCGCTTGCAGAACGGCCGGTAGATCTGGCACTGGTCGCCGTCCTGGTGGAGGTTGACCTCCTGGTGCGGGTGGCGGCCGAAGTAGTGGGAGGGCACGTCGCCCGCAATCACGACCATCGGGATCGAGTCGAGCGCCGCGTTCGCCACGCCCGTGCAGGCATTGGTCAGCCCGGGCCCGAGATGCGACAACACCACGCCCGTCTTGCCGGAGGCGCGCGCGTAGCCGTCGGCCGCGTGGGCGGCGATCTGCTCGTGGCGTGTTGACACGAACCGGATCTGGCTTTTCCCGATCGCGTCGAGCAGCGCGATGATCGTGTGCCCGCACAAGCCGAAGATCACCTCGACGCCGATGCGCTCGAGATACTCGGTCAGCAGGTACGAGGCGATCCGCGTCTCGGTCTGGCGTTCGGTCCCGGGGATGGTGTTCGCGGCAACTGTGCTCATGTCGATTGCCCCGCTGCGAAATGGTTCGAATGGTTCGATGGTTAGAAGATCTCGCCGTTGTAGAACTCGCCGAACAACTCCTGCTCCGACGGCCGATCTTCCGCGATCGGCCGGCTCACCCAGGTGACGTTCATGTAGTGCTTGAGCGAGATGTTCTCGTTCGTGATGTTTCCGCCCCATACGCCGCAGCCCATGCTCGACGTCATCGGCATGCCGTTGGTGAACGTGCCCGCGTTCGAGCTGGATTGCACCTGCCGGACCATGATGCGGCTGACGGGCGCGACCAACGCGAGGCGATGAATGTGATCGTCGCTGTGTGAATAAATGCCGCACGAGTGACCTTTGCCGCCCGTGTCGAAAATCTGCCGCACCTTCTCGAGCGCCTGGTCGAACCCGTCGTACTTGAAGACGGCGAGCACTGTGCCGAGCTTTTCCGTGGAGAACAGGTGCGGCTTGCCGATGTGCTGCTCTTCGACGAGCAGGAAGGTCTTGTCGTCCGGGATCGAGAAACCGGCGCGCCGTGCCACGACTGATGCCGCGCGGGCGATGGTGTCGGGCGTGCGGCGACCCTTCTCGTCCCAGTACGCCTTCTCGAGCAGCGCTTTCTCTGCGCCGCTGACGAGGTAGCCGCCCTCGACCTGCAGCTGTTTCAGAAGAGCGTCGTAAATCGAGGTGTCCACGAGAAGATTGCCGTCGGCGGAGCAGCCTGATCCATGGTCGTTCGTCTTGCTGATGCGCGTGTTGCGCGCCGCGTCAACGATGTTGGCGGTCTCGTCGATGACCATCGTGGCATTCCCGGCGCCAACGCCGTACGCCGGCTTGCCGGAGCTGTAGGCCGCCTTCACCATCGCGGGGCCGCCGGTCGCGATGGTCAGATCGCACAGGCTCATCAACTCGTTGGCGAGCGGGATGCTCGGCCGTTCGACGCACTGAAGGAGATCCTCAGAAGCGCCAAGCGCCTTCAGCGCCGCCCGCATGACGCGCACGGTCTCGTTCGTCGTCTTCCGGCTGCCCGGATGCGGAGAAAAGATGACGGCGTCCCTGCATTTGATCGCGTAAATCGCGATGCCGATCGGCGTGACGTACGGACTCGTGACCGGGATCAGCGACGCGACGACGCCGGCGGGCTTCGCGTACTTCACGATCCCCTGGTCCGGCAGTTCCTCGATGACGCCCATGCTCTTTTGCCGTAACGCGTCGCGGAGGATGCCAAGCACCTTCGCTCGTCGTTTCGGCTCCGGGCTGCCCATGCCGCTTTCCTCGACGCTCATCCGCGCGAGTCGCGTCGCCGTCGCTTCGTTCCCGCCGGCCCAGGCGACCGCGCGGCACCATCGATCGACAGTCGCTTGATCGCAGGCGTCGACCGCCCGCATGGCGGCTCTCGCTCTGGCGAGCAGTGCCCGCGCGACGGCCTGCTCGTCGGCCGTAATCGTTCGGGTGGATGCCGTTGCCACTGCCATAGTCACTTCCCGTTGCTTCGTGGTGGGACGCCGTCGTATTCCACCGGGAACTTGATGCGCATCGGCTTCTCGCGCGTGTACTCCTCGAGCACTTCAGCGCTCAGCCCCGCGACGCGGCCGACGATGAACAGCAGCTTGCCCACCATCGACGGCAAGCCGAGATCGATCAGGATCGCGGCGAGCGCGCCATCGATGTTCAGAGGAATCGGCTTGATCCTCTCGCGCACCGCCGCTTCAAGCGCGCGGGCGAAACGAATGCCGTCGCCGGCGAGGCCCGAGTCCGCCGCGAGGGTAAACAGGACGTCGACGCGCGGATCGATGGTCGTGTGAACGCGATGCCCGAAGCCCGGCAGCCGCGTCTTCGCGCGCGTCGCCTCGTCTACGGTCCGTGCGGCCTCGGCGTCGAACGAGACGCCATCACGGCGTGCGCGGCTCAGCCCCGCGGCGATCATTTCCATGCAGGCCGATCCGGCGCCGCCGTGTTCGTCGCCGATCGTGAGGATGCCGGCGGCCACCGCCGCCGATGGCGATTGCCGGTTGCCGGACGCGGCGAGACGCGCCGCGGCGCACGAGGGCGCGCCCGCGCCATGGTCCGCGACGCCGATCAGGATCGCGTCCATCAGCCGGCGTTCCGCGGGCGACGGCAGGCGATCGTGGTGCAGCAGGAAGATCAGATCAGTGAAGGTCGCATCCCGCATCAGCTCGAGGACGTCGTGTCCACGGACTCTGATGTGGTCCGGCCCGGCGTCGATGATTGCGGTGCGCCACGTATCCATTCAAGTGGTTGGATGTTACGTCCATCAAGTGTCCGAACGGTCAGTGTTACGGTAACAGCATCGTAACTCCGTTGGTTTGCACCAGTACGGGTGCTAACGTGCGACCGCGACAGAAATGTCGGGGAGGTACAACGTGAGACTGCTTCGGGCGCTCGTCGGGATCATCGTTTTCGCGCTCGCCGTCCAGGGCCACGCGTGGGCTCAGGCGATCGCCGGCTCGCAGGTATCCGGCATCGTGCGCGACACCAGCGGCGCCCCCGTACCCGGCGCCGAAGTGACGGCGACCAAGACCGACACCGGACAACTCCGCACCGTGTTCACGGGCGCGGACGGCACCTACGCGCTTCCCAATCTGCCCATCGGACCCTATCAGCTCAAAGTGGTCCTCCAGGGGTTCAACACCTACGTCCGTGAGGGCATCGTCCTCCAGGTGGGTTCCAACCCCGAGATCAACGCCACGCTGGCCGTCGGTGCGATCAGCGAGCAAATCACGGTGGTGGCGAACGCGTCCCTCGTCGAAACGAAGAACACGGGCGTCGGCCAGGTCATCGACAACCAGCGCGTCATGGAGTTGCCGCTGAACGGCAGGCAAGCGACCGAGCTGATCTTCCTTTCAGGGCTCGCTACGGCGGCCCCCGCCGGCGATCTCAACACGAACAAGAATTTTCCGACCGTCACGATCTCGGTCGCCGGAGGCCAGGCCAACGGCATCACGTACATCATGGACGGCGGCACGCACAACGATCCGTTCAACAACCTGAACCTCGCGACGCCGTTCCCCGACGCGCTCCAGGAGTTCAAGGTCGAAACGAGCGCGCTGCCGGCGCGCTATGGGCATCACGCCGCGTCCGCGGTGAACCTAGTGACCAAGTCCGGATCGAACCAAATCCAAGGCGACGCGTTCGAATTCATTCGCAACTTCCGCTTCAACGAGAAGAACTACTTCGCGCCGGAGCGGGATAGTCTGAACCGCAACCAGTTCGGCGGCACGCTGGGCGCGCCGCTGATCAAGAACAAGCTGTTCGTGTTTGGCGGTTATCAGGGCCGCATCGAGAAGAGCAACCCGCCGACTTCGATCAGCTACGTGCCGACGGCGGCGATGCTGAGCGGCGACTTCACGGCGTTTGCCTCGCCGGCGTGCAACGGCGGCGTCCAGCGGAATCTGACAGGCGGATTCGTTGGCAACAAGATCGATCCGTCGCGACTCAGTCCGGTCGCCCTGAACTTCCTGAAACATGTGCCGGTCTCGACCGACCCGTGCGGGAAGCTGCAGTACGGCATTCCCAACGACAACACCGAGCATCAGGGCCTGGCGAAGGTGGACTACACGATCAATGCGAACTCATCGTTCTTCGCGCGTTACTTTTACGCGGTGTACGACAACCCGGCGACCTACGACGGCGCGAACGTACTGACGCTCAGCCGGACCGGCCAGAACAACCAGGTACACTCCCTCGTCCTCGGCCACAATCAGGTGCTGTCGGCGTCGACGCTCAACTCCCTACACGTCACCATCAACCGCACATTGAACGATCGCCCGTTGCCGCAGTACTTCAGCGCGACGGACCTCGGCGCGAAAGTGTCCAGTCTGGTGCCCGGGTACGTCGGAGTCAGCGTCACTGGCAACGGCTTCTCTGTGGGGTCCGGCGCCACGAATCCGGGTTTCTTCAACTCGAAGGGATTCCAGATCGCCGACGACCTCGACCTAGTGCGGGGTGACCACCAGTTCGCGATCGGCGGCAACTGGATTCACTCGCGCATCGAGACGCTCAACAACCGGCCCACCAACGGCGCGTTCACGTTCAACGGCCAAAGCACCGGACTTTCGCTCGCCGATTTCATGCTGGGCATCGTCAGCGGCGGATTTCTCCAGGGCAACCCGGTCTACGACAACGACCACAGCGAGTACGTCGGGGCGTACGCGCAGGACAACTGGCGGATTCGCCCGAATCTCACGATTAACCTTGGGCTCCGATGGGAGCCCTTCCTGCCCGTGAAGAACACGGACTCGTGGGTGAGTCACTTCGATCGGGATCTGTTCGACCAGAACGTGCACAGCACGGTCTACCCGAAGGCGCCGGCCGGACTGATCTTCCCTGGCGACTCGGGATATCCTGGCGATGCGACGACATTCGGAAAGATGGCCCAGTTCGCGCCTCGCGTGGGCCTGGTCTGGACGCCGAATGGCGACGAGCGGACGAGCGTCCGCGCGTCGTGGGGCGTCTTCTACGACACGCCGCATCTCTTCTTCAACACGCGATTCGCCAATAACCCGCCGTGGGGCGCGCAGATCACGATTTCGAATCCTGCCGGAGGCTTTGCCGATCCGTATTCGGGGTACCCCGGCGGCAACCCGTTCCCGGCGCTGAACACGGGATGGCCGACGCAGGCGTTTCCGGCGTTCGGCGTGTACGTGAACACGCCGCTGCACCTCGAACCGACGTCCCTGCAGCAGTGGAATCTCAGCATCCAGCGCCAGATGGGCGATTGGCTGGTGGCCGCCAGCTATCTCGGCAATCACTCCAGCCACCTCTGGAGGGCGACCGAGCTCAACCCGGCGGTGTTTGGGCCGGGCGCGACGACGGGAAACACGAACGCGCGCCGCGTGCTGGAACTCGCGAATCCGGTGCAGGGCCAGTTCTACGGGACGATTGGCCAGCTCGACGATACCGGGCGCGCCAACTATGCGGCCGTGCTGCTTTCGCTGCAGCGGCGTTTGAAGAACAACCTGAGCGTCCTTTCCAACTGGACGATCTCGAAGTGCATGAGCGATCCGGCGACGACGGAGATTACCGGCCCGACGATCGTCAACCCCGCCAATCCGGACCTCGACTACTCGTACTGCTCGTCGGATCGCCGTCACGTCGTCAATGTCTCGGTCGTCGTGCGGACGCCAGGCTTCGAGGATAATCGGGCACTGCACGCCATCTTCAGTGACTGGCAGCTGTCGCCGATCGTCCGGTACCAGACTGGCAACCGCTCGAGCGTGACCACCGGTGTCGACACGGCGCTCACCGGCCTGGGCGGTCAGCGCGCCGTTCAAGTGCTGGATGATCCGTATGTGAATGGTGATGATCCGACTGCGTATCTCAATCGCGCCGCCTTTACGACGCCCGCGACCGGCACGTACGGCACCCTGGAGCCGTTTACGATCGTAAATCCGTCGAACTTGCAGAACGATTTTGCGCTGACACGGACGTTCAAGACCGGCGGCTCGCAATCGGTCCAGTTCCGATGGGAAGTGTTCAATCTGCTCAATCACGTCAACTTCAACGGACCGATCACGGCGTTGAACAGCGCGAGCTTTGGACAGATTCAGACCGCCGGCGACCCACGCATCATGCAGTTTGCGCTGAAGTTCACGTTTTGATGAAGAAAGTCCTTGGCGCCGCGGCGCTCTGTTCTGCTCTCGTCACGGCGCTTGTCGCCGCGGATGTCAACGACTGGCCGTCGCACGACCATGACGCGGGCGGCCGGCGTTTTTCGCCGCTGAAGCAGATCACACCGTCCAACGTGGCGAGGTTGCAGCGCGCGTGGTCGTACGACACGGGCGTGGCCGGCTTGCAGGTCACCCCGCTCGTCATCGACGGCATCATGTACGTCACGGCCGGGAAGGACATCATCGCGCTCGAGCCGGAGACCGCGAAGATCATCTGGAAATACACCGCGCCCGCCGCGGTCAGCCGCCGTGGCGTGGCGTACTGGCCCGGAGATCGGGACACGCCGCCGCGGTTGTTCAGCGGTGCCGGCGATCGACTCCTGGCCGTTGACGCGGAGCGGGGAAGGCCCGCCGCCGGCTTCGGCACCGATGGATCGGTCGATCTGAAAGCCAGCATCCGAGGTGACGTGGACGGCGGCTTCAGCCTCGTCTCCCCGCCGTCCGTCTACAAGAACATCGTCATCACCGGCGGCAACAACGGCGAGCAGTCGCCGAGTCTCGGCCTCTACGGCGACATTCGCGGATGGGATGCGCACACCGGCGCGTTGCTGTGGTCGTTTCACACCGTGCCGCGCGCAGGGGAACCGGGCGTCGAGACGTGGGAAGGCGACAGCTGGAAGAACCGATCCGGCACCAACGTCTGGTCGTTCTTCACGATCGACACCGAGCGCGGCATCGTGTACGCGCCGATTGGCGCGCCGACGTCGGACTACTACGGCGGCGATCGGCACGGCGCGAACCTGTACGGCAACTCCATCGTCGCGCTCGATGCGGCGACAGGAAAGCTCAAGTGGCACCAGCAGCTCGTGCACCACGATATCTGGGACTACGACGTCCCGGCCGCACCCACGCTCGTCGATGTGAAGCGCAACGGCCGCACGATTCCCGCCGTCGCCGTGATGACGAAGATGGCGCTGCTCTTCATCTTCGACCGCGTGACCGGCGAGCCGATCTTCGGCCTCGAAGAGCGGGCAGTCCCACAGAGCAGCGTGCCCGGTGAGGCGACATGGCCGACACAGCCGTTTCCGCTCAAGCCGGAGCCGCTCGCGCGGAACACCTTCGATCCTGACAAGGATTTCTACGCGCTGACGCCGGAGCATGCCGCGTACTGCAAGGAGCTGTGGACGACGAACGCGATGTACACCAAGGGGCCGTACACGCCGCCGGGCGTCGAGGGCACGATGGTGACGTTTCCGAGCACGCTCGGCGGCGGCAATTGGAACGGGCTCTCCTACGACCCGACGCTCGGGCTCGCGTTCACGAGCGTGATGAATCTGGGCCAGGTCGCCAAGATGGTGCAGGGCACGGCACGTGGCGGCGGTCCGCCGACCTGGGTGCGGCGCAGCCCCTGGGGCGGCGCGGTCGGGCGATTCTGGAATCCGGAGTCGAAGATTCCGTGCTCAGCGCCGCCCTTCGGCGAGCTGATCGCCGTGGACGTCAATCGCGGCGAGGTCGCCTGGAGGGTGCCGCTGGGGTTCGTCGAGTCGCTCAAGGCGAAGGGGTTTGCGAACACCGGCACGCTCAACATCGGCGGCAGTATCGCCACGGCCAGCGGCCTGATCTTCATTGGCGCGACGATCGATTGCCGGTTCCGCGCGTTCGATTCGCGGACGGGCAAGCAACTGTGGGAAACAGCTCTTGACGCCTGTGCGCATGACACGCCGATGACGTTCCTCGGCAAGGACGGTCGCCAGTACGTGGCCGTCGCGGCGGGCGGCGGGAGTTTTCTGGGCGCGGCGCCCGGATCGACGATCGTCGCGTTCGCGCTTCCACCAGGCGCCAGATGAGTCCGCGGCTCGTCGTGGGCGCAGCGATGGCCGTCGCGGTCACGATCTGCGCGCCCAGCAGAGGTCAGCAGCCGGTGGCGGCGTCGCCCCGCAAGCACCTGCTTGCCTGGGCCGATGT
Source organism: Acidobacteriota bacterium (assembly GCA_016195265.1). Classification (GTDB taxonomy): domain Bacteria; phylum Acidobacteriota; class Vicinamibacteria; order Vicinamibacterales; family CAVVIG01; genus SRVP-36. Next base: position 11,562 of record JACPZW010000017.1, on the reverse strand, counting down.
CAGAAACGGCTACCAGCACGACTCGATCTCCCACGCCATCGCCACGATCGAGCGGCTTGGGCGCGAGCGCGGCGCCTACGACACGTTCATTCGCACGGACTCGCAGCTGATCACAAAACGCGCAATCACGTTCCCCGCGGGAACGGGCATCGCGACGGGCGAAGAGTTCAACGTTCGCAATCTGAACTACTTCGACGCGATCGTCTTCTTCGGCGTCCGGGAGATCGATCTCTCTCCGGAGCAGCGCGCCGATCTCCTCTCGTTCGTGAAGGAGGATGGGAAGGGATTCGTCGCGGCGCACTCGGCAGCCACCGCCTTCTTCTCCTGGCCTGAGTACGGGGAGATGGTCGGCGGGCGATTCGACGAGCATCCGTGGGGCATCGCCGATGGCACCGTCGTCGTCGACGATCCCGCATTTCCCGCGATGCGGCATCTGCCGCGGGCCATGGTCTTTCACGACGAGCTCTACCAGATCAAAGACTTCTCACGCGACAGGATTCGGGTGCTCGCACACCTCGACGCGTCGAAGCTCGATCTGACGAAGCCCCTGGTCCATCGCACGGACCGTGACTTTCCTGCGGCCTGGGCCAAGACGTACGGCAAGGGGCGCGTGTTCTATTCGATTCTCGGTCACGACGCCGAGGCGTGGGACAACCCGGCGATCGCCACGATGTACTTCGAAGCCATTCGCTGGGCGCTCGGGCTCGTCGACGGCAACGCGACGCCTTCGTCAGCAGCCCGCTGAGCTCTCAGCCCTTAGCCCTCAGCCCTTTGCGTCCCGTGACCTACCCTGTCACGGTCATCTTTTATAGTCGTGTCTATGAGACACGAATCCAATCGGGCGCCTCGCGCAACCGAGCAAATCGCCTCGAGGGTTGAGCCGCAAGTATCAGACAAAGACTGGGTTAGCTTCCCCGGCGGGGAGCTCGAAGGGCAGCGGCCGAAGACCCTCTGCCGCGCCTGCCGCGAGGCCCTTCAGCGTCAGGCGTCCGCACCGTCGCACTTGGCACCTGGCACCCGCACCCCGCACCTTCTTTGTTTCCAGTGCTACCGCGCCGAGCTGGACCGCGAGCGCGCATTGGCCGCAGCGGGGCAGTTGGACACGGCGTCCGACGCGCGATTCCAGACGCAGCTGCCACTCGAGCCCGTCAACACCGCGCGACTCCAGACGCTGAAGGCCGAACGCGCTGAGGCACGCGTCGTCGCGAGCCGCGGCATCGGGCAGTACGTGGACAAGCGGCGTCAGGCGCAGATCGCCGCGCGTCACGCGTTGCAGGCGATCGCCGCCGGCCTCAAGACGCGGCAGATTCCTGTTGATGCGATCCACGCGGCGGAGATGCAGCTGCCCGAAGCGTGGCTCCCGTTCGTCGTCTCGCGATAGACACCCGTGCGATACTGTCAAAGAAGCAACCGCGGAGCGCGCGGAGATCGCAGAAAGGAAGATGTACCTATTTCTCTCTGCGTGCTCGGCGCTCTCTGCGGTTGCCTTCTTGAAAGGTGCTCTTGGACCTTAGTGTGATCGTGATGCTTGCGGTCGGTCTCGCCGTCGGCGCAGTCATTGGCTGGCTGGTCGCACGTCCTGCCGTCGCTCGACTTCGGGCTGAGCTGGAGAAGCGCGACGCCGTCCACGCCGAACGCCTCAAGGCGTACCAGGACGCCGACGCGAAATTCCGCGATGCCTTCCAGGCGCTCAGCGCCGAGGCGCTGAAGAACAACAACGAACAATTCCTCTCGCTCGCCGAAACCAAGCTAAGCCAGGCGCGCAGCGAGGCGACCGCCGACATCGATGCACGCAAGAAGGCGATTGAGGATCTGCTCGCGCCGATGGCGAAGACGCTCGAGCAGGTGGACCGTGAGATCAAGGACAGCGGCCGCCGTCAGGCCGAGTCGGGCAATCAGCTCCTGCACACGATCGCGTCGCTCGACGTGGCCGGACAGAAACTGCGCGACGAAACGCGGCGCCTGACGGACGCGCTCAAGCGACCGGGCGTCCGCGGGCGGTGGGGCGAGCTCCAGCTGAAGCGTGTTGTCGAACTGGCCGGGATGGTCGAGCACTGCCACTTCACCGAGCAGCAGACGATCGCCGGCGACGAAGGCCGCATCCGGCCCGACGTCATCGTCAATCTGCCCGGCGGCAAGCACATCGTCATCGACGCCAAGGCGCCGCTGGACGCGTACCTGCGTGCCCTCGAAGCGCCCGACGAGGACTCACGCCAGACGCTGCTCGCCGAGCACGCGCGGCAGGTGCGGCAGCACGTCACCCAGCTTGCGGCCAAAGGCTACGCGCAGCAGGTGCCGGTCAGCCCCGACTTCGTCGTGATGTTTCTGCCCGGCGAGATGTTCTTCAGCGCTGCGCTCGAGCAGGATCCGCTGCTGATCGAATTCGGCGTCGAGAAACGGGTGATACCGGCCAGTCCGACGACATTGATTGCGCTGCTGCGTGCGGTGGCGTACGGCTGGCAGCAGCAGGCGATGGAAGAAAACGCGCGGCACATCAGCGACCTCGGCCGGAATCTCTACGAGGCCGTGCGCGCGCTCGCCGGGCATTTCGACGATCTCGGCGGGAAGCTGAAGAGCAGCCTCGAGTCCTACAACAAGGCCGTGGGATCGCTCGAGGGCAACGTCCTCGGGAAGGCGCGCAAGTTCAAGGAACTGCAGGCGGCCGCGGCGGGCGAAGAGATCAAGACGCTGGAGCCCATCGACCGCGTGCCGCGGATGCTGCAGGCGGCCGAGCTGACCGACGGTCTACCGTTCCACGAGGAAGAGACTGAAATGGCTGATGGCTGATGGCGTGAGTCCATTTCAGCCATTAGCCATTGGTCAATTAGCCATTCTTATCGCGACGCGACCGCAGGGAGCGTCGCGACGTTCCAATCCCCGCCGAGTCCCTTCAGCAGCAGGACCGTCGCGTTCATCCGCCGAATCAGGATGCTGACCGCCGTCCGCTCGTTGGCCAGCGCCGCGCTCTGCGCCGTGATCACTTCGAGATAGCTCGTCACGCCGCCGCGATAGCGATTGGTCGCGAGCGTCAGCGATCGTTCTGACGCGGCGACCGCGCGATCCTGAATCTTCGCTTCTTCGTCCAGGATCCGTAACGCGGACAGCTGATCTTCAACCTCGCGAAACGCCGTGAGCAATGACGCGCGATACGACGCTGACGCTTGATCGAGCACGGCTTGCGCCTGCTCGTTCGCCGCGCGACGCTTGCCGGCGTCGAACACATTGATCAGCGCGACCGGCGCGGCCGCCCAGAAATTGCTGGCGCCGGCCAGCCAGCTGCCGAACGAGCTGCTCTCGAAACCGAGGGCGCCCGACAGCGTCACGAGCGGATAGAACGCGGCGGCCGTCACGCCGACCTGCGACGTCGCCGCCGCCACGCGACGCTCGGCGCCGGCGATGTCCGATCGCCGCTCGAGCAGATCCGACGGCACGCCGACCGGCACGTCCGGCGGTGCGCCCGTGAGCGGAGCGGGCGGCAAAGTGAACGTCGATGCCGGCTCTCCCACGAGCACCGCGATCGCGTGTTCGAGCACCGCGCGGCCGACGCCGACGTCCGCGGCGATCGCGCGAGTCGTTTCGAGCTGCGTTTCCGCCTGCGCGACGTCCGCCTGCGACGAGAGGCCTCCGCGGAAGCGATTGTTGGTCAGGTCGAGCGCCTGCTCGTACGCGCGGACCGCGCTGTTCAGAAGGTCCTGCTCGCGGTCGAGGCCGCGCAGCGTGACGTAGTCCAGCGCCAGTTCGGCGTGCACGCTGAGGCGCGCCGTCTCGAGATCGGCCGCGGTCGCCTGCGCGGCCGTGCGGCTCGTCTCGACGATGCCGTGCAATCGGCCCCAGACGTCGGCTTCGTACGAGACGTCGGCGGGCAGGACGTAGTCGCCGTACGGATCGTGGAACGACGAGAGTGCGCGATTGCCGGATTGGCGGATCGACGCGAGCGACGGGACGGCCGTCACCTGCGGACGCAGGCTCGCTTGCGCGCCGCGGACGAGCGCGCGCGCCTGTGCGAATTGTGCGTCCACGGCTTTCAGCGTCTGGTTCGAGACGTCCACGCGCGCTTCGAGCGCGTCCAGCGTCGGATCGCCGAAGATCGTCCACCAGTCGCCGCGCGGATTCGCGTCGCGCGGCGCGGCCGGCTTCCAGTTCGCGTGTTCTCTGAATGCCGGCGCGATCTCGGTGATGGGAACGACGTACTTCGTCTTCGGCGCGCACGCCGTCGCGAACGCGAGGACGACCGTAGCGCAGCCCTTCAGGGCTGCCCGCGCCGCAGCAGGCCTGAAGGCCTGCGCTACACGACGACGCGTCACGGCTTCGAGCCTCGCGCGGCAGGTTGCGCGACGCGCACGACTTGTCCTTGCGCCAGCGAGTCCGGCGGGTTGACGACGACCTGCTCGTTGCCGGTGAGGCCGCTGAGGATCTCCACGCTGTCGCCGAAGTCTCGGCCTGCGGTCACGGTCACGAGCGCGATCTGATTCCCGGCGCCGACCGTCGCGACCTGCAGACCATCAGTCTTGAAGATCAGCGCGTCGACGGGAAGCTTCAGCGTCGCCGCCGGCGCGGGCAGCGCGATATGCACGTCGGCGTACGATCCCGGCAGCAGCTCGCCCTTCGAGTTGTCCACGTCGATCTCGGTCAGCAGCGTCCGCGACGCGACGTCGATCGCGTTCGACGTGCGAGCGACGGTGCCCGTGAAGCGCCGGCCGGGGAACTCCTTCAGCGTCACGTCCGCCTTCAACCCGGTGTGGGCCGCGCGCGAGTACACCTGCGGCACGTTGATGAAGACGCGCAGCCGCGAGACGTTCGCGACGTGAAAGAGCTCGCGCGCATTGCTGCCCGAGTCGATGAGCGCGCCGATATCGGTGTTGCGCGCCGTGACGACGCCGTCGAACGGCGCTTCGATGCGGCGGAACGCCTGCAGCTGCTCGAGCCGGCGGACGTTGGCGCGCGCGGACTCCACGGCCGCCTCGCGCGCCTCGAGCCCGCCGTTGGCGTTGTCGAGATCCTGCCGCGACACGGAATCGCTCTTGATGAGATCGCGGTACCGTTCAGCGGTCGTCTGCGCGAGCCGCGCGTTGGCCTGCGCCGTGCCGAGATCCGCACGCGCCTGCAACAGCTGCTGATCGAGCTCGGGCGTGTCGATCTCGGCGAGCTGCTGCCCGGCCTTCACACGTGTGCCGATGTCGGCGAACCAGCGCTTCAGGTAGCCGTTGGTGCGCGCGTAGATCGGCGCGTCGGTGAAGGCCATCATCGTGCCCGGCAGCGTAATCTCCTGCGGCGCCGAGCCCGTCGTCGGCCGCGCAACCGCGACCGTCGGCACCGCCATGTCGTGCGTTTCCTGCGTGACGACCGCCAGCGCGCGCGTGCGCGTGCTGACGCCCCAGAACGCCGCGCCGCCCGCGGCGGCGAGCAACACGAGTCCTCCCGCGATCGGTCCCGTCTTCATCGGTGGTCCCTGGTCTCCTGAACGTTGTCAACATTGTCTACAGGCGCCGCTGGAGCGGCGCCACGGCGGTGGAACATCGCAAACACGGCGGGCACGAAGAACAGCGTGGCGACCGTCGCCAGCGCGAGCCCGCCGATCACGGCGCGGCCAAGCGGCGCGTTCTGCTCGCCGCCTTCGCCGAAGCCGAGCGCCATTGGCACCATGCCGATGATCATGGCCAGCGCCGTCATCAGCACGGGCCTGAACCGCGTGAACCCGGCGTCGACCGCGGCATCGGCGGCCGCGCGCCCGTCCCGCAACTGCTCCTTCGCGAAGCTGACGACGAGAATGCTGTTCGCCGTCGCGACGCCCATGCACATGATCGCGCCGGTGAGCGACGGCACGTTGATCGTCGTGTGCGTGAGGAAGAGGATCCAGACGATGCCGGCGATGGCGGCCGGCGACGCCGAGATGATGATGAACGGATCCAGCCACGACTGGAAGTTCACGACGATCAGCAGATACACGAGGATGATCGCGAGGCCGATGCCCGCGACCAGTCCCACGAACGACGACTGCATCGTCTCCACCTGGCCGCGGACGACGAGCTGCGAGCCGCGCGGCAGCTGCGCTTTCGAGGCTTCGAGCATCGGCGCCATGTCGCGCGCGACACCGCCGAGGTCGCGGCCCTGCACCGCGCCGAAGATGTCGACGACCGGCTGGACGTTGAAGTGCGTGACGACGGCCATGTGCGTTTCGCGGCTGACCGACGCGAGCGACTCGAGCAGCTGCGGCTTCGCGCCCGGCGCCGATCCCTGGATCGGGATGCCGCCGATGTCTTCGATCGAGTCCACCTTGTACTGCGGCGTCTGCGTCGCGATGAAGTAGCTGACGCCCGTCGCCGGATTCAGCCAGAACGTCGGCGTCGTCTGCGCGCTGCCCGAGAGCGAAATCAGCAGGTTGTTGGCGACGTCGCGCTGCGTGAAGCCCGTGTCCGCCGCGCGCGTGCGATCGACGTCGAGGTGGAGCAGCGGCTGGTTGAACGTCTGGTGGACGCGCAGGTCCACCATGCCCGGAATCTGCGCGAGGCGCGTGACGAGGCTCGCGGCGAACTGGCGATTCGCCTCGAGATTGTGGCCGACCACCTGCACGTCGATTGGCGCCGGCAGTCCAAAGTTCAGAATCTGCGTGACGATGTCCGCCGCGATGAACGAGAACTGGACGCCGGGATACTCCGCGACCAGCCGGCGGCGAAGGTCGTGGATGTAGCCGTCGGTCGGCTGGTGATTCGGCCGCAGCGCCACGAGGATATCCGCGTCCGACGATCCGATCGGCGCCGAGTTCGTGTAGGCGATGTTGATGCCGCTGTAGGGCAGGCCGATGTTGTCGATGACGCTGACGATCTCGTCGCCGGGAATCACGCCGCGGATCGTCTCCTGCACGCGGTCGCACAGCGCGGCCGTCTCCTCGATGCGCGTGCCGGTCGGCGCGCGCAGGTGCAGCTTGAACTGCCCGCTGTCCACCGACGGGAAGAAGTCCTGGCCGACCCAGCGCACGAGCCCGAGCGACGCGAAACAGCCGCCGAGAAACAGCACGGCGAAGACGGCTCGCCGATCGACGGCCCCTTGCAGCGCGCGACGGTAGGCGTCGCGCACCTTCAGGAAGCCGCCGTCGATCCACCGCTGCAGGCGGACGAATGGATTGCGGCTTCTCGTCGCCCCGTGGTGGCTTGCCTCGTGCGCGTGCAGGAGGTACTTCGCCATCGTCGGGACCAGCGTCCGCGACAGGACGTACGACGCGAGCATCGCGAACACGACCGCCTCGGCCATCGGGACGAAGAGATAGCGCGCGACGCCCGTGAGAAAGAACATCGGGACGAACACGATGCAGATGCAGATCGTGGAGACGAACGCGGGAATCGCGATCTGCTGTGAGCCGTCGATAATCGCCGGCTCGAGATCCTTGCCGGATTCGAGCTGCGTGTTGATGTTCTCGATGGCGACCGTCGCATCGTCCACGAGAATGCCGACGGCGAGCGCGAGGCCGCCGAGCGTCATGATGTTAATCGTCTCGCCGAGCGCGCTCAGGACGATGATCGAGCTGAGAATCGACAGCGGGATCGAGACGGCGATGATGATGGTGCTGCGCCAGCTGCCGAGAAAGATCAGGATCATCAGCGCGGTCAGGCACGCGGCGACGACGGCCTCGCGCAGCACGCCCTGAATCGAGGCGCGGACGAACAGCGACTGGTCCGCGAGCGGCTTGACCTCGAGGTTCGGCGGCAGGCTCGGCAGGACGCGCGCGACGGCCGCCTTGACGCCGGCGATCACGTCGAGCGTGGACGCGTTGCCGGTCTTCATCACGACCATCAGCGCCGCGCGCTGGCCGTCGACGCGCGCGATGTTGGTCTGCGGCGGGTAGCCGTTGCGCACGTGCGCGACGTCGCGGACATAGATTGGCGTCCCGCGGATCGACTTGATCGGCAGGTCGTTCAGCTCGTCCACGGTCTGCGGGCTGGCGTTCAGGTCGACGTCGTACTCGAACCCGCCGATCTTCGACGTGCCGGAGGGCAGGATCAGATTCTGCTGGCTGATCGCGCTGACGACGTCGGTCGGCGAGAGGCCCTTGGACTGGAGCGCCGACGGATCGAGGTCCACCTGGATCTGGGGCTGCTTGCCGCCGTACGGCCAGGGCAGCGCCGCGCCGCTGACCGTCGCCAGCTGCGGCCGCATGAAGTTCACGCCGAGGTCGAAGAGCTGCTGCTCGGAGAGGCCGCGCCCCGACAGCGCGAGCTGGATGATTGGAACGCTCGATGCGTTATAGGTAAGGATGAACGGCGGCTGCGTGCCGACCGGCGCCTGCCGGAGCATCGCCTGCGAGACGGCGGTCGTCTGCGCGACGGCGAGATCGACTTTGGCGCCCGGCTGCAGGAAGATCTTCACGACCGACACGCCGCGCAGGTTCACCGACTCGATGTGCTCGATGTCGTTGACCGCCGTCGTCAGCGAGCGCTCGTAGTTGGAGATGATGCGGTCCGCCATCTCCTGCGCCGAGAGCCCGCCGTACTGAAAGATGCCGACGACGACCGGGATGTCGATGCTGGGGAAGATGTCGGTCGGCGTGCGCGCAATCGTCAGCGGCCCGATGCCCAGGATCATCAGGGCCAGCACGACAAACGTGTAGGGCCGATTCAGCGCAACGCGAACGATCCACATGGGTTTCGGGTATTCTGACGCGGAAAGATCGTAGGTCGATTCTGTCATCGCGATTGCGAGGAGTTGCAACGGCTTGTCATTCCCGACACTTGTGAATCATTTACGCCGCGCGCTCGTGCAGGCCGCGCTGCCGTTCGACGATAGCGCGCCGAACGTTGAAGCGCGGTCGTCGAACCCAGAACCGCGAACCCGGAACCCGATCTTCGTCCGCCATCCTCGCGCCCGCCGTTACGTGATCCGTGTCGCCGACGATGGAACCGTGCGCGTCACCGTGCCGCGCTGGGGATCGAAGCGCGAGGCGATGGCGTTTGCTCAGGCGCAGCGCGCGTGGATTGAGAGGCAGCGGAAGCGCGTCGAACAGGATCGGCTCAAGCCGCGGCCGGCGCCGATGGCGCCGGAGGTCGAGCGCGCGTTCCACGTCCGCGCCGCGCGCGAACTGCCGGCACGGCTGCTGGAACTGGCGGCGCAGCACGGACTGACAGTCTCGCGCGTCAGCGTTCGTAATCAGCGCTGGCGGTGGGGCTCATGCTCGCCGAACGGTCACATCTGTCTGAACTGGCGTCTAGTGACGATGCCGGAGGCGGTGCGCGACTACGTGCTCATCCACGAGCTGATGCACTTGAAGCGTCTCGATCACTCGCCGAAGTTCTGGAAGCTGGTCGCGCAGGCCTGTCCGCACTACCAGGACGCGCGGCGCTACCTCCGCAGCCACGGATCGAACACGCTCATCGTCAGTTGAGTGGACGCGACGGCAAACAGCGCGTACGCAATCCACGCCAGCCCACCGAACCAATAGTCCGGGTGCCGGGAGTAGCGCCACAGCCCCGCCCGGCACGTCTGTCCCGTGTGCTCGGGGACAGACAGGAATCGCAGGAACTGCCGATCCGCGGTGGTCTCGCCGGCGAACGCGACGATCCAGAGTGCGGATGCCACGAGTTCGAGCATCGAGAAATCGGGCGCGGCGTTCATGGACGCGATGAGGGCGGGCGACGACCCTAGGACGGCCGCGACGGCCAGCGCTTGAAAAAGCCAGAAGAACGGCGCGTTGGCCAGCCCGCCCCACCGCGCCCGCAGCGCGAAGTACCGCCCATCTTCCTGCCGGCCGAGCACGCGCACGTAGAGCAGGTTCACCATCAGCCGCAGGCCCCACGATCCCATCATGAACGCGATGGCGGCGCGCCGCGGGCCGAAGCCGTGTCCGAGACGCGCGTCCGCGATCGCGAATGCCGCGATGAGACCGGTCAGGCCCGCGTCGGCGACGCGGGCGTTGCGCGAGCGGAGCTGCCAGACCCAGAGCAGCGCCATCACAAGCGCGGCGATCGCCCACTCGGCGACGGGAAGGAGGATCACGAGAATATCGTAAGCGGAGCGCGGGCGTGGTGTGAGCTCAGTTAGTGAGCGAGCCTTTCAGGCGAGCGAACAATGAATGGCCCCGCTGTGGCGGTCCGAACACGCCTGGCAGACGCCCGTGTCGTGCAGCCACTCGGGCGCCGTGCGCCGTCCGCAGTATTGGCAGGTCTCGAACGATGCGAGACGCGCTTCGCGCGCGCCCTTGATCAGCGCGGACACCGCGGCGAGGAGCGCGTTCTCGGGCAGGCGTCGCCATTTCACGACGCCCACGCGTCGCGGCTTCGCCGTGAACTTGAACGCCGACTCCCAGACGCCGGAGAACTCCGACACGATGACGCTCGAGTCGGTGAGGAGGGCGACGACCTCCGGTGGATCGCCGCCCGTGAATTGCAGGGACCCGTCGCCCGACGCGTGTTGATCGACGGGGGCGGGGAGCTGCGAGCCGAGGTACGCGATCAGCTGCTCGTAACGCTCCGGAACGTCCATGGATTGATTTTACCGTCAGGTGGCTGGTGGCTGGTGGCTGGTGGCTGGTGACTGGTGGCCGGTGGCTGAAGACCAACGACTAACGATTGTCGATCAGCCTTCCGTCTTTCACCCACGTCACGCCGCCGACGGTGACCGTGAGATCGGTGAAGAAGTTCCAGCGCACGTAGCCGCCGCCGACCTGGCCGCCGAGCTCCGTGTTGTCGCCGAGCGACAGCCGCACGACGCCGGATCCGTAGCCGTAGTAGGGAATCCACGGCGCGCGTTCTGGGACCGCGAGCAAGGGACTAAATCCCAGCGCGAACTCACGGAAGGTGCGCCCGGCCTCGCCGTTCCGCGCGACCTCGTCCCTCGCGGCCTGCGCCGTCTCCGCGGTCGCGGCGATGATCTTGCCTTGCGCCGCGCGGGACGCCGACGCGTCGCCGTCCTGGAAGTTGATCGGCCGGCTGCCGGCGCGAAACCGCAGGTCGGTACCGAGCGGCGACGTGATGTGCACCTCGCCCGTCGCCAGCGCCGCGGCGAAGCGTCGTTCGATCGCCGCGAGCGCCTGATAATCCGTCCGCAGCAGCGCCTGCTGATAGAGCGCGTCGATCACCGGGCGCGGCGGCAGCGGCTGCCCTGGAATCACGTACGCGCTGCCGTTCTCTACCCAGTGAAAATGAATAGTCCGGCGGCCGCGATGCTCGGTGAGGTCGTCCTTCAGCCAGTCCTGCATCGCCGCGTACGCCGGGTGCGCGGGCGTGGCGCCGGGCATCATGATCGCGGCGTCCACGTCGCGGAACATGGCTTTGTAGAACGCGCGCGACTCGCGCGCACCCTTCTGCAGGACCGCCGTGTCGAACGATTCCGGCACCGGCTCCGACAGAATCTCGACGACGCCGAGGTCGATGCCGCCGGCGCGCATCACCTCGTAACGGATGTGCTGCAGGAGCTCGGTCCAGACGCCGGGCTGCGCGATCGACATCACGCGCTCGCCCGGCTTCAGGGCCAGCTGCCGCACGAGCCGTTGCGCGATGGCGGGGTAGTCGAGCGTCAGGCGCGGCTGCGCGACGAGTGTGGCGCTGAAGACGACAGCCGCGAGCGCGGAGGTGA
>JACPZW010000016.1 GCA_016195265.1 Acidobacteriota bacterium | reverse complement strand
GGTAGAGCGCGGTCGACAGCTTGCGGATGTCGAGGCCCCCCGGCAGGAACGAGACGACCGCGACCGTGCGCGACGGATCCGGGCTCGTCCAGATCTTCAGCCCGTCGATCTTCCGCAGCCCGGCCAGCAGGTTCTGCGTCAGCTCCCGCGAGCGCTTTTCAATCTGCGCGCGGCCGATCTTCGTCTGGAACGTCAGCGCCTCGCCGAACGCCATCATCGCCGGCTCGTCGCGCTGCCCGAACCCCTCGAACGTCCGCGACACGCCCACCCGGCCCGGGTACGCGCTGAAGATGCTCGCCCAGATCTTCGTCTGCGCGCTCTTGTTGATGTAGAGCACGCCGTTCTCTTTCGGCCCGCACGCCCACTTGTGCGCGCTGCCGCTGTAGAAATCCGGCTGGATGTCGCTCAGGTCGACATCCATCAGCCCGAATGATTGCGCGCCGTCGACGAGCGACAAGATGCCGCGCTCCCGCGCCAACCGGCAGATCTCTTTGGCGGGGAAGAGATCGCCGACGGTGCTCGTCTGGTGCGTGAACGAGATCACCTTCGTCCGCGGCGTGATCGCCCTGGCGAACGCGTCGACGTAGTGCTCGAAGCCCGGATGCGGATTCGGCGTCGGCACGTCCTTGACGGTGAACCCGAAGCGCTTCGCCTTCTCCTGCCACGCCGTGTGATTGCTCGGATGGTTGTCCGCCGTCAGCAGCACTTCGTCGCCGGGCTTGAGATCGATACCCGTCGAGACGAGATTGTTCGACTCGCTGGTGTTGCGCGTGATGACGATCTCTTCGGGTGTGACGCGCAGGAACTCGGCGAGCAGCTTGCGCGTGTTCTCGCGGCCGTCGCCCAGCTTGACGCGGTTGTCCGCCGACGGATCCTGATCCATGTCTTTCGTCATCCGGTACATCGTCTCGAGGACGGGGCCAGACGAAGGACAGAGGTTCGCCGCGTTGAGCATCGTCAGCTCTTTCGGCATCACGAACTGGTCGCGCACGCTCAGCCAGAACTTCTCGTCCGGCGAGGCGGGCGGCGTCGGCGGCAGCTTGGCCGTCTTCGCCCAGGTCACTTCCGGCGTGATGAACGGAACGGCGCCGCCGATGGCCAGAAGCCGGGCGAATTCGCGACGATTCATGGTGTTCTCCTTCGACATGATTCTACGCCTGTCGGCGCCGTCAGGCGGTCACGATTTGTCGGGCGGGCCCGGTGCGCTGGGCGCGGGTCCGGCGCGCCTCGACGATGCGGTCGCGCAGCAGGACGGCCGCGTAAATCACCACGCAAAACGCCGCGTACGCGAGCGCCGTGCCCCAGAGCGGCAGGCGCCGGCGCCACCACCAGCTCGCGTAGCCGTACACCAGCTCGACGTGAATCCAGTAGACGAAGAGCGAGCTCTGCCCTATCCGCGCGAGCGGCCCGAGAATCACGCCCGCGCGCGCCAGCAGCGTCTCGAGGACGTACATGCCCGCCAGCGCTACCATCAGAATGCCCGTGCGGATGCAGAACCAGGTCGGAGAGCTCGTCCAGAACGACGACGCGCGATAGATGGACGGCTGCGCGGCCATGTAGAAGCCGAGCGCGATGAGCGCGGCGCCGGTCGACCCCAGGATGATCTGCAGCCGACGCTCGAGACGATCGTCCCGCGCTTCCGCAATCAACACGCCGACGGCACCGCCCGCGAACACGAAGCCGGCCCACGGAAGGCCGGTGAACGTCGTGTGGTCGCCGGAGGGACGCAGGTACCACTGCATCCACACCGGCAGCACGTCGACGGCGGTTGCTTGTCGTACGACCGGCGTGATCATCGCGACGAGCGTCGCGAGCGCGCTGAACGCGAGGACGCGCGCTGTTGAGGTCGTCCCGCACGCCCACACGAGTCCGGTCGCGACGATCGCGGGGCCCATCACATTGAGGATGTCCACGCGGAACAACGTAACGGGATGCGCGCCTGGACTGAGGATGAACGCCTGCAGGCGGAAGAGAAACGCGAGGATGAATATTTCGAGACCGCGCCGCGCAACGGCGTCGACCGCGCGCGCGCGACTCCCGGTCCGCTCGAACGTGCGCGCCGCCGACATCGCGACGCCGACGCCCGCGAGCCAGAGAAACATCGGCGCCGCGAAGCCTCCGAGGATCGACGCGTCGCCGAACCACACACCGCGTCGATCCGACGCCCGCGTCCATGCGTCGAGCGTGTGCGCCTCGATCATCATCAGCACGGCGATGCCGCGCGCCCAATCGATGTACGTGCGCCTCATTGAGCACCCAGGCGCATGGCATTGCGGACTGCGGAATGCGGAGTGCGGAGTCGAGATCGCGGGTCTCGTTCAATCCGCACTCCGCAATCCGCGCTCCGCAATTGACTAAGCCCGAACATTGAAGCTTGTCTTGAACTCTATGTCCTGCCGCATCGAATGCCAGACCGAACAGTACTTCTCGCGCGAGAGCGCGAGGGCGCGCTCGACGGCGTCGGCCGGCACGTCGCCCTCGATCTCCAGATGCAGGACGACACGGACGAAGCGATGCGGGTCGTCCTGGGATCGATCGGCGGTCAGACGGGACGAAAGCGCGCGAAACGGATGTCGGCCTTTGGCGAGGATGTGCGTCACGTCGACGGTCATGCAGCCCGCGAGCGCGAATCCGAGCGCCTGCACGGGACTCGGTCCAGCGAGACCTGCGCTGTCGAGCGTGATCGACGCCTTGTCGCTCTTACCGGAGAACTTCAGCGCGTCGATCCAGGTCAGATCGACAATGGTCGGAGGTTTGGCCGGCACGCCCCGATTCTAAACGCGTTTCGGGGCGCTGGAGGATCGGCTTGCGGGAGATCACCGACTTCATCAGGACCCAGGCGACCGGCAGGATCACGAGCAGGTAGGTCAGGGTGTGTCCGAAGACGCTGTCCGGCCCCCAGGCCTCGGTGCCGGTGTGAATCGCATCGCTGTAGGGCAGGAAGTGCTGCTCGGACATCTCGTGCGTGCCGCGGATCACGAGCTGTACGACGAAGACGAAAAGAAAAATCGCCGTGGCCTGGAAGAACAGCGCGAGGTTGATTCTGTGGCCGTAGCGCGACCACAACCACGCGACCGTCGCGGCTCCGGCCACACCGAGCGCCGCGCCCAGCGCCAGGTAGGCGGTCGTTCGCAGCTGCATCAGCAGCAGCGCGGTTTCCATGCCCTCGCGGCTGACCATGAGCAAGGTGAAGAGGAAGATGCCGGTGAACGCCGCCGCGCCGGGCCGTCCGCTCGACTGCTGCAGGTGTCCTTCGATGTCGCCCTTCATGCGGCGTCCGGTCCGCCACATGTGCACGATCATCCACGTGACCGACGCCGCCGCGACGATGGCGAGCGGGCCGTCGAGCCATTCCTGGTTCGCGGCGTTGAGCAGCAGGTAGCCGCCGAGCACGCTGACGACGATGGCGGCGCCGACGCCCCAGTGGACGGCGGACGTCAGGTGCGCGCGGCCTGACTTGCGGAGGTACGCGAGGCTAATCGCGACGATGAGGAACGCTTCGAACCCTTCCCGAAGCGTGATGACGAGCGCTTGAAGCATGAAGACGGCCGATCTCTAAAATGAGACTCAATCTCAGAATGAGATTCCATCGTACTTCGCCAAATCCGACCGGTCAAGTCGGGGATGGGGAAAGTGCGATGGGGATAGGAGACAGGGCGATCTGAAACTGCCCTCCACCGGGGGGGTGGCCAACCGGTTCGCCCCCGTGCGCGTAGCGCGTTCGCCGCGCGCGCAGTGCTCACAGCGTTGATCGGCAGGGTGAGCTTCGTGTGATAAGTACTGTGCGCGCGGGGGCCGTGGGGTGTGGATGTTTCGCGAAAACACTCAACAAATGCGCGTTCGTGAGCGCGCGTGGCCAGATCGCGGGCCTGAAAGCCGCGATTCGGCCGTGCCAGTGGCGCTGTGCGCGTGTCGCATTCAGGCCGCGGGCGCTCAAGCTCGCGCCGATAATTGGTACATGCGTCGCACCTTCGTCGCGGTTCTCGCCACCCTCGCCGTCATCGGCTCCGCGCCGGCCGCGTTCGCCCAATGCGCAGGCGGGTACGAACCGACGTGCTCGCTCACGAAGGCCGCGCCGATCATCTTTCTCGGCACGATCGAATCGATCAGCAACGGCACGTTCCATTTCCGCGTCGAAGAGGGTTTCGCCGGCGTTAAGGGCAGCACGATCGACATCGTCGAGGTCCCGCCCATCGAAGGCTCCACCGGTTACGCCGAAAGCGTGAAGCGATACCTGGTATTCGCGCAGACCGTCCGCTTCGACGACGGCACCGAGCACGCGTACGTCGGCGGATGTGGCCGCCAGATGATTCCGTTCCGCGGGGCCGGGCCGGATCTCGAGCAGCTCCGCCGGGAAAAGCGCGGCCGCCGCGTCGCGTCCTCTTTCGGAACGCTGTTCCGGACAGGGTACGAAAATCGTGTTGAACTGGAACGGAATGCGCGTCGCCGATACTTACGGTGCGTTCGTCACCGCAACGACGGCTGATAGCCTGGGACCCTACGCGCATAAGATGGCGGGCGACACGTACACACTGAATCTGCTGCCCGACGCGACTTACCGTATTCGCGCGACCGCCTCATGCAAGCAGCCGGGCGTGATCGCCGCTACGACGGACACGATTGTCGTGGATGGATCGGATGAATCGGTGGCGCGTGTCACCCTGACGTTCGCGCTGGGCGGCTGCCAGCCGAAGTGACCTTTGACTGCCGAAAGCTGCGGGTCAAGCCCTTGCCATCAGCCCCAAAATCAGCGCGACCCGCTCAACAGAGACAGGTCGACTTCACGCAAGTGTTCTTTTCCATTTGAAACGTCAGACGCGATTGTCCACGCAGACGTACTCGCCGCCGGACCGGGGTCTCCTATCCCGTCAAGTCGGCGATGGCGAAACAGGGGTGCGCCCATTTACCCCGTCAAGTCGGCGATGGCTCACATGAGCTGAGTCGACGCCTCCAAATGCGCGGCGGTCGATCCTCGTGCATTTGCGTGTCGCCAGCGGGCGCTGGATGTCGTCCGCGGAGCGACGGCGGTCGCCACCTTGGCGCCGGACGATGCGCCGCGCGTGCGCGCGGTCCATCTCGCGCAGCGGACGGGACCCCGCGGCGGGTGAAACCAGGATAATCCGGTGCGCACTCGCCTCCAACAGCGCGCCAACGTCGAGCCGCGCCGGCTCGGCCACCGCGCACGCGCGCGCGAGGGCGTGTGCCAGTGCGCGGACAAGCCCCAGCCAGACCTCACGCCTCGGCAACCGCCGCGCGGCGTCCGTGTACCCGCGGATCGGCCGCCCCCCCGGGGCGCGGCACTTTGTCCGCCCGCACAGCTTTCCCGTCAACTCGGGGACTTGGAAGGTAACATCCGGCGTATGGGTAAAGCGCGCGTCTTCCTGGGCATCCTGCTCGTTCTCGCTGTCGGCTCGACGACGATCCCGCTCGCTCAGCCAGCATCAACGCTGACGCCGTCCCTGCTGAACGCGCTGAAGTTCCGCACCATCGGTCCCGCCGCAATGTCCGGGCGCATCGTGGACATCGCCGTCGTCGAGTCCAACACGTCGACGTATTACGTCGCGAGCGCGACGGGCGGCGTGTGGAAGACGATGGACAACGGGACGACATTCGATCCCGTGCTGCAGAACGAAGCGGTCGCGTCGGTCGGGTGCGTCGCCGTCAGTCAATCGAATCCAACCGTCGTCTGGGTCGGGACGGGTGAGGCGACGAATCGTCAGAGCTCCGGCTGGGGCGACGGCGTCTACAAATCCATCGACGCGGGACGTTCGTGGACCAACATGGGGCTGCGGGACACTCAGCACGTCGGCCGCATCGTGCTCCACCCGACGAATCCCGACATCGTGTACGTCGCGGCGCTCGGGCATCTTTGGGGATCGAACAAGGAACGCGGACTCTTCAAGTCCACCGACGGCGGTCGTACGTGGACACCGTCGCTGCAGATCGACGAGGACACCGGCGTCAGCGACGTCGCAATGGATCCGTCGGACCCGAACGTTCTGTACGCGGCGGCGCACCAACGGCGCCGTCGCGCGTACGGGTTTCACGGCGGCGGCCCGGGTAACGCGCTCTACAAATCAACCGACGCCGGTGAGCACTGGAAGAAGTTGACCGCAGGTCTGCCGTCCGGCGAGCTGGGGCGTATCGGCATCTCGATCTATCGCAAGGACCCGCGCATCGTGTACGCATCGGTTGAGCAAGGCCTCCGCTACAACGCGTCGACGGCGTACGAGCAGCGCAAGGCCGGCATCTATTGATCGAACGATAAGGGCGAGACATGGAAGTTCATGAGCGACTGGAATCCGCGGCCGACCTACTCGAGCCAGATTCGCGTCGATCCGAATGACGACCAGCGCATCTACGTCGTGGAGTACAGCTACTCCGACGATGGCGGGAAGACGTTCGAGCATCCGCGCCAATCACTGCACGGCGACGATCGTATGGTCTGGATCGATCCGCGCGATTCGAAACATATTCTGAAGGCGGACGACGGCGGCGTCGGCGTGTCGTACGACCGGGGTCAGAAATGGATCTACGTCACGTCGCTGCCGGTCAGCCAGTGGTACCACGTCGCGGTCGACATGCGAAAGCCGTACTGGGTGTACGGCGGGCTGCAGGACAACGGCTGCTGGCGCGGGCCGAGCGCGACATATTTCTCTTCTGGCATTTCCAACGACGATTGGATCCGCACCTGCGGCGGCGATGGCTTCAAGAGCCTGGCGGATCCGAACGACGACCGCACGTTCTACTCCGAGTCGCAGTACCTCGGCCTGCTGCGCAACGATTCGGTCACCAACGAGCTGCGCAACATCCGTCCCGACCAGAAGCGCGGCTTCCTCCAGGAGCGGCGCAACTGGGCCACCTGGGGCAAGCCCGGCATGCCCGGGGGCAATGTCCCCGAGCTCGGCAATACGATGCCGCCGGCGAACTGGGACGCGCCGTTCATTCTCTCGCCGCACGACTCGAAGACGCTGTACGCCGGCACGAATCAGCTCTGGAAGAGCACGGACCGCGGCGACACGTGGACGTCGCTCGGCGATATGACGACCGGCGTCGATCGGAGCAAGCTGCGGATCATGGGTCAGCTCCCGACCGAGATGACCTTGTCGCTCGACGACGGCGCGCCGTACTACCCGACGATCACGGAGATCGCCGAATCGCCGCTGAAGCGCGGGCTGCTCTACGCCGGCACCGACGACGGCAACGTGCAGGTGTCGCAGGACGACGGCAGGCACTGGGCGAATCTGTCGAAGCGCTTTCCGGGATTGCCGGAAGCGATGTGGGTCTCCGGCATCGAGGCATCACGCCACAACGCCGGCACCGTCTACGTCTCGTTCGACGGCCACCGCAGCAACGACTTCGCGAACTACCTCTATCGCTCGACGGATTTCGGCAGCAGGTGGACGTCCATCGCGAGCGACCTGCCGGCCAATCGCGTCATTCACGCCGTCCACGAGGACCCGAAGAACGCGAATCTTCTGTATCTGGGCACCGAGCACGGGCTCTACATCTCCGCGGACGGCGGCGCGCACTGGCTCGAGTTCCGCAACAACCTCCCGCGCGTGCCGGTCAACGATCTCGTGATCCACCCGCGCGACAACGACCTCGTCCTCGCGACACACGGCCGCGGCGTCTGGATTCTCGATGAGATCTCGTCACTGCAGCAGTTGACGCCGCAGACGATGGCCGAGGCCGCGCATCTCTTCGCGCCGCGCGCGACCGAGGAAATCCGGTACTTCAATCCGAAGGCGCACCAGGGCGACATGGTGTTTCGCGGCGAGAACCCACCGGCCGGCGCGATCATCGATTACTACCATGCCGGCGACGCAGGCGCGAACTTCGCGCTGAACATCGTCGACGCGGCCGGCAAGCCGGTCGCCAAGCTGCAGGCCTCGGGCACGCCCGGCCTTCACCGTGTGACGTGGGATTTGCGCTACGAATCCCTGCCGGACGCGCCACCCGATCAAGAATCCGGCGGACGGTTGCCTATGGGCGGCCCATTCGTGCTGCCGGGCGAGTACACGGTCAGGTTGACTGCGGGCGGCCGCACGCTGGATCAGAAACTGACCGTGCTCGAAGATCCCCGGATTCAGGTATCGCCAGCGGACCGCAAGGCGTGGACGGATGCGCTTGTCGCCGCCGGCGAGACGTATCGGGCCGTCGTCGTACTGATGCAGCGCCTGAGCGCCACGGGCGCGGCGGCCGAGGTCCGCACGGTGGCTCGTGAACTGCAGTCGCGGCTCTCGAGTCTCTACCGCGACATGAGCCAGTCCACCGGCCGGCCGACCGCAGATCAGCTGGCGCAGATTCAGTACTTCAAGACTGAACTGGAGAGCCTGCGCCGACGGGCGACCCCGTAGCCCTTCGACTCTCGCTCAGGGCGTAGTAAGCTGGATTCCATGAGCATCTCGAAGCGGGCGGCCGGGGCAGCTGCGGCGGCCACGATGATCGCGACGGTCGCAATGGTCAGTGTCGTGGCGGCGAGGCCGGCAGCCCAGCAGCCCCAGGCGCCGACCTTCAAGTCGGGCACGCAGATCGTCTCGTTGTTCGTCACCGTCGCGGACGCTGAAAAGCGACTCGTGCCGGACCTGACCAAGGACGACTTCGAGGTCTTCGACAACGACAAGCCGCAACCGATCATCTACTTCGACAACAGCATTCATCCCATCACGGTCGTCGTGATGCTGGACACCAGCGGCAGCATGACCGGGACGATCGGCCTGCTGCGCCAGGCGGCCGAACAGTTCATCATCCGCCTGCTGCCGGACGACAAGGGCCGCGTCGGCGCGTTCAACGACAAGATTCAGTTCAGCTCGCGCTTCACGAGCGATCGCGATCAGCTCGTGACGGACGTGAAGGACCTCGACTACGGCAACGGCACGCGTCTGTGGGACGCCGTCGGCGCGAGTCTGGAAGAGCTGAAGGGCATCGAGGGCCGGCGCGTCATCCTCGTCTTCACCGACGGCGACGACACCGAGAGCCGGACGATGAGTCTCGGCAAGGTCATCGAACGCGCGCGCGCGGACGAAGTGATGATCTACGCGATCGGGCTCGAGAGTAACTATTTCAACGGCCAGCGGATGGTGAAGAGCAAGCCGGACAGCGGCCTGCGGAAGATCGCCGACGAGACCGGCGGCGGCTACTTCGAATTGTCGAAGACCGCGGATCTCGCGCCGACCTTCACGCGCGTGGCCTACGAGCTGCACAGCCAGTACGTGATCGGCTTCGCACCGACCCAGCTGGACAACCGCGTGCACAAGCTGGCGGTGAAGATGAAGAAGCCCGGTTTGGCGGCGCGGGCGCGCCGGAGTTACGTGGCGGCCCCCGACAAGTTCACGGTCGGAGGCCAGTAAGTTACACGAACATCGTCGCGACGATCACTGCCACCAGCAAGAGACCGACGACCCATTCCGCCGACGCCGAAAACGTCCATTCGTACATGTGCGTAATTCCTCTCACGCAAAGTTAGACGGCCGCCCCCGGCCAAAGGTTTAATGTCCATGACCGTCCTCTCCGAACAGGAATTCCGCGTGAAATGCGACGAGGCGCTCGCCGCCGCGCGGCGTGCGCTTCTGCCACTCGCGGACAGTGAAGATTTCGAAGTCGAACTGCAGAACGGCGTGCTCAACCTCGTCTTCGAGGAGCCGGCGGACGCGAAGTTCGTCGTGTCACCCAATGCCCCAGTGCGGCAGATCTGGGTGTCGGCGATGGCAAGAAGTTATAAACTCTCGTGGGCGCCGGAGCTGAGCGCGTTCGCGCTGGACGGCGAGACGCTGTCGCGGTTGCTTGATCGACTGGCCCGCCAGTTCTTGAAAGGCTGAGGGCTGAGAGCTGAGGGCTGGAGCGGTTGTCACAGCGGCGTAGCGTTACGTAGCGTTACGTAGGCCGGGTCCTTTCGGACCCGGCTCGCCGTCGCCGCCGGCGGGTCCAAAAAGGACCCGCCCCACGTACTACAGCGATGTGCAGACCGCTCCAAGGGCTCCGACCTGACAGCCAATTCGTCAAATCCTGAAGCCGTCTTTCAGCGGATCATTCTCGTCGATCACGAACGTGTGCTCGCCGGTGATCCACGCGGACCCGCTGATCTCCGGCACGATCGCCTGATACTCGCCGACGGCCGTCCGCGACGCGACGCGGCCGCTGAACCGTGTACCAATCAGACTCTCGTGCACGAACGGCCGGTCGCTGGCGAGCAAGCCCATCGCCTCGACCACCGCCATCACCGCGGCAGTGCCCGTGCCGCACGGCGATCGATCGACTTCCGCGTCCGCGAAGATCGTCACGTTACGCAGGTCGGCCGTGTCGTGGCTCGGCGGACCGGTGAAGATCGTGCCGTAGATGCCGCGCAGCCCGGACTCGAGCGGGTGCGCAATCGTCTGCGCCGCTTCGATCGCGTGCTTGATCTCCATGCCGACGCGCCGCAACTCGGGCAGATGGGCGGCGTCGATCGGAAGACCGACGGCTTCGCAGTCGACGATGGCGTAGAACGCGCCGCCGAAGGCGATATCCGCGCGAATCTGTCGTGCGGCGAGCTTGACGGTCAGCCCTCCGTGGAGCACGAACGACGGGACGTTCTGAAACGCGACGCTCTCGACGCGTATTTGCCCACCCGCGGCACCTGCCCTACCGGACTCACCCGCCTCTCCTGCCCCACCTGCACTGCTGGCCCTCATCGTCGCGCGCGCGCGAATCGTGCCGGCCGGCGAGTCGTAGACGACGGTCGCCCCGTCGCCGCCAGGAATCAGCAGCCCGCGCTCCAGCGCGATCGTCGTCACCGCGATCACGCCGTGGCCGCACATGGTGCTGTAGCCCTCGTTGTGCATGAACAGGACGCCGGCATGCGAGCCAGGCGCGGCGGGCTCGGTCAGAATCGCGCCGTACATGTCGGCGTGCCCGCGGGGCTCGAGCATCAGCGCCCGGCGCAGGTGATCCGCGTGGCGCTTCACCCAGTCGCGCTTCTCGAGCATCGTCGCGCCGCGCGGGGACGGAAAACCGTCGACGATGAGGCGCAGGGGCTCGCCGGCGGCATGGGCATCGATGGTTTTCAATCGCAGCATCATCCCTGGGGCCTAGCACTGTAACATTCCCGCATGGCCGTCCACTTCCGCCTGCTGACCGAATCCGACGTGAAGGCCGTCCTGAGCATGGACGACCTCATCGAGACCATGGCGTCCGCGCTGCAGCGTTTCTCGAGCGGCCGCGTCACGCAGCCCGTGCGCACGGTCATTCCCGTCGGCGGCGATGACGCCTTCTTCGCCACGATGCCCGCCTTCGTTCGCGGCTCGAACGCGATGACGGGTGCGAACTTCGGCGAGGCAAGCCCGACTCGAAGCGCGAACCCTTCCCGCCTCGGCCAAGGCTACGGCGAGGCTCGCCGAAGCGCCGGAGGCGCGAAGGCGGCAGGCGAGCGGGCGGCACTCGGCGCGAAGCTCGTGACGCTGTTTGGGGCGAACGCCGCGCGCGGCCTGCACACCCACCTGGCGTCCATCGTGTTGCTTGATCCGGAAACCGGGGCGCTGCTGGCGCTGCTCGACGGGCGCTACATCACAGAAGCGCGAACGGCGGCCGTCTCGGCGGTCTCGTCGAGATTGCTCGCGCGGAAGACCGCGACGTCGCTGGCCATTCTAGGGTCGGGCGTGCAGGCGCGCAGCCACCTCGAAGCGATTGCCCGCGTCCACCAGCTGCGGCAAGTGACGGTCTGGAGCCCGCAGAAACTGCACCGCGAACAGTTCGTCGCATGGGCCAGAACCTCCACAGGATCCGACCCCGGTCCGAGTCTGGTTCGACCCCAATCGGACCCGCGTCGGACCCCATACTCAATCACAGCGGTCGATCACGCGGGGGAGGCGGTCGTCGGGGCGGACGTCATCGTGCTGGTGACTGCGTCGCCGACCCCCGTCCTCGAGAACGGATGGGTCAAGCCGGGCGCCCACGTGATCTCGGTCGGCGCGTGCCGCCCGACACAGCGTGAGATGGACCCGGCGCTCGTCGCCCGCGCGCGGCTTTTCGTCGATTCACGGGCCGCGGCGCTCGTCGAATCCGGCGACGTGGCGCTCGGCATCCAGGAGGGCCGCTTCGGGGCGGATCACATCGTCGCCGAAATCGGCGAGCTCGTCGCGGGCGCCGCCGGACGGCAGAGCGACGCCGACGTGACGATCTTCAAGAGTCTGGGGCTGGCCGTAGAGGATGTGACGGCAGCGGACCTTGCTTACCGCCGGGCTGTAGAGCATGGAATTGGTACTGAATTGACTCTGTAAGTGTGAAGTCTAAAGGCTGAAGTCTGAGTCTTCAGCCTTCACACTCCAGACTTCACACTTCAAGGCGCGGGGGTCGTTGCCACCGCGGGGCGAAGTTCTTTCTCCTGGTCGTCCATCCACTTCTGGAAGTCCGCCGCGCTCTGGACGGTGACGAACCCGCGCATCCGGAAGTGACCGAGCCCGCACAGCTGCGAGCACGCGATCTCGTACGCGCCGATCTTGTTCGGAATGAACCACACCGGGATGCGCAGGCCGGGCACGACGTCCTGCTTCACCCGCATCTCGTAGATCGCGAAGCTGTGGATCACGTCCTTGCTCGACAGCTGGACGAGGATCGGCCGGTCGACCGGCAGATTCAGCTGATTGATCGTCGTGACGTCATCCTTGGCGTCGGGATCGCGGCGATCGAGGCCGATCGGATTGTCGGCGCTGACCAGCGCGACGTCCGTGCGCCCGAACCTGCCGTCGGGCCCGGCGTAGTGGATGTTCCATGCGAACTGCTCGGCGATGACGCGGACCACCACGGCCTGGTTCTCCGCCGGGATCTGCGCCACGCGCGTGGCCCACGCGGGAATCGCGAACACGAGAAGGATCACCATCTCGGCGATCACGACCGCGATCTCCGTCCCCTTGGCGAACGTCCCGTGCGCGCCTTCGTAGCTGGCCTTCGGGTGGGCGCCCCTCCGGAACCGGAACAGCACGTACGCGAAGTACAGGCCCCAGCCGACGAACATCACCAGCATCAGCCAGTGGACGATGCTGATCATCTGATCGATGTCGCCGGCGTGCGTCGACGCCTGCGCCGGCAGTCCGAGGTAGTTCAGCATTGAGCGGTCCCCTCTCCCATCGCGTAGTCCGCGGCGCCAGCCGATTGCTGCGCGTCCGCCTGACTCATCGCCTCGGCTGCGCGGTTGGCGCGCCGGATCAACACCACAAAGAAAGTTGCAAACGCGCCGAGCACGAGCACGACGACGCCCAACATCATGAGAATGCCCTGGTTCATCGCGATCGCCAGCGGCGAGTCGTTCTGACCGAAGCACACCGGGCACGCGAGCGCGACGCGGGGCGCGGCCAGCAGCGCCATCGTCATCAGGGTTCTGCGCGTTACCGCCATCAGAGGCGCCTCGTCTTTCGCTGGAAGGCCGTTCCGTAGACGGTCAGCGCCACACCGCACGCGAGCGACAGCACGACGGCCAGGGCGAAGCCCGCCCCGCCGGCCGACTGATATTGCGCGCCGGCCCACACCGCGAAGAACACGGTCAGGATGACCGACAGCGCGATGAACAGCAGATGAAACGCGCGCAGCGACATCTCAGTGACCGCCGGTGTGCGCGGGGGCCGGCACGTGGATCGGCGTGCCGATGCCATCGTTGACGGTGAGGAACGGCACGCTCATCAGCACGATGAAGAACACCACGGTCAGCAGCAGCGCACCGTAAATCCACTTCTTCTCGTGGCTGAGGTGCATGAACACGGCGGCGACCATGGATCCCTTGGTGATCGCGATAATGAGCGCCACCGTGATGGCCAGCGGCACCGCCAGATGAAGCTGATTCGCGGCCACCGTGATGCCCGTGAACACGAGCAGCGCCGCACCGATCATCCAGTACTTGCCGAGGTGATTCTTGATGTCTGCGGAATCCGACATGCGTCTCTCCGTTACAGCAGATACAGCACAGGGAACAGGAAGATCCACACCAGGTCGACGAAGTGCCAATAGAGCCCGGTGGCTTCGATGCGATTGGTGAACTGATCGGGGTTCTTCTTCGCGAGCTTCGCGCCCGGGCCCAGGAAGTACAGCATGACGACAATGCCGCCCACGATGTGCAGGCCGTGAAGCCCGGTCAGCGTGTAGTAAATCGCGAAGAACGTGTTGTACGACGGTATCTCGTGCTTGCCGACGTGCTCGGCGTACTCGAAGAACTTGTTCACGAGAAAGAACAACGCCAGCCCGACCGTGACGAGCAGGTAGAAGCGATGCTTGCCCCACGCGTGCATCTTGAGCGACGCCCACGCCATCACCATCGTCACCGACGAGCTGATGAGGATGATCGTGTTGGCGGCGCCGAAGATCACGCTGAGCTCACCGCGCGGCCACTCCGGCGCGCCGACACGCAGAATGATGTAGGTCGAGAACAGCGCGCCGAACAGCATGACTTCCGAGGCCAGGAACAGCCAGATGCCAAGCTTGACGTTGTTCAGACCGGTGTCCGCCCGGGTTTCCACGATATAGGGGATTTCCATTGAGCGTCTGTGTCCTTTGTGCCTTTGCGTTCCTACGCCTCGAACTGCGGACTAAAGTCTCTCGCGGCGCCAGGGACGCTGTACTCGTACGGCCCGCGATACACCACGGGATCGGTCAGGAAGTTGCCGTGCCCGGGCGGCGACGGCGCGGACCATTCGAGCGTCGTGGCCTCCCACGGATTCTTGTCGACGGCCTTGCCCCACTTGAGGCTGCCGAAGAAGTTGATGATGAACGGAATCTGGAGCAGACCGAGGCCCCACGCCGCGAACCCGATCACGAGATTCCATTTCAGCAGGCCGGCGTTGTGCGCGTACTGCGCGCCGCCGTCGTACATCCGGCGGTTCATGCCGCCGAGGCCCTGGATGAACATCGGCATGAACACGAGGTTGATGCAGATGAACGACCCCCAGAAGTGCACGTAGCCGAGCATCTCGTTCATCTTCTTGCCGGTGGCCTTCGGGAACCAGTAATACACCCCGCCGAACAGCGCGAAGATCGTGCCGGGCGCGACGACATAGTGGAAGTGCCCGATGACGTAATAGGTGTCGTGCAGGTGGATGTCCGACGGCGCGAGGCCGAGCGGCAGGCCCGTCAGACCGCCGATCGCGAACATCGGCAGGAACGCCAGCGCGAACAGCATCGGCGGGTTGAACCGGATCGACGCGCCCCACAGCGACAGCAGCAGCGACGTCAGCACGATGACCGACGGGATCGAGATGATCATCGTCGTCGTCTGGAAGAACGCGCTCATCGTCGTGCCCATGCCGGTCATGAACATGTGGTGCGCCCACACAATGAAGGACATGAAGCCGAGGAAGACCACCGAGTACACGAGCGTCTTGTAGCCCCAGAGCGGCTTGCGCGTGTTGTTCGCGATGATTTCCGAGATGATGCCGAACGCCGGCAGGATGAGGACGTACACCTCAGGGTGCGCCAGGAACCAGAACAGGTGCTGCCAGAGCAGCGGGTTGCCGTTGCCGGAAATCAGCATCGGCTTGCCGCTGATGACCAGACCGCTCGGCATGAAGAAACTCGTGCCGGCCACGCGATCCATCAACTGCAGCACGCCGGCCGCCTCGAGCGGCGGGAACGCGAGCAACAGCAGGAACGCCGTCACGAGCTGCGCCCAGACGAAGAACGGCAGCCGCATCCAGCTGAGCCCCTTGGCGCGGAGTTGGACGATGGTCGTGATGAAGTTGACCGAGCCCAACAACGACGACGTGATCAGGAAGATCATGCCGACGAGCCACATCGTCTGGCCGGGCGCGATGACCGCGAGCGGCGGATACGACGTCCAGCCCGACTGCGCCGCGCCGCCGTGCGGGAAGAAGCTGGCGAGCATCGTCACGCCGCCCAGGAAGTACACCCAGTAGCTCACCATGTTGAGCTTGGGGAACGCCATGTCGGGCGCGCCGATCTGGAGCGGCATCACGAAGTTGCCGAAGCCGCCGACGGCCAGCGGCACGACGCCCAGGAACACCATGATCGTGCCGTGCATGGCGCCGAGCTGGTTGTAGAACTCGGGCAGCATGATCCCCATCGGCGCGCGATCCTGGCCGAGCCACGCGCCAATCAGCGGGATCGGACGGCCCGGATAGGCCATCTGCCACCGCATGATCATCATCAGCGTGAAACCGAAGAGGAGGAACAGCAGGCCGGTAAACGCGTACTGGATGCCGATCACCTTGTGATCGATCGAGAACACGTACTTGCGCCAGAACCCGAGCTCTTCATGATGCGCGTGTTCGTGCGCGTGGCCGTGCGCGACGCTCCCGTGAGTGGTCACGTTGTCCAACGTCGACTCCTGCACTTAAGGGGATTTGGATCCCGGATGATTCGGGTGCGATTGTATGCAGAAGGCACAAGCGGGCGCAAGTGACTTCGGACGCGATCTTGAAGACCGCCGGGGCGCGCGCCGGAAGTCGTAAGATCACGGGATGGCGCGCTTCTGTAAGTGGACCGGCGCGGTCTGCATTCTCGCGGCGCTCTCCGCGCCGGCGGCGGCGAACCCGGCGTCGGAGGCACTGCGCGCCAAAGCCGCCGACTTCACGTACAACCTCGACCACGCCGACGCACTCGCCGCTTTCCAGCAGGCCGTCGCCGCAGATCCGCTGGACCCGGGCGCGCACCGCGGTCTCGCCATGTCCCTGTGGCTCGGGATCACGTATCGCCGTGGCAACATGACCGTCGATGATTACCTGGGCCGCGTCTCGACGCCGAACAACACGCAGGCGACACCTCCGCCGCCGGACACCGCTGCCGCGTTCAGCGCGTCCATCGAGCGCGCCATTGCCCTCGCCCGCCAACGCCTGGCGAACAGTCCGCGCGATCCGGATGCGCACTACCAGCTCGGCGCCGCCGTCGGGTTGCGCGCGTCCTACACGGCAACCGTCGACGGCAAGATCCTGGGGGCGTTTCGCGCGGCGCGTGAAGCCTACGAAGAGCACGAGCAGGTGCTGACGCTCGCGCCCCAGCGCAAGGATGCGGGCCTCATCGTCGGCACGTACCGCTACATCGTGGCGACGCTGGTGCTGCCGCTGAGATGGGCGGCCTACATCGCCGGCTTCGGCGGCGACGGCCAGCGCGGATTGCGATTGATCGAGGACGCGGCAGCCTACGGCGGGGAGAACCAGGCCGACGCCCGATTCGCCCTCCTCCTTCTTTATAACCGCGAGAAACGGTACGACGACGCGCTGGCGCAGCTGGCGACGCTGCGGACCCGGTATCCGCGCAACCGGCTGGTGTGGCTGGAGAGCGGATCGACCAGTCTGCGCGCCGGCCGCCCGGCGGACGCCGAGCGGTTCCTGTCCGAAGGTGTGAGGCGCTTTGCCGACGACCGCCGGCCGCGTATGTTCGGCGAAGACGCGCTGTGGCGCTACAAGCGTGGCGCGGCGCTGGCCGCGCTCAACCGATCGGCGGAGGCCGGGACCGATCTGAAGGCCGCGCTGCTGGTCGAAGGCCGCCCGTGGGTGCACGGACGCGCGCAGCTGGAAATCGGGAAGCTGGCGGAAAAAGCCGGCGACCGCCCGGCGGCGAGGAGCGCGTTCCAGGCGGCGATCGGCTTGTGCGAGCGCGACAATGATGCGGCAACGGCGGTCGAGGCCCGCCGGCGATTGAAATGATTGCAGCAGGGTTTGACCCCGGTCCACCCGGGCCGGACCCTGATATCGAACATGGCGGACGATACGGCCGTCTAGAACCGTGGAGTCATGAGCGAAACCAAGCGTCAAACGTGGGTTTCCATCGTCATCGCGCTCGTCATCATCGTGGCGATCCTGGCCATCTCGGCGGTCGGCGGGACGGCGTACTTCATCTCGCGCCACGTGCGCACGCAGTTCACCCCGGAAACCAGCGCGGCCGAGCAGTTCGCGCAGGCGCGGGCGCGCTTCGTCGGACAGAAACCGCTCATCGAGATCCGCCGCGATGACGAGCCCGTGCTGCATCGCGAGCTGGCGACCGGTTCAACGTCGACGGCCAAGCTGTCGTCGCTGCGCGTCCTTGCCTACGACACGCGCGCGCAGAAACTCGTCAACATCTCCATTCCGTTCTGGCTGCTGCGGCTCGCGCCGTCCAACAAGTTTTCCGTGCTCGGCGACAACGGGATCGATCTCGACTCGGATCGTGTCCACCTGACGCTCGAGGACATCGAGCGCCGCGGACCCGGGCTGATCCTCGATCAAGCCGATAGACGCGGATCGCAAGTGATCGTCTGGACGGAATAACCCAGCAGCCACGCCCGACCTGTCCTGCCCGCCCCACCCGCCCTTCCTGCCCCACCCGCCCTTCCTGCCCTTCCCGCCCTTTTCAGTAGGCCGGGTCCTTTCGGACCCGGCTCGCCGTCGCCGCCCGGCGGGTCCAAAAAGGACCCGCCCTACGTATCTACAGCGATCAGCAAACCGCTCTAGAACGCCAGCATGTGCGTGTACTTGAGGATCAGTCCGCGGCCGGTATTCGCCGGCGTCGGCTGATTCGTGAGTTGCTGCTCGTTGTAGACGACGAACAGGTCGCTCAGCGGGCGGTGGATCAGATCGAAGCGCACGTTGGCGCTGAACTGGTGCAAGTCCGTGTTGTATTGCAGGAGCGTGTCGAGGAACGTGCGCGTGTTGAACGCGTAGCCGACCCGCGACGTCACCAGATTCGTCACGAAGGCGTGCATCGGAAACGGCAGGTCGATGTCGTTGCGTTGCAGCGCCATGTCGATCGTCAGGTGATACGACGGCCTCACGATCACACCCAGCTTGGTGGACGTCTGCGTGCCGGTCCAGAACCCGCCGGTCGTGAGCAGCGCGGAAACGCCCACCTTCCGGCTGTGATCGGTCTCGAGTTCCAGCGCGTACTCGTTCCACCCGTAGCTGCCCGGCGCGAACGACTGGTCGGGCCTCACCTTGAACGGCGTGACGATGCGCTCGAAGCGCGGATTCCACTGGAGCTCCATGTATCCGCCGCGCTCGAAGAACCAGGCGTAGGCAACGTGATTGGTGTGCGACACCTTTTCGTTCGACTGATCGGTGTAGATGTTGTATCGGGTGTGCGGGTGCAGCTCGCGGATCCCGAAC
Organism: Acidobacteriota bacterium; assembly: GCA_016195265.1. Lineage (GTDB taxonomy): Bacteria > Acidobacteriota > Vicinamibacteria > Vicinamibacterales > CAVVIG01 > SRVP-36. Next base: position 35,272 of record JACPZW010000016.1, on the reverse strand, counting down.
TTCCGGGTCCACTCCGGGCGATGCCGGATGCCGAAATCGGCGAAGTGCTTGCGGATGCCCGTTCGCTTGATGAACCCCACATCATCTCTGAAGTTGTCGCCCACGGTCAGGAACGAATACTGCGTGTGGAGGAAATTGGCATTCCAGGACGCGGAGCCCTTGCCGGCGAGCTGACCGTCCGTCACGCCGGGCGTGTCCGACTTCGCGAGGAAGGAATTGATGCTCAGCGCGCGGTGGAACCGGAAGTTCGCGTCGACGCCGTACACGCGGTTGTAGTCGCCGGACGCCGTCGACTGGCGCGACAGGAAAATACCGCCGATGTCGGACGTCCCGAGGACGTCGCGCCGGCCGCGCAGCACCGTGTAGTTGTCGCCCGCGCTCGCGCCGGCGCCTTCGGTCTGCAGCGTCATGACGCCCACGCCGTAGGGGCCCGCACGGCCGGTGAGCCGGCCGCCGCCGTAGATGGGAATGGCGTTCCCATCGCTCGTCAGCCCGATGCGGCGGCTGAAGAACAGCAGCATCTCCTCTTCCGGGGGCGCGAAGCGCGCCGACCCCAGCCGCGACTCGCGCGGGATGTCGCCGAAGTAGAACGTGCCGGAATTCTCGAGGAAGAACTCCCGCTTCTCCGGGTAGTACAGGCTGAACTGCGTCAGGTTCACCTGCTGCTCGTCGGCTTCCGCCTGGGCGAAGTCCGGCCGGGCGGTGACGTCGAGCGTGAGCGACGGCGTCACGCCGTACTTCACGTCGAGGCCGACGTGCTCGCCGGTGTCGAACGACGGCGCGCCCACTGCCCGGGTTGTATCACCGGCGATCCACGGCTTGACCCGCAGGTTGCGTCCCCGGCTTGCGTCGGGAAGCCCCGTCAGCGTGCCGCCCAGTCCGGCGCGGTACAGGTTGTAGACCCTCGGTACGGCCGACCAGTAGTCGACTTCGTTCTTGCGGCGGATGCGGCGGCTGAAATTCACGCCCCACACGTGATTCGTTCCCGGCTCGAAGCGCAACGTCTTGAACGGAATTCGAATCTCCGCCGTCCAGCTCTCGGCGTCGCGCGCCGTCGCCACCGTCCACACCGCGTCCCAGCTCGTGTTGACGTCGCGGCCCTCGTTGGCGATCTGCGCGTCGGACTTGGCGCCGGCCGGATTGACGACGAAGACGAAGCCGTTGCGGCGATCGGCGAACGTGTCGAGGAGGACCTCGAAGCTGTCCTGCTCGCCCGGCGTGAAGTCCTTGCGGATGTCGTTGACGATGAGCGCGGACGGCATGGCGTCGAAACAACGTACGCCGAGGTACAGCGCGTCGCGATCGAAGGCGATGCGCACGTCGGTCCGCTCGCTCGCGGGCTGCCCTTCGTGCGGCTCCGCCTGGACGAAGTCCGCCGCCGCGGGCGCGCGCTGCCAGACCTCTTCATCGAGCACGCCGTCGAGCGTGATGGCGCCCTGCGTCTCGACCGCGCCCACCGCACGCCGCCCGTCGGGTGACGCAATCTGTTGACCGGCGTCGGCCGCGCACGCGACTGACAAAAACACCGCGATGGAAAAGAAAAGCCCCGGCCAACGGCCGGGGCTGGGACTAAGGGGAAGAGTGCGAGTCACCGTGTATGAGTGCTGGTAGCGGTACGGGGAATCGAACCCCGGTTCCATGGTTGAGAACCATGTGTCCTAGCCGCTAGACGATACCGCCACTCGCCGGCGAGGAACCGCAAATGTTACCAAACTTGTACAATTGCGTCCATGCTTCGTTGGCTCCTCGCGCTCCTCGTCGTCATCGCGCTGGCGGTTGTCGGCGCCTACACCGCGGCCGGACGCGGGACGCCACCGCTCCTCACGATCAACAAACCCGACAAGGTCGTCGGTCAGACTGGATCGGTCGACGTTACCGCCGAAGCCCCAAACGCGCGCTTCACGGCTCTTTCGATCGCGTTCGAGCAGAACGGCAAGACGGCGCCGCTGTTCACGCTCGACGAAAGGACGACGGGCGGGCCCGACGTGACGCAGATCGAGCGCAACCAGCTTCACATCTCGCGCGGTATCAACAGACAAAGCATCCCGAATCTGCGATCGGGCCCCGCGCGCATCGTCGTGACGGCGACGCGGCCGTCGTTCCTGAATCTCGTGCAGCTGACCGCCACGACCTCGAAGGACTTTCAGGTCCGCCTCGATCCGCCGCGCCTTGCCGTCGTGTCCACGCACCATTACGTCAACCACGGCGGATCGGAAATGGTCGTCTATAAGGCGACGCCTCCCGACGTCATCTCGGGCGTGCGCGTCGGCGACATCGAGTACCTCGGTTATCCTGCACCGGTGACGGGCGCCGACCCGTCGCTGAAGGTTGCGTTTTTCGCGCTGCTTTACGATCAGCCGCTCAACACGCCGATCGCCGCGTTCGCGCGCGACGAGGCCGGCAATCAGGCGAAGACGAGCTTCGTGGACAACGTCTTCGAGAAGCCGTTCAAGAAGAGCCGCATCCCGCTCGACGACGGGTTTATCGGGCGCGTCGTGCCGGAGATCCTCGAGCATTCATCGCAACTGAAGATGACCGCGCCGTCGTCCGGCAGGGGCAGGGATCTGGTTCCGGCGTTCCTGAAGATCAACGGCGACCTCCGGAAGATCAACGCCGACGAGATTCTCGCGCTGGCGGCGAAATCGTCCGCGACGCGTTTCTGGAGCGGGCCCTTCGTGCAGCTGGGCAACTCGCAGGTCGAAGCCAGCTTCGCCGACCATCGGACCTACCTCTACGACGGCAAGGAAGTGGACCAACAGGTGCACCTTGGATTCGACCTCGCCGTGACGAGCCACGTGGCGGTCGTCGCGGCTAACGCCGGCGCCGTGGTGCACGCGGGCTGGCTCGGCATCTACGGCAACTGCGCCATCATCGACCACGGGCTGGGCGTGCAGTCGCTCTACGGCCACCTGTCGTCGTTCGAGGTCAAGGTGGGCGACACCGTGACCCGGGGGGAGACCATCGGCCGCAGCGGCATGACGGGGCTGGCGGGCGGCGATCACCTGCATTTCACGATGCTGGTCGCCGGCCGGATGGTGAACCCGGTGGAATGGTGGGATCCGCACTGGATTGCGGATCGGGTGGAGCGCAAGCTTGGGGAAGCAAGGTAGAATATAGAACTCTTTTCGGCACTCTTTTCTCTTCAGGAGACGTCAATGCTACGAAACGCGTGGGTCGGTGTGCTCGGGTTGGCGCTGGCGGCTTCGGTCGTCGCGTGTGGTGGTGGAAGTTCGGACGCGGGGAAGCCGGCCGAATCGGCGGCGGCCTCGGCGGCGGGCGGCGGGCAGAAGGTGGATCCCACGACAGCCGGCAGCGTCAAAGGCATGGTCACGGTCGACGGCGCCGTGCCGAAGAACGAACCGATCAAGATGAACGCCGATCCGGTGTGCGTGAAGGAGAACACGAGCCCGCAATTCCAGGAGACGTATGAAGTCGGCGCCGACGGCAAGTCGCTCGGTAACGTTTTTGTCTACGTGAAGGACGGTCTCGGCAACTACAGCTACGACCCGCCGACCGGCGAGGCTCAAATCGATCAGAAGAACTGCCGCTACCATCCGCACGTGTTCGGGATGCGCGTCGGCCAGACGCTGACCATCGTCAACAGCGATCCGACGCTGCACAACATCCACGCGATGCCGAAGGGCAACCAGGAGTTCAACAACGGCCAGCCGATCCAGGGCATGAAGATGACGCATGTGTTCAGCGCCAAGGAAGTCATGGTGCCGTTCAAGTGCGACGTCCACGGCTGGATGAACGCCTACGTCGGCGTCCTCGATCACCCGTACTTCGCGACGTCCGACAAGGACGGCAAGTTCGACATCTCGAACCTGCCGCCCGGCACGTACACCCTGGAAGCGTGGCACGAGAAGCTCGGCACGGCGACCCAGAGCGTGACGATCGGCGCGAAGGAATCGAAGGACGTGACCTTCACGTTCAAGGCGCCGGCGGCGACGACGACGAACTAAAGAGAGAGAGCGACATGGCTGATGGCTCATGGCCGATGGTCGAGAAGTCCGTCAGGTAGCCATCAGCCATAACCATCAGCCATCAGCCATTCACCATCTCAGCCCGTGCTCCACAGATTCTCCAAGTTCCTCGCCGGCTGCACCGTCCTCCTGATCCTCGCGGGCAGTCTCGTCACGAGCAACGACGCCGGGCTGTCGGTCCCCGACTGGCCCACGAGCTACGGCTGGAACATGTTCACGTTCCCGCCCTCGATGTGGGTGGCCAACATCCTGTACGAGCACGGCCACCGGCTCATCGCGAGCAGCGTCGGCTTTCTTACGATCATCATGGCCGTGTGGCTCTGGTTCGCCGAGCCGCGCCGCTGGCTGCGCTGGTTCGGCGTCGCCGCGCTCGGCGCCGTGATCGCGCAGGGCGTCCTCGGCGGCTTGACCGTTCTTTTCTTCCTGCCCGCCGCCATCTCGACCGCGCACGCAGGGCTCGCCGAGATTTTCTTCTGCATGACCGTGGCGATCGCGCTGTTCACGTCGCCGCGCTGGACGGCCGCCCCGGCCAATCCGGTGGACGACGCGATGCTGCGGCGCGTCGCGACGGCGACGACCGCGGCGATCTACACGCAAATCCTCCTCGGCGCGACGATGCGCCACACGGGCGCGGGGCTGGCGATTCCCGACTTTCCGTGGATGTTCGGCCACGTCATCCCCGATCACTGGTCGTCCGCGATCGCGATCCACTTCTCGCACCGGATGGGCGCGCTCGTCGTGACGCTCGCCGTGCTCGCGACCTCCGCGCGTGTCTGGTATCACAACCATCACTACGGGGGCCGCGGAGAGCTGACGAGACCGGCGACGCTGATCGTCGCTCTCGTTGCGACACAGGTGACGCTCGGCGCCCTGACCGTGCTGACGCAGCGCAACGTCTGGATCAACAGCGTGCACGTTGTGGTCGGCGCGCTCGTCCTGGCCACTTCGCTGGTCATTTCACTGCGCGCCTGGCGAGTGAGTATTGCGGAGCGCGGACTGCGGACTGCGGAATCCGCAATTCCGGCACGCCCTTCAATTCGCAATCCGCAGTCCGCCATCCGCAATTCCGGAGCGCGCGCGTGAAGGACGCACCAGTCGCCGACGTCGTACGTGGCGTCCGGCTTCAGCCGGACCAGGTCGAGCCCCGCACGTCGAGCCTGTTCGCCGACTACCTGGAACTGACCAAGCCGCGGCTGAACTTCCTCGTCGTCGCGACGAGCGCCGCCGGGTACTACCTCGGCGCCGTGGGCGGCGTGGACGTCGCGCTCATGGCGCAGGCCGTGGTGGGCACGGCGCTGGTCGCGGGCGGCGCCGCCGTCCTCAATCAGCTCTACGAACGCGAGACCGACGCGCTGATGCGGCGCACGCGCCTGCGTCCGCTGCCGGACGGCCGCGTGCCGCCGGCCGACGCCCGCGCCTTCGGCGCGCTCCTCTCGGGCGCGGGACTCCTGCTGCTGGCGGCGCGCACCAACTGGCTGGCCGCGGGGCTCGCGCTCGCGACGCTCGTCATCTACCTCGTGGTCTACACGCCGATGAAGCGGCGCACGCCGCAGTCCACGCTCGTGGGCGCGATGCCCGGCGCGCTGCCGGCGATCATCGGCTGGACCGCGTCGCACGGCAGCATCGCGCGCGGCGGCGCATCGCTCTTCGCGATCGTGTTCCTCTGGCAGATGCCGCACTTCATGGCGATCGCCTGGATGTTCCGCGAGGATTACGGCAAGGCCGGCTTCCCGATGCTGCCGGTCATCGAACCGGGCGGCGCGCGGGCGGGACGGCAGGCGCTCATCTACGCCGCGTTGCTCGTGCCGGTCAGCCTGACGCCGACCCTCGTCGGCATCGCGGGCGCGATCTACTTCTGGGTGGCGCTCGTGCTCGGGCTGGCGCTGCTCGCGCTCGCGGTCCGCTTCGCGGCGACGCGCAGCGAGGCGTCGGCGCGCGGGCTGTTCTTCGGGTCGATCACGTATCTGCCGCTGCTGTGGATCGCGTTGATCGCCAATCACTAGATTTCAGATTTAAGAATTCAGATTTCAGATTCCGAGTCACCAGCCACCAGTCACCAGCCACCAGTCACCAGCCACCAGTCACCAGTCACCAGCCACCAGCCACCAGCCACCAGCCACCAGCCACCAGCCGTGACCCTCCATGATCTACCAGCCGTCAATGCCACTTTGAATGCCCTCTCTGGCATTCTCCTGCTCATCGGCTTCACGCTGATCCACAACAAGCGTATCGAGGCGCACCGGAAGGTGATGATCGCCGCGTTCGCAACATCGTCGCTGTTCCTGATCTGCTACGTCGTGTATCACGCGCAGGTGGGATCGGTGTCGTTCACGCGCCAGGGCTTCGTGCGGCCGCTGTACTTCACGATTCTCATCACGCACGTCACGATGGCCTTCGTCGTCGTGCCGCTGGCGATCATCACGCTGACGCGCGGGCTCAAAGGCCGCTACCCGCAGCACCGGCGCATCGCGAAGTGGACGTTCCCGATCTGGCTCTACGTCTCGGTGACAGGCGTGCTCGTCTACGTGCTGCTCTACCAGCCGACCTGGCTGCTCTAGACCGTCACCACAGGCAGTCGCTCAGGTCGTGCGCCGCCGACCGGCGAGTGCCGGACGTCGCCCGTTCCCGTCCGGTCAAAACACGAACGGAACAAAACGCGTCGTGCGGTTCATGTAGCGCTGGTACGAATCGCCAAGCGTCGCCAGGAGCGCGCGCTCCTCGACGCCGACACGATAGCCATAGACGATCGACACCGTGCCCATCAGCACGACCACGCTGATCCAGTTCGCGAGCGCGAGTCCGATGCCGAGGAAAACGATCGCGCCCGCGGTGTACGACGGATGGCGCACGTAGCGGTAGGCGCCACGGTCAACGACCACCTGATCGGGTCGCACAATCACGGCGCCCGTGAAGCTCGCCCCGAGCATCCGCCAGCAATGGCGACGCAGCAGGCTGCCCCCGATGATGGCGGCGAGGCCGGCCCAGAACAGCGAGAAGCGATGCGGGAGCCCCGCCGACGGCACGCCGGCCGCGATCGAGAACGCAGCGAATGCCGCCAGACCTTGGCCGAGCACGATCAACCGCTTCGAGCCAGCGTCCTGCGGACTCGTCGACGGTTCGGCCCGCCTGGAGACGATCCGGAACTCCGGCGCGAACGCCCAGACGAAGACCGCGAGGAAGAAGACGCCGTACGGCCACGAGTAGACGACGAGCGGCGGCATACCGCGACAGTGTATACGTCGCGGGCGTCGTCTACTTTGGAATCGGGTTCAGTGAATGGCGGTTCGGCGCGTACACGGGCGGATGTGCAAGACGTTCGAATCGCCTTGACCCTCTCAATTGGGCCATATATGGTAACCATATGCAGAAGACGACCGTCTACATGGACGAGAGCACCTACCGGCGCCTGAAGCAGATCGCGCGCGCGCGCCGCCGGCCACCCGCGGAAATGGTTCGCGAGGCGGTCGCGGAATTCGCGGCCCGGCACGCACCCCGTCGCACCCCCAAGAGCATCGGCGCGTTCAAAAGCGGCCGTCGCGACCTGGGGCAGCGGGCCGAAGAATTGCTCAGCGGCATCGGCAAGGATCGATGATCGTCGTCGATACCGGCGCGATGGTGGCGCTTCTCGACGCCAGCGAGGATCACCACACGGCCCTCAAAGATCTCTTCGAAGAAAGCCCGGATAGCTGGATCCTGCCGTGGGCCATTCTTCCGGAAGTCGATTATCTGGTCACGACACACCTGGGCCTGAAGGCGCACGAGACCTTTCTGGCCGATCTCGCCGACGGCGCCTTTACTGTCGAGTGGGGTCGCGATGAGGATCTTGTTGCCGCGCGGCGGATTCACACGCGCTATCGGTCGCTCCGTCTTGGGCTCGTCGACGCGGTGGTCATCGCGACGGCCGAACGCCTCGCCGCGGACGCGATTGCGACGCTCGATCTGCGACATTTTTCGGCGGTAGCAATCAAGGGAAATCCCCGTCTGCTTCCGCGCGACCGCTGAACTTCCGTACGACCGCTGAACGCGGCAGGCTAATACAGCAGATACTTCGCGCGCGTGAGGCGCCACTTCGCTTCGTCGGCGGTCCAGGACGCGGCGATCGCGGCCGGATCCTGGCCGGCGCGAATCTTTTCGATCGTCGTCTTCGACCCCAGCAGCAGCGCGGCATCCTCCAGCCTGAATTGCGCGCCGTACAATTTCGACAGTGCCGACGCGATCTCGAGGCCGACACGTACAGGACGAATGCGATCCCGATCGGTCACGACGAGAAACACGCCGTGGCACACCTGCCCGCCGAGCTTGGCTCCGGCCGCCGGCGTGAACGTCACGGGATAGAAGCGCACGCCAGGCACGTCGCGCGCGTTGAGCGCCGCCGCCAGCGCCACGCCGTCGACCCACGGCGCGCCGATGTGCTCGAAGGGCGTATCCGTGCCGCGACCGACCGAGAGATTGGTCCCTTCGATCGCGCCGAGGCCCGGATAGATCGCCGCTTCGTTCAGGTTCCGCATGTTCGGCGATGGATTGGTCCACTCGAGGCTCGTCTCGTCGAACCAGTCCTCGCGCCGCCAGTTCTTCATCGGCACGACCGTGAGGGTCGCGCCAATCTTCCGCTCCGCGTTGAAGAGCTGCGCGAGCTCGCCGATCGTCAAGCCGTGCCTGATCGGCATCTGCAGGTAGCCGGTGAACCCGGCCGCCGCCTGATCCTGCGCCGGGCCCTCGACGTCGAAGCCGTCGATCGGATTCGGACGATCGAGGACGACGACCGGCAGTCCGCGCCGCGCGGCCTCCTCCATCACGTACGCGACCGTCGCGGGATACGTGTAGAAGCGCGCGCCGATGTCCTGCAGATCGACGACAAGCGTGTCGATGCCGGCCAGCATCGCTTCGGTCGGCCGTCGCGTGTCGCCGTACAGCGAATGGATCGGCAATCCGGTCGCCTCGTCGCGAGACGACGCGACCTTGTCGTCAAGCTGACCGCGGATGCCGTGCTCGGGACTGAAGAGCGCGACGAGCGTCACACCCGGCGCGTGCGCCAGCAGATCGATCGTGCTCGTGCCCTGCCGCGATCGCCCGGTCTGGTTCGTCAGCAGACCGACATGTTTACCGCGCAGCCGCGCGAAGTTCTCCGCGGCGAGGACGTCGATGCCGGCGAGCGTGGGGTCATGTCTGGTACGTAGGGCGGGTCTTTCAGACCCGCCGAACTCGCGGAGCTGAAAGCCTCGCGTCACAGCGGCGGCTCGCGCTACATCATCCATTGAATACAGCGCGGCGGCGGCGACGGTCGCGACCTTCGCGCGCAGCGGCGTGACGTCGCCCTTGCCGTCGGGATGCACGCGGTTGGACAGGAAGATCACGTAGCTCTTCGTCAGCGGGTCGAGCCACAGCGACGTGCCGGTGAACCCGGTGTGACCGTACGATCCGATCGGGAACAGCTCGCCGCGATTCGACGAGTAGGTCGAGTCGATGTCCCACCCGAGCCCCCGCACGTCGCGCATGCCCACCGGCGTCGACGGCGACGTCATGCGCGCGACCATCGCGGGCGACAGAATGCGCATCGCGCCGAGACTGCCGCCGTTGAGCAGCATGCGGCAGAAGCGCGAGAGATCGGCCGCCGTGCTGAACAGGCCTGCGTGCCCGGCCACGCCGTCCATCCGGCGCGCGGTTGGATCGTGGACGACGCCGCGCAGGAACGGCACCTCAGCGCCGGTGGCACTTGCCCCGAGCGACGCCGGCGGGCTTGCCCCGAGCGGAGTCGAGGGGCACGGCCACGCGAGCCCGACGCAGCGCTCGGTCGGCGCGATACGCGGCCGCCACGACTCGGGCGGCAGAAAGCGTGTCTCCTTCATCCCGAGCGGCTCGAAGACGTGCTGCGCGGCGTACGCATCGAGGCGCTGACCGCTGACGCGCCGGACGATGTCGCCGAGCAGGAAGAAGTTGATGTCGCTGTAGACGAAGCGCTCGCCGGGCGGCGCGGTCGGGACTTCTTCAATCGCGCGACGGATCGCCTCGTCCGCGCCGTGGAACTCCACCTCCAGTTCGAGATCGGGGCGCAGCCCCGACGTGTGCGTCAGCAGGTGGCGAATGGTGATCCCGTTCTTGCCGTAGCGTCCAAACTCCGGCACGAACTGCGCGACCGGATCGTTGAGCCGGAGACGTCCCGCCTCGATCAGCGTCATCACGCTCGTCGTCGTGGCCACGACCTTCGTGAGCGAGGCGAGATCGAAAATCGTGTCCTCGGTCATCGCCTCCGGCGCCGGCTGCACGGCGCGCCGGCCGAAAGCGCTGTGGTAGGCGATGGCATCGCCGCGGCCCACGAGCACGACGGCACCGGGCAGTTCGCGGCGCGCGATCGCCTCGTCCACGAGCGGGGCGATGGGCGCGAAACCGGACGGCGCCACGGGTGTTTGCGCCGATGAACCCCCGCCAAGCACGAGGGCGGCGAGCAGCGCCGCGACGATTTCCACAGCGAGTCGTTTCACGGGATTCAATATATACTGAGCGAACTCGCCGGTTTTTGCGGCTTTGTCACGTCTTTTCAGGGAGTCTGGAGATGCGTCACCGTCATCTTTTCGCTCGCGGCACCATGATTGCGCTCTGCGTGATCGCGCTCGCGGGCGCGGCCGCCGCGCAAACGGGCCGCGTCGGAGGCCAGGTCAAGGACGAGTCCGGCCAGCCGATCAAGGGCGCCACCGTCACCGCGGAAAATCCGAACGCGTCGCCGAACAGCTTCACGGCGACCACCGACGACAAGGGCCGCTTCTCGATCATCGGTCTGAAGACCGGCGCGTGGACGTTCACGGCGCAGGCCCCGGGCTTCGCGGCCGAGTCCGGCCGGCTCGAGGTGAAGACGATCGGCTCGCCGAATCCGCCGCTCACCTTCACGCTGAAGAAGGGCGGCGGCCCGTCGGGCGCGGGCGCCCTCGGCGGCATTGCCGCGAAGGATCTGCAGGCGGAACTGACCATCGCCGACCAGCTCTACAACACGCAGAAGTGGGATGAAGCGATCGCCGCGTATCGCGCGATCATGACGAAGGCGCCGGCGCTCAGCGTGATCAACCTCCAGATCGCGGCGGCCTACCGCAACAAGAAGGATTACGACGGCGCGATCGCGGCGTACAACGCGCTGCTGCAGATCGACTCGAACAACGACAAGGCGAAGATCGGCATCGGCATGACGAATCTCGAGAAGGGCGACCTCGAGGCGGCCGAGAAGACGCTGGCCGCGGCGTCGCAGAGCCCGAACGCCACGCGTGAAGTGTTCTACAACCTCGGCGAAGTGTTGTTCGCGAAGAACAAGAACGACGAGGCCGGCGCGGCGTACGGCAAGGCCGCGCAATTGGACCCGACCTGGGGCAAGCCGCTCTTCGGGCTCGCGAAGATCGCCCTCAACAAGGGCGACAAGGACGGCGCGATCCAAGCGTTCGAAAAGGTCGTCGCCGCCGATCCGAATTCGACGGAAGCCGCGCAGGCGAAGGCGGTTGTCGAGCAGTTGAAGAAATCATGAGGACCGGGTGCCGGGTGCGGGGTGCGGCGTGCCGGGTGCCGTGCGGGGTGCGGAGTGCCGCGTGCCGAGTGCGGCGCACCCAGCACTAAGCACCAGGCACTCCGCACTCAGCACGGCACCAAGCACCCCAGCACCAGGCACCCAGCACCCGCCGATGTCCCGGCCCCTTCGGTACACGTTCATCCTCATCCTCGCGGCGCTGGGCACCAGCCTGGCGGCCGTGGGCGGATGGCGGTACGCGCGCGCGTCGGCGCCGGTCAGCGGCCCGATCATCATCGTCTCCATCGACACGCTGCGCGCCGATCATCTCCCGGCGTACGGCTACACGAAGGTCAAGACACCCGCCATCGACGCGCTGGCCGCCGACGGCGTGGTCTTCGAGCGCGCGTACTCGCACGCGCCGCAGACGCTGCCCGCGCACGCCGCGATCCTGTCCGGACTGCTGCCGTTCGAGCACGGCGTCCGCGACAACATCGGCTTCTCGGTGAAGGCGGGCGAGCGGCTCCTGCCGCAGATGCTCCGCGAGCGCGGCTTCACGACCGGCGGCGTCGTCTCGGCGTTCGTGCTGCGCAAGGACACGGGCATCGGCCAGGGCTTCGATTTCTTCGACGCCGAGATGCCGCCGGGCACGCCCGACGAGCCGATCGGCTCAGTCCAGCGCGACGGCGCCGCGTCGGAAGCGATCGCGGAACGCTGGCTCGCGTCGATCGGCACGGCCCGCGCGTTCCTGTTCCTGCACCTCTACGAGCCGCACAAGCCGTATACGCCGCCGGAGCGCTACGCGCAGTACGCGCCGTACGACGGCGAGATCGCCTACAGCGACGAAATCGTCGGCCGGCTCGTGCGCTACCTGAAGTCGCATCAGCTCTACGATCGATCGACGATCGTGCTGCTCTCGGATCACGGCGAAGGTCTCGGCGATCACGGCGAGCAGGAGCACGGCCTGTTCGTCTACGACGAAGCGATTCACGTTCCGCTCATCGTGAAGCAGGAGAGCAACGTCGGCGCCGGCCGCCGGATCGCGCGCCTGGTTCAGCACATCGATCTCGTGCCGACGCTGCTCGACCTGGTGAAGGCGCCAATTCCCGGCAACCTCCGCGGCCGGTCGCTCAAGCCGGTCCTCGACGGCACCGGCCCGCTCGCCGAGCCGTCCGTGTATTCGGAAGCGCTCTACGCGCGCTACCACTTCGGCTGGAGCGAGCTGACGGCGCTGACCGACGACCGCTATCGCTTCATCAAGGCGCCGCGCGAAGAGCTGTACGACCTCCAGCGCGATCCGCACGAGCGCGAGAATCTCGCGGGCGATCGCGTGCAGGCACGGCAGGCCCTGCGCGCCGCGCTGGATCGCCTCGCCGCCGGGGCCGCGATTCACGCCCCCGCCGAGGTCTCCGCCGACGCGCGCGAGCGGCTGCAGGCGCTCGGCTACGTCGGCGCGCAGACGGAGATGGCGTCGGCGCCGGGCGACACGCTGCCGGACCCGAAGGACAAGCGCCAGATTCTCGAAACGTATCGCGCCGCCGTGGACCTCGCGGGCGAACGCAAGTGGCCTCAGGCGATCGGGCTGCTCAAGCACATCCTGCGCGAGGATCCCGGCATGGCCGACGTCTGGGGTCAGCTCGCGGGCTTCGCCGGGCATCTGGATCGGCAGGATCTGGTCATCGACGCCTACAGGCACTACATCGAGCTGAAACCGTCGGAGCCCGGCGGATACCTCGGCGTGGCCGCCGCGTACTTCAGGCAGCGCAAGTTCGAGGAGGCGCGCGCGCACGCCGCGCTTGCGGTGGACGTCGCTGCCGACAGCGACGTCAGGTCGCGCGCCAACGCGCACGGGCTGCTCGCCCGCATCGCCCTCTCGCGGCACGACGCCGACGGCGCGCGGCGGGAAGCGGGGCTCGCGCACGAGGCGGATTCCAAACTGCCCATCGTTCCGTACATCGAGGCACGCGTGCTCTACGACCAGGGGAAATTCGCCGACGCGCTTCCGCTCTTCGAACGCGCGATTGCCGATCAGAAGTCCAGCGGCAGCCCGCTGGCCGAGCTGCACTACTACGCGGCGGATACCTACGGCCGGCTCGAGCGCTATCCGGAAGCCGAAGCGCAGTTCATCGCCGAGCTCCGGGACTTCCCGCAGAATCCGCGCGCCCGCGGCGGACTGGCGATGCTGTATCAGGCCACGGGCAAGAGCGACGCCGCCGACCGGGCGATCGCCGACATGCTCCGCATCACGCCCGGTCCGGAGTCCTACGCGCTCGCCGCGCGGCTGTACACGATGTTCGGCAACCGACAACAAGCTGATGCCATTCGCGCGGAAGCGCGGCGGGCGTTCGCCGACGCCCCGCGACGCGCCGCCAACGCGCGCTAACGTGAAACCACGGTGGACACGGAGTCGAAAAATCTGAAGCGGAGGTCACGGTCTGGCCAAACACTTTCCGTGTCCTCCTCGCGTTTCAGTGTCCTCCGTGGTAGCGCCTTCCTCTTCGTCGTCGTTGTCGTGGCGGCGGCCGCTGTCTTCGTTCTTCGCGGCCGCAAGGCCCAAGCGGATCTCCGGCCGATCGCGAACCAAAACGTCCTCCTGATCACCATCGACACCCTGCGCGCCGACGCGCTCGGCAGCTACGGCGGGCAGGCCGCGACGCCGGCGCTCGATAGCCTGGCCGCCGGCGGCGTGCGCTTCGACTTCGCGCACGCGCATGCGGTGCTGACGCTGCCCTCGCACACGAGCATCCTCACCGGACGCTATCCCTTCCAGCACGGTGTACGCGACAACAGCGGCTACCGGCTCGCGCCCGATGCGCGCACGGCGGCGACCGTCCTCAAGCGCGCCGGCTACGCGACGGCGGCGTTCGTCGCCGCGTTTCCGCTGCACTCGCGCTTCGGACTGAACCAGGGCTTCGACGTCTACGACGACCGCTTCGGCGAAACGCGCGCGCCGACGGAGTTCGTCATGCCCGAGCGTCCGGCGACGGCGGTCGTCGCCCTGGCGCGCGAATGGCTCGCCTCGCAGCACGGACGCTCGTTCACCTGGGTCCACGTGTTCGACCCGCACGCGCCGTACCGCCCGCCGCCGCCTTACGACGCGCAGTACGCGTCGCGCCCCTATTACGGCGAGGTCGCCGCGACCGACGCGGCGCTGGCGCCGCTGCTCGACGATGTCCGGCGGTCGGCGAAGCCGGCGTTGGTCATTGTCACGGGCGATCACGGCGAAGCGCTCGGCGATCACGGCGAGGACACGCACGGCATCTTCGCGTACGAGTCCACGCTCAGGATCCCGCTGATCATTGCCGAGCTGGGTGGGACGGGTCCGCCTGAAGGCGGACGCCACGACACACTGGCGAGCGACGAAACACGTGGTGTCCGGCTTCAGCCAGACCAGGCCGGCGAAGTCTCCAGCGTCGCCGCGCGCCACGTGGACATCCTGCCGACGATCCTCGACGCGATCGGACAGGCGATTCCGGGCGATCTGCCGGGGCGTTCGCTCCTGCCGGCGGGCGAACGGCGCGGCTCGCCCGCCCCTCGCCCGTCGTACTTCGAAGCGATGGCCGGCACGCTGAACCGCGGATGGGCACCGCTCACCGGTGTGCTCGCCGATCGGGACAAGTACATCGACGTGCCGATTGTCGAGCGGTACGACCTGACCGCCGATCCCGCGGAGGCCTCGAACCTCGCGGGGCGCGCGCCGGCGCGCGACCGCGCGTTGGCGGCCAGCTTGCGCGCCTTTCAATCGGAGCTGCCGGGCCAGCGGCGTCCCGAGGATCCGGACGCCGCCGCACGATTGCGCGCGCTCGGGTATGTGAGCGGCGACGCGCCGATCAAAGCGCGCTATACGGAGGCCGACGATCCGAAGACGCTCGTCGGCCTCGATCAGGAGATCCATCGCGGCGTCGATCTGTTCGTCGCGAAGCGTTTCGCGGACGCCGTGCAGGTCTACGAGGGCGTCATCGGCCGCCGGCCGGACATGGCCATCGCCTACCGCCACCTGGCGTTCGTGCAGTGGGAATCAGGGAACGTCGCCGCGGCGATTGGCGTGCTCGAAAAAGCGCGCGCCGCGGGCGTCGCGCACGGCGGCATTACGACGCAGCTGGGCGCCTATCTCGCGGAAACGGGACGCGCGGCAGAGGCCGTCCGCCTGCTGCAGCCGGTCGCGACAGCCGCGGCCCCGGACGTGGATGCGCTCAACGCGCTGGGCATCGCGTACGGGCGGAGCGGACACGCCGCCGAGGCGCGGGCGGTGTTCGAACGCATGCTGTCGCTGAATCCCGAGAGCGCGATGGCGCTGGAAAATCTCGGCACGCTGGACCTGGAGCGCAACGATCTGCGGGGCGCCGCGAAGCGCTTCGCCGACGCCGTCCGTGTCGATCCGTTTTCGTCCCAGGCGCAGGCCGGCGTGGGGGTCGTTTCCCTGAAGACCGGCGACCGGCGCGGGGCGATTGCCGCGTGGACGAGGGCCGTCGAGCTCGACGCCACCAACTACGACGCGATGTACAACCTGGCGATGACGCTCCTGCGCGACAACCAGACGGCGGCCGCCCGTCCGTATCTGGAACGATTCCTCCACTCGGCGCCAGAGGCGTTTTACGAGAAAGACCTGCGGGAAGTCGCGGCGATGCTGCAGCGGCTGCCTCAGGACGCCCGGGAAAAACGCTAAGATTTGATCTCACGCATGACCGCAGGGCTCGTCCTCGCGCTGGCGGCAGCCGTGGCCGTTCAGGATCAAACACCGGTGCCGGCGTTCAAAGCCGGCGTGGAGCTGGTGCGCCTCGACGTGCGCGTCACGGACGCGCTCGGCCGTCCGGTGCGCGACCTGCGGTCCGACGAAATCGAGATCGTCGAAGACGGCGATCGGCGGCCCGTCGTCTTTTTTCAGCACATCGGGGAGCCGGCCGAATCGTACGCCGAGGTGGCGCGGCACACGATCGCGGGGGAGGTGTCCACCAATCAGGGCGCGGCGCGCGGTCATCTCTACGTCCTCGTGTTCGATCAGCTGCACATCGCGCCGGGCCGGGAGCAGCGCGTGCGCCAGGCGGCGCGGCGTTTCGTGCAGACACGGCTGCGACCGGGCGATCGCGTCGCCCTCTACGCGCTGCCGGGACCGGGGCCGCAGATTCCGTTCACCGCGGACGCGCGGCGGATTGCGGCAGAGCTGTCGAACGCGCGCGGGATGGCGGAGCCGCAGGCCTTCGGCGCGCTCGGCAGCATGACGCTGCAGGAGGCGTATCAGATCGCGCGCGGCAACGATCAGGTCTTTCAGCGCGTCGCCGAGCGGATTCAGGTGCAGTCGGGCGCGAGCGATGCGGGGCGCCGTCTCGACACGTCGCTCGTCGGCGCGAGCGACACGCCGCTGACAAATCCCATTAAAGAAGATGCCGAACGGATCGTGAACATCACCGACGGGCAGACGCGGCGCGTCCTCGCCGCGCTGACCGACGTGCTGCGCGCGATGCGCGGCATCGAGGGACGCAAGTCGGTCCTGTTCATCTCCGAGGGGTTCTACGCGGATCACTTGTCGCGGGAAATCGAGCAGGTCGCCGCGGCTGCCGCCGAATCCTACAGCGTCGTCCAGACGTTCGACCTCAATCGCCGCGAGCCCGACATCACGCTCGACGCGCCGGCCGGCGCCGACCAGGCCAACGCGATCCACGACACGCTGAGCCCGCTCGGCACGCTGGCGGCCGAAACCGGCGGGATGCTCGTCGTCGACGCGGGGCTGCGCGCGGAGGAGGCGTTCACGACGATCGCCGATCAGTCCCAGGACTACTACCTCGTCGGGTTCACGCCGCGCAGCGAGGCGCTCAAGGATCGCGGCGCCTACCGTCGCGTGAACGTGCGCGTACGCCGCGGCGGGACGCAGGTGAGCACGCGGACGGGGTTCGCGCTGAATGACGGATCGGCGCGCCTCGATCGGCGCCAGACGATCGATCGCGCGCTGGCGTCGCCCTTCCCGCTCCAGGGCCTGCCCGTCCAGTACACGACCTACGTGCTGCGCGGCAGCGCGTCCGGCCTGCAGCGTGTGATCCTCAGCCTCGCCGCAGAGCTGCCGCTCGTCTCGCGCGAGCGCCCAGCGGCCGCCGATCACCCCAACGTCTCCGACGTCGCGGACATTGCATTCGTCGTGCGCGCGGCGGCGGACGGCCACGTCGCGGCCAGCGGCCGCGACACAATCGCCCTGCCGGAACGGCGGATGCCGGCCGGGACAAATGGAACAGGGGGCACGGGCACGTTTCGCGCGCAGTTCGAACTGCCGCCCGGCGACTACCTGATGCGCGCCATCGTGCGCGAGCCCGGCGGGCTCGTCGGCAGCGCCGATCGGCGGTTCGCCGTGCGCGCGCTGAACGGACCGGCGCTCGAGAGCGGCGACCTTGTCCTCAGCGCGACGCGCGGCGAGCTGCCCGTGCGGCCGGCTGCGTACATCGGCGACGGCCTGAGCGGCGTCCTCGAGCTCTACGCGAGGACCGCCGATCAGCTGCGTGACGCGCGCGTGCTGGTCGATCTGATTCCGGTCGGCGAAGATGCCGCGATCGTGTCCGGCTCCGCGGACCTGCAGCCGATCCGCGCGATCGCCGGCGGCGCCGCGCGCGAGGCCCGTGTCGCCCTGCCCCTCCCATCTGTGGCGCCTGGGACGTACGTCGCGCGCGCGCGCGTGCTGTCGGGACCGGACACCGTGTCGCAGGTCGTGCGCGAGATCGAGATCCGTCAGGGGCAGCGGCCGCTGCCGATCGCTGGAGACGAAGCAGATCCGCCGGCCGCGTTCGATCCGCGAGCCGTCGTGACCGGTGTCGTGGCGCGTGAATACGCGGCCGCGTCGACAACCGGCGCGGACGGCCGCCGCGGGCTCGAGCGGCTCGGCGCGGGCGACTTCCCGGCGGCGATTGCCGCGTTTCAGGCGGCGCTGAACGCCGATGTGAACAACGGCGCGGCGGCGTTTCTGCTGGGCTGGGCGTTTCACGGCGCCGGCGACGACCGGCAGGCCATCAGCGCGTGGCGCCGCGCCGCGTTCGTCGATCCCACGCTCGTCTCCGCACACCTGGCGCTGGCCGATGCGTACGTGCGCCTCGCGCAACCCGCGCTCGCAGTTCAAGCGCTCCGCGCGGGGCTCGTCGCGCTGCCGCACTCGGTCGAGCTCCTCGATCGCTTGTCGAGGATCGAACAACGATGACCACGAACCGAGTAACCACGGAGGACACGGAGGTCACGGAGGTTGAATCTGTAGTCTTATTTCTTTCCGTGTCCTCAATGTCCTCTGTGGTTATCTGTTTCTTCGTCGGAGCGCTAGCTCTAGCGCAGCCTTCGCCTCCAAATGTCCTGCTGATTACGATCGATACAGTCCGCGCCGATCGCATCGGCGCGTACGGCTACACGAAAGGCGCGACGCCGGCGATCGATCGCCTCGCGCGGGAGGGCGTCCGCTTCGCCGACGCCACGTCGCAGGCGCCGTTGACCGGCCCCGCGCACGCGGCGATCCTGACCGGCCAGTATCCGGCGCGGCTCGGTGTGCGCGACAACGCCAGCACGCCCATTCCCGCCGGCACGCCGACGCTCGCGACGATCTTCAAGGCGCGCGGCTACAGGACCGGCGGCTTCGTCGGCGCGTTCATCCTCGGCCCCGAGTACGGCTTCGCGCAGGGCTTCGACACGTTCGATGCGACGTTCTCGCGATTCAATGCCGGCATGAAGCTGCAGGCGCAGCGCCGCGGCGGCGAGGTCACGGACGCCGCCATCAAGTGGCTCCGTCAGCCCTCAGCCCTCAGCCCTCAGCCATTCTTCGCCTGGGTGCACCTCTACGACGCGCATGCGCCGTACGAGGCGCCGGCGCCCTTCCGCGCGCGGTTCGCGGCGGCGCCCTACGACGGCGAGGTCGCGTACGTCGACAGCTGTATCGCGAAGATCGTCGCCGCGCTCGAGCAATCGGGCCAGCTCGACCGCACGCTCGTCGCCGTCATCGCGGACCATGGCGAGGGCCTCGGCGATCACGGTGAAGCCGAGCACGGTCTCTTCCTGTACGAATCCGTGCTGCACGTGCCATGGATCATGCGGCTGCCGGGCCACGACAACGCGGGTGCGGTCGTCAAGACGCAGGTCCGGGCGATTGACGTGCTGCCCTCGCTCGCGGCGATCGCCGGCGTGGCGCCCCCCAAGACGGACGGCGCGAACATCGTCCCGTTCATCAAAGTCCCCGGGGGCCCCGGAAACAACATCCCGCGCGATCCGGCGCCGTCCTACGCGGAGACCTTCTATCCGAAGTGGCACTTCGGCTGGAGCGAGCTGAAGTCCGTCCGCGTGGGCGACTGGAAATACATCGACGCGCCGAAGCCGGAGCTGTACGACATGCGCGCGGACGCCGCCGAGACGCGCAACGCCATCGACGCGCGCGGTCCGCTCGCCGGCGGTCTCTCGACGGAGCTCGGAAAGATCCAAAACGGATTCGGCGCGGCCGCCGCCGTCACTGACGCGCCGCAGCCCGATCCCGAAACGCTCGCGCGGCTGCGCAGCCTCGGCTACGTGGGCATCGCGTCGCCGTCGCCCGGCGTGCGCGGTCCCGATCCGAAGGACATGGTCCCAAAGCTCGAGACCTTCAAGACCGGCATCAGCCGCGCGATGGACGCGCTCGGGCGCGGCAACGCGGACGCCGCCATCACGCAGCTGAAGGCGCTCGTGGCGATGAACGACCGGTCGTACGAGCTGCATCTCTTCCTTGGCGACGCGTACGCCGCCAAGCGGCAGTACGACACCGCGCTCGGCGAGTACGCCGCCGCGCGGATGCTGAACGCGCACAGCAGCGCGCCGGCGATTTCCGAGGCGCGCGTCTACATGGGCCAGGGCGATCTGGCGCGCGCGCTGCAGCAGATCGACGCAGCCGCCCGTCTGGATCCGTCGAGCAGCGAAGTGCCGCTCGTGCGCGGCGAGATTCTGGAGAAGATGGGCCGCAGGCCGGACGCGCTGGCCCAGTACGAAATGGCCGTGCGCGCGAACGGATCGGACGCCCAGGCCCGCGTCAGCCTCGCCAGCCTGGCGCTGCAGCTGCACCAGTACGACCTCGCCAAACCACAGTTCGAGGCGCTCGTCCACATGGGCTATCGCCCGTCACGCATGCATTTCGGCCTGGCGCAGATCGCCGAGGCGCAGGGCGACGTCAAGAAGGCAGTCGCCGAATATCGGCGCGCGTTGCAGATTGAACCGGGCCTTGCTGAGGCCAGGGCGGCGCTGACCCGGCTCGGAACACCGTAGGGGCCGACCCTGGTCGGCCCCCGGGGCGGAGCACGCTCCGCCTCTACGCGTGAGGTCGCAGCAGCAATGGAGAACACATGCTCCCGTATGCGCTCGTCGCGCTCCTTCTCCAATCGCCGGCCGCCGACGCGCGCCAGATCGCGCTGTCGGCGATGCACATCGTCGCCGAGGTCGACGCCAGCAGACTGAAAGGCGACCTCGTGCGCCTCGCCTGGTCGCCCGATGGCACCCAGTTCTATCTGCAGACCGTCGAGCGTGACGGCCGGGGCAACGTCAAGCAGACGCGGCACTACCTCGCGTCCATTGGGTCGAAGGACGTGAAGAGCGCCGAGGGCGAGCCGGACTGGGCGTCGAAGTACTGGACGTGGAAATCAGGGCAGGCCTCGCCCGCCGCCGCGACGTTCAAGATCGACGTGAGCTCGCGGCAGGAAACCGTGCGCGCGACAGCGGCGCCCACCGGGGGCGCGCTCGCCAAGGGCGGAGCGGCGGATCCCGCGGCCGGCACGACGCTCCAGGACGTCGCGTCCGCCGCCGACACCGCGCAGGTGCAGACGATCTATTCGCTCAAGGTGAAAAGCGAAACGATCGGCGAGTGGATCAACGAGGCGGTGATTCCGGGCGTCAACTTCGCGTGGGCGCCCGCGCCGAACGCCCTGCTCATCTTCGCGAAGCGCGAGGGCGGCCCGCTCGCCGTGCTCGATCCGGCCGGGCACAAGCAGGAATTGACGGGCGCGAAAACAGCGATCCTCCCCGCCTGGTCGAATGACGCGACGAAGCTGGCGTGGCTCGAGCGGAAGGACAAGAAGAAGTACGACCTCAAGATCGCGGAGATCACCGCGCGCTGACGTCATGAGGGTCGCCAGCCTCACGATACTCGCCGTTCTGCTGGGCGGACCAAGGTCCACCCCTACGGCAACGTCGCCAGGCGGACCAGGGTCCGCCGCCACGGCAGTGGGCGGAGCAAGATCCGCCCCTACGGCACAATCGCAGCCCCAGTCGTCGACGTTCCGCGCGGGCACGGACGTCGTCGAAGTCGACGTCGTCGTGCAGGACAGGCAGGGTCACCTCGTCACGGATCTCTCTTCCGCCGATTTCGAAGTCAGCGAAGAGGGCGCGCGGCAGCGCGTGAGCCTCTTCTATCTGGTGGAATCCGGCGTCACGCGCATGGCTGGTGTGTCGGCCGTCACGTCAGCAGGCGGCGCGACCACCGCCGCGCCACCGGCCGCGCCGGCGGCAACGCCGCGCGTCTTCGTCGCGTTCTTCGACGATGCGCACCTGACGCCCGCGGGGTTCAAGCGGGTGCAGGCCGCGGCGCAGACGCTGTTCTCGAAGGAATTCAGAAACCGCGACGTCGGCGGCGTCGTGCACAACGGCATCATGGCCAACAGCCGGCTGACGTCGAGCCGCGACGAGATTCTCAAGGCATTGCGCGACGCAAAGCCGAGCCCGGCGTCGAACTCGCGAGTGTTCGACGAACGCACGTGGCCCAGGCTGACCGCGGTCGAGGGCGTGCGGATTGCCGTCAACAACGACACGATGGTCTTCGACGAGACCGTACGCCGCGCGTGCCTGGACGACCAGAGCCAGTGCCCGAACGCCGAGCTTGCGGTCCGCGGCAAGGCGATGCAGCTGGCGGACGAGGCGCGGGCGACGACGAGCCAGACCCTTCAGAATCTGATGGCGCTGCTGAACGGGTTGTCGCGGCTGGACGGGCGGAAGACGGTGCTCCTGCTGTCCGAAGGGTTCATCGCCGAGGACTCCTGGCCGCTGGTGCGGGACTCCGTCGGCCTCGCGGCGCGCGCCAACGCGCGGCTCTACATGCTGGACGCGCGGGGACTCGATCGCTTCGGCATGGCCGACAAGATGAACGGCGCGGATCCGGGAACCAGCGACTCAATGTCGCGGCTGCTCAGCCAGATCGACGTCGGTGCCGATCCGGTCAACAGCCTCGCCGTCGACACGGGCGGTTTCGTCATCCGCAATACCAACTTCTTCGACGCGGCCGTGAAACAGATCGCCGATGACGCCGGCACGTATTACGTCCTCGGCTATCATCCCGAGAAGGCGGCGGACGGCAAGTTCCGCCGCCTCGCGGTCAAGGTCACACGACCGGGACTCGTCGTCCGCGCGCGAAAAGGCTACGTCGCCACGCTGCGTGCTGCAACCGCGCTAGCTGTCACAACGACCGGCACCGCGGCTGTGCCTCGCAGCGCACCCGTACCGGATCCCGCACCGGACGAGGTGCGCGAGCGTGCGCCTGTCGAATTCGCCGCGCCGCCCGGCAGCCCCGGCAGCAATGACGCGGTGATTGTGCCCGCCATGCCGGCCGGCAACACCATGCGGCTGCGGCCGAATGTCGCCGCGCACGTCAGCGATCTCGCGGCGAACGAAGGGCTGGACAAAGACGCGACCGCGGGCTGGGAAGCGTATCAACGAGGCGACGTCGCCACGGCGCGCACGTTCCTCGCCACGGCCGCGGCCCGCCGCTCGGCGCAGGCGTGGGTGCATTACGCGCTCGGCCAGAGCGAGTACGCGCTGCGGAACTACCCCGCTGCCGTGGGCGCGTGGGAAAAGGTCCACGGCAGCGCGCCCGACTTCGAGCCGGTGTACTTCGATCTCGTGGACGGCTACCTGCAGTTGAAGGAATACGACAAGGCGATCCGCGTGCTGCGAACCGCGACGGAGCGATGGCCCCGCGACCCCGAAGTCTTCAACGCGCTCGGCGTCGTCCAGACGGCGCGCGGCTCGCTCGACGATGCCGTCAAGTCGTTCGGACAGGCGATCGCGGCGGCGCCCGCCGACGCCATCGGCTATTTCAATCTTGGCAAGGCGATGGAGCTTCGGTACTACCGCTCGCGCCACTACGTGCAGCAGCTCAGGATGTGGGTCGCCAACGACAACGACCGCGCCCGCGCCATGGAAAACTACGAGCGCTACCTCAACATCGGCGGACCGTACGCCGACGCGGCGCGCGCGGGCCTGACGCGGCTGAACTGGACGCCGAAGTAGACACGTAGGGCGGGTCCTTTCCGCCTTCGCATGAAGCTTCGGCGGACTCGCCGTAGCCTTGGCGGAGGCGGTCGGACGCGCCTGAACTGTAGACACGTAGGGCGGGTCCTTTCGGACCCGCCTGAACTGTGCCGGGTCCCAAAGGACCCGGCCTACTTCCGAATAATGGAGGCGGCCGACTCGTCAACGACGCGCGCGGTCGAGCGCGTTGGCTGCGAACGCCAGGCGCCGAGGGTCCGCGCCCAATTCGCGGGACCGCTGAAGCGCGTCTATCGCGCCAGCCACATCGTGCGCGTCGAGCGACAGCAGGCACACGTCCAGCCACGCATCGCCATTTACCGGATCGAGCTGCACGACGCGGCGCATCTGCGTCAGCGCCTCCGCCGAGCGGCCCAGCATGCCGAGCGCGGTCGCCAGGTGGCGCGTCATGTCGGCATCGTCCGGACTGAGGTCCACGGCGCGGCGATAGCCGGTGGCGGCGGCGGCCAGCTTTCCTTCGCGGTCGTCCACGAGCGCCAGATGGAAGAGGGCGTGCGCGTTCTCGCCGAGGGCGATCGCGCGCGACAGCGACTGGCGCGCCTCCGGCAGGCGGCCCGCGTCGTACTGCACGAGGCCGAGGCCGTCCCAGGCCAGACCCGACCGGGGATCGAGCTCGACGGCGCGGCGGTACGCCGACTCGGCCTCCGGCAGATTGTGTTCGGTGATCAGCGAACTGCCCGTCAGCGCCCATTCCTCCGCGAGGTTGAGGTGGCGCGCGTCGGTCAACAGATGACTGACGACTGCCGCGGCGACAATCGCGGCGCCAGAGTGAACGACATCACGCACGCGGCGAGCCGTCACACTCTCGAACAGCGCGACGGTTCCAACGCCGGCCGCAATGGCGAGGGCCGGCACGATCGGCAGCCGATAGCGCGTGCCGACGACGAGAAACTCCGTTGTCGTCACAGCGGCCGCTGCCGACACGAGCAACAGCTGGCCGCCCGCCTGAAGGCTCGCGGTCCGTTCGGCCGCGGGACGCGGCTTCAACCGGGCCGTCACGAGCACCATCACGCCGGCGCACGCCAACGGAAACAGCAGCGCCCAGCGAGGCAGCACGCGAAGCACCGGCGCCCGGTCCGCGAAGAAGTAGAAACTGTGACTGTCGCGCACTTCTTCGCCCTGCACGAGCCACAGCAGCTTGGCGCCAAGCAGTCTTGCGAACGCCGCGGGGTGCTGACGCACCTCAGCGATCGTCTGCTCCAGGTAGTACCGATCCTGCGCGGCCGGATCCGCTGCGCCCGCGCGCACCGCGGCGGCGTTGAGGGCGTCCCATCCGGCGCCGAGGCGGAACGTCGGCCGGCCGTCGTGCAGCGGCGAGTTGCCGATGTAGACGTTCAGCCCGCCGTAGCCCTGCACGCTCAGGCTTCTCGAGACCGACCAGGTCTTCGCGATCGCGGGCGCAACGGTCAGGACGGACACCGTGGCCAGGACCGCGGCGGCCGCGCGCGCCCGCCGCACCAGCAGCCAGAGTCCATAGGCCAACAGGAAAGCAACGGCCGTTGGACGCACGAGCGTGGCGAGGCCGAGTGCCAGGCCGGCCAGAGCAACCCGTTGTCGCGTGATCGGCTCGCGGCACAGCATCAGCGCGGAGAACGTGAGCAGGAATAGAAGCAGCCCTTCCGACACCACTTGGGTTTCCGCCCAGACGGCCGGCCCATAGATCGCGTATGCGATGCCGGCCGCTATACCCACGCGCAGGCCGAACCACTCGCGCGCGATCGCGGCGGTCATCACCGCGGTGACGGCGCCGCCGAGCGCCTGGACAGCGATCGCCGTCTTCAGGGAGCCGCTGCCGAGGACCAGCAGCGTCGCGAGAAAGAACGGATAGCCTGGACCGTGCGGCGAGACGATCGGCCACGCGAAGTCGCCCGCCGCGAGACGGCGTGCCCACGACAGGTACTCGGCGGAGTCGAGCCTGGGCGTGCGGACGAGCGGCAGATCCCAGATCTCGCCAGCGACAAGCAGTCGCAGGGCGAGCGCCACCAGAAAGACGACGACGAGCGGCTGCCAGGACGACGGTGTGTCCGCGACGGGAGCGTGCGCCGTCGGTGGTCGCTCGGCGCGCCGCGATCGTTTCGACACGGGACGTATCTTAACGATCTTAATCGGGGCTTTCCCGGAGGCTTTGTCGGGGCGGAAAAAAAAGACCCCGGAGGTCAGCCCTCCGGGGTCGGTCGAACGTAGGTCGCAGAACAGTAGGGCGGGTCCTTTCGGACCCGCCATCGAAGCCGGGTCCAGAAGGACCCGGCCTACATCACTACATCAGGATCAGAAGAAGAAGCGCACGCCAAGGCGCGCGATGCGCGGCTGCATAATCTCCTGCACCGTGTTGAACGTCGTCGCCGTCCGCGCGTCGTATTGCAGGCCGAGCGTGGTGGCGTTGTTGCCGATGTTGAAGATGTCGAAGTCCAGCGCGAGGTTCGTCTTGTTGAACTTGAACATCTTCTCGACGCGCGCGTCGAGCGACGTCACCGCGTCAAGGCGGAACTGATCGACGCTGCTCGTCAGGAGCACGCTCTTGCTCGAGAGCACGGGATCGCCCGGGTTCACGCGACTGCGGAAGAACGGCTCGCCGTACCCCTGGCGGAACAGGAGGTTGGCGCCGACGTTGATCCCCCACGGTCCCTGATAGAGGCCGTTGGCCGTGAACTGGTACTTCGGCGGCAGGAGATAAATGCTGCTCTTGCCGCTGCCAGACGAGCGCACCACGACCGGGCCGCCGTCGATGTTGGGTCCGGCCGCCTGGAACGGCGCGTACTGCCCTGACGCGGTGGGCGTCGGTGTCGTGTCGAGAATCGCGCTGGCCGAGTCGAAGTACTCATTCCAGCTCGTCGTCGCGAAGCCCGCGCGCGCCATCCAGTGATTCGACATGCGCTTGGTCGCGCTGACCTCGAACCCGAGGTAGCGCTGGTGATAGTCCGGCCGGTTTACGGCAGTGGAGCCCGGCAGCGCCGACGTCGCCCTGTAGAGAGGGATGCTGACGGTGCTGACGGGGCACGACGCGACAGTGGAGGGGCACGTGTAATTGAACGTTCCGTTCTGCACGTAGTTGGCCTGCGTCACGCCGTTGCGCGGGTTCCACAGGAAGTTGTTCATGTAGCGGTACGTCATCGTCGCGCTGACGCCGAAGTTCGCCATCAGCTCGTGGTCGACGCCCAACATGATTTCCTGCGTGCGCGGCGGCGAGATGTCGCCGATCTTGTTGTTGGACTTGAACACGCCGGGATTCTTGAGGTCGACGACGTTCGATCCCTGCACGCCCAGATTGAACTGGATCTCGTTCAAATCCGCCAGGCCGTTACAGCCGTTCGACTTTGCCGCTCCCTGTGCTGCCGTACACGGCGCGCCCGTCGTCGTCCGGTCGACGGCGTAGTAGTAGACGTAGGTGTACGGCTGGATCCCCGAGACGAAGCCCGCGGCGTTGCCGGGCAACTGCGATGCAAACATCGCGTAGCTGGCGCGGGCAATGGTTTTCCGGGAATCGTCGAGGGCATACGTAATGCCGACGCGCGGCGTCACGCTGTTGAACGTGTAGGCGTTGTCAATCGCCGTGGCCGTCGCCGCCGGGAGCAGCGGGAAGTTGGGAACCGCCGGCGCGGTCGACGGCAGAATGGACGACGTCTGGTGGTCGAAGCGCACGCCGGCCATCAGCGTCAGCCGGTTCATCGAGATCGTGTCCGTGACGAATCCCTGCGTGTACTTCCCTTCGCTGGCGATGACGTAATCCTGCTGCGCCTGGGCGATCAGGTTGGGGTAACCGTTCCAGATCGTGATGATGTTATTGCCCACCACCTGCGACAGCGAATCGACCGGCGTCTTGCGCCAGGAGAAACCGAACTTCACCTCGTGCTTGCCGGCGAAGTAGCTGGCGTCGCCGCCCGCGTAGTACTGCGGGCGCGTCGACTTGTAGAAGTAGTACGAGTTGTGCCAGACGTTGTTGTCGTCCTTGTAGAAGGGCACGTTGCCGCCTTCCGGCGTCAGGCTGAACCCGCCGCTGATGTAGGCGTAGCGCGCCGTCGCGAACAGGTTCTGGCCGACGGTGAAGTTACCCTCGCCCTTGTAGTACTTCGTGGGCCCTTCCTGATCCCACGTCGTCTCGGGCGGACGCGTCACCCCGGCGCTGCGACCCGTCTTGACTTTGTTGCCTTCAAAGAAGGTGAAATTGCCGCGGACGCTGGGATTCATCTGCGCGTCAGCCTTGAACGCGTAGTTCTTCAGGACGGTCTCGTCCAGCGTGCCGGTCAACGTCCGGATGCGCGGGTTGGTCTCGCCGATGGTGCCCCACACCCAGACCTTGTCTTTCAGCAACGGACCGCCGAGGTCGAACCCGAAGTCCCTGTACTGATCGGTCCGGTTGCCGCAGTGTTCCGTGTAACCGCTGTTGACGCAGTCGGCGAAGGTGCCGCCGATCCTCTTGGCGAGCGTCGGATCCATGTTGTTGCCCTGCAGCTTCTCGTTCTCGAAGTAGTACCGGGCGTCACCGTGGACTTGATTGCCGCCCTTCTTGAGGATGAGGTTCAGCTGCACACCCGGCGTCGGGTTCTGCGCGTCGGCGCCGCCGGTCGTGATGGCCATTTCCTGGAACATGTCGAAGTCGTAGTAGGTCGGCGTCGACCCGGTCGCGCCCATGTCGGTGACCGGCACGCCGTCGATGTTCCACGTGTTGTCGGTGCCGAACGACCCCTTGCCGATGTAGTTCGACTGCTGGCCCGATTCGGAGCCGCCGACGTTGACGCGATCGACGGAGATCGTCGGCACCGTCTGCATGACGACCCACGGGTCGCGCGCGCTCGGGATGTTCTGCAATTCCTCGAGGGTCACGTTGGTCGTCGTGGTCTCACGGCGGATGTCGATGATCGGCGTCGCCGCCGTCACGTTCACGGTTTCCGCCGTACCCGCGACGCCGAGCTTCACGGTCACGGGCGTCGCCGCGCCGCCGGCGACAGCGACCTCAGGATTGGAGTAGGGATTGAAGCCGGAGAGGCTGGCTTTGATGGCGTAGATTCCGACCGGCAGGTTCAGGAAGTGCGCCTGGCCCTGTGCGTCAGACACCTGCGTCTGATTGACGGGTCCGGTGAGATCCACCGAGACACCCGGCAGGCGGCCGCCGGTTGAGTCTTCGATCGTGACGTCGACGCGCCCGGTGAAGATCTGCGCCGAGGCCGTCGACACCACGCCGAGCATCATCACAAGTGCCGCGAACCACGCGACGAGTTTACCGTTCCATTTCATGTCTTCGGCTCCTCCTCTAAGAAGCTGATGACCACGCATCCTGTCGGATGCCCACGCTGGTCCTGCGTAAGACGAACGTAAACGCCGTGCGAGCAGTTGGTTGACCGCTCGACGACCGTTCATGATACAGCGAACGGCATCGGCTGGCACATCGCGTTGCGTGATTTCGACGGCTGTCCGGCCGATGTTCAGAAATACGATTGCCGCCGCCTCGACTGCCCGCAAACGAACATGTCGGGGCGGGCTTTATAATGCGACGCTGTGCCATCCGTCGCCTTCGCGCTTGTGGCCGTCACACTCGCAACGGGGATCCAGGCGCCCGTGCCATCGACACAGACGGGAACGAGCCGCTTCGTCCTGGTTGCCGCGACGGATCCACGCAACCGCCCAATGGTGGACCTGGGCCCGGACGATTTCGCGATCGAGGAAGGCAAAGCCGAGCGCGAGACCCTTTCCGTCCATGCCGCGGACTACCCTGTCATCGTGCTGATCGGCACGGGCGTCGAGGCGCACGGCGACTTCCCCGCGGTCCGGAAGGCGGCCGCGCACTTCATCGAGCGGCTCGGCGACGAGCGGCCCGTGGCCATCGCGACCTTCGGCGGCGTCCCGCGAGTGATCGCCGGCTTCGACGACGACCGGCGCACGGTGCTCGCGCGCCTGGCCGCCCTGTCAGTCGACGCCGCCCCGGGACGACAGGTGCTCCGGGGGGCGGGGCTGGCGGCGCAGACGCTGCGCGCCATGCAATCCCTCTTCTCGGCCATCGTCGTCATTTCCGGCACGCCGATCGGGGCGGCCGCAACGGACGAGGACACGCTGGGACCGATCGTCGAGAGCGGCGCCATCCTCCACCTCGTCGTCAATCTGAGCGGGGCCGGCGCGAACGCTCCCGGGACAATCCGCGGGATCGTCGAGCAGACGCACGGCGTGTTCACGCCCGTCTACACGGCCGCGTCATTTCAGCCGGCGCTCGACCGGCTCGCAGATCGCCTGACGACAGAGCTCATCGTCGAGTACCTGGTGCCGAACGGATCGAAGGCCGGCGACGTGCGGGTCGGCGTTCGCGTCCCCGGCGCGCGGGTTCGTGGCCTCGGCGTCGCGCCGCGGTAGAAGGACGTGCGCGGCGACGCGTCAGCGTCGCTTCTGCGCTTCCTCGATCAGTCGATTGATATTCGGGAAGTCGGGCTGCAGTGAGCGCGCGGTCGTGAAGTGCTTCAGCGCCTCGTCGTAGCGGCCGGCGCGGGCGGCGATGACGCCGAGATGGACGTGCGGCTGCGCGGCCGACGGATCCAAGGCGACGGCGTGAGTCAGCGCCTCGACGGCCTGCGCGGCGCGGCCGCGCGTCAGTTCCAGCCTGCCAAGCGTGCTCTGATCGCGCGCGACGTCGGAAAACGTCCGCAGACCCTCGGCCCATTCGTCCTGCGCCCGGGTCAACGCCGCGCCGAGCGGTCCATCCAGGCGGCCAATGCCGCGATCGAGTAGCGCTGCGGCCGCTCGCACGCGCACGACTCTCGCCGTGTCGGACAACAGCGCCGCGATCACCGCCGTCGCGCGGTCGTCGACGACCAGACCGAGCGATCGCACGGCCGCGGCGCGCACCGCGGGCTCGGGATCGTTCGCCGCTGCAATCAGCGCGTTAACCGTCCCCTCGCCTGCCCCACCAAGTCTGCCCGCCTTCGCGATCAGTTGCCCGGCGAACTCGGCGGCGCTGGCGCGAATGAGCAGCCCGTGCGAGCGATCGGCCGCGAGCCGCGCCACATCGGGCAGCACGGTCGTGTCGCCGGCGCCGGCGCGATAGAAGGAATCGGCGAGGGCGACGATCGCGCGGCGGCGCTCGCCGTTCCCGTACCAGCGATCCATGGTCGCCGTAGCCCACTCCGGCGATTTGTCCTCATGGCACGTCGTGCAGGCGTTCGGCACGCCGTAGCGCGCCGTCATCTCCGGAACAGGCGGCTGGAACGTGTGATCGCGGCGCCGCGTGATCAGCCGCCAGTTGACGTCGCTCATGTGGCACTCGACGCACCGGCTGCCCTGCGAGTCGGCTGCGTGATGTGTGTGCGCGGTCCAGTCGCTGTCCCCAGCCGGCCCACCTGCCCGACCCGCCCCAGCGGCAACACCTGCTCGACCCGGACTTTTGTGGCACTGCGTGCACAGGCCGTCGCTCTCGCGCGTGCGCCGGCCGTCCGGCGTCTCTACGGCGACCTTCAACATGTGCGCGTTTTCCGGACCGTGCATGCGGTGACAGCTCGTGCACGTCGCCTGACCGCGCTGAAAGCAGCCGGTCAGCGTCAGCGCCTGCGGCCGATTGAATCGGCTCGGCCGGCCGTCGGGCCAGAAATCGCCCTGCGGATCGTTGCGGGGAATCAGCTCGCTGATGAGGAACGGCAGCGCGTAATCCTCGTACCGATCGCCGGGCGTGAATCCGAAGAAGACGTTGTTCTTGTTGCCATGACAGTAGCCGCAGGCGTCGAACGTCTGCCGCGGAGTGGCCTTTGCGGGCGAGAACACGCGGAGCTCGGTCGCGGACGGGTTCGCGGGCGCGCGGAGAGGATCCTTGTCCCACTCCTTCGCGATCGCCACGTGGGCCGCGCCCGGACCATGACACGCTTCGCATCCGATGCCCATCTCGGTCCACGTCGTCGCGTACGTGCCAGTTTGCGGGTTGTGATTCCTCGCGAGGTTCGTCGCGTGGCAGTTCACGCAGGTGATGTTCCAGATCTGCCGCAGGTCGCCCTGCGGATGATCGGGGACCGGCGCGATCTCCTTCCAGTCGAGCCAGCGCTTCGATTCGACGTGCCAGAAAATCGGCAGCACGTAAATCCGTCCGTCCGGCAGCGTCGACAGGTATCCCTGAAAGCGGTTGGCGCCGAGCGTGTAGTCGACCTGGAACTTCTCCGCGGGCCGGCCGTTGCTGGCGATCGACACGAAGTACCGGCCGCCGCTCGACTCCATCGTGTACGCGCGGCCGTACTGCTCGACGTGCGTGCCGGGGCCGAAGTCGCCCGCGACGCGCGCCTGCGCGATCGGCTTCGTCATCTGCACGTGGAGCGTGCGGCGCCAGGAGTCGTACTCGCCGTCATGGCAATGTTGACACGCGTCCGAACCGACGTACGCGTTGGGCACTGTCGGCGCCGGTACGTAGGACTGCGCGTAGACGAACGCCGTCGCGAACAACGCGGCCGCCGGGGCGAGCAGGAACTGGGCGCGCACCTTCAGCGCCTCGACACCGTCAGGCCGATGTCGCCTTTGACCACATCCATGGACAGCACGGGATTACCCGATCCGAGCGTCGTTTCACCGAACCGCGGACCGAAGCGATCCTTCATCGTCAGCGGGATCTCAGACGTGATGCCGCCGTTCAACGTCACGGCGAGGATGCGGCCGTTGGCCGGCATGCGCTCGAACCGGACGCGCAGCGGGCCGTTGAACACGCGGAGGCGCATCATGCCACCCGGCGTCAAGTCCGAGTCGCGCACGTCGACGGCGCCGATGCCGGCCTCGAGACGAACGCGGCCGGCGAGTCCCGTCGCCTCAATCGAGCCGCGCCGCAGGTCCACGTCGCAGGCGCGCTTGACCTGATTGACTCGCACGCGGCCCTCGAACACCCGCACGGCCTCGAACACGGCGTCGGCCGGCGCGGCAATCTCGATGGTCGCTCGCAGGCGGGAGTCGCGGCCGTCGTGCTCCTGGACCGCCGAGACGCGGAGGCCGTCCGGGCCGGCGTCGACGACGGCGGGAAACTTCGCAAGGTCGGCCGCGAGCGGGGCGTGCCGGACGATGTCAATGCGGACGTCGGGCCGGCTCGAGCCGTTGATGGTTACGTCGGCAATCGTCGCAGCGATCCGAATCGGCGAGCCCGCGGCGACCGGCACGACCCGCGACACGCGATCGGTTGCGTCGCCCGCGCCGATGGCGGGCGCGATCGTGAGCAACAGCGCAGCCGCCGCGGCCATGGATGCTCGCACCTGCTGATTATATTGCCGCAGGGGACCGCCGTTTCCGGCCGCCCTTCACGCACGTTCTGAGTCTTTCGTGTACATTCTGTAACGCGGCGAGCATGCGCGATCGGCACCCCCCCAGGACGGAGAAGTCATCACGCCGTCGATTCGCGGCGCTGTCCGTCATCGTTATCGTGGCAGCGGTCACGATCGCCGGCGGGATCATCTGGCGGCGCGGCCGTCCGGCCGTGCGCTCGGGCGCCTGTCGCAACTGTAACGTCCTGCTGATCACAATCGACACGCTGCGTCTCGATCGAGTCGGGGCGTTCGGCGGTCCGGCGGGTCTCACGCCTCACCTCGATCGCCTGGCGTCCGAGGGTCTGCGGCTGACGCGGACCTACAGTTCCGCGCCGCTCACGCTGCCATCGCACGCGTCGATCATGACGGCGGTCTCGCCGCCGGTGCACGGCGTGCGAACCAACGGCCTGTTCCGCCTCGGCGCCGTGCCACCGACGCTCGCGACCGTCCTGAAATCAGCCGGTTATCGCACGGGCGCATTCGTCGGCGCGTTCGTCCTGGACGCGCGGTTCGGCCTGAACCGCGGATTCGACGTGTACGACGATCGCTACGGCGAAAAACATACGGGCGATCCAACGGAGGGCGCCGAGCGGCGGGCGGAAGACGTCATCAAACCCGCGACCGCCTGGATCGTCCAGCCCTCAGCCCTCAGCCCTCAGCCCTCGTCGTCTCCCTGGTTCGCGTGGGTCCACCTCTACGACCCGCACGAGCCGTACCGCGCGCCCGAGCCGTACGCCTCGCAGCACGAGCCCTACGACGCCGAAGTCGCGTACGCCGACGCGATGGTCGGCCGTCTGCTCGACGACCTGCAGGCGGCGCACCAACTCGATCGCACGCTCGTCGTCGTGGCGTCGGATCACGGCGAGAGCCTCGGCGAGCACGGCGAGCGCACGCACGGCGTGTTCGTGTACGACGTCACGATGCGCGTGCCGTGGATCGTGTGGGCGGGGTCGCGTCTCACGAGCGCGTCGACCGATGCGCTTGTCAGGCTGATCGACGTCGCGCCAACGACGCTCGACCTCGTCGGCGTCGCGGCGCCGTCCTCGTTCGAGGGCCGCTCGGTGCTGCCGGAGGTGGGCGGCGGTACCTGGTTCGGGCAGGCTGGCGCAGGGCGGACCGCGTATATCGAAGCGATGGATGCGAACCTGACGCGGAATTGGGCGCCCTTGACGGGCATCGTGTCGGGAGGCGCCAAGTTCATCGAGCTGCCGATTCCGGAGCTCTACGACCTGTCGTCCGATCCGAAGGAAGCGACGAACCTCTTCACCCGCGACGCCGAGCGTGCGCGCACGCTCGGCGCGCTGCTGCGCGAGGCGACTTCGGCGTTGCTGTCGCGCGGATCGGCCGCCGAGAAGACGACGCTGAGCGGCGACGCGCGTCAGCGCCTGCAGGCGCTGGGCTACGTGGCGTCGAGCGCCGAGGCTGGCAATCGCGTCTTCACCGATGCCGACGATCCGAAGAACCTGATCGGCCTTGCCGAGGAGCTCAGTCGCGCCGTGATTGATTTCAGCGGCGGGGCGCGGGCGCAGGCCATGGCGGCCGTTCGGACCATAGTCCGCAATCGCCCGACCTTCACGACGGCGGTTACCGAGCTGGCGTCGATGCAGCGTCAGACAGGCGATCTGCCGGGGGCGATCGCCACGCTCGACACCATCGCCCGGCAGGGCGTGGCCGATTCCCGCGTCTTGTTGGTGCTCGCGGCGTATCTGGACGAGGCGGGACAGTCCGACCGGTCACTGGCGCTCATCGACGCCGTCATCGCGGCCCGTCCCGATGACGCGGAGGCGTACAACTCGCTCGGTGTGGTCGAGATGCGGCGGGGACGGCACGACCGCGCCCAGGCGGCGTTTCGGAGGGTGCTCGATCTGGACCCGACGTCCGCGACGGCCTACGCGAATCTGGGCGTCGACGATCTCGCGGTGCGCGACTTGCCGGCGGCGATCGACGACTTGAAGCAGGCGGTGACGCTCGACACGCGTCATTACACCGCGCTCTACAATCTCGCGATCGCGCTCCACGACGCGGGCCGTCGCGACGAGGCCCGTCCGTTACTCGAGCGCTTCGTTCAGGAGGCGCCGCCCGCACAATACGCCTCCGACATCGCGCACGTTCGGGCGCTGCTCGCGATCAGGTAGCCAGGAGCGGTTGCCCGCTCCCGGCTCCTACACCACCGGACGTGCCGTTCGGCATCCGGCGGTTCACAAAGCGCCCTGAAGGCGCCGATGTTCATCGACGAGGCTCAAGAGCCCCCAGTCGCGCAACATAGC
>JACPZW010000005.1 GCA_016195265.1 Acidobacteriota bacterium | reverse complement strand
GCAACCCGTCACGCGGTGGCCACGGCTCCTGCACAATCAATCGACCCAAGGCCCGCTGCACTTCCAAATCCGATGACTCAGCGCGGACCGAATTTCCGAAAGGCATTAGCTTTAGCCGGACCCTTGCTCGCGGCCGACGACGCGGCGCCGCGCCGTCAGCTCGAGGACTGCATCGCCAAGATGACCCGCGACATCGGCGGACGTCATCGCGATATCACCAGAATCCGCCTCGGCGAGATCGCCTGCCATGCCGTGCAGGTAGACCGCCAGCTTGCACGCGGCTTCGGCGTCGAGCAGCTGCGCGAGCCACGCGGCGATCATGCCCGTGAGCACGTCGCCGGCGCCGCCGGTCGCCATGCCCGGATTGCCGGTGGGGTTGATGAAGATCTTCTCGTCCGGCGTCGCGATGATCGTCCGGTGGCCCTTGAGCACGACGTACACGTGGTGCGCCGCGGCGAAGTTGCGCGCGATCTCGATGCGGCTCGCCTGGACTTCGTCGACCGACATGCCGACCAGGCGCGCCATCTCGCCGGGATGCGGCGTGATGATGACGTCGCGCCCTTCCCGGCCGGCGAGCTTGTCCGGGTCCTCGTTGAACGCGTTCAGCCCATCGGCATCAATCACGATGGGCATCGTCGCGCGATCGACGACCTGCTGTATGAAGCGCCGCGTGCCCGCCTCCCGCCCGAGTCCAGGACCGATCGCGATGACGTCGCGCGCCATCTCGATCACGCGATCGACGTCTTCCGGATCGAGCCCCTCGTCTGTTTCCGCGAGCGCCTCCGTCATGTATTCAGGGCCCATCGTCGCGACCACCGCCTGGCACGTCGCGGGCGTGGCCACCGTGACGAGCCCGGCGCCCGACCGCAGCGCGCCGACCGCCGCCAGGTGCGCCGCCCCGGTCTTCCCCCTCGATCCGGCGACGACCAGTACGTGACCGTAGTCGCCCTTGTGACTGTCGGCGGACCGCGGCGTGATGAGCGGACGCATGGTGCCGCGCGTCAGGAGTGAGATCCGCGGACCGTCGAGCGCCTCGAGCACGTCGCCCGGCACGCCGATGTCCGCGATCACGATGTCGCCGGCGTGCGTTTCTCCCGGCGGCAGCACCAGCGGCAGCTTGGGCGCTGCCAGCGTGACAGTGAGCGACGCCTCCACTGACGGCCCAATCGACTCGTGCGAGTCCGCCGAGAGGCCGGACGGCAGATCAATCGCGACGACTGGAATGCCGGACGCGTTGACGTCGGCGATGACGGACTCGATCAGCCCGCTGACCGGCGCGTTGAGTCCCGTCCCGAAGATGGCATCGACGATCAGCGTGCAGTCGCTGACTTCGGAGAAATGCAGTTCCCACGCCTGGCTGTCGCCGATCTCGACGACGGTCAGGCCGAGCCGGCCGAGGATTTCCAGATTGGTGCGCGCGTCGCCGCGTACGTCGGCCACGCAGCCCATGAGGAAGACGGCGACGTCCACGCCCCGCTGCAGCAGCGTCCGCGCGACGACGAAGCCGTCGCCGCCGTTGTTGCCGCGCCCGCAGAGGACGGCCACCATGCGCTCGGAGAGATCGCTGTACATCGCCTCCATGGCCGCGACGGCCTGGCGGCCGGCGTTCTCCATGAGGACGAGCGACGAGATGCCGATGTCGTCGATCGTCCGGCGATCGGCCTCGCGCATCTGGGCGGCGTTGAGTACTCGCATCCGGTTTCAATATTATCTTCCCTTTGTGTCCTTGATGTCCTTTGTGACGAGTCAGATTCTGTTGTACGCTCAGCGTTCTATGCCCGCCATCGTCAACGTCAACGGCCGCATCTCCGATCAGGCGCACGCGGCGATTTCGGTCTTCGACCACGGCTTTCTCTACGGCGAGGGCGTCTACGAGACGCTCAGGACCTACAATGGTCAGCCGTTTCTCTTCGACCGGCACATGCGCCGGCTCCGGACATCGGCGGGCATGCTGGCCCTGTCGGTGCCGCTGACCGACGGCGAGATCGACGCGCGCTTCCGTGACACCGTGCGCGCGGCCGGCCTCGGCGACGGCCCCGATCGCGAGGCCTACATCCGCATTCTCGTCACGCGCGGCATCGGCGAGCTCACCTACGATCCCGCCGCCTGCCCCACGCCCTCGGTCGTGGTCATCGTCAAGCCGAACGTGGATCCGGCCCCGGAAGTGTTCGAGCGCGGCGTGAAGGTGACCCTGGTGTCGACGGTGCGCAACCACCCCGGATCGGTGAACCCGCTCATCAAGTCGAACAACTTGATCAACAACGCGCTCGCGATGCAGGAAGCGTTTCGCCAGGGCAGCTTCGAAGGCATCATGCGGAACTACCGGGGCGAACTCGCCGAGTGCACGCAGTCGAACTTCTTCATCGTCAGAGACGGCGTCGCCCTCACGCCGCCGATTGACGCCGGTCTGCTGCCCGGCATCACGCGGGCGTTCGTCTTCGAGGTGGGCGCCGAAGCCGATATCGACGTCCGCGAGGCCGTCCTGAAGGACGCCGATCTCTTCGGCGCCGACGAGTGCTTCCTCACGAGCACGACGCGTGAGATCGTTCCGATCGTGCAAGTCGACGATCGAAAGATCGGATCCGGCGTGCCGGGTCGCGTCACGCAGACACTGCTCAACGCCTTCCGCGCGAAGGCGCGTGCCCTGAGCATTCACCAGCCGGCGATTTCGTGATGCCGGCGCGGGCCGATCGGCACCGGATTCGAGGCGTGCACCCACCGTCAAGGGCATATGAGGCGGGGCATTCTACTCCGCCGTTGCCGGCGGAACCGCGAGGCGGCGAAATCGCTCGCGGAGATCGTCCCGAAAGGCCCGCAACTCCACGACGCCGAGCGGCATCAGCATGACGGGCAGCGGCTCCACTGGAAACTGGCCGAGCAACCAGGCGATGACCCCGGGATCGATGCCCGCGTCTTTTCGCAGCGCCAGCTGCACGTCGCGTTCGGGCGCATAGCCGAGTCGATCGAGGAACAGCAGATCGACGAGGTCGCGCGGCTCAGAGCGCGACAGGATGCACGTCAGCTTGTTGGCGCGCAGATCCACAAGCGATTCGACAACGATTCCGTCGACGGGTGGCGGCGCGGGCTCCAGATCCGGCACGGGGTCGTACACCACGTCCAGTTCAGTCACGCCGTTCGAGAGCTGCAGACGCGCTCGAACGAAGCTGCCTCCGTCGCGGAGGATGGAGACGGGTGTGCCGTTGGCGGCGCCGACGTCCGGCAAGGCGCGGACGAGATCGCGGTGGGCGCCTCTCTCGTGCACGAACAGATCCGCGTCGGCCGACAGGCGATGGCGCAGGTGCACCCCAGCGAGCGCCGCGCCGCCGCCCAGATGAAACGGCGCGACGCGCTGGACCGCTTGAAGAAACGAGAGCTCGCGGGGCCCGACGACGCGAGGGTCGAAGCCGCCGTGCGAGGCGCCTACTTCGCGATCATTGCCGTCGGCGGCCATGGCGTGTCCGGCATGTCGAGGAGGTACGCCCACATCGTGCGGGATCGGCCCAGGTGCCGCTGCAGCCGATCCCACGCGGCTCGGATCATTCCAGGCGTGACGAAGAGCCACACGTCGCGCGTGTTGGCTTCCCGAAGCAGCGCGCCCATCCAGTACGCGCGGACCTCTGGATCCGAATGATCGAGCGCCGCGCGCAGATCCGCAATGGTGGCCGTCGTCCACCACAGAAAATACGGACGGTGCGCGCCATCCGTGAGCAAGGGCGACGTCGGCGGCAGCAACGACGTGTTCACGGCTTCATTGTATAACCGGCACGTTGGCTGACGCGATTCTAGACGCAGGGAGCGCCACAGATCAGCGATGCCTCGGCGTCGAGCGCGGAGAGCACGGCGTCGACGTCTTCGTCGTTGTTGTAGGCGTGGAACGAAACGCGTAGTCCAGTCCCGCGGGACGAGGCGATGATCCCGCGTGCGTCGAGCCGCTTCACCAACTCGCCCGCGTCAGCCGCGCGGACGACGACGAGCGGACCCCGACGCGCGGGATCGGCTGGCGTGGCGACGTCGAAGCCGCGCGTGAGAACGCCTTCCGCGAACCGGGCGACGAGCCGGTTGACCTGCCGTTCGACGACGTCGAGGCCGACTGACTGCAGCAGCGAGAGGCCCGCGGCGGCTGCGTATGCATTGGGGACGGGCGGGGTCCCGGCTTCGAACCGGCGCGCGGTCGGCGACCAGTCCAGCGGCTCCAGCGCGAAGGCGAACGGATCGACGCGGCCGAACCATCCGGTCACG
Source organism: Acidobacteriota bacterium (assembly GCA_016195265.1). Classification (GTDB taxonomy): domain Bacteria; phylum Acidobacteriota; class Vicinamibacteria; order Vicinamibacterales; family CAVVIG01; genus SRVP-36. The sequence goes on along the minus strand of JACPZW010000005.1, from coordinate 102,246 downwards.
AAAGGCTCGAGGCGTTCGACGAGCGCCCGTCGCACGTAGAGAAACGCGACGCCGGACGGCCCGAGCAGATACTTCAGCGTGCCCGTGACCATGAAATCGACGCCGAGCGCGTGGACGTCGATCGGCCCGGTGCCGGTCCGCTGGTAGTCGTCGAGCAGCACGTAGGCGCCACGATCGCGGCACAGCGCCGCCAGTCGCGCAACATCCAGCCGGAACCCGTTGCGAAAGCACACGTGCGTGGCCGGGACGATCAGCGTCCGCTCGTCAATTTGCGCCGCATACGCGTCGACGCTGAGCGTGTCGCCTTGAGATCTGGCCCAGGCGATCGACGCGCCCCGGCGCTGCTGCGCGAGCCAGATGTGCGCGAGCGTCGGGAACTCGAACTCGCCGAGGACGACCTGACGCCGGTCGCCATCGAACGGCAGCGCCGTGGCGATCGCGCCGATGGCCGCCGACGCGCTCGGCATGACCGCGATCTCGTCGGCGTCCGCCCCGATTGTCGCCGCGAACGCGGTGCGAAGCCGCTCGACCTCGCCCACCCAGCGGTCCCAGGGCGAGCCGTGCGCGTGCCACGACGCCGTGAACGCAGCGATCGCGGATTCGACGTCGAGTGACAGCGCGCCCTGCGAGCAACTGTTGACGTACACGCGCGTGGCGAGCAGCGGAAACCGGGCGCGAAAAGCCTCAGGCGTCAATCCGGACATCGTAACCGATGCGAGTGGATATACACTCCTCGAGCCATGAACGGTAACGACCTGGACGACCTGGACCGGTGGCACCACGAGTTCCCCATCCTCGCGGACACGGTCTACATGATCAGCAACTCCCTCGGCGCGATGCCGGCGGCGGCGGCCGACTCGCTGGCCGACTACGCGCGCACGTGGGCGACGCGGGGCGTACGGGCGTGGGAAGAGCGCTGGTGGGAGATGAGCCGCGAGATCGGCGACAAGATCGGAGCCGTGATCGGCGCGCCGGCCGGCTCCGTCAGCATGCACGCCAACGTGACGACGGCGACGGCGGTCGCGCTTTCCTGCCTGCAGCCTCGGCCGGACCGCAACCGCATCGTCTGCCTCGAATCCGACTTCCCTTCCATCATCTACCTGTTTCGCGAGATGGAGTCGCTCGGCTGGCAGCTGGTCGTCGTCCCGGCCGAACCGGATTTCAGTGTTCGCACCGATCGCGTCGTCGCCGCGATTGATGAGCGTACGGCGCTCGTGGCGTTCTCTCACGTGCTGTTCAAAACGTCGTACATCATGGACCCGGCGCCGATCGTCGTGGCCGCGCGCAAGGCCGGCGCGCACGTCCTGCTCGACGGCTACCAGTCGGCCGGCATCATTCCTGTCAACGTGGCGGCGCTCGGCGTGGACTTCTTCACGGGCGGCTGCCTCAAGTGGTTGTGTGGCGGACCCGGCGCCGCATTCCTCGCGACGCGGCCGGATCTGCTGCCGACCATGCGTCCGCGATTCACCGGCTGGCTCGCGCACCGCGCGCCGTTCGCGTTCGATACCGGCGCTCTCGAACCGCGAGACGATGCCATGCGGATGATGGGCGGGACGCCACCGATTTCGGCGTACTACGCGTCGCTGCCGGGCCTGCAGATCATCACGAGCGTCGGCGTCGATCGCATTCGCGCTCGCTCGAAGCAGATGACCGCCCGCGTGCTCGAGCTCGCCGATCGTCACGGATTCCGCTCGATCGCGACGCGTGACCCCGAGCGGCTGGCGGGGACCGTCGCGGTCGATCCACCCGATGCGCTGCCCGTCTCGCGCGCGCTCAAGGCGCGGGACTTCCTCGTCGACTATCGCCCCGGCGTCGGCATCCGGATCTCTCCGCACTTCTACAACACGATGGACGAGATCGATCGCACGATGGCGACGCTCGCCGAGATCGTCGAGCGCAAGGCGTACGACCGCGATGCCCCCGCCCAATCGGTCGTCACCTGATGGCGCCTGATGGCGATTGACCAGCCCGGCGACGTCACGAACGAACAGGTCCTTGCGCGCCAGCTCTCGTCGGCGCAGCAGGCCATGATGGCGCTCGGCGGCGCGATCGGGACCGGCTTGTTTCTCGCCAGCGGTCTCTCGGTCAACGTCGCCGGACCGGCGGTCATCTTCTCGTACGTCGTCGCCGCCGCCATCTCGTGGCTGCTCGGACGCGCGTTGATCGAAATGGCCGTCGCGCATCCGACCGCCGGCGCTTTCGGTGTCTACGCGGGCGTCTACGTCTCGCCCTTCGCCGGGTACGCGGTGCGCGTCAGCTACTGGCTGATGCAGGTGATCGCGACCGGCGGTCAACTCGTCGCCGCGTCGATTTACATGGGCTACTGGTTTCCCGCCGTGCCCGGCGCGATCTGGGTCTTCGCGTTCGCCGCGGCCCTGTTGATCATCAATTCGCGCGCGGTCGGCCGTCTCGGCGCTATCGAATACTGGCTCGTCATGATCAAGATCGTCGCCGTGGGGCTGTTCATCGGCACGACGGCACTCGTCGTGACTGGTTTGACGGGCGAACCGGCAGTCGGCCTGCGCAACATCACCGGCGGCGGCTTCGCGCCGTTCGGCGTCGGCGGCGTGTGGCTCGGCGTCTGCTTCACGATCTATTCATTCATCGGCGTAGAGATCGTCGCGGTGACGTCAGGCGAGGCGTCGGATCCGGCGCAGACGATCCCGAAAGCCATGCGCCGGATGATCCTCGGCCTCTCGGCGATCTACGTCGTCACGATCGCGCTGCTTGTCGCGTCCACGCCATGGAGACAGCTCGGCGTCGGCGAGAGCCCGTTTGTCAGCGGTCTCGCCCGGCTCGGCATTCCCGGCGCTGCGGGCCTCATGAATTTCGTCGTCCTGAGCGCGGCGCTCTCGAGCGCGAATGCCAACCTGTATCTGATCGCGCGGACGCTGTTCTCGCTCGCGCGCGCCGGATTCGTGCCGCCGGCGCTCGGCACGGTGACCCGCCGCGGCGCGCCCGTCAATGCGCTGCTCGTCTCAGGCCTCGGCCTCGGCGCGGCCGTGCTCGTGCGCGCGCTGTGGCCGGACTCCGCCTATGTCTGGTTTTTCGGCGTGGCGCTTTTCGGCGCGCTGTTCGTCTGGCTGATGATCTTCGTCACGCACATCGCCTTCCGCCGCGGCCGCACCGCTCCGTGGGGATCGTGGCTCGGCGGATCGCTCGTCTTCGGAATCCTGGCGTCGACCTGGTGGGTGCCCGACTTGAAGTCGACGCTTCTCGCAGGAGGGCCTTGGCTGGCGCTGCTTGGAATTGGATACAGACTCACACTTTCTCGTACTCTTCTACCGGCGGGCACGCGCACATGAGATTGCGGTCGCCGTACGGATTGTCAATCCGTCCGACGCTCGGCCAGTGCTTGTTCGCGCGGACGAACGGCAGCGGGAACGCGGCCTGCTCGCGCGAGTAGGGATGCGACCAGTCGTCTGACGCGATCGCGCCGGCCGTGTGCGGCGCGTTCTTCAGAACGTTGTCCGCGCGATCGGCCTTCCCGTCGATGACTGCCTGAATCTCGGCGCGGATCGAGATCATGGCGTCGCAGAAGCGATCGAGCTCGTCCTTCGCTTCGCTCTCGGTCGGCTCGACCATGATCGTGCCCGCGACCGGGAACGAGACGGTCGGCGCGTGGAAGCCGTAGTCCATCAGCCGCTTCGCGACATCCAATTCGTCGATTCCCCCAGGCCCGCTCGCCTGCTTCAGCGGACGCAGATCGAAAATCATCTCGTGGGCCACGCGGCCGTTCGGCCGTGTGTAGAGCACCGGGAAGTACGGCTCGAGGCGCGACTTCAGGTAGTTCGCGTTGAGGATGGCGTAGCGCGTCGCGTCGGTCATGCCGTCGCGCCCGAGCATCTTCATGTACGCGTACGAGATCAGCAGGATGCTGGCGCTGCCCCACGGCGCGGCCGACACCGCGTGGATCGACTTGTCGCCGCCGGTCTTGATCGTCGGGTGGCCCGGCAGGTACGGCGCGAGGTGCACGGCCACGCCGATCGGCCCCATGCCCGGACCCCCTCCGCCGTGCGGGATGCTGAACGTCTTGTGCAGGTTGATGTGGCAGACGTCGGCGCCGATCGTCGCCGGGCTGGTGAGCCCGACCTGCGCGTTCATGTTGGCGCCGTCCATGTACACCTGCCCGCCGTACTGATGGACGATGGCGCAGATGTCCTGGATGCTCTCTTCGAAGACGCCGTGCGTGGATGGATACGTCACCATCAGCGCGGCCAGCCGGCTTTTGTGCTCCTCGGCCTTCTTCTTCAGATCTTCGACGTCGATATTGCCGTCGCTCGTGCTGGCCACCACGACGACGCGCATGCCCGCCATCGTCGCGGTCGCCGGATTCGTGCCGTGCGCGGACGAGGGGATCAGCACGACGTCGCGCTGGCCCGCGTTGGTGTCCTTCAGGTACGCGCGGATGACCAGGAGCCCGGTGTACTCGCCCTGTGCGCCGGAGTTCGGCTGGAGCGAGACGGCGGCGAAGCCCGTGATCGCGCACAGCATCTGCTCCAGTTCGCGGAAGATCTGCTGGTAGCCTGCGGTCTGATCAACGGCGGCGAACGGATGGACCTTTCCGAACTCCGGCCACGTGACCGGCAGCATTTCGGACGCCGCGTTCAGCTTCATCGTGCACGACCCAAGCGGGATCATCGAGGTGTCGAGGCCGATGTCCTTGCGCTCGAGGCTGCGGATATACCGCATCATCTGCGTTTCCGAGTGATGCGTGTTGAAGACCGGATGCGTGAGGAACGGCGTCACGCGCGCGAGCCCCATCGGATAGCTTGGCTGGAGGCCGGCCTCGTCACGTAGGCCGGGTCCTTCTGGACCCGGCTGATCTGGCGGGTCCGAAAGGACCCGCCCTACTCCCGCTGCGAAGGCCCCGACGACCGCCTTGATGTCGCCCTCGTCGACGGTCTCGTCCAGCGACACGCTGATCGTGTCGTTCTGCCGGTAGCCGAGGTTGATGCCGGACGCGACGGCGGCCTTGACGATCTGCCCCACCGCGTTCGCGCCGCCGGAGACGGCGAAAAGCGGCGTGTCGAAGTAGTGCGCGTTCAGCTGACGATAGCCGAGCTTGCCGAGCTCGCGTTCGAGCAGCTTGGCGTAGCCGTGCACGCGCGTCGCGATGGCGCGCAGGCCCTGCGGCCCGTGATACACCGCATAGAGCCCGGCAATGTTCGCCAGCAGCGCCTGCGCCGTGCAGATGTTCGACGTCGCCTTCTCGCGGCGGATGTGCTGCTCGCGGGTCTGAAGCGACATGCGGTACGCCGTGTTGCCGTGCACGTCGATCGAGACGCCGATGATGCGGCCGGGCGCCTGGCGCACGTGCTTCTCGAGGGTCGCGAAGAACGCGGCGTGCGGGCCGCCGTAGCCGAGCGGCACGCCGAAGCGCTGCGAGTTGCCGTAGACGACGTCCGCGCCCATCTCGCCCGGCGGCGTGAGCAGCGTCAGGCTCAGCAGATCCGTACCGACGGCCACGGCGACACCGGCCTGCCGCGCTCTGGCGATGAAGTCGGTGAGGTCGTGCACGCAGCCCGACTCGTCTGGCGTCTGCACCAGCGCCCCGAACACGCGGTCGCCGAACTGCGCGGTCGCGAGATCGCCGATGACGAGATCGATGCCCATCGGCTCCGCGCGGGTCTTGAGCAGATCGATCGTCTGCGCGAAACAGCGGTCCGACACGAAGAACTGCGCCGGGCCGACGACGGCGTCGATCCGCTTCGCCTGGACCCGATGCAGCATCGTCATCGCTTCCGCCCCCGCCGTCGCTTCGTCGAGCAGCGACGCGTTCGCCACTTCCATCCCGGTCAGGTCGCGGACCATCGTCTGGAAGTTCAGGAGCGCCTCGAGGCGGCCCTGCGCGATCTCGGCCTGATACGGCGTGTAGGGGGTGTACCAGCCGGGATTCTCGAGGACGTTGCGCAGGATCACGCTCGGCGTGATGCAGTCCGAATAACCCTGGCCGAGGAACGACCGGAAAATCCGGTTGCGCGACGCTGTCTGGCGCAGGTCGCGCAGGAACTGGTGCTCGGTCACGCCGTCGGGCACGTTGATCGGCTTCCGAAGGCGGATGCGCGCCGGAATCGCTTCGTCGATCAGCGCGTCGAGTGACTTCGCGCCGACGACCTTGAGCATCGCCGCCGTTTCGTCGGCGTCGGGACCGATGTGGCGGGAGGAGAATGATTCTGAAAAGAACATTATTGGAAGCGACCCGGCCTACTTGATCAACTCGCCGTACTGCGCGGCGCTGAGGAGCGCTTCGGCTTCGCCGGCGTTCGTCATCTTCATGACGATCATCCAGCTGCCGTGCGGATCCTTGTTCACCGTCTCCGGTTTGTCCTTGAGGGCGGCGTTCACCTCGACCACCTCGCCGCTGACCGGCGAGTAGAGTTCCGAGACGGCCTTCACCGATTCGATCGTGCCGAAGGACTGCCCCTGCTTCAGCTTCGCGCCGATTTCCGGGAGCTCGACGTAGACGACGTCGCCGAGCTGCGCCTGGGCATAGTCGGTGATGCCGACCTTGCCCTTCTCGCCGAAAAGATCTATCCACTCGTGGTCTTTCGTGTATTTGAGGTTGGTCGGATACGACGCCATCGAGTTGCTCCTGTTTGCCGGTTCCGAAAGGACCCGGCCTACGCCTGCTTCGGCGGGTCCAAAAGGACCCGCCCTACGTACTACTTCGGTCTCTTATAGAACGGCATCGGCACGACGCGGGCGCGCGTGCGGCGGCCGCGGATGTCGACGTCGAACTCGGTGTCGATTGCGGTGTGCTCGACCGGCAGGTACGCCATCCCGATCGCCTTCTTCAGGAACGGGGTCTGCGTACCGCTGGTCACGAGTCCACACTTCGTGTCGCCGGCGTACGCGTCGTACCCGTGGCGCGCGATCCCGCGGTCCAGCATCTCGAAGCCGGCGATCTTCCGCTTCACGCCGGACGCCTTCTGCTCGCGTAGCGCCGAGGCGCCGATGAAGTCGTCCTTCTTCCAGCCGACGATCCAGCCCAGGTCCGCCTCGAGCGCCGTGGTCTGATCGTCGATGTCGTTGCCGTGAAGGCGCATGCTCGCTTCGAGGCGCAGCGTGTCGCGGGCGCCGAGGCCGCACGGAATCACGTCGGCGGACTTGCCGGACTCGAGGATTGCCTGCCACACGCGGTCCGCGGACTGCGGCGGGACAAAGATTTCGAAGCCGTCCTCGCCCGTGTAGCCCGTGCGCGAGACCGTGGCGCGGACGCTCGCGACTTCGCCATGTGCGAACCAGTAGTACTTCATGCCCGCCAGGTCGACACCGGTCAGCGGCTGCAGGACGTCGAGGGCCTTCGGGCCCTGAATCGCGAGGAGCGCGTAGCGCGAGCTGGCGTCCACGGCGACGGCGTCGCCGACATTCTTAATGTGCTCGGCGATCCAGGCGTAGTCCTTCGGGATGTTGCCGGCGTTGACGACGAGCAGGAAGTGCGCGGGTGCGAGGCAGTAGACGAGCAGGTCGTCGACGAACGTGCCCTGTGGCGTCAGAAGTCCGGAGTACTGCGCCTGCCCCGACTGCAGTTTGCTGGCGTCGTTGGACGAGATGCGCTGAACGGCGGTGAGGGCGTCTTTGCCGGCGATCTCGATCTCGCCCATGTGCGAGACGTCGAAGAGCCCGGCGCGTTCGCGCACGGCCATGTGCTCGGCGACGATGCCGGAGTACTCGACGGGCATGTCCCAGCCGCCGAACGGAACCATCTTCGCGCCCGATGCGCGATGGCGCGCGTGGAGCGGCGTCTTCTTGAGAGGTGCGGCGGTGGCCTGTTCCATGGGGGAGCGGAGTCTCGTGACGGGAACAGGTAACGGTACTATGCGCGTTCTTGCGGCGTCAAGAATCGCCGGGGATTTCTACTTGAGGACGCCGCGACGAATCAGGAAACCAATGATGAACCCGCAGATTCCCAAGATTGCGGCAACGCCCAAGGGGATGCTCCACGCCTCAGCATGTGTCATGAGTGTTTCTCCGATTCCATGATTATACCGCAGACGATCGCCGTGAACGCTGCGATCACAACGAGACCGACGGTCGACGGACGCAACGCGCCCGGCGCGAACGCCGCGTCCAGCGGTACGAACACGACGACGAGAATGCCAATCTCGCGCATGGTCTCCCCGACGACTCGCCTGATGCGCTTCCAGTCGCGCATGACCGATTCGGAGACTATCCAGGTATTCGGACGTCGAACGTGGCTTCGAGAGCGTCGCCTGCAAGTGTGATCGCCGGCGGCTCGACCGCGTAGTCGCGATCGTCGCACCGTGCACTCAGCATCCACAGCCCTGGTTCAGGCAAGTCCAACCAGTAGACGAACGGTGCGCCGGGATTCGCGCGAACGATGGTCAGGCCCAACGCGCCCACGGGTCCCACCGCCGTGAGTTCGCAGCGTCGCGGGTCCAGAAGACGGACAGTGACGTGTTTCGGCTCTGGCAACGCGATGTCCCCTAGAGCCATTTCTCGAAGATTCGGAGCTGCCGGAAGAGCGACGCGAAAGGACTGGCCCTCCGGCGTGAGGATCTGGACGACGCCCGCGTGCGACGGCGGCAGGTTCAGGACGAATCGGCCGTCCTCCGCTGTGACGGCTTCCTCGCTCAGATGGATTCCGGGGTCGCTGCTCGCGGACAGGGCGATGGCGTCCGGAACGAACCTGACCCGCGCGCGGCCGACTGGAAGCCCGCGCCGCAGCACCCGCCCTATCGCTGATGCGGGCGGCTCGAGGCGCAACACGACAGGCGCCGTGTTCGCGTAGACGACGGTTGTCGCGCGGCCACGCGCAGCGTCCATCGCCGCCAGTTGATATCCGCCACTGGCTACGCGCTCGAAGAGGAAGACGCCTTGAGAATCGGTCAGTGCGGTCGCGCGCCGGATCCAGAGGTCCACGTGCTCGGGACTCTTGTCAGCGTCTGACGGCACGGGCTCCCACAACTCCACGGTCACGTGCTCGACGTCCTGACCATGACGATCGATCACGCGCCCCGTGAGGACCGAAGGCGCCTCGGCCATCACGAAGACGGGCATGTCCGGCGGACCACCCGCCAGAAGCGACGTCGAGACGCGAAGCGTTGCGATCGCCGGTCCGTCGAACCGCACGAACGCGTCCGGATCCGCCGCGCCACCTGTGACCCAGAATGCCGTCGGCCCGACGCGAACCACGGTCACGCCGGTTTCAGGGATTGGCGAGAAGCGGCGTGTCGACGCCCGCGTCGGCGGGCGCTCGGGCTTCCACGCGCTCGCTGCGATGTCGTGAAGGTCGTCTGGCCCGGCGCCGCCGGCCGTGAGCCTCACGATTCGTCCCCAGGCGCCGACCAGGGATGACCCCGCGGCCCCCCCGTAGCCGGCTGGCACAGCCGCGACCTCCCCATTGGCGCCAACGATTGCGACAAGCCCTCGCGCGCCAGCAGGTACCCGCTCGCAGCGCCACACGTCAGCCGCGTCGACCGCGCAGCTGATATCGTCCTGATCGGCGTCGGCGGAAATCCACGCGACGTACGACACCGAGCCCAGTTCACGCGGAATCACACCCGAGAGCGTGCTGCTCTGGGCGGCCTCAAGCTGTGCGACGGCGACCCCCACGAGCATCAGCCAGCGTTTCATCTGCGTGCTTTCGCGCGATCGAAGGCGTCGAAGAGCGCCGACGACCGGTCTGCCAGACCGTGACACTGCACGGGATCGCCGACGAGGCGTCCGCCGACAAGGAAGACGCAGCGGTCGCACACGTCCGCGAGATCGTGAATGCGGTGCGAGGAGACGAGGATGCCGGCGCCGGCGGCGCGCTTCTCGATCATCGCCTGCGACAGCCAGCGACTGGCGTCGGGGTCGAGTCCCTCCCACGGTTCATCAAGGAGTAGAAGACGCGACGAAGAATCAGCCAGCGCGGCCTGAAGGCCAACCTGCTGCCGAGTGCCGCGCGACAGAACGGCGAGGCGACGCGACCCTGTTCCGTTCATCGGTTCCCTCAACCACAACTTGAGCCACCGTGTCGCCGTTACCTCGGGAGGCAGCGTCTGCTCGCCTCCGTAGTAGGACAGGCAGTCGGGATTCTCCAGGGTCACGCAACCGGCCGAAGGCCGCAGCAGCAGGGCAAGAATCCGCAGCAGCGTGGTTTTGCCGGCGCCATTCGGACCGACGAGCCCGAGAATCTCTCCTGCCTGTATCGAGAGGCTGACGTCTTCCAGAACCAGACGACGGCCATGAAGCCTGGATACGCCGCGGAGTTCAGCGACCGCCATTTAGGACTCCGTCAGCACGCCGTCGAAGCGGCGGATCATCACGGCACCGATTAGCCATATGGCCACCGTTGCCAAAACGACAAGCGACAGGATCCGCGTGCCAGCCGAGGCAGAATCGACCAGCAGGAAAACGGGACAGATCAGCGTGCTGCCGGCCGCGTGAAGGGTGTCGCTCCAGGATCCCGCGGCGGCGCTGTACGTCTGACGCAGCGCCTGAAGCCCATGCGTCGCTCCGAGGCCGAAGAGGAGCGCCAGCCAAAGGATCGCGCCGCTATACCTCGGGAGCGGAAGGGTGACAGTCCACACGACCGTCGACGCGTAGAGCACAACGACCAACCCGGCAGCGCTGAACGCAGTGGGCACGTGTCCAGCCCGGCCGGCAAGATCGATCGCACCGAGCGCCAGCCAGACCGACAGCCCCAGTCCCACGGACATGGACCAGTGAACGAAGGCGACACGCCATCGGTCTTTGCGGCCCGCGAGAACCGCATCGAAATGGCCGCGTCTCAGGCGCTCACGATACCCGGTCGAGGCAGAGAACAGCTGCAGGAACAGCGCAATCGCGACCGCCTGATCGAAACCGCCGGGATAGATCCACTCGAGGTACCCGCCGAGCGTCAGGACGAGGCACGCGACGACGAGATCGGACAGCCGCGGTCGAAGAAGAAGCGCGAAGAACCTCGCGACAGACGGTCTCATCGCGTCACCCCGATTTCCATCAGCGCGCCCGCAATCGTCACGACTACACACCGGGTCTCACTGGCGGTGACCACGACCCGAGCGAGCGGCGTAAGATCGAGCGCGAGAAGTGGCCGGCCCGTATCGGACCAGTACAGACGCCCGCCGCCAGTCCGGGTCGCTGATCGGCGCGGTGCGCTCGTCAACAGCCAGAAACGGTTTGCGTCCACCAGCGCCACATCCCAGATCGGTGCGGCTGAATCGACATTCGCCGAGCTGAGCGGCGCGAATCCGATTCGGCGGCCGTTCGAGCCGTCCGACACTGTGAACTGCCGGTCGTCGGCGAACCAGCACGGCACCAAGGCGGCGACACCGATGCCGCAGTTGACGAGGTTGCGTGCCAGCTGATCTTCGCGCGTGCGCGCCGTCCGGCCGATGAGACCTGGCCAGGCGTGCACCGTTTGCGGTTGCCGCGGCGGACTCGTAGCCAACGCCGCGGCGCCGGGCGCCAGCGGCAGTTGCTGGAACAGCAGCCGGTCGCCGGCCCCGAAGACCGCGATACGTGGGAGTACGACGTCGACCCGTTCGACGATCTGTCCGCCCGGCTCAATGCGCGCCACCGTCCGGGGCGTGGCCAGCGTCCAGAGCGAACCGTCCGACAAACACGCAAGGCCCCAGACCCGCTCAGCCGGCTTCAGGCCGCCAATGGGGCGGATGGCAGGTGTCCACACGCCAATCTTGATCTCGATGAGTTCCGGTGTTTCGGTGAGCAGCCACGATTTCCAGCCGCATGTGGCCCGGCCGACGATGAGCGCGTCGGGCACCAGACCTGGCTTGGTAAGTGTGGCGCTGCGCAGTTCCGCGGCGGCAGCGCCGGCGACCGTTAAGAGCGAGACGAGCCACGCGGCAATCATTGCCATCACATGCAGCCCGGGCGAGACACGTGGTCTCGCCCGGGACGCTCCTTTCGCGGCCTTTAGCGGCCCACGATCGCGCGACGCGTGCAGTCGGTGAACGCGAGCTCGCAGTCCATGCCCATCAGCCACATGCCGAACCACGAGTCGGCGCTGGCCGCGCGTACATAGCATCCACGCAGATCCTGGAAGCACGTGATATCCGCGCGTGCCGGCCTGGCGTCGCTCAGGAAGACCAGCGCCGCCAGGAACGCGGGCGCCAGCTGCACCAGCCGTTTCGGGACAATGAATCGCATAGAGACCTCCGGATGCGGGCCTGGTGAGCCCGCACAAAGCGAACATGCGACCCCGCAGCGACGTGCTGCCCCGTTCTCGTCCGCCAATTTCGCCGGAAACGCCCGGCGCGAGCGGCGCGTACTGCGCCGCCACGGCGCCACGGTTTTCACCGTGTTGACTCGCTCTTCTAGACCACCGACCCCATGGTCATCACCGGCTGCTCCCGATCGTCCTCAGGCTCTGCCACTGTCGCCGGTGGTTGATGCGCCGGCGGCTCGTGGATCGGATGCCTCAAGTACGCCTGCAGCGTGTGATAGCTGATCCCCAGCAGCTCTGAGGCTTCGCGTTTGTTGCCATGGCACTTGTCCAGCATCAGCCGTGCGTAGCGGCTCGCCCAGGTGCGCAGCGTCTCGTCACGGCTGACCGACGGGGCGAGGGCTGTCGCATAATCGCGGCACACTGCCGGCGGCAGGTCGTCGAGCTCGATGACGTCGGTCGTCGCCAGTGTCACGGCGCGCTCCGTGAGCCGCTCGAGCTCGCGGACATTGCCTGGCCAGTCGTAGGTGATGAGCGCATCTGCCGCGCCTGGAGACAGCTGCAGCGGCCGCGTCGCGCGGTGCCGGTCGAGAAAGTAGTCCGCCAGTTCGAGGATGTCCGCCCGGCGCTCCCGCAACGCCGGCACGCGCACGTCTACACCGCTCAGCCGGTAGAACAGGTCCGGACGAAATCGCTTCTGTTCGACCAGCGCCGCGAGCCCGCGATTGGTGGCGGCGATGATCCGGATGTCCACGCGGTGCGCGCCCTGCCCGCCCACGCGTTCGACCGCGAGATCCTGAATCGCGCGCAGCAGCTTCGCCTGTGCCGACGCCGACAGATCCGAGACCTCGTCGAGAAATAGCGTGCCTCCATCAGCCGCCTCGAACTTGCCCGGTCGTCCGCGGACACCGGTCGCCGTGCGGTCCTCGATGCCGAAGAGCTCGGCTTCCAGGAGCGTTTCGACAAGCGCCGCGCAGTTGATGGCGACGAATGGCCCATTGCGCCGCCGGCTGAGGTCGTGGATCTGGCGGGCGACGAGCTCCTTGCCGACACCGCTCTCGCCCTCGAGCAGGATGGTGAAATCCGTCGCTGCCGCGCGCTCGATCGTGGACCGCAGCGTTTGCATGACGGCTGTCGAACCGATGAGCGGCGTCGCGCCCACTCGGCGCGGGCGGTTCGTGCCGAACAAGCCGGCGCGTGCCAGTTGAAGCCGCGAACGCTCGAGTTCGAGCACGAGCGCTCCGATCTGCGCGCAGATGCCCAGCATCTGAAAATCCCACTCGCCCAAACCGCACTCCGGGTCGAACGTCGCCTCGAGCACGCCCGGCGACAGCGGATCGGCGCTCGGCACTTCGAGCGCCACCGACTCCACACCGGCGACGCCTTCGAGCCGCGTGGCCCACAGACCGCCGTCGCGCAGCTGCACGGTCTTGAGCGGCAGAAGGCGGCGGACCATCTCTTCGAAGGCGCCGCGCATCAGCGAGATATCCGGCTGGCGATCGAACGCCCGCATGAGCGCACCGAGCAGCGTGCCGAGCGCTTCGCGTCGTTCGCGCTGGCGCGGAATGTGTGCGTGGGTGCGAAGTCTGTGGGCGGCCGCCGCAACGATCATGTGAGCACTCCTGGGCGAAGTCGCGCGCCCACGTCCAAAGTCGATGCCAGACAACCCACCCCACTGGGGCCGCAAATATCTTGGGAATTCGTAAGGATGGCGGACACTTCAAATCACCTCGTGGGTAGCTGCGACCCGCGTCTCACCACGCGCCGAACGTTCCGTGCCGGGCAGGCCATACCCGTTCTCCTCGAGGCGCCACGGGAGATGCCGATCGAACTGCACGGCGCCGCGATACCAGACCGGCGCCGGGAACAGTCTCGAGACCTCGCACCTCACGACGCGCCCCCGAATCGTCGTCTTGCCGGAGTTGGTTTCCATGTGCAGTTCCACAGCCGCGCCTGGCAAGAGCCGGCATGTCGTCTCGACCAGTGCGCCGCCGGCCGCGACGTCGAGAAGATCCGCGTGGTGGCCAGGCCGGACCCTGACCGCTGAGATTCCGTGCGATGCAGCCTCGCAGAGCCGCGGCGCCGTGCGACGCTCCACTGCCACATCGGCCGCGTTCATCTTTCTCACCGCGCTCATAGCGGCTGCCATCTTCTGGAACGCGCGTCGAATTTCAGAATGCGCGTCTTTCCCGTGTCACCAAACAGCCGTACTACGTATTGCGCGTTCCGCCGGCCGCGGATGTACAGGCTGCCGGACGTCGCGGTGCCGACGGCCGAGAAGCTTGCGAGATTGCTGACCCCGAGTCGCACGGGATCGTTTCCGGGCGGCGGACTGCCCGGCTCGACCGGCGGCAGTCCGGGCAGAGTGCCGAAGTCCACGCCCGTAAACTGATCGCCGAGCCGCTCCAGCGATCCGAGGCGCCGGTCTACACCGGTCGCGATCTCCCGGATGCGGACGCCGTTGCCATTTCCATCCACGTACACGCCGTAGCTGAATCCTTGGCCCGCCGCGACGAAATGGAGGGCGACTGTCGCGGAACGACGGACCGCCTCCATTCGTGCTTGTTGCAGTCGGCCGGCAATGTACCGCGCCGCGCCCGCCGCCCGCGCGTCGTCCACTTCTGGAAGAATCTGCGGGACGGCGATGCTGGAGAGCGTGATCGCGAGGCCCACGCCGAAGAGCAGATCGACCAGCGAGTACCCGAAGGCCGGCGACCGCCAGGTCATGGGGACGCTCCGGGCCCGGCCAGTCGACCCGGCCGGGCCCGGTCGATCAGTCCTGCCGCTGCTCGTGATCGACCTTCGCAGCCGAGATCGTGAGTTGCGGCTTCAGCTTGAGGAAGTTCTTCTCGCCGACGCCCCGGACGTTCATCAGCTCTTCGACCTTCTTGAACGGCCCGTTCTTCTGGCGGTACTCGACGATGCGCGCGGCGGTCTTCGCGCCGATGCCGGGCAGCGATTCGAAGTCCGACGCGGACGCGGTGTTGATGTTGACCACTGCGCCGGCCGCGGCTTTCGGCGCGGCAGACGGGCCGGCCTTGCTCTGCGCGGCGATGGTCTGCGGCTGGCTGGCGAGCAACGACACGAGAGCGACGAGCGACAACACGGTGCGAATCATCGGAGCCTCCTTGTGAGTGAGGACTCTGGCCGGCTGCCGGACACGCAAAGGAGGTCGGGCCCCAGGCGCCGGGATGTGCCGAACCAGAGTCGCGGGCTTCACCGCAAGGACCGCGCCGATTCGCTGGAATCGCAGGCGTCGCCGGAATTGCCTGATGCGAGAGGAGATGAGAGAGTGCGTTGCGCCGGCGCGGAAAACCCGAACGGCACGGGTCACAAAGTGACGCCGGCAGTTGCGTCACGAGATAGCCGTGTGTATTGGCCGCGTCGGCTAATCGGTTGGCCGGTCAGAATCCGCTTGCAGTCGTGCGCGCGTCACCGCATCATGCGACGCGCGATGGCGAAGAACAT
Organism: Acidobacteriota bacterium; assembly: GCA_016195265.1. Lineage (GTDB taxonomy): Bacteria > Acidobacteriota > Vicinamibacteria > Vicinamibacterales > CAVVIG01 > SRVP-36. The sequence goes on along the minus strand of JACPZW010000005.1, from coordinate 86,639 downwards.
CATTCTTTGCTCGGACGGCACGGGCAACGCCGACATCAAAGGGCGCGGGACAAACGTCTTCAAGCTCTTCGAGGCCGTGGATCTCAACGAGTACCGGACAAACCCGGAGCTCGATGCGCAGCTCGCGTTTTACGATGATGGCGTCGGCACGCATGGATCGGCGTTCGTCAAGATGCTGGGCAACGCGACGGGGTACGGCCTGTCGGCGAACGTCAAGCAGCTCTACCGCGAGCTCTCACGCGTGTACGATCCCGGCGACCGCATCTACCTCTTCGGCTTCAGCCGCGGCGCGTTCACGGTCCGCACGCTCGCGGACATGATAGGCAAGTGCGGCGTGCTCAAGGGCGAGAGTTTCCCGACGTACACCGCCCTGCGCACAGCGGTCGATGACGCGTACCGCGCGTACCGCGCCTACTACGACAGCAACCTGACCAAGAGCCTCATCCGCCTGACCGGCAGCGCCGACGGCCCGACGCGTGTGCGGCAGTTCAAGGACTCACGCCAGCATCATGACACGGTGCCGATCGAGTTCGTCGGCGTGTGGGACACGGTGGACGCCGTCGGTCTTCCCTTTGCGATCGCCGACTTCGTGAACACCTGGATGTACCAGTTCAAGTTTCCCGATCGTCTTCTGGGCGCCCATGTGCAGCACGCCTGTCATGCGCTGTCGCTCGACGATGACCGGCGCGCGTTCGAACCGGTACTGTGGCAACTGACGCCGGAGGACGCCGAGCGCATCGAGCAGGTCTGGTTCGCGGGCGTGCACTCCAACGTCGGCGGCGGCTACCCGAAGCAGGGCATGTCGCTCGTCGCGCTGGACTGGATGCTCGCCCACGCGGAGACGCATCACCTCCGCCTGCAGGCGCTGGACAACCAGATCTTCCGCGGCCACGCCAGCGTGGACGACATGATGTACAACCCGCGCGCCGGGCTCGGCCTGTTCTACCGCTGGGCGCCGCGCGACGTGCGCAATTACTGCACGCTCAGCGGGATCAGTCCCTGTATTCACTTGACCGTGGCCGAACGGATCGCGCACGGCACCGACGACTACGCGCCTGGGAACGTGCCTCCCGGCGCGACCGTCGCATTCACTCCGCCGTCCGATGACGATCCCGTTGCGCGTCAGCGTAAGGCGGGCATCCTCCAGGATCGCGCTGACGCCATCAAGAGCGTGATCGACCGCGCGCACGAGGCTGGCGGCTACCCGCTCGACAGCGTCAAGGCCGAGATCCGGCTAGGCGACGGCTCGTATTGGATGTTCGTTGCCGGGTGGGCCGTTCTCGCGTACCTGGCAGGCGCCGTCGGCTTCGACGCCGTCGAGCATCGGCACCTCGAGTGGCACTGGTGGATCCTCTGGCCGGTCGGCGGCGCCGTCGCCGCGTTCGACGTCGCCACGCTCGTCTCGCGGTGGGTCGATCGGCGGATGCGCGACACGTTCTCCGCGTTCTGGCATCCGCATCAGCCGGAGCTTCGGAAATCCCTGAAGCGGGCCCATGCCGTCGCCCGGGCCGAGGCGCGCGCCGGAGCCGAGCAGACGGCGGTGCGGTCGTGAGGCTGCCGCTCCTTCTTCTCGCCGCGACGGTCATCGTGTACGCGATTGGGAGAGTTGTGCCGTCGTGGGAGGGTTCGACCAGGCCGCGGCGCTGGCTCGAGACGAGCGCGGGCTACACGAAGGTGCAACTCGCGGATTGGGTGAAGGCGGAGCCGAGGTACGCCGCGCGATACGTGATGCCGACGCTCTTCCCGCTCGACTTGTTCTTCATGGCGTTTCTGGCGGCGTTCCTCGCATCCGCCTCGATGACGTCGGCACAGTCCGTGGGTGCGCTGACGCCGATCGCCTGGCTGTTTGTCCTGATTCCTGTGGTGTATCTCGCGATCGATCTGGCGGAGGACGTCGTGCTGGCGGGTCTGCTCACGCATCCCGAGTCGATCGCCGACGCCTCGGTCGGCGTGGCGCACGTGCTGACGCGGCTGAAGATCTGGAGCGTGATCGCAGCATTCGGTCAGACGGCGCTGCTCGTCGTCGGCGCTGGGATCGCGCGGCTGATCGGCTAACATCCGGCGGAGGCGCCGGCTTCCTGCCGGCACCAGTCGAGCGTCTTCTTCAGACCGTCTACGAACGAGACGATGGGCGTATAGCCGAGGAGCGTTTTGGCCTTCGTGACATCGGCCTGCGAATCCTTGACGTCGCCGGAGCGCGGCTCCTTGTGGATCGCTTGCAGGTTCGTCCCGGCGAGGCGGTTCATCACCCTCAGCAACTCATTCAGCGAGATGCGGCCTCCAGTCGCGACGTTGATGATCTCGCCCGCCGCCTTCGGCGCCTCGCACGCCCGCAGGACGCCGTCGACGACGTTCGCGATGTAGGTGAAGTCGCGGGTCTGCTCGCCATCGCCGTAGATGACCGGCTGCTTGCCGGCCAGGAGGGCCGTCGCGAAGAGCGAGATGACGCCCGAGTACGGCGACCCGGGATCCTGCCGCGGACCGAAGACATTGAAGTAGCGGATCGACACGGTCTCGAAGCCGTAGAGCTTCGTGAAGAGCTGGCAGTAGACGACCGCCGCGTTCTTCTGCAGCGCGTAGGGCGACAGCGGGTTCGCCGGCATGTCCTCGCGCTTGGGCAGCGTCGGCGTGTTGCCGTACTCGGATGAGGATCCGGCGAAGACGAGGCGCTTGACCTTCGCGTCGCGCGCGGCGACCAGCACGTTGAGCGTCGCGTCCAGGTTGGCACGATGCGACTTGATCGGGTCGTTCACCGATCTCGGCACCGACGGAATCGCCGCCTGGTGCAGCACGTAGTCCATCCCCGCGACGGACTTCTCGGCCACCGACATCTCCGCGAGATCGCCCTCGATGAATTCCACGCCGCTCAGGTGTTCGAGGTTGCGGCGCTTGCCGGTCACGAGACTATCGACGACGCGCACGCGGTGGCCGCGACGGACAAGCTCCTCGGTGAGGTGCGAACCAATGAACCCGGCGCCGCCGGTTACGAGGTACGAAGCCATACGGTGACTGGTAGGTGACAGGTAGGTGACAGGCACTGGAGACAATTCGCTACTGCGGGAAACCGGCCTTCGACAGACCGGGCGTGAGCTTCAGCGCGTTCTGGTAGTACAGCTTCTTCAGAACGGGATCGGGCAACCCGATGCCGTACAGCTTCCAGAACGCGTGGTAATCGCGGTAGTAGTCGAAGTACTCGTCGTTGGTCTCGAACACGCGCCAGTAGTACGGATACTCGTCGGGCTGGTAGCTGTCCTTGCCGAACAGAATCCGGTCCTGGTACTTGATGAAGAATTCGTGGGACGCGCGCGGCTGCCGGCCGAAGTCGTACAGCACCGCCGCGACATCGTAGTACACGTTCGGGTTCTCGTCGAGCAGCTTCCCGGCCCGCGCGAGGTCGTTCGCGTGCCACCCGAAATGCGCCAGGATGAACTTCGTGTTCGGGTGCCGCTTGACCATGTTGTTCCGCTCGGTCATCAGCGTCTCGAAGCGCACGCCGGTCTGATGTCGGCGATCGGGATACAGCGCCAGTTCGAGCCAGCGCTCGTTGTTGAAGTCCAGCGGATCGAAGAACGCCGGCGGCTCGGCAATATGAATCAGGACCGGAACGTTCATGCGCCCGCAGACGTCCCAGACGGGATCGAGCTCGGGGTCGTCCACTTTCAGGCGGCTCCCGTCGCGCTTCGTGTCGAACATCCCGAGATCCTTGAAGATCTTCAGGCCCGTGGCGCCGGCCTTGATGTCCGCCTCGAGTTGCGCGGCCGCCTTCGCGCCGAAGCCGGCGCCGACGTCGCGGAAATTCACGTTGGCGAACAGGACCATGCGGTCCTTGTACCTGCTCGCCCGCAGCGCCTCAACGCCGCGGCGCAACTGGCTGCCCGAGCCGCCGCTCAAGTTGACGAGGATCCGGAGGTTGTTGTCCTCCATCCCTTTCATCACGCGGTCGTACTCGGCGGCGGAAATCGGCGTCGGCTGATGGCTGTGAATATCGACGACCGGATACTTCGCTTTCGGGACCGGATGCTGCGGAGTGACCAGCAGCGACTTGGGCTTGTACTCGCGGATGTTCGGCGGCGGAAACTCGGGTTGCCGCCCTTCAGCGGGCCGCGGCCGGATTTGACCCGGCGGCTGCTGAGCGCCGAGCGCGACGACAGCAAGAACGGCACCGAGGAACGGAAGCGCGCGGCGCATAAACTCAAAAGTGAAAAGAGAAAACTGAGAAGTAAGTGTCGCAGCAAGCCATAAGCCGAATTCTGTCCGCCTTCGCCCACGCCGTCGCACCTTGCGGTGCGCAGGCGGGGCTTTGGCGTGACGATCATTCCTCTAGCCTCGCCATCGCTGGCGAGATCAAGCGACCGACCCGGAGGCTTCGGACGGGCCGTCCTAAAGCGCCTCCCTATTTGGTCTTGCTCCGTGCGGGGTTTTGCCTGCCACCCGTGTTACCACGGGCGCGGTGCGCTCTTACCGCACCTTTTCACCCTTACTCGCCGAAGCCCGCGAAGCGGGCCGAGGCGGGCGGTATATTTTCTGTGCCACTGTCCTTCGAGTTGCCCCGACCGGGCGTTACCCGGCGCACTGCCCTCCGGAGTTCGGACTTTCCTCCCCCGCTTGCGCGGCGGCGATCGTCCAGCTTGCTGCGACGGGATCCATTGTACATGGGCGGGAAGGCAGGACGCCTACCCGTCGGACTCCTGCGTAATCTGATACTGCTCGAGCTTCTTGTAGAGGTTGCTGCGAGGCGTCCCGATGACCTCGGCGGTCTTCGAGATGTTCCAGCCGTTCTCGCGCAGCTTGCCGACGAGGAACGCCCGCTCGGCGTTCTCCTTGAACTCGCGCAACGTCCCCGCCTTCGCCGAATCGCTGTCGCCCGTCAGCTTCGGCGGGGCAGGCCCGGCGGATGGCGATCGCACGCTTTCGGGCAAGTCCGCGAGATCGATCGTGTCGGCGCCTGTCATGATGATGAGCCGCTCGACCGTGTTGCGCAGTTCGCGGATATTGCCCTTCCAGCGGTACCGCGACAGCGCGTCGAGCGCGACCGACGAAATGCGCTTGGGCCGGACGTTGTTCTGCCGGCTGAAGTACTCCATGTAGTGCCGCACGAGCGCCGGCACGTCCTCGGGCCGCTCGCGCAGCGGCGGCACGTGAATCGGAATCACCGCGAGCCGGAAATACAGGTCCTCGCGGAAGCCGCCCTTCTCGATCTCCTCCTCAAGGTTCTTGTTCGTCGCGGCAATCACGCGCACGTCGACCTTGATGGTCCGCGCCGACCCGAGGCGCTCGACTTCGCCTTCCTGCAGCACGCGGAGCACCTTGGCCTGCGTCTTCTGGCTCATGTCGCCAACTTCGTCGAGGAAGATCGTCCCGCGGTCCGCCTGCTCGAACTTCCCGACCTGTTTCTCGGTCGCTCCGGTGAACGATCCCTTCTCGTGCCCGAACAGCTCGGATTCGATCAGCTCCTCGGGGATCGCCGCGCAGTTGACTTGAATGAAGCGCTCGCGGCTGCGCAGGCTGTTGCGGTGAATGGTCCGCGCCACGAGTTCCTTGCCGACGCCGCTTTCGCCCTGGATCAGCACCGTGGCGTTGGTCGGCGCCGCGCGGCCGACGGCCGCCATGACCTGCTTCAGGCCCTGGCTGTCGCCGATCATCTGATGCCGGACTTCGACCTCTTTCTTGAGCGACCGGTTCTCGTCGCGCAGCTGCCGCTGGTCGAGCGCGTTGCGCAGGCTGACCAGGACGCGCTCGCTGGCGAACGGCTTCTCGATGAAGTCGAACGCGCCTTTCTTCGTCGCCTCGACAGCCGTGCTGATCGTGCCGTGCCCCGACACGACGACGACGGGCAGGGTTTCGTTCATGTTGCGGAGGCGGTCGAGCACCTCGAGCCCGTCCATGCCGGGCATCTTCACGTCGAGGAGAACGAGATCGGGATTGTCCCGCTCGGCCAGGGTCAGCCCTTCCTGGCCCGTCGCGGCGCCGATGAATTCGTATCCTTCGTACTCGAGCGTCATCTTCAGCGAATCGCGGATCGCCGCTTCATCGTCGATGACGAGAATGCGTGGCTTGGCCATTTAGCGGTTTTCCACCCGGACGGTCTTCACCTGATGCTGGTCCACCTCAGGGGCGTAGATGTAGAGGGCGAGGATCTCGCCGGGGCGGGCGGCGCGCACGAGCCGCCGGAAGTCGCTCGCCGAATCGACGCGCTGCCGGTTGATCTCGAGCAGGACCGTGTTGCGCTCGATGCCGGAGTCATACGCCGCGCTCGCCGGCTCGACGCGGGCGATCAAGACGCCCCGCCCCGGCCGCCGCAGCTCGAGCTTGTCGATCGTCTGGCGATCGAGGTCCCGCACGTTGAGGCCGAGCGGGAAGCCGTCCGGATCGGGCCGCGGCCGATCCCCGGACGCCGGCTCGGCCCGCGCGTCAGGCTTTTCGCGCGGCGCGCGCTCGGTCAGCTTGACCGTCACGGTCTGCGGGCGACCGTCGCGCACGATCTGCACCCGCGCCGCCGATCCCGGCGCGTGCGACGAGATGCTGCGGATCAGCACGTCGTCGTTGGCGATGGCCTGGTCGTCGAAGGACACGATGACGTCGTAGGGCTGCACGCCGGCGCGATCCGCCGGCGAGCCGGCGATCACATCCTGGACCATCGCGCCTTGGTGCACGGGAAGCTTGAGCGAGCGTTCGAGATCCGGGTCAACGTCGCGCAGGCCGACGCCGATGTAGCCTCGGCTGACTTTCCCGCGCGCGCGCAGCTGCGGAAGGATCGCGCTGGCCGTGGCGATCGGCACGGCGAAGCCGATGCTGCTCGCGCGTGAGCTGATCGCGGCGTTGATGCCGACAACTTCGCCGCGCGCGTTGATCAGCGGGCCGCCGCTGTTGCCGAAGTTGATCGCCGCGTCGGTCTGGATGTAGTTGTCGAGGCTCTGGTCGAAGAGCTTGCGGCCGAGAAAGCTGACGACGCCGACCGTGACCGTGTGCTCGAAGCCGAGCGGGTTGCCGATTGCGCACAGCCACTCGCCCATGCGGAGCGTCGTCGAGTCGCCCAGCGGCGCAACCGGCAGTCCGGCCTGGCCGTCGATCTTGATGAGCGCGATGTCGGTGTCCGCATCGGTGCCGACGACATGCGCCAGCAACGTCCGGCCGTCGGACAGCTTGACCGTGATGCGCTCGGCGCGATCCACGACGTGGTGATTCGTCAGGATGCTGCCGTCGGCGTCGATGATGAAGCCGGTGCCGGCGCCGCGGCGTGGCGCGTCGGGATCGGCGTTCCGGCGCCGCGTGTCCCGTCCTCGCGCGGTCGCCTCGATATTGACGACCGCCGGATTCAGCCGCTCGACGACGTCGGCGAAGTTGACGATCGAGACTGCCCCCGCGGCGCCGGCCGCGCGCGACGCGGATCGCGTGGGCGCGGGCTTCTGCGGCGCACCGACGGCGATGGACGACCGCGAGTTCCCGCCGGCGAAGATGGCGCCCACGAGGAACGAGACGACGGCGGTCAGCGCGACGGAGACGAGGGTGAAGCGACGGGACATGAAATCGGGTTCAGGGTACCTGGTTCAGGGTTCAGGGTTCCTGGTTCCGAGTGCTCTTCATTATAAGAGCGTGGAACTGCGCCTCATCCAGCGTTTCGACGCCGAGCTTCTGCGCTTTTTCGAGCTTGGTGCCGGCCTCTTCGCCGTACACCACGTAGCTGGTCTTCTTGCTCACGGAGGCGGACACCTTCGCGCCGAGCCGCTCGAGCGCTTCGGTGGCCTGTTCGCGGGTCATCGACGCCATCGTGCCGGTCAGGACGAACGTCTTCCCCGCCAGCGGTCCCGGCACGTCGGTCGGCTCGGGCGCCTGACTCGTCATGTTGACGCCGGCGTCGCGTAGACGGTCGATAAGGACGCCGTTGCGCGGTTCGTCGAAGAACGCGCGAACGGACGCCGCGACCACCGGGCCAATCTCGGGCGCGGTCTGCAGGGCCTCGACCGGCGCTGCTCGCAACTGGTCCATCGTTCTGAAATAGCGCGCGAGCGTCGCCGCCACCTTCTCGCCGACGTGACGGATGCCGAGCGCATAGATGAGCCGGGACAGATCGTTCGACTTGCTGCGTGCGATTTGGTCGACGACGTTGCGCCCGACCTTGCCGAGCTTGCGCGGCACGGCGCGGTCGGACTTCGGATCGCGGGGCGCGACGACGAGCGGCTCGAGCTGGTCGACCGTCAGCGCATAGAGATCCGCGAAGTCGCGAACGAGTCCCTGCGCGATCAGCTGATCGACGAGCGACGCGCCGAGCCCCTCGACGTTCATCGCGGTCCGCGACGCGAAGTGGACGAGGCTCCCCACGATCCTCGCCGGACACGACAGGTTTTCGCACCGCCACACGACTTCCTCCTCGTCGCGACGGAGCACGCTGTCGCACACTGGGCACCGCGTGGGCATGACCCAGGGCACGGAGTCCGGCGGCCGGAGGCTGAGGATGGGCGCCACGACCTTCGGGATCACGTCGCCGCCCTTTTCGATGACGACCGTGTCTCCGTCCCGGACACCCTTCCGCGCCACATCGTCCGCGTTGTGGAGCGTGGCCATCGAGATGGTCGAGCCGGCGAGCAAGACGGGCTCGAGCTCGGCGTACGGCGTCGCTGCGCCGGTACGCCCTACGCTGACGAGAATGCGTCGAAGGACCGTGTGCGCCTGCTGCGCGGGGAACTTGAAGGCGGTCGCCCAGCGCGGGAACTTGGCGGTGGCGCCGAGCTTCTCGCGCAGCGCGAGATCGTCCACCTTAATAACGACGCCGTCGGTCTCGAACTCCAGTGTGCGGCGTCCGTCCGCCCACTCGGCGCAGAACGCCACGACGGCGTTGATGTCCTCGCAGCGGCGCCAGTGCGGCTCGACCGGCAGGCTCCAGTCGCGCATCGCCGTCAGCGTGGCGGCATGTGTCTCCGGTGCCTGGTAGGTGACAGGCAGGTGACTGGCACCAGTGACAACCTGATACATGAACGCAGATAGGCCGCGCTTCGAGACGAGCGCGGGATCGAGATTGCGCATCGTACCGGCGGCGGTGTTCCGTGGATTCGCGTAGAGCGGCTCGCCCGCCGCCTCCATCTCCCGGTTCATCCGGTCGAACGCCGCGCGCGGCAGGTAGACCTCCCCGCGAATCTCGATCCGCCCGGGCGGACCGTTCCGGAGCGCGAGCGGAATCGCCCGAATCGTCCGGACATTGATCGTCACGTCCTCGCCGCGCGAGCCGTCGCCGCGCGTCGCGCCGCGGACGAGCCGGCCGTCGTCGTAGGTCAGCGCGATGCTGAGGCCGTCGATCTTCAGCTCCGCGACGTACGCCACCGGCGCCTCGCCCGGCTCCGCGCCCTTGCGCACGCGCTCGTCGAAGGCCCGCAGTTCTTCTTCGTTGTAGGCATTGTCGAGGCTGAGCATCGGGACGAGGTGCTCCACAGTCGCGAAGCCCTCGGCCGGGCGGCCGGCCACGCGCTGCGTGGGCGAGTCGGGCGTGACGAGCTCGGGATGCTCGGCCTCCAGATGCTCCAGCTCGTGGAGCAGGCGGTCGAACGCCTCGTCGGAGATCTCCGGGGCGTTGTGGATGTAGTAGCGCTCTTCGTGGTGCCGGATGGCGTCGCGGAGTTCGCGGACGCGGTCGGCGATCGGCGTCACCGGTCCCGCGACAGGACGTAGTCCGGCAGCGCGAGAAGGGCGTCGCGTTCGGCGCTGGACGAAAACGCGTAGAGCGGCTTCTTCGCCGTCTCGGCGAAGTCTTCGGCCTTGCGCTGCGCGTAGTCGATCGACTTGTGCTCTTTCAGCAGGTGCAGCAGCTCGTGCCAGGTCTCCTTCGTCACGGCGCGCGACGCGATGACCTCGCGGACGATGCGCGATCCGGCGCCGTCGGTCTCGTGCCGCAGGAGGTGGATCAGCGGAAGCGTGACCTTGCCTTCACGGAGATCGCTGCCGATGGGTTTTCCTACCGCCTCGGCGTCGCCGGTGAAGTCGAGCAGGTCGTCCACGAGCTGGAACGCCATCCCGAGGTTGAAGCCATACTCGCGCAGCGCCTGCTCGTGCTCGCTCGACACCCTGTTCAGCATGCCGCCGATCTGGGCGCAGCCGCCGAACAGGTACGCCGTCTTGCGCCGCATGATGTCGAAGTGCTGATCTTCGGTGATGTCCGCGTCGCCGTTTTTCGTCAGCTGGTAGAGCTCGCCCTCGATCATGCGGAGTGTGACGTCGCACAGCTGCCGGATGATCTCGAGCTCGTCGTGCGTGAGCGCCAGCGCCATCGACTTGATGTACAGGTAGTCGCCGAGCAGCACCGTGATGTCGTTGCCCCACCGCGAGTGGACGGCAAGCCGGCCGCGCCGCAGATCGGAGTCGTCGATGATGTCGTCGTGCACTAACGTCGCCGTGTGGATGAACTCGACGACGGCTGCGTACAGGATCGCGCGGTCGCCCTGGTAGCCGCTCAGCCGCGAGGCCATCAGCAGCAGCGCCGGGCGGATGCGCTTCCCGCCGCTCGTCCGGATGTACTGCCCGATGCGCGGGATCAGCTCGATCTGCGACTGGACGTGCCGGCCGAATTCGACGTCCACCTTCTCGAGGTCGGCGCGGATCGGCTCGAAAATCTGCGACAGGGCAAGCGACGACTTTTGCACGGTTAAACTCTGGTGAGCGCGAACAATCACAACACAACTTGCAGAGGGTGTCAAAGCGTTACGGACGAAATAACTCGTGGAAATTCGCCGTCGTACGCTCGGCCATCGCCTGCGGCGCGACGTCGTGGAGGCCCGCCAGCGCTTCGACCACATGGGCGACCCAGGCGGGCTCGTTCCGCTTCCCGCGATGCGGCACCGGCGCCAGAAACGGGCTGTCGGTCTCGGTCAGCAGCCGGTCCATGGGCACGCGCCGCGCGACCTCGCGCAGGTCGCCGGCCTTCGGAAACGTAATGATGCCCGCGAACGACAGGTAGAACCCCAGATCCAGCGCCGCGTCGGCGAGTTCCTGCGTACCCGTGAAGCAGTGCAGGACGCCGCGCGCTTCTCCGCCGCCGGCGTCGTGCAGGATCGCCAGCGTATCGACATCGGCCTCGCGCGTGTGGATGACGACAGGCAGCTTCTGCTCGCGCGCCACATGGACCTGTGCTCGGAACACGGCGCACTGCGCATCGCGCGGCGAGAAATCGTAGTGGTAGTCGAGGCCGATCTCGCCGATGGCCCGGACGGAAGGCGTCTCCGAGATCTGGCGCCGCACGGCTGCCGCGGCGTCCTGCGCGCGATCGGCGAACCGGTGCGCCTGATGCGGGTGGACGCCGATCGCCACGCACACCTCTGGCCACAGCGCCTGCACGCGCGCCGCCTGCGCGGCTTCCTTCGGGTTGCCGCCTTCGAGGATCACCAGCGCGCGCTCGAGTCCGGCGCTCTTGGCCCGGTCGATCACAGCGACGAGATCGGTGGCGAAGCCTTCGTCGGCGAGGTGACAGTGGCTGTCGATCACGTGGGGTTCAGGGTTCGTGGTTCTGCTGCTGACGCTCGAACGCCGTGAGTTCGTTCTCCAGCTGCGCCTGGAGGCGGCGTCTCGTCGTCTGGTCCGCGAACGCATATTCGAGCGAGTTTCGCACGAGGCGCTTGATCGTCACGTAGTCCAGCCCCTGATCCTCGACCGCGCGCACGAACTCCTGCGTGTGGCTCGACCGCGCGACGCCCGGATCGTCGGTCGCGATCGCGACCGGGACCCCGTACCGGAGGTACGTCGCCAGCGGATGCGCCTTGCCGCTGATCCCCAGGATGAGATCGTTGCTGCTGAGCGCAATCTCCACGAGCACGTGGCGTGAAGCCAGCTCGCGGAGCAGCGCCGGCGGATTCTGTTCCTGCATCACATCCACGCCGTGCCCGATTCGCCGCGCGTGTCCAATGCGGACCGAGTCGCGGATGTGCGACCGCAGCGCCGAGGGCGGGGCCATGCCGGGCGCGAGTTCGCCCGCGTGCAGCGTGATCGGCACGCCTGGGTAACGCGCGTGCAAGAACTCCAGCATCCGCATGTGCTGCGAGAAGTCGCGAATCGCGATCGGGTCGTCTTCCGGCGCGACCAGGTTGAGGCTGACGACGCGCGGATCGGCCGCGGCCAGCTCGAAGGCCGCCAGCATCTGTGCGAAGACCTGCTCCGGCGCCCCGGCCCGGTACACCTGCGAGACGTAGCGCACGGTGACGCCGCAGCCCGGCGCCGCGTCGCTCGCGCTGCAGTGCAGCACCTCGCGCTCGCGCGCCTCCGCCTGGTCCAGTCTCGACCGCGCCTCGGCGCGGACGGCGCTGAACCCGTTCTTGATCAGCTGGTCCCGCATCCGGCGATAGTCAGCGTTCCATCCCGCCGCCGTGCCGCGCATCCCCGCCGCGCCGCCGTCGGTCGCGAGCATCAGCTCGATGTACGCGACGTGCTCGGCGGCCGCGCGCGACACCACTTCGGCCAGCATGTCGCCGACGCGGCCCGTTGCCAGATTGAAGCGCGCGAACGTGGCGAAGAAATGGTCGCGCCCGCCGCGAGCCACGTTCCGGTCACGCCAGTTGCGCATCGACCACGCGTCGATGACCTGGTCGTAGAGCGGTGAGCCCTCGGTGGCGGTCGACGCGGGCGGCCGGCCCGCGCCGACGTCGCACGGAGGCTGGGGTGGAGCGAGCGCCATCGTCGCCGTGACCAGACACAGCCCGGCGTCGCTCGCCCACCGCAGATAACTCTCCGCGTACACCGCGCCGGAGAGATGCACGTGCAGGTCGCCGCCCTTCGGCATCTCGCGCAGGAATCGCTCGAGCCGGACGCGGTCGTCGCGGATTGCCTTGAAGCGCTGCGCCGCGGCAGCCTCAGGGCCTTCGGCCTGCGCGATCGGCGTGACACGTCGCGCGATCGCGGCGACGGGAACAACGGCGACCGCCACGAGGCACGCGGCGCAGACGTGGCGGAACCGTCGCACGACTAGCGGACCCGCGTGCCGGGCGGAGGCGGCGTTTCGAACGACACCACCGTCGGCTTGCCGCCGTCCGGGCTGGCGGCCAGCACCATGCCGTTGGACTCCACACCCATGAGCTTCGCCGGCTTGAGGTTGAACACGATGACGACCGTTTTGCCGACGAGCGCCTCGGGTTCGTAGGCTTCTGCGATGCCGGCGACGAGCGTCCGCTGCTCGGTCCCGACGTCCACGGACAGTTTGAGCAGCCGGTTCGACTTCGGCACGCGCTCGGCGGTCAGCACCTTCGCGACGCGCAGCTCGACCTTCATGAAGTCGTCAATCGAGATTCGCTCCGCCGCAAGTGCTGGGGTGCTGGGTGCTCCACCGGGTGCTGAAGTGCTGGGTGCTGGGGTGCTGGGTGCCGTGCCTGGTGCAGAGGTGCTGGGTGCTGTGCTGGGTGCAGCCGCAGCTGGTGCCGGGTGCGCGCCCGGCGATGCGCCATCAGGCGGTAACGGGTTATCACTCACGGTCGTCAGCTCCTTTGTCGGGCCGACACGCGGGTCGGCCCCTACACGATTTGCGGCGCGGTGGTCGGCCCCTACGCGCGGCCACAGTGAACCTTCCTGCAACAGCACACGTTCGCCGTCGGTGCGCCAGCGGCCATCGCGCTCGAACAGCAGCGCGTCCGGCGATGCGCCCACGCGGCGCAGAATTTCGCGGCTCGACGTGGGCATGATCGGTTCGAGCAGCACGGCGGCCAGCCGGATGGCCTCCGCCGCATCGAACAGCACCTGCGTCAGCCGATCGGCCGACGCGGGATCCTTCGCCAGCGTCCACGGCGCGGTCGACGCGATGTACTCGTTCGTCGCGTCGATGAGACGATACGCCGCCGCAGCGCCCTCGTGCAGCGCGAACGCGTCCATCGTCCGGGCGTAGTCCGCGCAGACAGTGTCCGCCAGCCGCGCCAGCCGATCCGAGCCCGCAGCCGTCGACGTCAGCCGGCCCTGGCGGTAGCGACCGGCCATCGACGTCACCCGGCTGACGAGGTTCCCGAGATTATTCGCCAGATCGACGTTGTAGCGCTCGTCGTACCGCTCCCACGAGAAGTCCCCGTCGCCGCCGAAGCTGACTTCCTTCACCAGGTAGAGGCGCAGCGGGTCGTGGCCGAGGCGGTCCGCCGCGACGATCGGGTCGATGATCGTGCCGAGCGTCTTGCTCATCCGCTGCCCGTTCATCGTCATGAAGCCGTGGCCGAAGACGTGCCGCGGCAGCGGCAGCTTCGCGCTCATCAGCATCGCGGGCCAGATGACGGCGTGGAACCGGGTGATGTCTTTGCCGACGACGTGCAGATCGGCCGGCCACCAGCGCTCGAACTCTGCCTGGTCGCCGCCCAGCCCAACCGCGGATGCGTAGTTGATCAGGGCGTCGAACCACACGTAGACGACGCTGCCCGGATCGAACGGAAGCGGAATCCCCCACGACTGGCCGGCACGGCTGACCGAGATATCAACAAGCCCACCTTCGATCAGCCTGAGGATCTCGTTCCTCCGGGCGTCCGGCTGCAGGAACTCGGGGTGCGCCGCAAAGTGATCGAGCAGCGGCTGTTGATACTTCGACAACCGGAAGAAGTAATTCTTCTCCTTGATCCACTCCGGCTTCAGCGTCGGATGGAGCGGACAGTTGCCGTTGACGAGGTCCTTCTCCTGTTTGAATTCTTCGCAGCTGACGCAGTACCAGCCCTCGTAGACGCCTTCGTAGATGTCGCCGGCCGCGTGAATCCGGTTGGTGATATCCGTCACGCCGGCGCGGTGCCGCGGTTCTGTCGTCCGGATGAAATCGTCGAACGACACGTCAAGCCGACGCCACGTTCGCCGGAACTCCTGCTCCATCTGATCGCAGTACGCGAGCGGATCGAGTCCTTGTTCCGCCGCCTTCTTGAACACGTTCTGCGAGTGCTCGTCGTTCCCCATCAGGAACCGCACGTCGAAGCCGCGGAGCCGCTTGTAGCGGGCGATGACGTCCGCGCACACCTTCTCGTACGCCGTCCCGAGGTGCGGCCGGCTGTTCACGTAGTCGATGGCGGTCGTCAGAAAGAAACGTTTCATGGAATCCGGCGGGTCCAAAAGGACGCGCCCTACTAGGTCTCTCCGAAAGGACCCGCCCTACTGGGCCCTTCCGTACGCTTGCACCGCGAGGGCCTGCACTTCCTTGACGGACAAGTCGTTGGCGGCGGCCAGCTTCGCGCAGTCCTCGAACTCTGGCACGGCGTTCACCACGCGGCCGTTGCGGCGCGCGATCTTGAAGCGAACCGTGCCGATCACCGTCTCGACGTTGACGATGTCCCGATCGAGACACTCGCGATCCACGTCGTAGTACCGCAGCCCGATCGTGGTCGTCTCGCGAAAGACGACGTCGGCGATCGCGGTCCGCCGCTCGGGCGCCACGACCACCGTCAGCAGCGTGCCCGGCCGGTTCTTCTTCATCTGCACCGGCACGTAGAACACCTCGAGTGCGCCGGCGGCGTACAGCTGATCCATCACCACGCCGAAGATCTGCGGGTTCATGTCGTCGATCTCGCACTCGACGACGGTCACGCGGTCGCCCAGCGGGCGATCCGTCTCCCGGCCAATCAGCACGCGCAGCACATTGGGCGTCGTGCCATCGTCGCGCGTGCCGGCGCCGTACCCGACCTGGTCGATCGCCATCGCGGGGATCGGTCCGAAGGCGGACGCGTACGACGACACAATCAGCGCACCGGTCGGTGTGACCAGTTCCTTCTGCACGGCGCCGCTGTACACCGGTGCGTTGCCCAGCAGTTTGACCGTCGCCGGCGCCGGCACCGGAAAGAGTCCGTGCGCGGACTGCACCATGCCGCCGCCGACATTGAGCGGCGAGCAGACCACGCGGTCCGCGCGGGCCCATTCCATCGCGAACACGATGCCGACGATGTCGATGATCGAGTCCAGCGCGCCGACTTCGTGCAGGTGAACTTTTTCCACCGGCATCTGATGGATGGCAGCCTCCGCCTCCGCGAGGCGCTGGAACAGCGCTTTCGCGCGGTCACGGCCGGTGGCCGAGAGCGCCGACGTGTCGATCAGCGCGAAGATCTCGGGAAGGGATCGGTGCGGATGATGATGGGGGTGCTGGGTGCCAGGTGCGTGGGGCTGGGTGCCGGGTGCGTGGGGCTGGGTGCCGGGTGCGGAGTGCTCGTGGTGCACGTCCGCGTGATCGTGCTCGTGCACGACGAAGTGTGTCGCCGACAGATTGGCGCGGAGGACCTTGTGGGCGTGGATGTGCACACCGGGCAGCGCCAGGCTGCCGAGGGCGCCCTTCAACGCTTCGATCGGCAGGCCGGCATCGAGCATCGCGCCGAGCGCCATGTCGCCGGAAATGCCGGAGAAGCAGTCGAAATACAGCACCTTCGCCACTACAAAACCCCCGTCTCCTTGAAGCTACAGTACCGGCCGTCCCCGAGCACCACGTGATCGACCAGATCGATTCCCATCAACACGCCCGCGGCCTCGAGCCGCCGCGTCAGCTCCACATCGTCCGGGCTCGGCGTCGGGTCGCCGGACGGATGATTGTGGAACGCGATGATGGCCGCCGCGCCGCCCAGCATGGCCTCCCGGTACACGTCACGCGGCTCGACGCCGACCGTGTCCAGCGTGCCCATCGCCAGCATCGCCAGACGCAGGAGCCGGTGCTTCTGGTCGAGCAGCATGATCCCGAACTGCTCCTCGCGCCGCGACCCGAACCGCGGCAGCAGGTACTCGGCCGCGTCGCGGGGAAACAGAAACTGGACCCGCGCGCCGGGCGGCCGCGTGAGCGTCCGGCGGCCGAGCTCGAGCGCGGCGACGCTCTGCGCCGCGCGCGCGCGGCCGTTACCCGCGATGCGCACCAGATCGTGGCACGTCCATCGCGCCAGCCCATGCACGCCGCCGGCGCCGGCCAGCAGTTCGTTGGCGAGCGCGAGCGCGCCGCCCCGCCGCGATCCGTGTCCGAGCACGAGCGCGACGAGTTCGTTGTCGCCCAGCGCCACGGCCCCGTGCCGTGACAGCTTCTCGCGCGGCCGATCGTCGAGCAACAGGTCTTTCATCGTACTACAGCCGCACGTATACTTGAGCCCATGTCGTCGGTCCGGCGCGTGGTGCTTATGCTCACTGTTGCCGCGGCAGTGAGCAGCGTCGCGTGCGGCGGCGATCCCCCGGACAAAGAGATGCAGCAGGCGCAGACCGCCATCGACGCGGCCGGCGCCGCCGGCGCCGATCAGTACGCGCACGACGAGTTCGTCGCGTCGCAGCAGGCGCTCACCCACGCCAGGGACGCGGTCACGCAGCGCGACTATCGCCTCGCCCTCAGCCAAGCCCTCGACGCGCGCACGCGGGGCCAGACCGCCGAGCAGGAGGCGACCGAGAAGAAGGCCGCGGCCCGCCGCGCCGCCGACGGCGCGATCTCGGACGCCACGATGGCGCTCGGTGCCGCGCGCGCCATGCTGCAGACCGCCGAGACCGCACGCGTGCCGGCGCGCGCCGCCGTCGGCGGCCGGCGCACGATCGCCGACGCCGACAAGGCCCTGCAAGAAGCGCGCGCGGCGTTCGAGAAGGAGAATTTTCCCCGTGCGGTGGAGGCCCTGAACGGCGTGGCGGAGCGGCTGCAGTCAGTTACGCGGGATCTTGGCGCGGCGACGCGAGCGGGCAACCGGCGGCGTCACTGAGCCTGGTTGGCAGATCTTGATCGCTGCCGCGGGCTGCGGGTACGAAAAATCTAGCGTCCCACCCACTCGCCGTCGAACACCACTTCGGCCCATCCGGTGAGATAGACGGCGTCATCGCGCCAGACCACACGCTGCGCGCCGCCGGGCGCCACGACCTCGGCATCGCGTGAGGCCCCGCCGAACGCCGCGGCCGCAATCAGCGCCGCGCAGGACCCGGTGCCCGACGACCTCGTCGGGCCGACGCCGCGCTCCCAGATCCGAATCCGGATACTCGACGGGCTCTCGACGAGCGCGAACTCGACGTTCGTCCCGTCCCGAAACGCGGCGTGCCGTTCGAGCGCCGGCCCGAGACGCTGAAAGCGCGCTTCGTCCGGGAGCGGACCGAGCACGACGCTCTGCGGGTTGCCGAACGTCATCGTCACGACCTGCAGCGCCTCGCCCGCGACCGTCAGTGGACTCTGCCGGAGGTTCTCGGGCAGACCCATCGCCGCCCGGAACGTCTGCCGCGTCCCCGCCCGTTCGACCCGCGTGAGGTGCTTGACGCCGCCCTCGGTGTGAATCGTGATGCCGGCGTCGGCGCGCCGGTCGTCCCGCAGGAGCAGCGCAGCAAGGCCGCGCACGCCGTTTCCAGACACTTCCGCGCGCCCGCCATCCGCGTTGAACAGCACCATCGACGCGCCGTCCGGCGTCGGCGTGAATAGGATCAGGCCGTCCGCGCCGATGCCGGTGTGACGATCGCAGAGTTCGCGAGCAAGCGCCGCGTGGTCCACGTCGGCGGCTGCACCCGCCGCGATGTAGAGGAAGTCGTTGCCGTAGGCGTGGGCTTTGCTGAATTTGATCATCGAGTCATCTGGCTGTTGAGTCATCCGGTCGATTGTCAAGAACCATTCGCATGCCCGGGCCGTCAAACTATAACCCACACGTTCTTCGGCAAAAGGCACCGATGACCCGCGATCTGGACTCGCTCGTCGCTCGCACGTTCGACGTTCTCGTCGTCGGGGGCGGGATCACGGGGCTTGCCGTCGCGTACGACGCGGCCCAGCGCGGACTCACGGTCGGGCTCATCGAACGTGAGGACTTCGGTCACGCCTCCGCGCTCCGCCACCTGCCGCTGGTCAGCGGCGACATCCGCCCGCCGTCTTCCACCGCCCGCCGCCAGATTCGCGAGCGCCGGATCCTCGCGCGCATCGCGCCGCACGCCGTGCAGCCGGTCGTCTGCGCCGTTCCGATCTACCGATCGCTCCGCCACGGCGCCCTGGCGACGCGCGCGGCCTTTTCCGCCGCCACGCTGCTCGGTCCGCGCCGCGCCGGCGATCTCCCGGCGTCGCTGCGGTTGCCGCGCGCCCACGTTGTCTCGCGCGGTCGCGCGATTCAGCAGTTCCCGGGGTTGCGGCGCCAGAGGCTGACCGGCGCTGCCGTATTTTACGAGTACCTCGCGCCGGAACCCGATCGCCTCGTTTTCACGTTCGCGCTCGCCGCGTCCGAGCGAGGCGCCGTCCTGGCGAATCATGTCGAGGCGCTCGCGCCGCTCGTGGAAGGACGGCGCGTGGTCGGCGTGCGCGCGCGCGACGCCGCCGGCGGGCGCACAATCGAGATCGGCGCGCAAGTGACGGTCAACGCGACCGGCGCGGCCACAGACGGACTGCTGGCCCCGCTGGACGCCGCGATCCACCTGCCGATGCGGCCTCGCGTTGCGCTGATCACTTCCCGCGATGCCGGAGACGAGGTGCTCGGCGGCTTCGCCGGAAGCCGGCGGCCGCTGTTTCTCGTGCCGTGGCGGCGGCGCGCGCTGTTCGGCCCCTGGCACGGAGAACCCGATCTCGATGCGTTCACCGCGCAACTCAACCAGGCGTTTCCGGCGCTGGACCTCTCGCTCAAGGACATCACGCTGGTCCACGGCGCTCGCGTCCCGGCGGACGGGAGCGATCACGTGATCGACCACGGACCGTCCGGGCTCGACGGCGTCATCACGGTGATCGCGGCGGCAGCCGCGACCGCGCGGGGCCTGGCCGAGCACGTGACCGATCTGGCGTTGGTCAAACTCTCGCGCGCGGCCGTTCCCTGCCGGACCGCGGAGACGATCCTTCCGGGCGCCTCCCTACGCGACGTCGGCGCGGCGATCGGCGAGGCGCGACGCGAGTTCGATACCGGGCTGCCGGACGATACGATCCCGCATCTGCTCGTCGCGTACGGCTCGCGGTATCGGGACGTGCTGCAACTGGCGGCCGACCGGCCGGAGTGGCGTACGCGCATCGCGTCCGACTCGCCCGTGATTGGCGCCGAGCTGGTGCATGCCGCGCGGACTGAAATGGTGACGACGCTCGCCGATGCCGTCGTCCGGCGGACGCCGGTTGGCGCGCTGGGCGAGCCGAAGATGGAGGCGCTCGCGCGCGCCGGCGAGATCGTCGGCGGCGAACTGCGCTGGAGCGGCGATCGCGTCCGCGACGAGATCGCCGCCGTCCGGCAATACTACGGGACCTTGAAGCCGTTGAAGACGTAAGTCAGGCCGGTCGTGAAGCCCACGGTCGGATCAACCGTCGTCAGCCCGAAGAACAACCCGGCGTCGAGCCGCAGCATCCCCACCGTGTAGCGTCCGCCGAGTTTCAACAACCCGCGCGTCTCCGTGCCGGGAAACGCCGTGCCGCTCCGCGTCGACACGCGGCCGTTCAGCTCGCCCACCATCTCGACCTGCTGCGTGACCGCCCGCGCGAACGAGAGACCGTACGTGAGGTCGTCGTTCTGGCGCGCGCCGTCGGTCGGATCGCTGAGGATGCCGACGCCGATGTTGCCGACGAGGCGGACCGACTGCACCGTCTTGGCGCCGAGGATCGAGATGAAGAAGTCCGTCGTGTTCAGGTCCATGCCGCTGGCGTTCGACGCGTTCGGCAGCTTCGTCGCGAAGCGGATCCCGATCGCGGGACGGCTCTCGCTCTCCGGCAACAGCCGAATCTTGGTCGCGATGACCGCATCGTCGACGCCGTGCGAACTGTCGCCCTCCGGGACGCTGGCCGCGAGCGGCGCCAGCGGGTTGCGCTGGCTGATGTTCAGACGGCCGTAGAAGTCGCCGTCGATCTGCAACTCCGCGATGGAACTTATTCCGAAGCTGATGCCTATCGTCGGGATCCGGACGAGATTCCCCTTCAATCCCGAGACCGGATACTGCTGATCGTGCGCGAGATCGATGCCGGTCTCGAGCAGAATCCGCCCGGCGCCCACCGGCTCGGGATCCTCGGTCGCGAGGGGACGCTGTTGCGCGGCTGCAGGCCTTGCAAGCAACGTCAGAACCATGACGAGAGCACCCAGACCCACACATCGATAGCGCATGCGAAATCTCATAGGTTGAGGGTCCGGCTAAAGCCGGACACTGGGGGTTCGGTAGTGTCCGCCTTCAGGCGGACCATGGCGCGAAGATCGGCCGGCGGATTCAGACGCGTGTCGAGCAGGTGCCGCGGCGCGATATTCGCCAGCGCCTTGAGCATCGAGTGCTTGACGCCCGGGTGCTCGCGCTCGAGCTCCATCAGCAGGCGCTTGGTGCGCTGGCGCTGCAGACCCAGGTCGCCGCACGCCGGGCAGCAGCAGCCGACGATCGGCAGGTCGCACTCTTTCGCGTACGCACGGGCCTCGTCCTCTCCCGTGTAGACGAGCGGCCGGATGACGACGTGCCGGCCGTCGTCGGAGACGAGCTTGGCGGGCATGGCCTTGAGAGCGCCGGCGAAGAACAGATTCAGCAGGAGCGTCTCGATGAAGTCGTCGGCGTGGTGTCCGAGGGCAATCTTGGTCGCGCCTTCTTCCTTCGCGATCCGGTAGAGCACGCCGCGGCGGAGGCGCGCGCACAGCGAACAGGGCGTCGCGCCGTCATCGAGGAGGTCGTCGATGGTTTGTCCGATGTTCGTGTGCTCGATGCGATAGTCCCAGCCGCGGGCCGAGCAGGTGCTCGCGATCAGGCCGTGCTTGTATTCCTTGTACCCGGAGTCCACGTTGACAGCGACGAGCGTGAAGCGAATCGGCGCGCGCTGGCGGAGAACGTCCAGGATCTGAAGCAGCGCCCAGCTGTCCTTGCCGCCCGACAGCCCCACCATGACGCGGTCGCCCTCGTCGAGCATCGCGTAGTCGACGATGGCCTTGGTCGCCTTCTTGGCCATGCGCGCTTCGAGGTCGCTGCGATATCCCATACGTTGTCGATCTTAGACGATCGTCAGAGCGGCGTGGTCCGCTCCGCGACGAGCATGATGGGCGTCCCGAACCGTTTGAGCAGCCCGAGGCGGTCCAGGAGCTTCTCCGACTTGACCGTGAAGCGCCGGGACCCGATCGCCTGATGCAGCGCCAGCGGCAGCACGAACTGGCGTTGCACCGACCGCACGCGAAACCCCCGCCGATCGAACGCCTCGTCGATCGTACCGCGGACGAAGACGCGATACGTGGCCGCGTTCACGCCGACGGCGCGGAGCGACCGCCGCGCCAGCGACACCGGCAGCGAGGCGCTCATCGCAGAGTAATAGTCCACGATCACCAGCCGCCGGGCAACGCGGCATAACTCGGCGATGCAGGGCCGCCACTCGGGCGCATGCGCCAGGAGGTGCAGACCCACGGCGACGTCAAACGCGCCGTCCTTGAAGGTGAGCGCGTCGGCGCGCGCGCATTCAAACTGAACGTTGAGGAGTTCCGCTTCGGCCCGCTGCCGCGCGCGAGCCAGCATCGCGACGGTGGGCTGCACCGCGGTCACAAGGGCGCCGCCGCGCGCGAACAGCAGCGCCGCGCGTTCGCTGCCGGCGCCAACCGCCAGGATGTCGCGTTCGTGGATGCGTCCGGCGAAATTGGCCAGCGCGCGCGCCTGGGCGCTGATGACGAACTCGCCGATGGGGCCGCGGAGGCGGCGATCCTCGAACGTCCCCCACGTCTCCCACGTCCCCCGCTGGGGTGTCACCTCCGCCATCGCACCTCGGCGAGTGTCAGGGACCGCACGGTTGCGGTGATTTTCGCATGAAACGGTGGTACAGTGGCGCGTCCGTTCGCCGCAATGTCCTCGGATTCGTCCCCCGCCTCTCACATGCGCCGCTACGCGCTGCTCGTCCTCAAGCTCGGGGTCAGCACTGCGCTGCTCGCCGTGCTGTTTTCCTCGATCGACGTCGGAACCTTGTGGGAGACCGCGCGGCGGGCGTACCTGCCCTGGCTCGCGCTGGCGATGGGGCTCTACACCATCAACATGGTCGCGACGAGCTGGCGCTGGTACGTGCTGCTCGAAGCTCAGCAGGTCCGGATCGACCGGCGGTCGCTCTTCGGCTCGCTGCTGGTGGCGGCCTTCTTCAACAACTTCCTGCCGAGCAACATCGGCGGCGACGTCATCCGGATCGGCGACACGGCCAGCCGCGCGGGCTCGAAAACGCTCGCGACGACCGTGGTGCTGGTGGACCGCGGCCTCGGCCTGATGGCGCTGGTGTTCGTCGCCGCCGTCGGCGCCACGATCGCCGTCGCCACGCACCACGGGGCGATGCCCATTTGGCCCGCCTGGCTCTGGGCGGGCTTTCTGATGGGCGTGGCGATCGCGGGCCCGGCGGTCTTCGCGCCGGCCGCGTTCAGCCGCGTGCTCCGGCCGCTCATGGTCTTCCATCCTGAATGGGTCGGCGACCGCATCGAGAAGCTCACGGGCGCGCTTGCCCGGTTCCGCGAGACCCCGGGCGCCCTCCTGCGGTGCTTCTGTGCCGCGATTTTCGTGCAGGCGACGATGGTGGTCTATTACTTCGCGGTCGCGTACGCACTCCGGCTGGACGTCGGGTTCTGGGACCTCAGCGTCATCGTCCCGATCTCATTCGTGGTGCAGATGCTGCCGATCTCGTTCGGCGGGCACGGCGTGCGCGAGCTCACGTTCCTGACGTATTTCGCGGGCATCGGTCAACCGAAGGAAGCGGCGATCGCGATGTCGCTCACGGCGCAGGCGCTCATCCTGCTGTTCTCGCTTAGCGGCGCCGCGGTCTACATGTCACGCGCCCATCGCGCGCACCGGCACGCGCCCCATCCTCACCGCGTCTGATCCTGCGATCGGTTCCACACCAGGTACGCAACAAAACCCGTTGCGAGCACGCCGAGCACGACCAGCGACGCGGCGACGCCATGCTCGTGCAAGTAGGCCATCGCCCGGTCGCCGTACTTCACCGCCAGAAGGCCGAGCGCGAGATAGCGCGCCCCGCGTCCGAGCACGACGGCGGTCACAAAGCGTCCGACGCTGATGCCGGCCGCGCCGGCCAGCAGAACGAACACCTTGAACGGCGCGGGGGGCGGCAGGATCGACGGCACGAGGACCGCCATCACGCCGTAGCGCTGAAACGCGCGCATCGCGCGGTCCACGCTCGATCCGGCGAACCGCTTCCGCACCAGCGCCTCGCCGCCCTTGCGGCCGAGGTAGTACATGACGAGGCAGCCGCCCAGCGATCCGAGCGTGGCGGCCGCGGCGTAGATCGCCATCCGCGCAGGCTCCTGCGTGACCATGTAGACGACCAGCAGGTCCGCGATCTCCGGCAGCGAAAGAAATGAGGAGTCGAGGAACGCGACGAGGAAGAGTCCCGGCGCGCCCCACAGCAGCGCGAGCGCGCGAAGCCGGTCGGCGAAACTGCCCATAGAATAAACGGATGATTATACCGTCCGCGCGCCGCGCGGTTCCGGGCCTGCTCGCCGTCGTCGGTGCGATAGGCGGCGCCGGCGCCGCGTGGCACTACGCGGACCTTGGGTTGACGCTGAGTCACTACGATGCGCGCGGGCATCTCGTCGTCGCGCGGCGCATCTTCGACAGCCTCACGCCGGGCTGGCAGCAGATCGGCGCGGTCTGGTTGCCGCTGCCCCACCTGCTCAACGCGCTGCCGGTCCAGATTGATCCGTTCTATCGCACGGGCGCCTCCGCGATCGCGATCTCCATCGCGTCGTTCGCGATCGCGACGGCTGCGATTGGATGGATCGTCCTGCTGATCACCGAGTCGGCCAGCGCCGCGCTCGCGGGCGCGGCCGTCTTCGCGCTGAACCCGAACGTTCTCTATCTCCAGGCCACGCCGATGACGGAGCCGCTGCTGATCACCCTGACGACGGTCGCAGTGGGATTGTTGATAGCCGGATCGCGCGGCGCAGGGTGGGCGTTCGCGCTCGCCTGTCTGACGCGCTACGAGGCGTGGCCGGTCACGGGCGCGGCCATGGCCGCCGCGGTGTGGACGCAACGGCGGTCGGGCCAGACGTGGCGGGTCGCGATCGCTGAAGTGAGAGCCGTCGCCTTGTACCCGGCGGTCGCCATCGTCGCGTTCTCGATCTTCAGCCGGGCCGTCGTCGGCAAGTGGTTCGTCGGCACGGACTTCTTCGTGCCGGAGAACAAGGCCCTTGGCGACCCGATCCTGGCGGCTAGGGAAATCGGCTGGGGCGCGCGCGAGTTGAGCGGTCCCGGCCTGCTCGCGATCGGCGCCGCGGGCGCGGCCGCCGCCGCGGTCGTTGGCCTCGCCGTCCGTGAACGCGCGCGGGCGTTGATGGCGCTGTCGCTGATGTCAACCGCCGCCATTCCCTGGGCCGCGTTCTTCAAGGGCCATCCGTTCCGCATCCGCTACATGATCCCGCTGATCGCCGTGCAAGCCGTCGGCGCCGGTGTGCTCGCGGGTATCGCACGATGGCGCCCCGTCCGCATGGCTGCGGTCATCGCCGTCGTCGCCGTCACCGCTTACGAATTGGAGCCGCTGGACGCGAAGGCCCCGATGGTCGTCGAAGCGCAGTGGGATCGTCCAAATGTCCCAGTCCGCGCGCGCGTGACTGCGTGCCTCGGATCGCCGGAGGGCGGCGCGACGATCATGGCCAGCATGGGATCGCTCGGCCACTACATGCAGGAAGCCTCACGGTCGGGGTTCACGATCCGCCACTTCCTGCACGAAGGCAACGGTGACCTCTGGCTCGCCGCGCTCGACAATCCCCGGCCGTTCGTCGAGTGGATCCTCATCGAAGAGAAGGCGCAGGGCGGGGATATGCTGGCGCGGCGGTCGCGCGAGCACCCGACGTTTCTCGAGGGATACTCGAGGGTCTGCGAGGGCGCCGGGTTGGCGCTGTACAAGAGGGCTAAGGGCTAAGGGCTGAAGGCTGAAACCTCCGACCCCAGCTCTCAGCCCTCAGCTCTCAGCCCTAAAACCGAAAGTTGATCGTGAGCAAGTAGTTGAACCCGCCGAGATCGATCTTGGTGCCCGCGAAGCCCTGATCGGCCGGCAGCGTCGCCGCCGCCGACTGATACCGGATCTCGCCGCCGGCGCTCCACGAGCCGATCGGCACCTTTACGCCGCCGAGGACCACCGGACCGCGCGCGCTGCCCGAGCCGACGAAGTTCCCGCTGAAGATCGAGTTGTCGTTCGCGAGGAACTGTCCCGTCTCGGTGTAGCGCCAGTTGAATACGCCGACGCCGCCGCCGATGTACGGCACGATGCCGTTGCGCCGGCCTATCGGCAGGAATCGCACGGTGGCCGTAAACGGGACGATGCGCAGCTTCAGATCCTGCGTGATCTCGGATCCGTTCTTGTTGACGAAGTTGGTGTACACCGTGGGCACGGTCCGCGAGTAGATACCGATTCCCAGCCCGCCTTCGAAACGATCGCCGAGGCCGACGAGATACTCGCCGCCAACGGTCGGACCGTTGAAGTCCTTGAGGTTGAACGCGAGGAAGTCCAGGTTGCTCACGAGGACGTCGTTGCTCTGACCGTTGACGGTGTCGCCGCGCGCGTCCGCGCTCCGCGGCGTGAATCCACCGACGTAGATGCTCACCCACTGCTGCGCGGAAGCCACCGAGGGCACCGCAATCCCCGCCACGACCAGAAACGGCAATAGTCGACGCATGGCGCGCTCCTTCAACCGTGGACGTAGCACGAGGGATGCCAGAAAGACGTCCGAAAACATTCGGGAAACGGCTGGTGGGCGACCGAGGTGTCTCTCGGAAGGCACAGTGCGTCCGAATCAGGGTTCAAGGTTCAAGATTCAGAGCTCAGGGTTCGGCCCGTTCGATACTCACGGATCACGTCCAGCATCGCCTGGTGTATGTGCCCATTCGACGCGAGGACGTGGCCTCCCCGCGACGTGAACGGCGCGCCGTGGAGATTCGTGACGCGCCCCCCGGCCTCCGCCACGATGAGCCCGCCGCCCGCGATGTCCCACGGCTTCAGATCGCTTTCCCAGAAGCCGTCCATCCGGCCCGCCGCCACCCAGCACAGGTCGATCGCCGCCGATCCCAGGCGCCGCACGGCGCGGGCGCGGCCCACGAAGCGCGCGAACAGCCCGACGATTTCCTCCACGCGGGCATGGACGTCGTAGGGGAAACCGGTCACCAGCATGGCGTCGATCAG
Source organism: Acidobacteriota bacterium (assembly GCA_016195265.1). Lineage (GTDB taxonomy): Bacteria > Acidobacteriota > Vicinamibacteria > Vicinamibacterales > CAVVIG01 > SRVP-36. The sequence continues at coordinate 59,671 of JACPZW010000005.1, read as the reverse complement.
GTCCGCCGCGGACGAGACGTGGATCGGGACGCCGTTGAGGAACGCGCCGCCTCCGCGTTCGGCCGTGAACAGCTCGCGGCGGTTCGGATCGTAGACGGCGGCAACTTCGGCGACGCCGTCGATTTCGAGCGCCAGCGACGCGCAGAAGATCGGCAGGCCGTGCGCGAAATTCGTCGTCCCGTCGATCGGGTCGAAGACCCAGCACGGACCCAGCGGCACGGTGGCCGCGCCGCCCATCTCTTCCGCCAGGATCTGGTGATTCGGAAAACGCGCGGCGATCATCTCGCGGAACATACGCTCGACCGCGAGGTCCACCTCAGTGACGAGATCGATGGCGCCCTTCTTGTTGACGTGCAGCGCGGTGCCCAGGCCGGCCATCTGCATGTCGCCAGCGCGGATCACGGCTTCGATGGCGGTCGTGAGGAAGATCGAGCGAGGCGGCACGCGATCTGTCTAGGCGGCGTCGTCGGCGGGCTGCACGCGCTTGACCATCCGCACTTCCATGCCGCCTTCCGGCGCGCGCTGCAGCTGCACGTCGTCCATGAAATTGCGGATCAGGAAGATGCCGCGGCCGCTCGACTTCAGCAGGTTCTCCGGGGCGAGCGGGTTGGCGACGATTTCGGGATCGAAGCCTTCGCCCTGATCGCGGACGCGAATCGCCAGCTCGGGCACGTCGGCCGACGCGGCCGTCTGGAACTCCACGAAGACCCGCTTGGTGGCGTCGTTCCGGTTTCCGTGCTTGATCGCGTTGATGACACACTCGCGGATGGCGACGCTGACCCAGTGGAGCGAGTCCTCGTCGAGCCCGACGCCGCGCGCCAGATGGTCCGAGACCACCTGGACGAAGTCGAGCATCTCGAAGGCGCTGGTGAACTCGAGTCGAACGAGCTGTGTTCCGTTGGCCGCCATGGTCTCCTGGGACGCACGGCGCATCGAGACGCCGCGCTGGCCGCGAGTGAATACCATCTGTTGCATGATGTCAAGGCAGCCCGCGGAAAACCGCCGCAGGTCGCGTAAGATCGGTCCTGCATGCCCCTGACGTCCGCCGCCACCATTACGCCCGCGCAGCGCCTGCGCGGCCGCCTGCGCGTCCCCGGCGACAAATCGATCGCCCATCGGTATGCCCTGCTGGCGGCGCTCGCCGACGGCCGGTCCAGCTTCGCCAACTTCGCCCCCGGGGCGGATTGCCGATCGACGCTGGCTTGCCTGCGTCAACTTGGTGTCGAGATTTCGGAAGGGCCGGACGGCGCCGTCGTTGTATTGGGACGAGGGCCGGGGCAACTCCGTTCGGCCTCGGCGCCGCTTGACGCCGGGAATTCCGGCACGACGATGCGTTTGCTGGCGGGCGTACTGGCGGGCCATCCACTCACGGCGACCATCACAGGCGACGCTTCGCTCTCGCGCCGGCCGATGCGGCGCGTCATCGCCCCGCTCGAGCGCATGGGCGCCAGAATCCAGGCCACCGACGGCCATCCTCCGCTCGTGGTGCACGGCGCACGGCTCCACGCGATCGAGCATCACCCCGATACGCCGAGCGCGCAGGTCAAGAGCGCCGTCCTGCTGGCTGGCCTGTACGCGGACGGGACGACGCGCGTGGTCGAGCCCGCAGCGACGCGCGATCACACCGAACGCGCGCTGCGGGCGTTCGGCGGACGCGTGGACGTGGACGGTCTCGCGATTGCCGTCCCCGGCGGCCAGCGGCTCCACGCGCAGGCGCTGAGTGTCCCCGGCGACTTCTCGTCCGCCGCCTTCTGGCTCGTCGCGGCCGCCGCGCTCCCCGGATCCCGGGTAAGCGTGGACGAAGTCGGGCTCAATCCATCGCGCACCGCGTTGCTCGACGTCCTGCGGCGTTTCGGCGCGCGCGTAGAGGTGGTCGTGACGGCGACCGAGGCCGGCGAGCCGCGCGGCACGATCACCGTCGAGCGCGACCGTACGCGATCGCTCGAGATCGCGCCCGAGGAAGTGCCGGGCCTTATCGACGAGCTGCCGGCGATTGCCGCGCTCGCGGCACACGGCGGCGAAGTGAGCGTCCGCGGCGCGAGGGAACTGCGCGTCAAGGAGAGCGATCGGATCGCCGCGCTGGTCGCCGGTCTGCGCGCGCTCGGGATCGACGCCGACGAGCGCGAGGACGGCTTCGTCGTGCGCGGACCCGCCGGCGGCCGGCCGGCGGGCGGCGTTGCGGATGCGCGCGGCGATCATCGGATGGCCATGGCGTTTGCCGTCGCGGCCCTCGCCGCCGAGGCGCCCTCACGAATCGACGGCGCGGATGCCGTCGTCATCTCCTACCCCGGCTTTTTCGAGACGCTCGATCGCCTCGTCCGGTGAAGGCCGACAAGATCTACCTCGTCGGGTTCATGGCGGCCGGCAAGACCACGCTGGCGCGGGCGCTGGCGCGGCGCCTCGGCTGGCAGGCCGTGGACGTCGACGAGTTGATCGAGCAGCGCGAGCACATGGCCGTCGCCGACATCTTTGCGAAACACGGCGAGGCCTACTTCAGGGCCGCGGAGCGCGCCGTCCTGCTCGAACAACTGGGACCGCGCCATCTCGTCGTCGCCACGGGCGGCGGGACCTTTGTCGATCCCCAGAATCGCGCCGCGATCAACAGCGACGGCGCCTCGGTCTGGCTGGACGTCCCGATCGAGCGCCTGATCGCGCGCGTCCCGGCGGACGGCCGTCGCCCCCTGGCCGCGGACCGCGCCGGTTTCGAGCGCCTGTATCATGAGCGGCGCGCGGCCTACGAGCAGGCCCATGTCCGGCTGGACGCCGCCCGGACCGGGGTGGACGCCCTGGTCGAACAACTGATGGACTGGCTGGAGGAGTCGTAGTGCGCGAACGCAAAAATGCAATAATGCACGGCTTGCATTTTGGCATTCCTGCATTCGCGCATTCATGCGATACCTCGTTCTGACCGACATCCACGCGAACTTCGAGGCCCTCGAAGTGTGCCTGGCCGACGCCGGACGGCGTGGCTACGATCAGACGCTGGTGCTCGGCGACCTCGTCGGCTACGGCGCCGATCCGAATGCGGTGGTGGAGCGGATCCAGGGTCTCAAGCCGCTGGCGCTCGTGCGCGGCAACCACGACAAAGTGGCGTGCGGCCTCGAGCAGGCCGAGGGCTTCAACTCGGTGGCGCGGAACGCGGCGCGCTGGACGCTTGAGGTCCTGACGCCGGAGCACCGGACCTGGCTCGCGGACCTGCCGCAGGGACCGCACGACGTGGATGATCTCATCCAGATCTGCCACGGATCGCCGTTCGACGAGGATGCCTACATCTTCGACGAACTCGACGCCGTCCGCGCGCTCAAGCTGTCGTCGCGGCCGCTGTGCCTCTTCGGCCACACGCACTACCCCATCACGTTCGAACTGTCGCCGGAAGGGTTCGACAGCATCGGTCCGTCGGGCGCGGCCGTGACGGAACTGCGGATGAAGAACGGTTCGAAGTACCTCGTGAATCCCGGGTCGGTGGGACAGCCGAGAGACGGAGACGCCCGTGCGGCGTACGCGATCGCCGACGCCGGCGACCGGAAGGTTGAGTTGTTCCGCCTGAATTATCCGGTCGAAGAAGCGCAGGCGAAGGTGATTAAAGCCGGCCTGCCTGAAGTGCTGGCCCAACGCTTGGCGTTGGGAAGGTAGAAGTTAGGCGTTTCCCACTTTTCTATTCTTCTCTTCCCGTCGTCTCAGTTCCGCAGCGTAAGCGTCGCGCGCGGCGCGCGAGCCGAGCACCCATCCCAGGACGACGCCGACGAGCAGAACCGCCGGGATGAAGATGAAATGACCGGCCGTCATTTCGTGTGCTTCCGCCGCTCGAGCGCGTGCATGTCGGTCTCGACCTTGTTCAACCGGCGCCAGATCGTCCAGAGATAGAACATCATCGCGACCCAGATGATCGCGTACGCCGCGATGACGAGCGGGCCGGCCGGCAACTGCTCCGTCGCGGTCCCCGGCGTGACCGGCACGAACTCGCCCTGCGCGGCCGGCTGGACGAGCGCGAGCGCCATCAGAAGTCGACTCACGAGCGACATAGGCAACATGGGCCTCAGTCCTCCTCCGCCAGATACAACGCGTCGAGCGCGGCGCGCTGCCGCTCGAGGTGCAGCCGCGCCGTCAGCAACAGCAGGTACATCAGAAACAGCGCCAGCGCGCTGAACCAGAACGGCCCGCGAATCAGCGGCGGCAGCGACGGCACGACGCTCGTCTTCGGGTGCAGCGTCCGCCACAGATTCACCGACAGATAGATGAACGGCACGTTGGCCATCCCGAACACGGCGAGCGCGGCGCCGAGCTTATCCGAGCCCGGGCCCGCGTACTTGCGCACGAACAAGTACGAGATGGCGATCAGCCAGCCGACGAAGGACATCGTCAGGCGCGCATCCCAGTCCCACCAGATGCCCCACGCCTTGCGGGCCCAGAGCGGTCCGGTCGCGATGACGATCAGCCCGTAGAGTACGGTGAGCTCCGCCGAGGCGAGGGCGAGATGATCCATGGCCGGCTTCCGCCGCCACAGGTACAGCGCGCTGGCGACGCCGCAGACGATGGCCGAGAGCAGCATCATCATGCCGGAGGGCGCGTGAAAGTAGAAGATCTTCTGCACGAGGCCCATCGACGATTCGTACGCGGCGCCGTCGATCATGTACGGGGCGTACGCAAACATCGCGGTCGCGACGACGAGGAGCGGCATGAAGAGTCTGCGCATATCGGCTCACTATTCTGTCATGAGCGGCTCGAACGTCCAGAGCGCGATGGTCATGAATACCACGTCAAGCGACGTCAGCAGTCCAATCCACATGACGGCCGTCGCCGTGTCCGCCGGCGACTGCAGCAGCGCCGACGTCCCGCGCACGCCGGCAATCATGACGGGAACCGTCATCGGATACAACAGGATCGGCAGCATGACGTCGCGGCTCCGTGCACGCACGAGCATGGCCGCAAACAGCGTCCCGACGATCGAGAAGCCCAGCGTGCCGGCCGCGAGCAGCGCCACGAGCAGCAGCGGCTGGGCGAACAGCGGCGCGTGAAACAGCAGCGCGACGAGCGGGACGAGCAGCACTTCGGCGATCGCGAGCAGCACGACGACGCCGAGCATCTTCCCGGCATAGATGGCCGCGCGCGGCGCCGGCGCGAGGAGCAGCGCCCGCAGCGTCTCCCCGTACCGCTCGCGCTCGAACGTCTTCCCCAACGCCAGCGTCCCGGCAAACTCGACGGCGATCCACAGGATGCCGGCGGCCGCGTCCAGCAGCGGCTCGCCTTCCTTCACGAACGCGATCGAAAAGATCAGCACGCACGAGAGCGCAAACAGGAGCGTCGTGTACAGGATCTCGCGGCTTCGGACCTCGATCGCGAAGTCCTTCTTCAGCACGAGCAGCGCCGTGGAGACGAACATTCAGGCGTGCCCCGCTTGGGCGATGACGCTGCGGTACCGGGCGCGCAGGCCCGCCTGCGCCGGTTCGTCCAACAGCAGCCGTCCGTCCCGGACGAGCGCGACGCGCGTGACCAGGCCGTCGGCCAGGTCGAGATCGTGCGTCGCGATGATGACGATGGCCCCCGACGCCGCGAGTTCGCGCAGCCGGCCGGCGACGATGCCGACGGCGTGATCGTCGAGGCCGGTGAACGGCTCGTCGAACAGCACGAGCCGCGGCCTGTGCAGCAGCGCGCGCTCGAGCGCGAGGCGCTGGCGCATGCCGCGGGAGAAGCCGAGCACTTCTTCGTGGCCGCGGTCACCGAGCCCCGCGCGATCGAGCGCGGCGTCGACCGAGGCGCCCGTCTCCACGCCGTACAGCCGCGCGAAGAAGTCCAGATTCTGGCGCGCGGACAGTTCGGGATACAGGTGCAGTTCGTGCGCGAGCAGTCCGATGCGGCGGCGCAGGCCGCTGCCCAGCGCGTGCGCCGTCTGGCCGCCATAGCGCACTTCACCCGAGGTCGGCGCCACGAGCGTCGCCAGCACGCCGATAAGGGTCGACTTGCCCGCGCCGTTCGGGCCGAGGAGGCCCAGGATGTCACCCGCGCGCGCGGTCAGCGAGACGTGAGCAAGCGCGCGGCGCCGGCCGAAATGCCGCGAGACGTCGAGGAGCTGAACAGAATCGAAGTCGCTCACGCCGCTCTTCGACACACTCAGAGCGCCCCGAGCTTGCCGACGGGCGTGGCCACGCCCGCGCGGCCGGCCGGATCCGGGACGCCGTCGCGGTCGTCGAGCGCGCCGTAGACGTGTTCGAGCGCCGCGACCAGCTCCTCGCGGCGCGTGGCGTAGCGCCGTTCGTCCACGCGACCGTTCCGTTGATCGTGCTCGAGGCGCACCAGACCCTGGAAGAGCTTCTCGCGTCGCGCGATGAGCCGCTTGCGCTCGGCCGCGCGGCTCGCGGAGTCATCGTCCCGCCGGCTCCCCGCCCACACGCCAATCAGCGCGATCGCGCCCGCCAGCGCGAGCGCAATGGCGCGCGGTGCGTTGCTGTGGTGCGGAAACCCGCTCACGGTCAGCGTGATCGGCTGTCCCGCCGCCACCTTCCCGCCCGTCCCGGCGATGAACATGTCGCCTTCGGCGGGCACGTCGCGGACCTCCGTCAACTGCGCGGACTTCAGCGTCGTCTCGCCCACCTTCCTGACGACGACCTGCACCTGCTCGAGGTCCGCCGGAAACGTCTGCCGCAGCTCGATCGTGCCGCCGCTCAGCGGCAACCGGAACGCCACCTGCGCGAACGTGTGGCCCGGCGCGAACGGCCGCTCCACCGTGAGCTGTGTGCCTTTCACCGTCGCCTTCGGCGACGAGCCTTCCATGACCGTGGTCCCGGTCGCCTCGCTGGGCACGTCGAGCACGAACGGCGCGGGCGTGTTCACCGGCGCGCGCGCCGTGTTATCGACGTCGAGCAAGTAGAAGACGTTGATCCCTTCGTCGCCCGGCTCGATCACGATGCGGGACTGGTTGCCGATCACCACGGTCCCGTTGATGGGCGCCGCCTCGGGCGACGTCGCCGGACCTTTCGTCTTGTCCGTCGCCACCAGCATCAGGCGCACACCGCCGTCACCGGGAACGGGAAATTCCTGCGACTCGAGGTACTCGCCGTCAACCGTGGTCGAGGCCTTGACCGTCGTCCCCGCCGCGATGCCCGAAAACTGCGCGCGCCCGCTCTCGTCGGTCTTCTGCGTCTGAACCTTGCCGCCGGCCCGCAGTTCCACGGGATGATTCGGGATGTTGTTCGACAGGTCGCCGCGAATCAGCCGCACCGAGATCGCGCCGTTGGGAAGGTCGGTCACGGGACGCGGAATCCCCGACATCTGTTTCACGTCGGGCATCTGGAATTGGGACTGGGGCTGCGCCCCTGAAGAAGTACCACGGAGGACACAGAGGACACAGAGGAAGATCCCTAGGGGTTTTCTTCCCCGTGTCCTCCGTGTCCTCTGTGGTAACACGTGGTGGCGGTTCACAGCTTCGCCCCGCAGCTCTTGCAGAAACGGGCGTCGTGATCATTGATGGTCGCGCACGCGGCGCACGCGCGGTCCGCCGCGGATTTCGCTGGCGCGGCCGTCTGACCGCCGAGGCGTTTGCCGAGGTCCTTCTCGATCTGCTCGCGATAGCCGGTCCCGGCGTCAAGCTGCCGCATCAGGCGCGCGGCGCGCACGCGAAGGCGGCTTGACATCTCCTGCCAGTCGGCGTCGGAGAGCCTCCCCATTGCGCGATCGAACTCGAGTTCCTTGATCGACCGCAGCGCGAGCATCTTTTCCCGCTCGAGCGCCGCACGCGTCCGCTCGCCGATCATCACCGTCCGATCGTCGTCGGGCGAGACGAGCGGTTGCAGCGCGCGCAGCGCCGCCATGCCGATGAGCGCCGCGGTGGCGATGAGCACGCTGAGCAGCACGATGGCGGTCGCGCCCTGGCCGCGCGCGATGAACGTGACGGCCGTCGCGCAGCCGAGCGCGGCGAGGACGAAGAATTGCCAGGGTTGGAGGCCTGACGTGGCGTCCGCCTTCAGGCGGACCTTCTCAATCGAGGTCTCTGAGCTCATCGTCGATGCGCTCTTCGAGCGCCGCATCGGCCGCCGCTGGCGCGTCTGTCGAGGGCGGCGTCGAGCGCGACCACTTGACGGCCGCGAAGCCGACCATCAGGGCGCCGCCGCCGCCCATGAGATACGGGAAGAGCCACGCCAGGCGGCTGAAGCCCTCGTCGATCGGCGCGCCGAGCATGTCCTGGCTGCCGCCGTGGCTGGCGATCACGGCGCGGATGATCTCGTCGTGCGTCTTGCCCTGATCGATCAGCGCCGCCACCTCGCCACGCAACGCGTGCGAGTCGCCACACGGATCCTTGCGGCACTCGCCGATGCTGGCGTGGCCACAGGCGCCGCAGGTGCAGACGATTTCCTTCTGGAGCTGCGCCTCGAGCGGCGTGCGCGCGAAGTACGACGTCTGTGTCGACGCCGACGCGGCGGGCATGCCCGCCTGCGCCGAGAGCGACGACGTGCTGAAGAAGAGGCAGACGAGCAGCAGCCCTGCTGTTGTCGCCACTTCCGCCGGCATCTTCGCGAGGGCGAACGAATACGCGCGTTCAGGCAGGAGCGCGATGCCGGTGCCGAGCGCCAGCACGCCGAAGCCCAGCCAGATCCAGTTCACGAGCGGATTGATGTGGACTTCGAGCGTCGCCGACTGCGAGGCCGCCTCGTACCCGCCCAGCACGATGTACAGGTCCTCCGCCAGCGTCCGGCGGATCGCCACTTCCGTCGTCGGTTCCTGTTCGTGCCGGCGGTAGAACCACTTCGCCGGGTACGCCATGTCGATCTGCTTGCCGCCCTCGAACACGGCGATGTAGCCCGTGACCATCTGCTTCTGACCGTCGTCGCTGACTTTCACGGCGGTGTTGCGCAGCGTGTAGCGGCCGACGGTGGTCTCCTTGCCGACCTCCAGCACGAACGCGCGCGTCTTCATGAACCCGTTGCCGGCGAAGCCGAGACAGATGAGCACGATGCCCAGGTGCACGATGTAGCCGCCGTAGCGGCGCTTGTTGCGCCCGACGAGGCCGATCATCGCAGTCAGCACGTCGGTGCCCGTGTTCTTGCGGCGGACCGCGGCGCCGCGCCAGAACTCCTGCACCAGCGTGCCGGTCACGAACGCGCACAGCGTGAAGCACAGGCCCGACGCCCAGATCGGAATACGCAGGGCGAACATCGCGCCAACAGTGACCACCCCGGCCAGCGTCGGCCACATGAACTGTTCGAGGAGGTTCTTCGTCGTGGACTTCCGCCATGCGAGCAGCGGTCCCACGCCGGTGAGGACGAGCAGAACCAGCCCGACCGGCAGCATCCACTTGTTGAAGAACGGCGCGGCCACGGTGAGCCGCTGGCCAGTGACCGCTTCGCTCAGCGTCGGGAACATCGTGCCAAACAGGATGAACAGCGCGGAGAACAACAGCACCCAGTTATTGACGAGGAACGCCGCTTCGCGCGATACCCACGAATCCAGCTCGTTGCGCGCCTTCAGCAACGGCAGGCGGTAGATCACCAGGGAGAAGCTGAACGTCAGAATCACGACCATGAAGCCGGTGAACAGCCAGGCCAGCGTCCGGTCCTCACCGAACGCGTGCACGGACTGCACGATGCCCGAGCGCGTCATGAACGTGGCGAAGATCGTCAGGAAGAACGTGATGATCACGAGCATCACGTTCCAGATGCGCAGCATGCTCCGCCGCTCCTGCACCATGACCGAGTGCAGAAACGCCGTCGCGGTGAACCACGGCAGCAGGCCCGCGTTCTCGACGGGATCCCACATCCAGTAGCCGCCCCAGCCCAGCTCCTCGTAGGCCCAGATCATCCCGAGGAACAACCCGATCGAGAGGAATAGCCATCCGAACATCGTCCAGCGGCGGACGGCGCGCAGCCACGAGTCGTCGAGGTGGCCGGTGATCAGCGCGGCGATGCCGAACGCGAACGGGATCGTCATGCCGACGAAGCCCGTGTACAGCGACGGCGGGTGGATCGCCATGTAGAAGTTCTGGAGCAGCGGACTGAGTCCCTGGCCCTCGGACGGCGCGGCCGTCAGCGACGTCAGGAATGGATTCCGGTGCACCACCATCAGGTACAGAAAGAACATCTGCACGGTCGAAATGGTGGCGACGACGTAGGGAATCAGCTCGCGATGACGCTCGCGGTTCACCCAGACCGCGATCGATCCGAAGACCGACAGCAGGAACACCCAGAACATGATCGAACCGTCGAGCCCGCCCCAGTACGAGGTGAACTTGTAGAAGAGCGGCTGGACGCTGTCCGAGTAATGCTCGACGTACTTGATCGAGTAGTCGCCGGTGAGAAACGCGTTGATCATCACCGCCGACGCGCACGTCATCAGCGCGCAGACGAGATAGAACGCGCCGATACCGCTCTCAATCAGCCGGCGCGACCCGCGGCGCGCGCCCACCACCGCCACGACGGCGGAATAACTGCACACGACGAAGCTGGCAAGCAGGAGAAACGTGCCGAGTGAGGCCATGAATTCGCCCTACGAGCCGGATGACGCGGATTTACTCGCCGCCTCGTACTTGGAAGGGCACTTGGCCATGACGCCGTCTTTCTCGACCTGGAATCCGTTCGGCCCGAACTGCCCCTTCAACACGACTTCCGCTTCGTCCTTGAACGTGTCGGGCAGAATGCCGGTGTACGACGCTTCCACGATTCCGCCCGTTGCGTCCTGGCGTGCCGGGTTGTTCTGCACCTTGAATCTGTATTCGAGCGACTTGGTGTTCTTCACCCAAGTGCCTGGCACGACGTAGCCGTGCAGTTGCAGTTTCTTGCCATGCCACGCATCCTGGTTGGCGATGACCTCGTCGACGTTCTTGAAATACTCCGTGCCCTCGCGGAGCGTGCTCCAGAGCATGCCCGAAAAAGCCAGGCCAAGAACCAGAACCGTGGCGCCGATCTTGATATATCGATGTGTCATAAGGACTTCCGGGAAAGGCTCACGTCAGAATAGCCCTGTTGCGTTCTGGATGCAAGGACCGGTGCCTTCCGAAAACGCCAGGAATCGGCCCTCGCCAGTCCATTACTGCCGAATTTCCGGCAGTAACGCGGCTACCGCTTCCATCGGGAGGCCCACCACATTCGAATATGAACCTCGAATTATGGAAGCGAATCGCGAGGCCAGGCCCTGGATCGCATACGCGCCCGCCTTGTCCTGGCCTTCGCCGCTCCCCACGTACCCCGCGACCTCGGCGTCGGACAGCGGCGCGAACGACACCGTCGTGGCCTCGACCACTCCCACTTCAGACGCCGGAGTTCGCAAACTGATTCCCGTCAGGACCTTGTGCGTCCGCCCCGACAGCCGCCGCAGCATCGCCGCAGCCTCGGCGGCGTCTTGCGGTTTGCCCAGCACCTCGCCGTCAACGATGACCGACGTGTCCGCGCCCAGGATGATGAGTTGATCGGTCCCTCTGGCGCCGAAGGTCGCGGCGCCGCAGTCGTCTCCGTCGCGTCGAGCTTCAGCCGGATCCGTCAGGATCGCCAGCGCGGCAGCGGACTTCGCCGCCGCAAGCCGCCGCACGTAGTCCGAAGGTGTTTCGCCGGGCCGCTGATGCTCGTCTACATCGGTCACGATCGTTTCGAACGAGAATCCGGCGGCACGCAGCAGGTCGGCGCGGCGCGGCGATGCCGAGGCGAGGATCAATCGCATGTTAGAATTTGGATCCTAGTTCCCTCATGATTCCCCTTCAACACGCGGTCTCCGGCGCGCTCATCGAACTGCTTTCGGCCACGCCGCTCTCCGACGGCAAAGTGAGCTTCGCGTGGCTCACCGTCGTCGGTCCGGCGCTCGCGCGCGCCACGGCCGTCAAGCTCGAACGCGGCGTGCTGTTTGTCGATGCGTCGAGCGCGCAGTGGTCGCGCGAGATCCAGCGATCGAGCCGGATCATCATGGGCCGGCTGGCGCCGCTGCTGGGCGCCGACGCGATCCAGCGCGTCGAAGTCCGCGTCAACCCGAACGTAAAGCCTCCCCAATCTGAAATCTGACTTCTGAAATCTGAAATCTCCATCACCATGACCGAATCCGTCATCGTCAGCGCGGTCCGCACGCCCACGGGGAAGTTTCTCGGCGCGCTCAAGGGGTACACCGCGATGCAACTCGGCGCGCAGGTCGTCGCCGAGGCGGTGCGGCGCGCGGGCATCGATCCCGCGATCGTCGACGAGTGTGTCATGGGCAACGTCGTGTCGGCGGGCCAGGGACAGAATCCGGCGCGCCAGGCGGCGCTCGGCGGCGGGCTGCCCGACCACGTCGCCGCGCTCACCATTAATAAAGTCTGCGGCTCGGGACTGAAGGCCGTGATGCTCGCGGACCAGGGCATCCGCGCGGGCGACATCGAGGTCGCCGTGGCCGGCGGGATGGAGTCGATGAGCAACTGCCCCTACGTATTGCCGCGCGTGCGCGACGGTCTGCGGATGGGCCACGCGACGATGGTCGACTCAATGATCAACGACGGCCTGTGGTGCGCGTTCGAAGACTGCCACATGGGCAACTCCGGCGAAGTCGTCGCGGAGCATTACCACGTGAGCCGCGCGGCGCAGGACGAGTACGCCGCCAACAGTCATCGCAAGGCGGCGCGGGCGACTGCGGAAGGCGCGTTTCGCGACGAACTGCTGCCGATCTCGATCGCGCAGAAGAAAGGCGACCCGATCGTCGTCGATCGGGACGAGCCGGTCCGCGCCGACACGACCGTCGAGTCGCTCGCGGCGTTGAAACCGGCCTTCACGAAAGACGGCAGCGTCACGGCGGGCAATGCGCCCGGCGTCAACGACGGCGCGTCGGCGCTGGTGGTGATGTCCGCCGACCGCGCGAAGGTGCTGGGCCTGTCGCCGCTTGTCCGGATCGTCGGGCAAGCGACCAGCGGTCTCGCGCCGAAGTTCGTGCTGATGACGCCGGTCGAAGCCGTGCGCCGGCTCAGCGCGAAGGTCGGCTGGAAGCTGGCCGACGTGGATCTCTTCGAGCTGAACGAGGCGTTCGCGGTGCAGGCCGTCGCCGTGCTTCACGAACTGGGCATCGATCAGGAGAAGGTGAACGTCCACGGCGGCGCCGTCGCGCTCGGCCACGCGATCGGCTCGAGCGGCTCGCGCGTCCTGACCACGCTCATCTACGCGCTGAGGCGGCGCAACCTGAAGCGCGGCATCGCCACGCTCTGCCTCGGCGGCGGCAACGGCGTGGCCCTCGCGGTCGAGCGACTCTGACCATGATCAAGACGGTCGGCGTCATTGGCGCGGGCACCATGGGTAGCGGCATCGCGCAGGTGTTCGCGCAATCGGGATTTTCAGTCTGCCTCGTGGACGTCGCCCCGCCGCTGCTCGACCGCGCCCGCGCGACGATCGAAAAGAGCCTCGCCAAATTCGTCGAGAAGGGCACGCTGACCGCCGTGGATCGCGATGCCGCGCTCGGCCGGCTCTCGACGGCCACCGCCGTCGATTGCCTCTCGGCGGCCGACCACGTCGTCGAAGCGATCGTCGAGAATGCGGACGCGAAGCGCGCGCTCTTCGCGTCGCTCGACACGATCACACGGCCTGACGTGATTCTCTCGTCCAACACGTCATCCATTTCGATCACCGCGCTCGGCGCCGCTACGCGGCGGCCCGAGAAAGTCCTGGGCATGCACTTCATGAACCCGGTGCCGCTGATGCCGCTCGTCGAGATGATCCGCGGTCAGCAGACGTCAACCGGCTCGATGCGCATCGCGTCGGACTTGTGCGTGAGGCTGGGCAAGACGCCGGTCGAGGCCGCCGACTATCCCGGTTTCATCGCCAATCGCATTCTGATGCCGATGATCAACGAGGCGATCTTCGCGGTGATGGAAGGCGTCGGCACGCCGGAGGCCATCGACGCGGTGATGAAGCTCGGGATGAATCATCCGATGGGCCCGCTGACGCTGGCGGATTTCATCGGCCTCGACGTCTGCCTCGCGATCCTGAACGTGCTCCACGACGGCCTCGGCGATCCGAAGTACCGGCCGTGTCCCCTACTGCGGCGGATGGTGGCGGCGGGACGCCTGGGCCGCAAGTCTGGCCAGGGCTTTTACTCGTACTCGCCATAGCGCCGCGACGATCGGTCCGAGGATCGCAATCTCACGCGCGATCGTCCACGCGTTTTCCCGCACGACGACGTCGGGCGGAAACAGAAAGCGTACGGTCTTGCGGAACACGGCGAGGCTCGAGATGTACCAGCCGCGATCGAACGGCCAGAGCGCCTGGATCCCGAACGGCGGCCGCGCGTCGGCGCCAAGCCAGTCAAGGAGCAGGTGCGAACCGTACGCGGCGGCGCACATCAGCGCGACGCGCGCGATCGGCAGGCCCGCATTCGCCGCCATGGCCGCGGCAAACAGCGCGACGAAAATCAGCGCGCCAATGCTGTGCGTCACTGTCCGGTGCCCGCCGAACAACAGGTCGAGATCCGGCGCGACGGCGAGGGCCGCGCACGCGAGCGTCAGTCCGCCGCCGGCGCGCTCGTAGAGCGACGACGCCGCCGGCGCGGCGCGCCAGGCCCGGCGGCCGGGAACCAGATCGGCGGTCCATGCGGCGGCGACACCGGCGAGCGCATGGCCAATTGGGCTAGGCATCGACCCTCAGATGATTGCAGATTCTGCCACCCATCGTTTACTGGGGCGAAAGTCCACTACTTTACAAATAGCTTGTTCACAATAGTTTCCGGATATCACTGCCCAGAATTGCCCTTGACTTTCGCTCGGCACGTTTCTAGAATGTCTCGACTTCCGGAGGATTCACAGCATGCCGCCCATTGAGCGTACCGACAGAAACGACCGTGACGAACGCCAGGACCGCGAGCGCCTCAAGGCCGTCGAGCTGGCCGTCGGCCAGATCGAAAAGCAGTTTGGCAAAGGCTCCATCATGCGCCTCGGCCAGAAAGGCGCGATTCAGCCGATCGACTTCATTCCGACCGGCGCCATCAGCATCGACTACGCGCTCGGCGTCGGCGGCGTGCCGCGCGGACGCGTCGTCGAAATCTTCGGACCGGAATCGTCGGGCAAGACGACGCTCGCCCTTCAGGTGATCGCCGAAGCCCAGAAGCTCGGCGGGATGGCCGCGTTCGTGGACGCCGAGCACGCGCTCGACGCCGCGTATGCGCAGAAGCTCGGCGTCGATATCGAGAACCTGCTCGTATCGCAGCCGGACAACGGCGAGCAGGCGCTCGAGATCGTCGAGGTCCTCATCCGCTCGAACGGCGTCGACGTCGTCGTGGTGGACTCGGTCGCGGCGCTCGTGCCGAAGGCGGAAATCGAAGGCGAGATGGGTGAAGCGCAGATGGGTCTGCAGGCGCGCCTGATGTCGCAGGCGCTGCGGAAGCTGACCGGCGCCGTTTCGAAGTCGAAGACGTGCCTCATCTTCATCAACCAGCTCCGCGAAAAGATCGGCGTCATGTTCGGCAACCCGGAAACGACGACCGGCGGCCGCGCGCTGAAGTTCTACTCGTCGGTGCGAATGGACATCCGCCGCATCGCCAGCATCAAGGACGGCGACGTCGTGGTCGGCGGCCGGACGCGGGTCAAGATTGTGAAGAACAAGGTCGCGCCGCCGTTCCGCGAGGCGGAGTTCGACGTCATGTACGGCGAGGGCATCTCGAAGACGGGCGATCTGCTGGACCTCGCGGTCGACAAGCGCATCGTCGAGAAGAGCGGCGCGTGGTTCGCCTACGGCGGCGAGCGGCTCGGCCAGGGCCGCGAGAACTCGAAGCAGTTTCTCAAGGACAACCCGGAGATCTACAAGGCCATCGAAGAGCGCGTCCGGCGCGAGCTGGGCATGCTCCGCGAGACCGAGCCGGCCGCTGTCTCGTAAGGCTGTGTAGGGGCCGAGCTTGCTCGGCCCGCGATCAACCTACGGCCCTCCTCGTCTATCTAAGCCGAAAGCTGTAGTTAGACAGGAGGGCCGATGTTTTCTCGCCTCAGCATTCCAACGCTTCTGGCCGCGGTGGCCATCGCCGCCCCGGTTGCCGCCCAGACCACCGTTCAGGGCACCTGGACCGTGGAGCTCCGCACCGGTAAGGCGTTCGTCCAGCTCCGCACCGATCCCCCGCCCGATCGCGACCGTTCCGGCGACTGGAACGGCGGCTGGAGCATGGGGCAGAGCTTCGACCTCGACCAGATCGCCGGGCTCCCGCCGAACGACGACCATCTCTCCGCTACCAACGTGAAGTTCGAGCTGCGCCGCGAGGCTGGCATGCTCGCGTTCGAGGGCTCCTTCCGCGACGGGCGCGGTGCCGGGTTGTTCACGTTCACGCCGCGCGCCGAGTTCACCGCCGAGATGCGACGGCTCGGGTACACCGAGGACATTCCCATCTGGCAGCGCTATCAGTTCGCCGTTCAGGATGTCGGCCCGAAGTTCATCATCGCGCTGAAGGCCGAGGGCTACGACAAGCTGACGCTCGAGCAGGTCCGGCGCGCAAGGAACCACGGCGTGACTATTGATTACATAAGAGCGATGAAGGCGGAAGGCTATCGCGCGGCGACGCTCGATGACTTCGTCCGGACGCGCGACCACGGCGTCACGGGTGGCCTACGTCCAGGACATGCGCAAGGCCGGCTTCAAGGACGCGTCGATTGAGGAGCTCGTCCGCGCGAAGGATCACGGGGTCACCGCGCAATTCGTTCAGGAGGTGCGCGGCCTCGGACCGACGGTTTCTACCCTGGACGGCTTCGTGCGGCTGCGCGATCACGGCGTCACGTCCACCTACATGAAAGAGCTCGTGGCGCAGGGCTTCAAGAACGTTTCGCTCGAAGAGGCCGTCCGCACGAAAGACCATGGCGTGTCGGCCGACTACATCGCCGACATGAAGCAGGTCGGCCTGAAGGACCTGACGCTCGAGCAGATCGTCCGGCTGCGCGACCACGGCGTCACGCCGGGCTTCGTGAGCCACGCGCGCGCCCGCGGCTACAAGCCCACGGATGCCGAGGAACTTATCCGACTGAAGAACCGCGGACTGCTCTAACGCCCGAGTGATCTGGAACGGCCGGGATGGCGCGTGCTAGAATCGGGATTCTGCCCGAGCACTGAATTCCGGCCGTGGCGAGGTAGCTCAGTTGGTAGAGCATACGACTGAAAATCGTAGTGTCGACAGTTCGATTCTGTCCCTCGCCACCACTCTACTGACAAGTTAGCCGGCAATTCTCCGGCGCGTCACCGGTCGGCAGGGGGTCATCCTCGCCAAATGCTCGACCTGGCGTTCCCGCGTCGCCGGCCAGGCGCTGCCGCACGACAACCAGCCGCTGTCGCACGACCGCAAGTCGCTGCCGCGCGACCGCGAGTCGCTGTCGCACGACGACGAGCCGCTGCCGCACAACGACCAGCCGCTGCCGCCCGACCGCCAAGCCGCCCATGACGTGGTTGTGCCCGGTCGTCACCTGAGTGGGCGCACCGAGATGGCGTGCTGGCCCGAGAATGTCCTGCCGGGGGGGCCAACGGGCGGGACGCGCCGGCTGTGCCCGTCGCTCGGCCACCGTTTGGGCTCCGTCCGCCATGCCACGGCCACGTTCGCGCAGCTATTCGGCTTCCTCACGCGCCGATCCGGTCGCCTGCGCCATGCGATAAGACCGGCGCGCACCGGCCGCTGACCTCCTCGCCGCGCGGGGCGCCAGCCTGACACGCCCACACGGGCGTTCACCGACGGCGTGCCTTGTCAGTAATGATGTCAAGGATCTGTCAACAAGACTCGAGCGCGGCCTGATAGAACCCTGGTCCGGCCCCCAAGCGTCCTTACCGATTAGACTGATTCTCAGAGCCACACGAAGGCCCATGGCATCCACATCGACACCGACTTTACTCCGTCTCCGCAACCGCGCGTCTGGCTGCCTCGCCCGACCGGGTTTACTCGACGATCGCGAACTACCACACAAGCCATCCGCGCATCGTGCCGAAACAGTTCAGCGGGATGGTCGTCGAGGAGGGCGGAATCGGCGAGGGCACGCGCATACGCTTCCAGGTCCGCGTTCTCGGCACGACAACGAAGTTCCGCGCCGTCGTCACCGAACCTGAGCCCGGTCGCGTGCTGGTCGAGCGCAACATCGAAGGCAGTGACTCGGTGACAACGTTCATCGTCGAGCCAGGCGCAGCGCCGGGCGAGTCGAATGTCACGATCGAGACCGTGATGTCGACGAAGCCGGGCCTGGCAGGCAAGATCGAATCGAGCGGTGGCTGACGCCGCGGATCCTCAGGTCGATGTACGCGGAGGAACTGCGTCTGCTGGACGCAGCGGCAGCCGCCGCGGATTCCGTTCGAACGGCAGGGCGAGCGACCGTTCGAGCGTAACGTCGTCCACCGATCGCCAGCCATTTCCAACGCTACGACACACTGATACTTTATTGTTGATGGGAGACGAGCAGGAGGACGCGCGGCCCGTACTCGCCGTGCGGTTGGACGTCTGGCTCGACATCGCCTGCGTGTTCAAGACGCGATCGGACGCGCAGAAGGCGTGTCGCGGTGGCAAGGTGTCCGTCAACGGCCAGACCGCCAAGCCGAACCGGCATCTGCGGCTCGGCGACGAGATTGAGATCGGCCGGCCGTTCGGCCGGAAGCAGCGGCTGAAGATTCTCGGACTCGCCGATCGTCACATCTCGCGGGCCGACGCGCGCCTGCTCTACGAAGACCTTACGCCGCCGCCGACGTCGGAGGAGATCGCCGCGCGCCGAATGGAACGCCTCTACCGCGCCGCGATGACGCCGCCCAAGGCGCCGGACAAGCGCCAGCGACGCGCCATCCGCCGGCTCAAGGGCCGGGACGACTGAAAGCGGTCAGCGCGACGCGCGCAGGCGCCGTTGTTCGTCAACCCGCGCGTAGATGAACGCGACGGTAAAGATCACGACGATCAGTCCGAGCGAGAGCCACTTCGGGATCTCGAAGCCGATGTAGCCCTCGACGTGGAGGTACTCGACCAGCAGCTTGAAGCCGACCCACGCGATGATCACGAACGCGCCGTCCACGAGCGGCGGGTACTTCTCGACCAGCGAGAGCAGCTGCCCGATGACGAGCCGCATCATGATGATGCCGAGGATGCCGCCCGTGAGAATCACCCACAGCTTTGGCGACATCGCGACGGCCACAAGGATCGAATCGATTGCGAAGACGATGTCGGTCAGTTCCACTTTCACGACCGTCGCCCAGAACGCGGTCAGGCCCAGCCAGGGCTTCGCCAGCGGCGGCGTGCGCCGCTCTTCGGCGCCCCCGCTGCCGCTGAAGTGCCGGAAGACGAGATACAGCAGGTAGCCCGCGCCGACGAGCTTCACCCAGCCGAGTCTGATCATGAACGCCGCCAGGAGCGTGGCGATCGAGCGGAAGGCGAAGGCGCCGACGATTCCATAGCGAAGCGCCTTGCGCTGCTTCGCCTTCGGAAGTCCCAGCACGAGGACCGCGAGGACCATCGCGTTGTCGGCGCTCAGCAGGCCTTCGAGCGCGACGAGCAGCGCGATGGTGAGGAAGTCCGATCCCTGAATCACCTGCGATCAGTATGACGCACTCGGCGCCCGCCCAATGTTGACACGCGTCGTATCAATGCCTACACTTGGGTCAGTGCAAGGCTCTCCAAGAGGCACCATGGGTCTGGAACACGACATTCTCTTCATCAGCGTCGCGGCCCGGATGCTCGGCATGCACCCGCAGACGCTGCGCAAATACGAGCGGCTCGGTCTCGTTCAGCCGACCCGGACGATCGGCAGCATGCGCGTGTATTCGCGCGAAGAGCTCGACCGTTTGAAGGTGATCAAGCGGCTCGTGGACGGCGCGGGCATCAATCTGGCCGGCGTCCAGCGCCTGTTGTCCATCGCCGAAGTGGTCCAGCGTTTGCGTCCGATGATGAGAGACGACGCCCTTTCGGCGCGCGACACGCGGCGCCGCGTGGCGCAGGAGTTCGACGAGCTGAGCCGGATGCTGGGGCTCGACTGAGCGGGTGCAGCGTTCAGCGTTCAGTTTAGGGTGCGCGCATGGATTTCAAAGACTATTACTCCACGCTGGGCGTTGCGAAGACGGCGAACCAGAAGGAAATCAAGCAGGCGTTCAGGAAGCTGGCGCGCAAGCACCACCCGGACTTCAACCCGGGCGACAAGTCCGGCGGGGCGAAGTTCAAGGAGATCAACGAGGCGTACGAAGTCCTCGGCGATCCGGAAAAGCGCGAGAAGTACGACGAACTCGGCAGCAACTGGCGGATGTACGAGCAGGCGGGCGGTCCGGCGGCCGGTCAGGCTGGCGGCGCCTGGAACGTCCCGTTCGGCGGCGGCGCGGGCGGCGGTTTCCGCTCGATGACCGAAGACGAAATGCACGAGATGTTCGGCGACGCGAATCCGTTTTCCGACTTCTTCCAGACGTTCTTCGGCGGCAGCGCGGCACCCGGCGCCGGCGACGAGGGTCCGCGCCGCGGCCGAGCGGGCCGTGGCTCACGCGGACCGCGTGCCGGGCGCGACGTCGAGCAGGAAATCGTTCTTGGACTCGAGGACGCGTATCACGGTGCGATGCGGCGGCTCTCGATCAAACTCGACGGCCACGCGCGCACGGTGGACGTCCGCATCCCCGTTGGCGTCGGCGACGGTTCCCGGGTGCGCGTCTCGGGCGAGGGCGAACAAGGATCGGGCGGCGCGCATGCAGGCGACCTGTATCTGCGGATTCGGCTCGCGCCGCACGCGAAGTTCGAGCGGCGCGGCCGGGATCTCTACACGCACGTTCCGGTGCCGCTGACGACGGCGGTCCTCGGCGGCGAAGCCGAGGTGATGACGCTCGCCGGGAAGCCCTTGCGGCTGAAGATTCCGCCGTCTACGCAGCCGGCGCAGGTGTTCCGGCTGAAGGGGCACGGGATGCCGGCGACCGGCAAGCCCGGGGATCGCGGCGATCTGTATGCGACGGTCGACGTCGAGCTGCCGCACGCGTTGACGACGGAACAGCGAACGCTCTTCGAGGCGTTGCGGAAGCTCGAAACGAAGAACACCAAACACTCAGCGGCATGAGCGATTACCCGATTACCCAACTACTCAATTACCCAATTCGCCGAGCACGATCATGAACATCAACAAGTACACCCAGAAGGCTCAGGAAGCGGTCCTCGAGGCACAGCGCCTCGCCGAACAGCTGAGCCATGCGCAAATCGAGCCGGAACACCTGCTGGTCGCTCTCGTCGAGCAGCGCGAGGGCGTCGTCCCGGATCTTCTGCGAAAGATGTCGGCCGACCCGGTGAAGGTCGCGCGCGCGGCGCGCGAGCTCGTCGGGAAGATGCCGCAGGCGTACGGCGGATCGCAGCCCGGCCTCTCTCCCCGGTTCAAGCTCGTGACGGACGCCGCGCAGGCCGAAGCCGATCACCTCAAGGACGACTACGTCAGCACCGAGCACCTCTTCATCGCAATCGCGGACGAGAAGGGCCGTTCGGCCGGCGCGCAACTGCTGAAACAGAATGGCGTCACGCGCGACCGGATCAACGAAGGCCTGAAAGGCATCCGCGGGTCGCAGAAGGTGACGTCGCAGAATCCCGAGGGCACCTACCAGGCGCTCGAACGGTACGGCCGCGATCTCACCGAGCTGGCGCGCAGCAACAAGCTCGATCCGGTGATCGGGCGGGACGAGGAAATCCGGCGCGTGATTCAAGTGCTGTCGCGCCGCACGAAGAACAACCCCGTCCTCATCGGCGAACCCGGCGTCGGCAAGACCGCCATCGTCGAGGGCCTCGCGGCCCGAATCGTGCGGGGCGACGTGCCCGAAGGCCTGAAGAACAAACGGATCGTCGGGCTCGATCTCGGCGCGCTGGTCGCGGGCGCCAAGTACCGCGGCGAGTTCGAGGAGCGGCTCAAGGCCGTCCTGAAGGAGATCACCGACTCGCAAGGCCAGGTCGTCCTCTTCATCGACGAGCTGCACACCGTCGTCGGCGCCGGCGCGGCCGAAGGATCGATGGACGCGTCGAACATGCTGAAGCCGATGCTGGCGCGGGGCGAACTGCACACGATCGGCGCGACGACGCTCGACGAGTACCGGAAGTACATCGAGAAGGATGCCGCGCTCGAGCGCCGCTTCCAGCCCGTAATGGTGGGCGAGCCGACGGTCGAGGACACGATCAGCATCCTGCGTGGGCTGCGCGAACGGTACCAGATTCACCACAAGGTGAACCTCAAGGACTCGGCGCTCGTCGCCGCCGCCGTTCTCTCGAACCGCTACATCTCCGACCGCTTCCTGCCGGACAAGGCGATCGACCTCGTGGACGAGGCCGCGTCGAAGCTGCGGATGGAAATCGATTCGATGCCGGTGGAACTCGACGAGATCCGCCGTCGCGTCATGCAGCTCGAGATCGAGCGCGAGGCGCTGCGCCGGGAGAAGGACAAGGCGTCGCGCGAGCGTCTGGGCAAGCTGGAGAAAGAGCTCGCCGACTTGAAAGAGGAACAGGGCCGGCTGTCCGCGCATTGGCAGCAGGAAAAGGAAGCGATCCAGCAGTCGGCGAAGCTGCAGGAGGCGCTCGACGGCGTCAAGGGCGAGATCGAACGCGCGCAGCGGTCCGGCGACTACACCAAGGCGTCGGAGCTGCAGTACGGCCGCGTCCCGCAGCTCGAGAAACAGATCAAGGACGTCGACGCGAAGCTCATCGAAATGCACAAGAGCGGCCAGATGCTGAAGCAGGAAGTCGACGAGGAGGACATCGCCGAAGTCGTGAGCAAGTGGACGCACATTCCCGTCAGCCGCCTGCTGGAAGGGGAAGTCCAGAAGCTCATCCACATGGAAGAGCGCCTGCATCAGCGCGTCATCGGGCAGGACGACGCGATCAACGCCGTGTCGAACGCGATCCGGCGCGCGCGGGCCGGGTTGCAGGATCCGCGCCGGCCGCTCGGCAGCTTCCTCTTTCTCGGGCCGACCGGTGTCGGCAAGACCGAGCTGGCGCGGGCGCTCGCCGCGTTTCTGTTCGACGACGACCAGGCCATGGTCCGCATCGACATGTCCGAGTATCAGGAGAAGCACACGGTGTCGCGTATGATTGGCGCGCCGCCCGGATACGTCGGCTACGAGGAATCCGGGCAGCTGACGGAGGCCGTGCGCCGGCGGCCGTACGCCGTGGTGCTGCTCGACGAGATCGAGAAGGCCCACCCGGAAGTGCTGAATGTCCTGCTTCAGCTGCTGGATGACGGCCGCCTGACGGACGGCAAGGGCCGCACGGTGGACTTCAAGAACGTCGTCGTGATCATGACGTCAAACTTTGCGGGCGCGCTGCGGGAGCACTTCCGTCCGGAGTTCCTGAATCGCATCGACGAGATCGTCACGTTCCATCCGCTCGACCGCGATCACTTGAAGGAGATCGTCGACATCCAGCTCTCGGGCTTGGTGCGGCGGCTCGAGGACCGCAAGATTCACGTGCAGCTGACCGACGCCGCCAAGGAGCATCTGGTGCGCGAGGGTTACGATCCGGCGTTTGGCGCCAGGCCGCTCAAGCGCGCGATTCAACGCAGCGTGCTCGATCCGCTTGCGCTTCGCGTCCTCGAAGGCGACTTCCTCGAGGGTGACGCCGTGACCGTCGACGCAGCGACCGACGGCCTCGTATTCGCGAAACGGGAAACGGTGAAGACCTGACCGATGGCGACGCCTCAACGTTCTCCTCGCCTCCAACAGCGCGGCGCGGGTCGCGGCCCGCTCGGGTCGCGGCCGTCCGCGTCCGTCTGGTATGGGCTCGGCCTTCTCGTCCTGCTCGGCGCCGCGCAACTCTACTTCGCCGTTCCCGCGGGCCGGTCCATCCCCTACTCGGAATTCAAAGTGCTGGTGCGCGACGGCCAGCTGACCGAGATCTCGATCTCCGATCAGACGATTCACGGCACGCTGAAGAACGCCGAGAAGGACAAGGCGCAGTTCACGACGACGCGCGTCGAGGATCCGAAGCTCGCCGAAGAGCTCGACGCGAAGGGCGTGAAGTACACGGGCGAGTCGGCCAATCGCTGGCTGCCGGACCTGCTCGGCTGGATTCTGCCGCTGCTCTTCTTTGTCGCGATCTGGGGCTTTTTCTTCCGGCGGATGAGCGGCGCCGAAGGCGGCGTAATGTCGTTTGCGCGCAGCAAGGGCAAAGTCTACGCGGATGACGAAGTGAAAGTGAAGTTCAGCGACGTCGCCGGCGTCGATGAAGCGGAGAACGAGCTCAAGGAGATCGTCGAGTTCCTCAAAACGCCCTCCAAGTACACGAACCTCGGCGGCAAGATCCCGAAGGGCGTGCTGCTCGTCGGACCGCCCGGAACCGGCAAGACGCTGCTCGCGCGCGCGGTCGCGGGCGAGGCGCACGTCCCGTTCTTCAGCCTGAGCGGATCCGAGTTCGTCGAGATGTTCGTCGGCGTCGGCGCCGCCCGGATTCGCGATCTGTTCCAGCAGGCCGAGGCCAAAGCGCCGTGCATCGTCTTCATCGACGAGCTCGACGCGCTCGGCAAGGCGCGCACGCAGAGCCCGTTCGGCAGCCACGAAGAGCGCGAGCAGACGCTGAATCAGCTGCTCGCGGAGATGGACGGCTTCGACTCGCGCAAGGGCGTCATCATCATGGCCGCGACCAACCGGCCTGAAGTCCTCGACGCCGCGCTGCTCCGCCCGGGCCGGTTCGACCGGCAGGTCCTCGTCGACAAGCCGGATATCAAAGGCCGCGAGGACATCCTGCGGATTCACGTCAAGAACGTAAAGATCGCGCCGGACGCCGACCTGAAGGTCGTCGCCGCGCGGACGGCCGGCTTTGCGGGCGCGGATCTCGCGAATCTCGTCAACGAGGCAGCGCTGCTGGCCGCAAGAAACGACAAGCCCGCGGTCGGCATGATCGAGTTCGAGTCGGCGATGGATCGGCTGATTGCGGGGCTCGAGAAAAAGCGCGTGATGAGCGTCAAGGAGCGGAAGATCGTCGCGTATCACGAATGCGGCCACGCGATCGTCGCGACGACGCTGCCAGGCCTCGATCCCGTCCACAAGATCTCGATCGTCCAGCGCGGGTTCGGCGCCCTCGGCTACACGATGCAGCTGCCGATCGAGGACCGCTATCTGATGACGCGCGGCGAGCTGCTCGCGCAGCTCGCGGTTCTGCTCGGCGGGCGGACGGCGGAGGAAATCGCGCTCGGTGAGATCTCGACCGGCGCGTCGAACGATCTGCAGCGCGCCACGGATATCGCGCGCGCGATGGTCACCGAGTACGGGATGAGCGACGCGCTCGGCGCCATCAACTACGACGGCAACAAGCGGCCGCGCTTCCTCGACATCCAGATGGGCGGCGAGCGCGGCGTCCACGGCGAGGACACGGCGAAGCAGATTGACGCCGAGATCAAGCGCATCCTCACCGACGCGCACAACACCGCGCGCGAGATCCTCATGTCGAAGCGCGACAAGCTCGAGACTGTGACGGCGCGCCTGCTCGAGGTCGAGGTGATGGAGGGAGACGAGTTACGCCGGCTCCTGACGTAGGGGCGGAGCTTGCTCCGCCCAGCCCGGGCCGAGCAAGCTCGGCCCCTACGGCCTATCGCTCTTCCACTGCGTGAACGCGACCATGGCGCCGGCGGATTGCACGGCGACGATCATCGCGACACAGCCCGGCCAGCCCGCGAGGCTCCAGACCGCCGACGGCGCCGCGGATCCCACGCTGCCGCCGGCGTAGTAAAACGTCGAGTACAGTCCCACCGCCAGTCCACGATCCTGCGTCGTCACCGCGCCGATATAGCTGCTCGCCGTCGCTTGCGCGATGAAGACGCCGGTCGCGGCCAGCGCCAGGCCCAGGATGATGGCCGGCAGCCACGGAATCAGCGTCAACAGCGCGCCTGCCCCGCCAATCGCCATCGCCGATCCGATGCCGGTCCGGTGACCGTAGCGATCGATCCAGTGTCCGGAGATCGGCGTCACCACTGCGCCCAATAGATAGACGACGAACAGCCAGCCGAGCGCGGCCGTAGTCAGACTGAACGGCGGCGCCGCGAGATAGAAGGTGACATAGGTGAACATGGCCACCTGCGTGAACAGGACGCTGAAACCGACGACGTAGGTCGTCGCCAGGCGCGTGTTGCGAAACTGCGCCGCGAATGAACCACGGCGTCGATCGTCCACGTGCCTGGGCGTGTGCCGCGCCTCGCGCGGCAGCCAGATCGCCAGTGCGATCGCGACCGCGCCGTTCAATACGGCGAGCGCGATGAACGCCGCCTGCCAGTTGACGTCGGCGGCCATGACTCCCGCGACCGCGCGCCCCGTAAATCCGCCGATGATCGTGCCGCTCATGTAGGCCGCGGTCGCCCGCCCCGCGTGCGACGCCGGCCAGACTTCGTGGATGTACGCCACCGCGCTCGCGAAGACGCCGGGCGTCACGACACCCTGCACGAATCGCCAGAAGATGATCTGCGACAGCGTCGCGGACGTCGCGGCCAGCGCCGTCGCAATGCTGAGCGCGAACGCGGATCCGACGATGACGTGACGCAGGCCGACGCGGTCGGCGAGGCCGCCGACGAAGGGCGCGGCGATCGCGACGGCGACCGTCGGCGCCGTCACCGTCAGGCTCACGGCGAAGTGGGAGGCGTGGAACGTGCGCGCGAGAAACGGCAGCAGCGGCTGGGTCGCGTAAAGGTCAACGAACGCCGCGAAGCCGGCGAGGATGATGGGGATGGTCGGGAGCCGCGGCATTCGAGTCTGGTCTATATTGTGGCCCATGATTCGAAAACAGGCCGTCCGGCGTCCGCGTCACCGTGCGCTTGCCTTTGCCGCCGCGGCGTGCCTCTGCACCGCCGTCGTGACCCGCACGCAGGACTCCGGCGTGATTCCGGACATCAGTCGCGTCAAAGCGTTCATCGGCGCCCGGGTGTACGACGGCACCGGCCGGCCTCCGATCGCGAATGCGGTGATTCTCGTGCGCGACGGCCGCGTGGAGACCATCGGGCCGCTGGGGCGCGTGACGATTCCCTCGGACGCCGCGCGCGTCACGCTGGCCGGCAAGACGGTAATCCCCGGCCTCGTCAACGCGCACGGCCACGTCGGCGGGACGGTGGGGCTCGAGGGCAATCACTACTCCGCCGCGAACGTCGAGCGCGATCTCCGCCTGTACGCGGACTACGGCGTGACGACGGTCTTCAGCTTGGGCGACGACGAGGCGGCGGGACTTGCGGCCCGCGATGCGCAGAAGACGCCCGCGCTGAACCGCGCCCGACTCTTCGTCGCCGGTCCCGTGCTCGCGCCGAAGTCACCCGAGGAGGCGCGAAAGATGGTCGACGACGATCAGGCGCTGAAGGTGGACATCGTCAAGATTCGCGTCGATGACAACCTCGGCACGACGCCGAAGATGGCGCCGGAGATCTATCAGGCGGTGATCGACGAGGCGCACAAGCGCAAGCTGCGTGTTGCCGTGCATCTATTCTACCTGTCGGACGCGAAAGCACTGCTCGACGCCGGCGCCGACTTCATCGCGCACAGCGTCCGCGATACCGACGTCGACGAGTCGTTCATCGGGATGATGAAGCGGCGCAACGTCTGCTACTGCCCCACGCTCACGCGCGAGGTCTCGACGTTCGTGTACGGCACGACGCCGGACTTCTTCTCCGATCCGCTGTTCCTCAAGTACGCGGATGCCGCGACAGTAACGGCGCTGAAGGATCCGAAGCGTCAGGAGGCGATGCGAAACAGCCGGAGCGCGCAGCGGTACAAGGCCGGGCTCGAGGTCGCGAGCCGGAATCTGAAACGGCTGGCCGACGGCGGCGTGATGATCGCCATGGGCACCGACAGCGGTGCGCCGAGCGGTCGTTTCCAGGGGTACTTCGAATTAATGGAACTCGAGATGATGGCGAAAGCCGGCCTGACGCCGACGCAGGTGCTCGCCGCGGCGACGCGCGACGCGGCGCGCTGTCAGAAGCTCGACACTGAAGTCGGCACGCTCGAGCGGAACAAGTGGGCGGACTTCGTGGCGCTGGACGCGGATCTGCTGACCGACGTCAGCAACGTGCGGAAGATCGATTCGGTGTGGATCGCGGGGAACCGGGCGCCACGGTGAATACTGAATTGGGTAGTCGAGTAATTGGGTAGTCGAGTAATTGGGGAGTTGGGTAATGGGCACTTACCCGATTACCCAACTACTCGCTTACCCAATTCACACGGTCGGCTTGCCTCCGGGAATCGGGGCGGTTTCTGGGGCCTGGAATCCGGCAGTCCTGTGCGAGCCATCGCAGAACGGCTTCTTATTCGAATGTCCGCAGCGGCACAGCGCGAACGGCCGCCTCTCGATCACGTACGGGTTCCCGTTCCAATCGATCAGCGTCGCATCGTCGCCCTCGACAAGAATCGACGCGTTCTGTCGCACTTTCAACGTCACCATGGCCTGACCTCGTTAACTGCTGAAGAACATGAAACGCAGAGACCGCTGAGACCGCTGAGACCGCAGAGAGGATGAACACGTGGAGAACACGAACAACCACCTCCGTGTCCCCCGTGTCCTCCGTGGTTCCTGTCTTCGTTCGTGCTAGCCGCCCTTTTGCATCGAGGCGAGAAACTCTGCGTTGGTCTTGGTCTTGGACATCTTGTCGAGCAGCAACTCCATCGCTTCGACCGTCGACAGTGGCTGAAGGACTTTTCGCAGCACCCAGATCCGGTTGAGGTCTTCCTTCGGAATCAGCAGCTCTTCCTTCCGCGTCCCGCTCTTCTGCACGTCGATCGACGGGAAGACGCGCTTGTCGGTGAGCTTCCGGTCCAGATGAATTTCCATGTTGCCGGTGCCCTTGAATTCTTCGAAGATGATGTCGTCCATGCGCGACCCGGTGTCCACGAGCGCCGTCGCCATGATCGTCAGCGAGCCGCCCTCCTCGATGTTGCGCGCGGCGCCGAAGAACCGCTTCGGTTTCTGCAGCGCGTTCGAATCGAGACCGCCGGACAGAATCTTGCCCGACGCCGGAATCACCGTGTTGTACGCCCGCGCCAGGCGCGTGATCGAGTCGAGCAGGATCAGCACGTCCTTCCGGTGTTCGACCAGGCGCTTCGCCTTCTCGATCACCATCTCGGCCACCTGGACGTGACGCTGCGCCGGCTCGTCGAACGTCGACGAGATCACTTCCCCGTCGACCGAGCGCTGCATGTCCGTGACTTCTTCCGGCCGCTCGTCGATGAGCAGAACCATCAGATAGATCTCGGGATGATTCTTCGCCACCGACTGCGCGATCGCCTGCAGCAGCATCGTCTTGCCGGTGCGCGGCGGCGCGACGATCAGGCCGCGCTGGCCCTTGCCGATCGGCGTCCAGAGATCCATCACGCGCGCCGACAGGCTGTCGGGCGTTTCGAGAACGATCCGCTCCTGCGGGTACAGCGGCGTGAGGTTCTCGAAGAACAGCTTGTCGCGCGCCTGATCCGGCGCTTCGAAGTTGACCGCTTCAACCTTGATGAGCGCGAAGTAGCGCTCGCCTTCCTTCGGCGGGCGAATCTGGCCGGAGACGGTGTCGCCGGTTTGCAGATCGAACTTGCGTATCTGCGACGGCGACACGTAGATGTCGTCGGGCCCCGGCAGATAGTTGTAGTCGGGCGCGCGCAGGAAGCCGAAGCCGTCGGGCAGCACTTCGAGCACGCCTTCCGAGAAGATGAACCCGCTCTGCTCGGTCTGCGCCTTCAGGATCTGGAAGATCAGATCCTGCTTGCGCATGCCGGTCGCGCCGGTCACCGCCATGTCCTTCGCGATCTGGGTGAGCTTCTGAATGCTCATGTCCTTCAGATCGGTGATGTTCAGCCCCTCGCCTGGACGACGGGGCGGCTGTGGTCCGGCTTTCGATTGTTCGGAGGTGGTGGCGGTCTCGGCCGGTGTAGATGGGGTGGAAGGTCCGTTGCCCGCCACGTTGTCCACCGGGGCGGAGGGGCCGTTGCCCCCGCGCGGCGGGTCGTGCCGTCTGTGGTTACTGGCCATGTCGCGTCTCGCTCATCGTGTGGCGGCCGACGAACTCGATCAGCCGCCGGGTCCCCTCGCGCAGGTTGTCCACGGACGTCGCGTACGAAATGCGGATGAACCCGGGCGCGTCGAACGCCTCGCCCGGCGTGACCGCGACGCGTGCTTCCGCGAGCAGCGCATCGGCGAATTCCATCGAGGTCCGGAGCCCATCGACCGACAGCACCTCGCTGACGTCGACGAACATGTAGAACGCGCCGGACGGTTTCTGGCAGCGCAGCCGCGGATCTGCGGTCAGCCACGCATGGAGCTGGTCGCGCCGCTTGCGGTATTCGTCCAGCATTGCGCGGACCGGGGCCTGCGATCCGGTGAGCGCCGTCACGGCGGCCTTCTGCGCCATCGAATTCACGTTGGACGTGGTGTGACTCTGAATCGCGCCGCACGCCGCGATGACGTTCGCCGGCCCGATCGCCCAGCCGCAGCGCCAGCCCGTCATCGCGTACGCCTTCGACGCCGAGCCGCACAACACGGTCAGGTCGCGGCACTTCTCCGCCAGAAGGCGCGGCAGGTTGTGCGGCGCCGGATCGTAAATCAGCCGCTCGTAGCACAAATCGAGGAGCAGCCAGATGTCCTGCCGCACCGCGACCTCGGCGATCGCCGCCATGTCGGACTCGGTAATCAGCGCGCCGGTCGGATTGCACGGCGAGTTGATGATGATGCCGCGCGTCCGCGGCGTGACGCCGTCGAGAATCGTCTTCGCGCGAATCGCGAAGCCGTCCTCGGGATGCGTCCGCACCAGGACCGGCGTCGCGTCCGCCAGCTTGATCTGTTCCGTCAGTGTGGGCCAGTAGGGCGCGTGCGTGATGACCTCGTCGCCGGGGCCAAAGAGCGCGAGCGTCGCGTTGTCGAGCGCCTGCTTGCCGCCGGCGGTCACGATGACTTCCGACTCGGCGTACTCCACGCCGTACTCGGCACGATAGCGCTCGCAGATGGCGCGCTTCAACTCCGCGATGCCGGAGGCCGGCGTGTATCTAGTGAAGTTCGCGTCGAGCGCTGCGTGCCCCGCTGCCTTGATGGCGTCGGGCGTCGCGAAATCCGGCTCGCCCGCGCCGAAATCGATCACGTCCACGCCTTCGCGGCGCAGCCGATCGACCGTCGCCGTCACCTTCATCGTCGGCGACCCCGCAATCCGCGACGTGCGATCCGCGAGCTTCTTCATCGTTGACGTCGTGACATCGTTGACATCGTTGACATCGTTACCGGGCGTCCCGGGCGGACTTCTTCTCGCGCAGGCGTTCTTCGACGAGTTCGGGGACCAGCCCCTGTACGCGTCCGCCCAGCGCGAAGACTTCCTTGATCAGCCGCGAGCTGATGTAGGTGTACTGCTCGGCCGGCATCATGAACACGGTCTCGATCTTCGGGTTCAGCCGCTGGTTCATCAACGCCATCTGAAATTCGAACTCGAAGTCGGAGACCGCGCGCAGGCCGCGCACGATGACCTGCGCCTGCCGGCGCTCGACGTAGTCCACGAGCAGCCCACCGAACGTGTCCACTTCGACTTTCGGATGCGACTTGAACACCGCGCGCGCGATCTCGACGCGCTCGTCCATGCTGAACAGCGGCGCCTTCTCCGCGTTCACCAGCATCGCGACGATGATCCGGTCGAACAGCCGCGCGCCGCGCGTGATGATGTCCACGTGGCCGTTGGTCAGCGGGTCGAACGAGCCGGGGTAGACGGCGAGGGTGGACATGAAACTTAAAAGTGAAAAGAGAAAAGTGAAAAGGATCTAACGCACTTCAGTTTTCTCTTTTCAGTTTTCCCTTTTGAGTTCATAAAACGATAGGGCCGAATCGCCACTGGCCACCACTCGCGCGCGGTGCGCCGCGCCGGCCGATTCCGGCGAGTTCCAGCGTCGCGCATGCTCCAGCACGACGAGTCCGTGCGCAGCCAGAACATCGGCGGCCGCGGCAACCACGTCGTCCAGGTGATGCGTCCCGCCCGCGTCGCCGCGGGTCGACTCGTAAGGCGGATCCAGGAAGACGAGATCGAACATCGCTGACTGGGGAGCCGCGCGCAGGTCCAGCAGCGCGCGTTCGACGTGTTGGCGGATGATAGCATAGCCGCCCGCCACGCCACAGTGCGCGAGGTTCTCGGCAATCAGCGCCTCCGCCCGCCGATCGCTTTCGACAAACGTCACGGCCGCGGCCCCGCGGCTGAGCGCTTCGATGCCGACGGCGCCCGTGCCCGCATAGCCGTCGAGCACGCGCGCGCCCGCGATCCGCGGCGCGAGGATATCGAAGAGCGTTTCGCGCAGCTTGTCCGACGTCGGGCGCAGCCCCTCCCACGTCGGCGCCTTCAGCCGTCTGCCCTTCAACGATCCTGCGATGACTCGCATCTCACCTCACCGGGCGGAGCAAGCTCCGGCCCTACCCGACCTCGATCAGCTTGAACCGCTGCTCCCAGTTCGCCAGCAGCTTCTCGATCGCCGCGGGCGGCGGCGCGGACGCCTTGAACCAACGGCCGGCCTCCTCCTGAGCGAGCATCAGCATCTCGTGATCCCGGATCAGATCGATCATGCGGAACGTCGGGATGCCGGCCTGCCGAGTGCCGAAGAAGTCTCCCGGGCCGCGCTGCCTGAGATCGCGCTCCGCAATCTCGAAACCATCCGTGGTGTCCGTCATCGCCTTCAGCCGCTCGCGCGCCTCGTCCGAGAGCGGCGCCTGATACAGCAGGAAGCAGTACGACTGGTGGCGATCGCGGCCGACGCGGCCGCGCAGCTGATGCAACTGCGACAGTCCGAATCGCTCGGCATGCTCGACGATCATCACGCTCGCGTTTCCGACGTCCACGCCGACTTCGACGACCGTCGTCGAGACGAGCATGTGCAGTTCGCCGGCCGCGAACGCTCTCATCACGCGATCCTTCGCATCCCCCTTCATCCGGCCGTGAAGCAGGCCGAGCCTGAACTCCGGGAAAATCTCCTGCTGCAGGTGATCCGCCATCTCGGTCGCCGCCTTCACGTCGACCTTCTCGGACTCCTCGACCAGCGGATAGACGACATACGCCTGCCGGCCGGCTTCGAGCTGCTCCCGCACGAATTTGTAGATCTCTTCGCGCCGTGACTCCGGCTTCGCCACGGTCTTGATCGCGAGCCTTCCCGCGGGCAGTTCGCGAATGACCGAGACGTCCAGATCGCCGTACAGCGTCAGCGCCAGCGTGCGCGGAATCGGCGTCGCCGTCATGACGAGGACGTCCGGCAGCAGGCCTTTCGTCCGCAGCGTCGCGCGCTGCATGACGCCGAAGCGATGCTGCTCGTCGATCACGACGAGGCCGAGCTGCTTGAACCGCACGGTCCCCTGCACGAGCGCGTGCGTGCCGACGACGAGCTGCACGCTGCCCGACGCGATCTCCGCCAGTTGCGTCCGCCGCACGCCAGCCGGCGTCGATCCGGTCACCAGCAGCGCGCGGAACCGCGACGCCTGCAGCAGGCGAGAGATATTGAAGAAATGCTGCTCCGCGAGGATTTCGGTCGGCGCCATGAACGCGACCTGCAGCCCGTTCTCCATCGCGACGAGCGCCGCCAGCAGCGCGACGATCGTCTTGCCCGCGCCGACGTCACCCTGCAGGAGGCGGTTCATCGGCTGCGGCCGCTGCATGTCGTCCACGATCGCCTTGAGCGCCTGCTTCTGATCGCCGGTCAGCCTGAACGGCAGAACGGCGCGCGCCGAGTCGCGTATGCGGTCGTCCACCTTGACGACGATCGGCTTGCGCTCGACGGCGGCGGACTCGCGGCGCGCGAAGACCCCGACCTGAAACAGAAACGCCTCTTCGAAGATCAGCCGGCGCTGCGCCGGCGTCGCGAACCGGTTCAGCGCCTCGATCGACGCGTCGCCTGGCGGAAAGTGCGCGGCGAGGATGGCGGCGCGTCGCGAGGGCAATCCCATCCGCGCGCGGATGTCTTCCGGCAGATGATCCGGGATTTCCGCGGGCAGCTTCTGCAGCGCCTCGTACACCAGCCGGCGCTGCATTTTCGGCGTCACCGCGCCGGTCTTCTCGTAGACCGGCACGATCCGGCCCGTGTGAATCGTCTCACCTTCTTCCTCGTCTACGATTTCATACTGCGGGTTCGTCAGCTGCAGACCGCCGTGGCCCCGCATCTCCACCGATCCGAACAGGATCACCTGCTGGCCGCGCGTGAACACGTCGCGCAGGTACGGCTGGTTCATCCAGATCACGCGCAGCGTCGCGCTGCCATCGTCCACCGCGGCTTCGAAGATCTTGAATCCGGGACGGCGCGTCGTCCGCAGGCCGCAACTGAGAATCCGTCCGGCGATCGACGCGGACGGCCCGGGTTTCAGCGACGCGATCGTCTGAAGCCGGCTGCGGTCTTCGTAGCGGATGGGAAAGCGGTACAGCAGATCTTCAAGTGTCGTGAGGCCGGCGTGCTCGAGGTCGGCGGCGCGACGAGGTCCGACGCCCTTGAGAAACCGCAAAGGCGTCGCGAGCACCTCGTCAGGGGTCACTGCACGATTATGGCGTGACCGCGCTGGACTTCGATCTGGCGAATCCGGGCCGGCAGCGCGAACGGATCGTCGAGGCTGATCCCCGCCGGCTTTTCCGGCGTGCGCGAGTAGTAGCTGACGATTTCCTGCAGCAGAAGCTTCGGGATCGGCACGCCGTTGATGTGCGTGGACTCGAGCTCGAAGCGGCCGACGCCCTTGCTGGTCTTCAGCACGCCGACCGCGGACACCGGCAGACGGCCCCAGAGATAGTTCATCGGATCAAGGAGGCTCGTCGGCCCCTTCGCCTTGCGCACGGCGTCGAGATCCACGATCGCCTTGCCAGATAACCGGCCCGTGCCGAGGATCGTCACCGACGGATCCACGACGCCGACAGGCAACTGTTCCTTCGCGTCGAACACGAGGTACGCGTTCACCTCGCGCTCGGTCACGATCGTCCGGCGCGCGGGCGCGCCCGGGCGCTCACCATGCGCGGCAATCGTGTCGATCTTCTGGCGCAGCAGCGCCGATTCGCGCCGCGACGGAGGCGTGTCACCGCCGGCCGCCGCCGCCACCACACTCATCGCCGCGAGCGCAGCGAGCGTGGCGGCTTTCATTGCTTGGGACGATTCGCCTGGCGCGCGCGCGTGACGAGGTCCAGCTTGCGGCGCTCCATGTTCTCCTCGAACACGCGGAACCTCGCCTGCTGCCTGAGATCCAGCACCTGGTCGACGGCGTCGTACGCCCTCTTGACGTCGGCCGCCGACGTCGCCTCGACGTCCGTCAACGTCTTCAACTCCTCGCGGATCTGCGCCTCATCGATCGAGGCCGCGTTGATGAGACGCCGAAGCTCGTTCACCACGCGCGTGCGCTGCTGGAGGCTCTGACGGCGGAGATCCTGGAGCGCCTTGTACCGCGGCATGAACCGCACGAACTGATCGTCGCTGATGTTGAGGAACTGCTCCGCTTGCATCAGCGCGTAGCCGTCGAACATGCGCTGGATTTCCCCGGGCGACACGCCGGGGGCATCGTCTGGTACGGGCGGCGACGGCGGCGGCACGGTGCCGCGGGCGTTCGGACGCGTCACCTGCGCTGAGAGCGCGACAGCACTCACGGCGCTCAGCGCCAGCACGCCGACGATCGCGATGAGCCCGAACGGCCTGGTCATCACTGCCCTCATTATCGCGTCACGCGCCCGACCGCGCTACCTCTTCCTTGATGAGCCGCGCCAACTCGCGCAGCTCGGC
Source organism: Acidobacteriota bacterium (assembly GCA_016195265.1). Classification (GTDB taxonomy): domain Bacteria; phylum Acidobacteriota; class Vicinamibacteria; order Vicinamibacterales; family CAVVIG01; genus SRVP-36. The sequence continues at coordinate 24,116 of JACPZW010000005.1, read as the reverse complement.
ATCCCGCAAATGCGTGACGGCGTGTTCCGCGCTGCCGCCCGCGGTCAGCCCGGCTTCGCTCGCCGCGTCCCAATCGAGGCCCGCCGTGAGATCCGCCACGAAGTTCAGCGACGCGTCATCGGGCGTTCCGAGAGCATCGCGATCGTTCACCGCGTTGGCCGCCACTGCCGGAGCCCCCGGCACCGGCGGAACGGGCGCGCGCGATCCGAGAAGAACGGCCGCGACGACGACGGCGATGCCCACCGCAGCGGGCACGACCGCGCGGGGCCACGTCCAGAGATCCGCCCACGGGCGGCTCGGCGTCTGGGCGGCGACCGCGTCCCGCACGCGCGTCGAGAGACGATCCCAAAACAAAGGCGACGGCTCGGGAACGTCCACGTCGGCCACCGCCGACAGCATCGCGCGCATCTCGCGCACCTGCGTGCGGCAGAGCTCGCACGTCGAGAGATGCGGCGCGGACGATTCGGCGCGCGTCCCTTCGGCGATGTCGACGACTTCTTCCGGTTTCAGATGATCCATACCTACCTGCTCTACCAGCCGTACCCTCGCTGCGGGCGGAGCAAGCTCCGCTCCTACGTGTCGTCTCCCAGGAGCTTCTTCAGATTTCCCATCGCGTGAAAGAAGTTCGCCTTCACGGCGCCGACCGAACTGCCGAGTACGTCGGCGATCTCCTGGTGCGACATCTCGTGATACATGCGGAGGATCAGCGTCGCGCGCTGCTTCGGCGGCAGCTGCGCGACGGCGGCGCGCACGCGCGCACCGCGTTCTTCTTGCAGCAACCGATCGTCGGGCGACTGCGCGCGCGCGTCCTCGAACTGGCGCTCATCGATCGACTCGCTCGGCAGCGTCTTCGCGCTGACCCGATTCAGGCAGACGTTGACGCCGATGCGATAGAGCCACGTCGACAGCGACGCCTGTCCCCGAAAACTCTTCAGGCCGCGAAACGCCCGCAGGAACACGTCCTGCGAGAGGTCGCTCGCGTCTTCATGATTCCCGACGAAGCGGTAGCACAACTGGTACACCGTCCGGCGATGCCGCTCGACGAGGAGATCGAAGGCGCCCGGGCGGCCTTCCAGGCACGCCTCGACCAATGCCGGCTCGTCGAGTCCGGCCAGCGCAAGGTCAGCGGTGATCATCGCGGCCGGCCATGACGCGGAGAACGTCCACGCGACAGATGATGCCATCAAGCGCCTTACTCTGTTTAGACCGGCCGGCCCTCAATTGGTTACAACCAGACCGGTTAGCCCCGCCGGGGCGGAGCTGGCTCCGGCCCTTGCGCCGCACACGTCACAAATGCGGCCGCGAGTGCTCCAGCAGCTCGACCTCGTCCTGCGTTGGTAGCGCGCCGCAGGCGCCGAGGGCCCGGCAGTTCAGTGCCGCGACGGCGTTGGCGTAGAGGAGCGCCTGTTCGAGGTCGCCGTCAGGCGCGCGGAGGAATCCTGCCGCCAGACCGCCGCGGAACGCGTCGCCGGCGCCGGTGCTGTCCACGCAATCGATGGGAAACGCGCGCGTGCGAATCTCACGGCCGTTGCACCACGCGAGGCTGCCCAGCTCGCCGAGCGTCACGCAGACGAGGCGGGCGCCGAAGTCGCGGCCCATCGCCTCGAGCGCGCGGCCCAGATCCTCGTGCCCCGTCAGCGCCGTCGGAAACTCTTGGGCAGTCACGATCGCATCGATGTTCTGCAGCAGGTCGAGGATGCCGGGGCGGACTTTCTCGGCGTCGATGATGGTTGGGATCCCGGCCTCGCGCGCGTACCGCGCGGCTTGCGTCGCCGCCGCGGTCTCGTGACAGTCGACGAGCAGCAGCCGGCCCGACGTCACTGCCGCTTTCGGCACGTCGGCCGGCTCCATCGTCAGGGCCGGATGGCGATCCCACAGCACCGTGCGGTCGCCGGACCGCGCGTCGACCAGGATGACCGCGAACTGATTCGTCGCGCCGCTCACCGTGCGCGTCGCCGTGACGTCGACGCCGTGGAACGTCAAGCTGTCCTTCGAGAGCCGACCGAGGTCATCGGCGCCGAAGCTGCCGACGTAACGGGACCGCCAACCGAGCCGGGCGCACGCCGCGGTCGCCGTCGCGATCTGGCCGCCGGGCAGCCGCGCGAAACGCTGAAGCCGCTGCTTGCTGTTGGCGGCGGGATGTTCGGCGACGACGGCGAGGTAGTCCACACTGTTCAGCCCGAATCCGACGAGGTCGAACGGGCGGGAGCCGGCGGACGGGATGCTGAACGGGATGCGCACTGATCTGGATGGTAGTCCGTCTGATAGCCCTGTTGACCTTCGCCTTTCTTTTGCGTATAGTCGATGGCGATGACGAGGTCCCGATGCTTCCACTAACCAAACGGCAGCGCGAAATCCTCGATTACCTCAACGAATTCATCACCGAGCACGGCTACGCCCCAAGTCTGGAGGAGATCGGCCGGCGCTTCGGCCTCTCTTCGCTGGCGACCGTCCACAAGCACCTGACCAACCTCCAGGAGAAGGGCTTCATCAAGCGCGCCTGGAATCGCAGCCGATCGGTGGAAATGATCCCAACGCGGAGCGGCGGACGCGCCGTCGAGCTTCCGCTGCTCGGCTACGTCGCGGCCGGCGCGCCCATCGAGGCGGTCGCGTCCAGCGAGACCATCGCCGTTCCTGAGGACTTCGTCGGCAAGCGCGACACCTACGTCCTCCGCGTGCGCGGCGATTCGATGATCGACGAGCAGATCCGCGACGGGGACTTCGTCGTCGTCGAGGATCGCAAGACGGCCGACAACGGCGAGATGGTGATCGCCCTGCTGCGAGGGTCCGACGTCACGCTGAAGAAGTTCTACCGCGACCCTGGCGGCAAAATCCGCCTGCAGCCCGCCAACGCGGCCATGCAGCCGATCTTCGCCGACCCGGATCACGTTCAGATTCAGGGCGTGGTCGTCGGCGTGATGCGCAAGTACTGAGGGGCCCGAAGGCCGTAGGCAGTACTATTGGGGCATGGCCGATCAGCCCAAGCAAATCAACTTCACGATCGTTCCCGACGATGACGCGTCCGCGCCGCGGACGTACGCGAACTTCTGCTCCATCGCGCACACGCCCTTCGATTTCACGCTCACCTTCTGCGAGGTGATGCCGCTCACCGACAAGGAAATCAAGGCGGCTGAATCCGAGCACATCGTCAAGGCGCCGGTGCGGGCAAAGATTGTCGTGCCCGTGCAGTTCGTGCCGAATCTCATCGCCGCGCTGCAGGAGCACTGGCGCGTGTACTCCGAGTCCTACTCCAATCCGGGGTGGAACAAGGGGACGGGGCCGGTGCATTGAAACTCGAAACAGAAAAGTGAAAAGAGAAAACTGAGAGACCTCGGAATGAAGACCGCGGGTGACGTCCGGTCCATTCTCGACGCGCTGGAATCGCAGCATCCCGGCGCGGACACGGAGCTCAACTTCCGGAACGCGTACGAGCTGCTGGTCGCGACGATTCTCTCGGCGCAGTCCACCGACAAGCGCGTGAACCTCGTCACGCCGGCGCTTTTCAAGAAGTATCCGGACGCGCAGGCGCTCGCGAAGGCGACGCCGAGCCAGCTCCAGCCGAAGATTCATTCGACGGGATTCTTCCGCGCCAAGTCGAAGGCGCTCGTGGCAATGGCGCGCGCGCTGATGAAGAACCACGGCGGCAGCGTGCCGGCGGACATGGACGCGCTCGTCGCGCTCCCGGGCGTGGGCCGCAAGACCGCCAACGTCGTCCTCGGGCACGCGCTCGGCGTGCCGGGGCTTCCCGTCGATCGCCACGTCCTGCGCGTCGCGAACCGGCTGGGGATCGCAGAGTCCGACGATCCGGTCGTCGTCGAGCAGCAACTGACGGCCGCGCTTCCCCGCGATCGATGGACCCGCTCGTCCGATACACTCATCCTGCATGGGCGGCGCGTCTGCCGTCCGACACCGCTGTGCGACCAGTGCGCGGCGCAACACCTCTGCCTCTTCTACTCGCAACAGTCGCATGACGCCCCGCGCCGAGTTCGAAAAGCACGTCGCTGAGGCGCTCGCGTCGATCCCGCGCCGCTTCCGCGATGCGATGCAGAACATCGCCATCGTCGTCGAGGACGAGCCGTCGGCCGGCCTGCTCGAGGAGATGGAGATCGAGCCGCCCGACACACTGCTCGGCCTGTATCAAGGCATACCGCTGACCGAGCGTCGCTGGGATTACGGCAACGCGCTGCCTGACCGCGTGCTGATCTTTCAGGGCCCGCACGAGCGCGACGCCGAGGACGAAGAAGACCTCGTCATCGCGATCGGCGAAACGCTCATCCACGAGATCGGCCACTACTTCGGCATGAGCGAAGAGCAGATCGAGGAAATCGAAGAGAAGTACTGGCGGAGCAACGGCCGTTGAGAAAGGGGACGGGGGTCTTTTCGCGTAAGCGGTTCGGTCAGAACTTCCTCGAGCCGGCCTGGGTCACGAAGGTCATCCGCGCGATCGCTCCCCGTTCGACCGAGACGTTCATCGAGATCGGCCCTGGCCGCGGAGCGCTGACTCGCCCGCTCGCGTCCGAGGCCGCGCACGTCATCGCCTACGAAATCGACCGCAACCTCGCGTCGCAGCTGCGAACGAGCGGTCTGTCGAACGTCACGGTCGTCGAAGGCGACTTTCTGGACGTGAGCGGGTTTTTCCCAGCCACCAGCCACCAGCCACCAGTCCCGAGTCGCCAGCCGCCAGCCACCGTCCGCGTGGCCGGCAACCTGCCCTACAACGTGGCCTCGCCGATTCTCTTCAAGCTGGCCGAGCTCTACGCGCAGGGCTGGCCCATCGTTGACGCGACGGTCATGCTGCAGCGCGAGGTCGGCGACCGCCTGGTCGCGCCACCGGGCAGCCGGGACTACGGCGTGCTCAGCGTGCTCATGCAGCACGTCGCGTCCGCCGAGCGCCTGCTGGCGCTGCCCCCCGGCGCGTTCCGGCCTCAGCCGAAGGTGCACTCGGTGCTCGTCCGGCTGACGTACCACCCACCCGCGCCCGCCGTCGCCAACCCGGCGACTTTCACCCGCCTCGTCCAGGCGGTCTTCACGAGGCGGCGAAAGACGCTCGCGAACGCGCTGCTCGCCTACACGGCGGCAGACCGGGACGGCGGGGCGGCACTGACGCCGGCGGCCGCCGTCCAGACGGCCGGGCTGGACCCGGCCCGGCGGCCCGAGACGCTGTCAGTGACCGAATTCGCCCGCCTTGCCGATATCTACGCTTCGATTTCCTCTTGAGCTGTGTTATATTTCCCCTGCTAAGTTGTACGTAGCTTGGGTCTTATTCGGCCAACCCGCCCGTAACTTTCAGGCGCGCCCAGCAGCCTGATCGAGCCGCCATGGCGGCTCCCAACGTCCGAACGAACTCCGCCAGGAGTGGTTTCGGTCTTGGTGCGTACACGTTCCTGAATGCTTGAGATCGTGCCCCTTGGTGGACTCGGCGAGTTCGGCATGAACATGCTCGCGATCACCTGGGACGAAACGACGATCGTCGTGGATGCCGGCGTGATGTTCCCCGACCCGGAGCTGCTGGGCGTGGATCGCATTATTCCCGACGTCACGTATCTGCATCAGAAGGGGCGCGTCGCCGCGCTCGTGCTGACGCATGGGCACGAGGATCACATCGGCGCGGTCCCGCACATCGCGCCGCTTGTCGACGGTCCGATCTACGGCACGCCGCTGACACTCGCGCTGGTCGAGCCGAAACTCGACGAGCACGGCCTGGACGCGACGCAGCTGACCACCGTGCGGCCGCGCGAACAGGTCACCGTCGGGCCGTTCACGATTGAGTTCATCCGCGTCACGCACAGCATGCCGGACTGCGTCGCGCTGGCCATTCGCACGCCGGTCGGCCTGATCGTCCACACCGGCGATTTCAAGATCGATCAGACGCCGACCGACGGCGAGCATTTCGACGTGCACCGCTTCGCCGAGCTCGGCGCGGAAGGCGTGCTGGCACTCTTCGCCGACAGCACGAATATCGACCGCCGCGGGTACACCGGATCCGAAACGGAAGTCGTTGAGGCGTTCGAGGAGATCTTCACCAGCGCGACGGGCAAGCTGGTCGTCGCGGCGTTCTCGTCCAGCATCTACCGGATGCAGCTGCTCGTGGACCTTGCCGCGCAGTTCGATCGCAGGGTCGCATTTGTCGGCCGCGGCATGCTGCGGAACTCCGAGATCGCGCAGCGGCTCGGCCACCTGAAGATTCCCGCCGGCGTGCAGATTCGCGATTCCGAAGTCCCGGGCTTCCCCGCCCAGGACATCCTGTGTCTCGCCACCGGGTCGCAGGGCGAGCCCATGTCCGCGCTGTCGCGGATCGCGATCGACGATCACCGCTACGTGAAGCTGAGCGAGCACGACACGGTGGTCCTGTCAGCGCGCTCGATTCCCGGCAACGAAAAAGCGATCGGCCGGGTCATCAACCACATCGCCCGGCGCGGCGCCGACGTCATCCACGAGGGGATCAAGCACGTCCACGTGTCGGGACACGGCAGCGAGGAAGAGCTCAAGCTCATGCTCTCGCTCGTGCGGCCGCGCTTCTTCGTGCCCGTACACGGCGAATACCGTCAGCTGACCCGGCACGCCAGGGTCGCCGAGCGCGTGTTCGCAGGGCGCGACCCGAAGCCCGAGACGCTGCTGGTCGAGAACGGCGATCTGCTGCACTTCGACGCCCACGGCGCTCGCATCGCCGGCAAGGCGCCGGTCGGCCGCGTCCTGATCGACGACACGCGCACGGGCGAGGTCGGCGACGAAGTCCTGCGCGATCGCCGTCATCTCGCGGAGGACGGCCTCGTCGTTCCCGTCGTCGCGATCAACAAGCAGACCGGCGCGCTCGAAGGCGTGCAGGAGATCATCACGCGCGGCTTCGTCATGGAGAACAGCGAGGCGCTGCTCGCCGACGGCGCGCGCATGCTGCGCGAGGTCGTCGAACAGGCCAGTATCGAGGAGCGGACCGATCAGGGGCTCATCAAGGAGAAGCTGCGCGTGGAACTGCGCCGCTTTTTTCGCAAACGTTCCGGGCGGCGGCCCTTCGTGCTGCCCGTCATCATGGAGATCTGACACGTGAGTGGATCGACCGTTTCACGCCGCGTCAGCGAGTTCGTCGGGGTCGCGCTCTTCGCGTTCTCGCTCATCTGGCTGATTTCGCTCGCCAGCTACGAGCCGAGCGATCCCGTCTGGTTCTTCAGCACCGGCGCGCACGCCACGCCGCTCAATTTCGCCGGCCGCGTCGGCGCGTTCCTCGCCGAGCTGTCCTTCCAGCTCTTCGGCTACACGTCGTACCTCATCCCCGCGATCATGGTGGTGGTCGGCTGGAATTACTTCTGGTGCCGGACCGTCGACGCGGCGGCCACGAAAGTCACGGGCGGGACGCTGCTGTTCGCGTGCATCAGCGCGTTCCTGAGCCTCGTCTTCACAACGCTCGAGGTGGCGGGCAAGCCGTTCCGCGCGGGAGGGTACGCCGGCGACTTCCTCGCCCGGGCGATGTCAGAGTATCTCAATCGCACCGGCGCGTTGATCGTCATCCTGACGCTGATCTTCCTGGCGATCATCATGTCGACGCAGTTCTCCTTCGGCCGCTTCTTCGGCGCGATCGTCGAAGCCATCCGCGGCGGGGCCGCGCGCGGCATCGACGCGTTCCACGCGTGGCGCGAGGAGCGCCGGCGCGAGGCGCAGCGCAAAGAGGTCATCGCCAAATACACGAAGAAGGAAACGGCGGTCGAGGCGACCGCGGTCAGGCCCGCTCCCAGACGCGACGCCGATCCGCCGCCCGCGGCGGCCACCGCCCCCTTGACGGGCGGGCCCAAGTCGTTCGCCCCGCCCAAGCCGCCCAAGGTCAGCATGCCCGCGGCGCTGCCGCTTTCCGATCCCGAGCCCGCCAAGTCGGCGGCGGATCGGCGCAAGGGCGAGTACATGCTGCCGCCCGTCTCGCTGCTCGACGCGACCAAGGTCGAGCGCAAGATCGACGAGCGCGAACTGATGGATGGCGCGCGGCTCCTCGAGGAGAAGTGCCGCGAGTTCGCGGTCGAAGGCAACTGCGTCCAAATCCATCCCGGCCCCGTCGTCACGACCTTCGAGTTCAAGCCCGACGCCGGCGTGAAGTACTCGAAGGTGACCGGGCTCGCGGACGATTTGTGCCTGGCCATGCAGGCCGAGTCGGTCCTCATCGATCGCATTCCGGGCAAGTCGACGGTCGGCATCCAGATTCCGAATCGCACGCGTGAGCCGATTTCGCTGCGCGAGCTGCTCGAGTCCGACGTCTACCTGCGTTCGACCTCCAAGCTGACGATCGCGCTCGGCAAGACGATCCACGGCGAGCCCTTCATCGCGGACCTGGCGGCGATGCCCCACCTGCTGATTGCGGGGTCGACCGGCGCCGGAAAGTCCGTCGGCATCAACGGCATGCTGACGAGCATCCTCTATCGCGCCACGCCGGACGAAGTCCGGATGATCATGATCGACCCCAAGCGCCTCGAGCTCGGGATGTACGAGGACATCCCGCATCTCATGACGCCGGTCGTCGTGGACCCGAAGCAGGCCGCCAACGCGCTGCGCTGGGCCGTGCGCGAGATGGAGGAGCGCTACAAGACGCTGGCGGCCGAAGGCGTGCGGAATATCGAGCAGTACAACCGCAACGTGCGCCAGGCGATCACCGAGAAGCGCACGCCGCAGGACGGACAGGAGCCCAAGCCCCTGCCCTTCATCGTCGTCGTCATCGACGAGCTGGCCGACCTGATGATGGTTGCTAGCAATGAAGTCGAAGAATCGATCGCCAGGCTCGCGCAGATGGCGCGCGCGGTAGGCATTCACTTGATCCTCGCGACGCAGCGGCCCTCGGTCGACGTCATCACGGGCTTGATCAAGGCGAATCTTCCCGCGCGCATCGCGTTCCGCGTCGCGTCGAAGATCGATTCGCGCACGATTCTCGACGGCAACGGCGCGGAGCAGCTCCTCGGCAAGGGCGACATGCTCTTCCTGCCGCCGGCGTCCTCGCGCTTCCTCCGGCTGCACGGCCCGTACATCTCCGAACAGGAGAGCGCCCGCCTGGCGAGCTTCCTCCGCAAGCAGGGCAAGCCGACCTACGACGAGACGATCACGGCCGAGGAGAAGACGGCGGCCGACGGCATCGACATGGAGAAGGACGACCTCTACGACGAGGCCGCCCGCATCATCGTCAGCAGCGGCCAGCCGTCGATTTCGTACCTGCAGCGCCGGCTGCGCATCGGCTTCAGCCGGGCCGCGCGGCTCGTGGACATGATGGAGATGGAAGGCCTCGTCTCGGCGGCCAGCGGCGGCAAGCCGCGCGAGGTCCTCGTGGACAAGAACTACTTCGACGAGGTGGACGCCCAACTCCGATGAGCTTCTTCTCGAGCGCGATCGTCGTCGCGGCGATGCTGGTCCCCGGACAGGTGAAGCCTTCCAAGTCGGCTCAGTCGATGTACACCGACGCGCTCACGCGCGAGCAGACGGTGCGCGTGGTGCTCGCCTCGCCCAGGGCCGCGCCCGCCACGCTGCAGGACGTTCGCGCGGTCGTCGCCGCGTATGAGGCGATCGTCAAGGCGTATCCGACGAGCGGCTACAGCGACGATGCGTTGTGGCAGGCGGGATGCCTCGCGCTCGATGCGTTCGCGCGGTTCGGACAGGCGCCGGATCGCGACAGCGGCGTGCGCCTGCTGCGGAGGCTGACCGCCTCGTACCCCACGAGCAAGCTCGTCAAGCAGGTGCCGGAGCAGCTCGCCCGCATCGGCATGGAGACGGCCGGGACCGAGCACGTGCGGACGATCAAGGAGATCCGGCGCACCGTCCTGCCCGAAGTGGTGCGGATCACCGTCGAGCTGGACGGCGAGGTCGCCTTTCACGACGAGCGCATCGGCGATCCCGCGCGCGTCTTCGTCGACCTCCCCGGCACACGCGCCGCGCCGTCGCTGGTCGATCAGACCCGCCGCTTCGAGAGCGACGCCGATCTGGTCCGGCAGCTGCGGGTCGGGCGGCATCCCAATAACACGACGCGGATCGTGCTCGACGCCGAGGGCGTCGCCAGCTACAGCGTCTACCCGCTCTACGATCCGTACCGCCTGGTGATCGATTGCGTGCGGGCCGGCACGACGACGGCGGCCGCCACACCCAAGCCGACCGCCGCCGCGCCCAGAGCGACGGCCACGCGAACCACGGCGGCCGCGCCACCGGCCCCGGCGGTCGCGCGTCGCCCGCCGGGGCCGACGCCCGTAACGGCGAAGCCGTTGACGACATGGCTGCGCAAGGCGCCCGGCATGACTCCGCAGGCGGCGGCGCTCATCGCCGAGACGTATGCGTCCGGCGCCGACACGCCCGCGGTAGAGTCCGCGCCGAGGAACGCCGACGGGTTGTCGATTTCCCCCGCGCCCGGCCCTTCACCTGCGATGACGCCCGCACCCCCCGTGAAGAACGCCACGCCGGGCGTGTCGATTGCCCGCCAGCTTGGGCTCGGCGTGTCGCGCATCGTGATCGATCCTGGCCACGGCGGCCACGATCCCGGCGCGCAGGGCAAAGGCGTCACCGAAGCGGAACTGGTGCTCGACGTCGCGCTTCGGCTCGAGAAGCTCCTCGCGAAGACGCCGGGAACCGAAATCATCCTGACCCGGCGGACCGACGACTTCATTCCGTTGCCGGAGCGCACGGCGATCGCGAACCGCGAGAGCGCCGATCTGTTCCTGTCGATTCACGCCAACGCCAGTCCGACGCCGCAGGCGCGCGGAATCGAGACCTACTTCCTGAACTTCGCGAACAACCTCTCCGCCGCCGCCGTCGCCGCGCGCGAGAATGCCGCGTCGGGCCAGACGATGGGCGCGCTGCCGGACTTCCTGAAGGCCATCGCGCTCAACAACAAGCTCGACGAGTCGCGCGACTTCGCCACGCAGGTGCAGCACGCGATGATCGACCGCCTGAAGCCGGCGAACAAGACCGTGAAGGATCTGGGCGTGAAGCAGGCGCCGTTTGTCGTGCTGATCGGCGCGGCGATGCCGAGCGTCCTGGCCGAAATCTCGTTCGTGACCAATCCGGGGGAAGCGAGGCTGTTGAAGGGAAACGTCTACCGCCAGCGGATTGCCGAGGCGCTCTTCAACGCCATCCGCAAATATCAGGCCTCGCTGAGGAACGTCTCGACCGTCGCGCTGCAATAGGTCCGGCCCAGCCGGACGCGGCTCATTCGCAGATTCGCCGTGTCCGCTTTCAGGCGGACCTCGATCGCATCCAGTACATCAGGCCCGCGAGTACGACGCCCAGCAGGACGGCGCCCAGCGCGATCACGCCCGTCAGCCCGAGCGAGCCCAGCAGGATCTCGGCGAGCCCCTTCTCGGCCGGCTGGACGATCTTGACGATGATGGGCGACGCGGTCTGCTGCAGGCTCAAAATCGTTCGAAGGCGAGCTGCGCGAGCGTCCGCACTGCCACGCCGCTCGGCCCTTTCGGCAAATACGGCCGGGCCTCCTCGGCCCACGCGGTGCCGGCGATGTCCATGTGGACCCACGGGAGGCCGCCGCTGAACTCCTTCAAAAACATCGCGGCGGTGATCGAGCCTGCTGGACGGCCGCCCGTGTTCATCATGTCGGCGATGTCGCTCCTGAGCTGATCGCGGTACTCCTCGAAGAGCGGCATCGGCCAGACGCGGTCGCCGGCACGATCGGCGACCGCACGGACGCACTGCACAAAGGAGTCCGGCGTGCCGAAGAGTCCGCTCGCGATCCTGCCGAGCGCCACGACGCACGCGCCCGTCAGCGTCGCGACGTCGACCAGGTGCGTCGCGCCCAGCCGGCGCGCGTACCACAGCCCGTCGCCGAGAATCAGCCGTCCTTCGGCGTCGGTGTTGATGACCTCAACCGTCTTGCCCTCCGCGCTCTTCAGAATGTCACCGGGTTTGATCGCGCGGCCGCCAGGCATGTTCTCGGTCGTCGGCACGACCCCGATCACGCGGATCGGCGCGCCAAGCAGCGCAATCGCCCGCATCGCGCACGCCACGGCCGCGCCGCCCGCCATATCGTCCTTCATCCGCTCCATACCGTCGGCCGGCTTGATCGAGATGCCCCCGGTGTCGAACGTGATGCCCTTGCCGACGAGGCCCAGCACCGGCGTTTTCGGCGCGCCGGGCGGATCGTGACGGAAAACGATCAAGCGCGGCGGCTCGCTGCTTCCGCGCGCGACGCCGAGCAGCAGGCCCATGCCGAGCTTCTCGATCTGCGTCTCGTCGAGAATCTCGACGCCGACGCCGGCCTCCCTCGCGAGCGCCGACGCGCGCCTCGCGAATTCCCGCGGCGTCAGCGTGTTGCCCGGTTCGTTCGCGAGATCGCGGGCGAGGTTGCTGCACTCGCCCAGCGTGCGTCCGCGCGCGACGGCTGCCGTCACTGCATCACCCGCACGGTCGAGCATCGCCAGCGTCCAGTCGGGCGCCGCCTCGGGCGCCGGCTCACCGGTCTTGTAGGCGCCCGCGCTGAATTCCGCGAGCGTAAGGCCCTCGGCGGCGGCCTGCGCCAGGTCGGCGGCCGCCCCTTCGCCTCGCACTGAGAAGGCCGCGTGGTTGATATGGCGCTGGCGGACCGTAATGCCGGCCGAGACCGCAAGCTTGCGTAGCAGGTCGCTGCCGCAGTCCGCGCGCCGTCCTGCCCCGATCACGGCAATACGGCGCGCGCGCCACTGACGATCCACGACCGGCGTGAGAAACCACTCGTACGCTTTCGCCTGAAACTCCCCCGACGCCAGGGCGCGACTGACCTCGCCGCCACTCGCTGCATCGATGCCCGGTCCTCCGGGAGCCCCGGGTCCGCCGGCGGGTGCGTCGTCCTCAAACCACGGCACGACCAGCAGGTCCGTCTCGATTCCGGACAACGGGCCGCCGACGCACACAATGGGCTGATTCTTCACGGCTGGGGGCATCTGGATATTATCGCTGATGGCGCTTGCTGGTGCCCACCCGGGGCGGTACAATTTCATGCAACTCCTGCCACCCGAGGATGAAGGTCATGAAGTCGTGTGTCGCGACCCTCGCCGTAGTCCTGCTCGCCGGCACGACGGCGCTCGCGGATGGATCTCAGAAGGCCGACAAGGATCCAAAGGACAACCCCGACGCCAAGCGCCCGAAGCTGACGTTGAAGGCGCAGCCGGTCGTCAGTATCGCGCCGTCTCGAGTGGTGCTGACTGCGGAGCTCGTGGGTGGCGCCAACGACTTCGAGGAGTTCTACTGCCCGACCGTGGCTTGGGAATGGGGCGACGGTACCCAGTCGGAGTCGACCACAGATTGCGCGCCCTATGAGCCGGGCAAGTCCGAGATCAAACGGCGCTTCACGGTCGAACACGTCTTCCGCCCCGGCAATTACCGCGTGAACTTCCACCTCAAGCGGCGGGACAAGTCTGTCGGCGTGGCCAGCGTTCAGATCCAGGTCCGTCCCGGTCTCCGCGACGGCCAGTAAAGGCCTGCGGGCTCTTCGGTTCCGAACGCGGCCGTCCCACAAGCGGACATCATGCCCGGCGAATCACGACGACATATCGCGTTTGTTCCTGAATCCGCGCGCACCGCGCACACAGGAACTGGCATGAAGTTGGCCTTGCGTCCCTCGTGGATCTGCGACGACGACTGATGCGGATGGTGCTGGTCGCGACGGTGCTCTGCACGGCGGCGCTCGCCGTCGGCCTCACGGCGCCGGCCCACAGCCTGTTCACGATCGACATCCGGCCGGTGTTCCTGCAAATGGATCCGGTTTCGGTGGCCGAGGCCCGGACGCGCGCGCTCGGGCTCGATGTGGACGTCCGGCTCGGATCGCTGCACCTCCATCTCGGATGGTCCGCCGTCGCTCCGCCGGACCCATCAACCCTGCGCCCCGCTGGGACGATCTAACGGTCATGGTGGATTCGCTGTTTCAGGACATCCGCTACGCGCTGCGCACGAGCCTGCGCTCGCCCGGCTTCACGTCCGTCGCGATCCTCGCGCTGGCGCTCGGCATCGGCGCGAACACGGCGATCTTCACGCTGGTCAACGCCGCGTTGATCGAACGGCTGCCGTTTCACGATCCGGATCGCCTCGTCGTGCTGTGGGAAACGAACGCGCGGCGTCCGGGCCGGCCGAACACGATTGGCCCCGCGAATTTCATCCGCTGGCGCGAGCGCGCGACCGCGTTCGACCAGATGGCTGGAATCTACGACGACCGCGTCAATCTGACCGGCGGGGGCGCGCCGGAAGAACTGATCGCGATGGCGGTCGAGCCCGGCTTCTTCTCGACGCTCGGCGTCGCGCCGCTGATCGGCCGGACCTTTGCCGCGGACGAGGGGCCCGACGGGCGAGACGCACTCGCCGTCCTCACCTTCGACCTGTGGCGGCGGCGATTCGGCGGCGACCCTGCCATCGTCGGACGCGCCGTTCAGATCAACGGCCGGCCCGTCACGATCATCGGCGTCATGCCGCGCGACGTCCGCCTCGTGCTCAAGAACGGTTCGCTGGTCGGCAAGCCGGCTGACCTCTGGGTGCCGTTCGCGTTCACCGAAGCACAGCGACAGCCTCGCGGCCGCTACATGAGCGCGATCGCACGGCTGAAGCCCACCGTCTCGCTGAGTGAGGCGCAGGCGCAGATGAACGCGATCGAGACCGGGCTTGCGACAGAGTTCCCCCAATTCGATACCGGCTGGGGGGCGCTGCTGGTTCCGATGCACCGCGAGCTGTCCGGCGAGCTCCGGCCCGCGCTGCTGGTGCTGTCGGGCGCGGTCGCCTTCGTGCTGCTCATCGCCTGCGCGAACGTCGCCAATCTGCTCCTCGCCCACGGCGCCGTGCGGCGCCGCGAGATGGCGATTCGCAGCGCGCTCGGCGCGTCGCGCGCGCGCATGATTCGTCAGCTGCTCACAGAAAGCCTCGTCCTCGGCATCAGCGGAGGCGCGCTCGGATTGCTGGTCGCGCAGTGGAGCCTCGCCGGGTTGGCGGCGTTCAGTCCGGTGGACCTCGGCAGCCTCGGCCACGTGCGGCTCAGCTATCCCGTGCTGGCGTTCACGGCGTTCGTTTCCCTGGCGACCTCCGTGATATGCGGCCTCGCGCCGGCCTATGAGATCGCCCGCGCCGGCACGCCACAAGCGCTGAAGGACGGCGCGCGTGGCGCGGGCAGCGGCGTCCACCACCGCCGCATGCGCCAGTTGTTCGTCGTCTCGGAGATCGCGCTCGCCGTCGTGCTGCTGGTCGGCGCCGGACTGCTCCTGCGCAGCTTCGCCGCGCTCAGCGGCGTCAATCCCGGTTTCGACTCGCGCAACGTCTTGACGGCGCGCGTGACCGTGCCGATCTCGAAGTACTCGACCGACGCCAGCCGGCTGGACTTCTTCCGTCAGGCCGTGGCTCGCGTCGCCGAGTTGTCGGGCGTCGAGAGCGCCGGCGCGATCAGTTTCCTGCCGCTCGCGGGCCTCGGCGCCGGCACGGGATTCACGATCGTCGGACAACCCGCGCCGGCCGCGGGCCAGGGCCCTGTCACGGACGTGCGCGTCTGCGACACCGGTTACTTCCGTTCGATGCGCGTGCCCCTGCTGCGCGGCCGCCTCTTCTCGGAGCCCGAGATGCGCGAGAGGCGCAACGTCGTCGTGATCAACGACACGCTCGCGCGCAAGTATTTTCCCGGGCAAGATCCGACCGGCCAGCGCCTGACGATTGCGATGAACGACCCCATCGTCCCGACGGAGATCATCGGCGTTGTCGGCGACATGAAGGTCGTCGATCTCGCGACCGAAACGCGACCGATGACGTACTGGCCGCCCCCGCAGCTCGCCTACGGCGCGATGACGCTCACGATCCGGACGGCGTCCGATCCGGCCGGGTTTGCCCCGCTCGTCGAGCGCGAGATTCACGCGCTGGACAAGGATCAGCCGCTGGCCGACGTCCGGACGATGGACCAGTGGGTGTCGAGGACGCTGGCGCAATCGCGGTTCAGCTCGATGCTGCTGTCGGCGTTCGCGGGCCTCGCGCTGCTGCTGGCGGCGCTTGGGATCTACGGCGTGATGTCGTATGCCGTCAGCCAGCGCACCGCGGAAATCGGCGTGCGGCTCGCCCTCGGCGCCGGCACCGGCGACGTCTTGAGAATGGTCATTGCCAGCGGTCTTCGCCTCGCGGCCGTTGGCCTGTCCCTGGGAGTCATGCTCGCGCTTGCGCTCAGCCGAACGCTCACGACGCTTCTTTACGAAACGGCCGCGATCGATCCGTTGACCTTCGCGGCGGCGGTGGGCATTCTCGGGGTGATCGCCATCGCCGCGTGTCTGATTCCAGCACGCCGCGCCGCCAGGATCACGCCGGTCAGCGCGCTCCGTGCTCAGTGAGTGATGTCACGGCCCGCGAGCTTCCGGCTCCGCGCTTCCGCTGACACGCTCTGCAGGTAGCCGCTGACCTGCAGCGCCGTGCGGAACAGCGTGCGGCCGAGCGAGCCGAGGCCGTTGGCCTCGGCAGCGCGGCCGAAGACCGCATCGCCCGCCTCGTCCACTTCACGCTCGGCGAGCGTGCCCACCGTCGCGATGGCGTGCACGTAGTACCGGCTGTCGGCCGTCACCCGTGCGCGATCGCCCATGTCAATGATGAGCGGGATGACTGGGACGAGCGGGATGTCCGTGGACCGACCTCCACCCGTTCCTGGGTCACCAGGCACGACTGACACGGCGTCGGCATCGACCAGCGACACGTCACGGCCCGCGGCGGCGCGAACCAGCCGGAACATGCGGATCATCGCGGGATACACGAGGCGGTCCCACACCGGCCGGCTTTCCCAGAGCTCGGTCTGCACCCGAACGTGCAGCACGCCACCCTCGTCAATGACGTGCCTGAATCGATCGGGAACGAGATCGCGCAGTTCGATCGAGGTCTGCACCGTGCCGGCCGCGGCGCGGACGTCCTTCACCCGAACGTCGAGCGCCCGGGCCGGAAGCGCGAGCAGGAGGAGACCGGCGACGTTGAGGAGCGCGCGTCGAGCCATGCGCGTGATCAGAAGGTCCGGCCGAATCGCACCAGGACTTGAGGCGAGCTGGGAAGTGTGTCGAGCTTGTAGCCGAAGTCGATGCGCATTGCGCCGAGGCCGATCCCCCAGCCGATGCCTTTCATCCACGGCGCATCAGCGCCGGGAATCACGCCCGGCGCCGGCCGTGAGGTGACGCGGCCCGCATCGAGAAACGCGACGAGAGACGGCCCGCCGCGCCAACCGACTTCGTACTCGAGATTGATCAGCGCCAGCGAGTCGCCGGTCGCGGCCTTGAAGTCGTAGCCGTGGACCGACCCAATCCCACCGATCGCGAACAGCCGCTGCGGCGGCAACACGCCGTCCGACCAGCCGCCGATCGCACGCACGCCCACGTCCTGATGCTGGCCCGCCAGGAGGCGGACGCGGCCGTTGACGATGTGGCGCTTGAAGTCGAAGTCGCTGCCGAGACCGCCGGGGCTCGAGAGTTCCGAGGTCCAGTCGATGCGCCAGATGGGCGCGCCATCTTCGCGGCTCTCCGGATTGTTAAGGCGCTCGCCGAACAGACTGTCGAACTGGTGCCGGCGGTAGGTCGATTCGAGGGACTCGCTGTCGAATCCACGGCCGTCGATCGACGCCCCCAGAATCACCGCGTTCAAATGCCCGTCGCGGGCGATGAGATTGGGGCGGAACGACTCCGCGCTGTTCCAGAAACTGAAATCGCTCGTGGTCGCCATCGACGTCTGGCGCTCGCCGCGCCACGCCAGCAGCAGCTCCGCCTGGCGATGGACGCGCAGCGCGCCGGTCAACTGCAGCCCTTCACGACGGTAGTAGTCGCGGAAGTTGCGACGCGGACCGACGGCCGCGAGACTCGCCTCGAGGGACGAGATCTGCCACTGATCGTCGCTCGCCGTCAGGTCGTGGTATTCCGCCCCGAGGAACAGCTTCCGGTCGGCGAACAGCGGACGCTCTCCGCCCAACGCGTAGCCGAAGTTGCCCGATGCGGCTTTCACCGACAGATGGCCGGCGATGTAGGTGTGGTTGAACTCCTCGTGATCGAAGACCGCCGCGCCAAATCCGAGGGACGGGACGAATCCGTCGACAGGTGTGAACCAGTCCTCGCGATCGCCCATGTCCGGGACAACCTTGAACCGGCCCGCAGGCTCCCGCAGTCCGACGACGAGCACGCGCTGACCATCGCGCTCGATGAGGTCAAACGTAGCTCGACGCTGACGGAGATCGCGGCTATCGGTGAAGGTCGCACCGGCACCGATCACGCTCGCGCGGCCCGGACGAATGGCGCCGCGCGTCTGCCGCAGCAGCACATCGAGCGCCTGCCGGGCGCGCGTCGCGTTGAACACGTCGCCGGTCCGCAGCGCGAACTCCTCGCGGAACGTGCGCGCGAGCCGCGCGCCAACGCCTTGGAACTCCACCTGATCGATGACACCTTCGTCGACCGTAATGGCGAGATCTCCGGACGTTGCGTCGAACGTGGCGCTCACGTGCGCAAAGGTGTAGCCAGCCTCGCGATATGCAGCCGAGATTCGTTCAGCCGCCTGCTCCGCCGTCCCGGTCATCGCCGCGCCAACGGTGACGCCGGCCGCACGCGTGACCTTCTCTGCGGAGAACTCTTTGTTGCCGGTGACCCGTACCGACCGAACGACGGGAGCGGCTTGGGTGGACTCGGTGGTGGGGATCTGCAGCGGCAGGATCCCAGAAGCGAACACGACGAGGGCGTTCGCCAGCAATCCGGAAGTGCTCAACATTAGTCGAGTGTGACGAACCGCACCTGGCGGAAGTTCCCCGCATCGAACTGATACAGACCGAGATCCGGCGGATCCGACGCGAGACCGACGATGAGATATAGGTGACCCGGATACGCAGCTTCCGCGCGATCGGTCGCCGACGGCACCGCGGCCGAGCGCGGATGCGAGTGATAGAACCCGAGGACCGCCAACCCGCGATTCCGCGCTTCGCGGCGGCGCGCGATGTGGTCGGCGGGATCGATCACGAACCGGGACGGATCGCCGCTTGCGTTTCGCGTGCGCACGGCCTCGCCGATCTCGCCGTCGCCGCCGAGCAGCAGCCCGCAGCATTCGGCCGGTGCGGCTTCGCGCGCGTGCCGCACGACGTCAGCGATGACGCCGGCGCGGATCCTCTCCACCACGTCCACTCCCTCTGCCTTCGCATCTTCCTTCTGCCTTCTACCTTCTGCTTTCTCACTTCACCGTCTCTATAACCATGGCAATCCCCATCCCGCCCCCGATGCACAGCGACGCGACACCGTATCGCCCCTGGATCGCGCGCAGCGCGTAGATCAAAGTCGTCAGCACGCGAGCGCCGCTGGCCCCAATCGGGTGTCCGAGCGCAATCGCGCCGCCGTTAACGTTCACTTTCGCGGCATCCGCGCCCAGTTCGCGGCAGACGGCGAGCGACTGCGCGGCGAACGCTTCGTTGAGCTCGAAGAGATCGATGTCCGCCATCGCCAGCCCCGCGCGCTCGAGCGCCTTGCGAACAGCCGGGACCGGCCCCATCCCCATGATCTTTGGATCGACGCCGGCCGTCGCGTACGAGACGATGCGCGCGATCGGCGGGCAGCCCGCCGCCCGGGCCTTCGCCTTCGAGGTCACGACGAGCGCCGCCGCGCCGTCGTTGATTCCCGAGGCGTTCCCCGCCGTCACGGACCCATCCTTACTAAAGGCGGGCCGTAAGGCTGCCAGCGCGCTGGCCGTCGTGCCCGGCCGCGGATACTCGTCGGTGTCCACGACCTTCGGATCGCCCTTCCTCTGTGGAATCGACACGGACACGATTTCGGACCTGAAGCGGCCCTCGGCGATCGCGCGGCCGGCACGCTGCTGGCTCTCGGCGGCGAACGCGTCCTGATCGGCGCGGGAGATCTTGTAGCGGCTGGCGATTTCCTCCGCCGTCAGGCCCATGTGACACGACGCAATCGCGCAGGTCAGACCGTCCGACAGCATCGAGTCGGTGACCTCCGCGTGGCCCATGCGATACCCCCAGCGCGCGCCCCTGAGAAGATACGGCGCGTTCGACATCGACTCGGCGCCGCCCGCGACGATGGTGTCGGCGCCGCCGCTGCGAATCGCTTCGGCGGCGTGCACGACCGCCTGCAGTCCGGATCCACACACACGGTTCACGGTTTCGGCGGGCACGTGTATCGGGAGGCCCGCCTTGAGGGCCGCCTGCCGCGCGACGTTCATCCCGGCGCCCGCCTGCAGCACGCAGCCCATCAGCACGTCCTGCACGTCATCAGACCGAATCCCCGCGCGCGCGATGGCCTCGCGAATCACGATGGCGCCGAGATCGGCCGCGCCGAGCTCCTTCAGCGCGCCGCCGAACGCGCCAATCGGCGTGCGCGCGGCGCTGAGAACGACGGCGTCCGGATCGTTGGTCATCCCAATAATTATAGTGCTACGATCGCTCCGCATCCGGCCGGCGACTTCCAGAGACTTCGCGCGCGAGAGGGTCAGTCATGAACACGCGACGGCTTCGCTTCCTCGCTTCCCTTCTCCTGCTGGTCACGACGGCCACGACGCTGGTCGTCGCGCAAGCCCCAGCGCCGGCAACCTTCAATCCGCGGGACACGATTCCCTTCGACACCGCCGTCCGCACGGCCGCGCTGCCGAACGGCCTGAAGTACTTCGTGCGCAAGAACGATCGGCCGGCCAATCGCATCTCGATTCGCCTCGCCGTGAAGGCCGGCTCGCTGTATGAAGCGGACGACCAGCAGGGTCTCGCGCATCTCGTCGAGCACATGGCGTTCAACGGCAGCGCGCATTTCAAACCGAGCGAACTGGTCGCGTACTTCGAGTCGGTCGGCGCCCGCCTCGGCCCGCACGTCAACGCGTACACGAGCTTCGACGAAACCGTGTACATGCTCGACCTGCCCTCGGACAAGCCGGACGTCGTCGCGAAGGGCCTGACGGCGCTCGCCGACTTCGCCGGGGGTCTGTCGCTGTTCCAGGAAGAAGTGGACAAGGAGCGCGGGGTCGTCATTGAAGAGTGGCGGCTCGGCCTCGGCGCCGGCGCGCGCGTCCGGGACAAGCAGCTGCCCGTCCTCTTCTATCAGTCGCGCTACGCGCAGCGGCTGCCGATCGGAAAACCCGAGGTGATTCGCACGGCGCCCGTCGCGCGGCTGCGCGCGTTCTACGACACCTGGTACCGGCCTGACCGCATGGCGGTGATTGCCGTGGGCGACGTCGACGCGGCCGGCCTCGCCGGTCAGATTGCGTCGACGTTTTCGCCGCTAACGGCGCGGGCTCCGATGGCGCCCCTGCCCGATCACACGGTCCCGCTGCACAAGGACGCGCTGATCAGCGTCGTGTCCGATCCGGAACTGACGCGATCGAGCGTCTCGCTCGTCCGCGAGCGCAAGCGCGAGGGCGAGCAGCTGGTTTCAGACTACCGGCGCGATCTCGTCACGCGGCTCATCGACCACATGATGGACGAGCGGTTCGGCGAGCTCGGGCGCAAGCCGGATGCAAAGTTCCTCGGCGCGGGCGTCGGCAACAGCAGCCTGAGCCGCGACGTCTCGACGTTCACGATGAGCGCTGGCGTGCAGGACGGCAAGCTCGAGGACGGCATCGGCGTCCTCACGACCGAGGCGCAGCGCGTCCGCGAGTTCGGCTTCAGCGGATCGGAGCTCGATCGCGCGAAGAAGTGGATGGCCGCGTTCTACGATCGCGCCTACCAGGAGCGCACCAAGACCGAGAGCGGATCGTTCGCGCAGGAGTATCTCAGCTACTTCCTGATCGACGAGCCGAGCCCGGGCATCGAGTACGAGTACCGCCTCGTCCAGCAGCTCATTCCGAGCATCTCCGAGGCCGAAGTCTCGGCGATGGCCAAGTCGCTCCTCGGCGACGACAGCCGCGTCATCCTCGCCGTCTCGCCGCAGAAGCCCGGCATCAAGATCCCGACGGAGGCCGATTTGCAGGCCGCGATCAGCGCCGCCGCGGCCGTCCGGGTGACGCCGTGGGCGGATACCACCGTCACGCGCGCGCTGCTCGAGCACCTACCGGCGCCCGCCGGCATCGCGTCACGCCGGGCGATCGACAGTCTCGGCATCACGATCGTCACGTTCGCCAACGGCGTGGAGGCCTGGCTGAAGCCGACCGACTTCAAGAACGATCAGGTGCTCTTCGGCATGAACGCCCTCGGCGGCGCCTCGCTCGCGTCCTGCGCCGATGAGGCCAATGCGACGCTGGCGCCGGCCTACACGGACTTCTCCGGCGCGGGCGGACTCAAAGCCACCGACCTGCAGAAGGTGCTCACGGGCAAGCTCGTTTCCGCCCGGCCGTTCATCTCCTCCTCGACGCACGGCGTGTCAGGAAGCGCCGCACCCGCGCAGCTTGAGACCGCGCTGCAGCTCCTTTATCAGGAGCTGACCGCGCCGGGCGACGACCCGGAAGCCTTCGCGCTGATGAAGAAGCAGCTCGAGGCGATGGTCGCCAACCGTGGCCGATCGCCGGGCCAGGTCTTCGCCGAAAAACTCGCGCAAATCAACACGTCGAACCACTGCACATCGCAACCGCTGACACCCGAGCGCATTGCCGGACTCGATCGTGCGAAGATGCTCGCGTTCTACAGGGATCGCTTTTCGAACGCAGCCGACTTCAAGTTCTTCATGGTCGGCGCCTTCAAGGTCGATGAGGCGGTTCCCCTCCTCGCCCGCTACCTCGGCACGCTGTCGTCGAAGGGCGAGGCGATCTCGAAGTTCACCGACATCGGCGTGCGGTTCCCCGAGGGGACGCAGCGCGTGAAGGTCGAGCAGGGCCAGGATCCGAAGGCACAGACCGTGATGAGCTTCTACGCCGATCCCCCGCCGGATCCCGTCGAGCAGGAGAACATCAACGCCGCGACGACGGTGCTGGACATCGTGTTGCGTGACGTGCTGCGCGAGGATCTCGGCCAGACGTACACGGTCGGCGTCAACCTGTCGCAGCAGCTCCCGCAGCGGGGCGGCGGCCACATCCAGGTGCGTTTCGGCGCGGCGCCTGAGAACATCGACTCGATGACGACGCGCGTGCTGCAGGAGATCAAGAAGCTGCAGGAGACGGCGCCGTCGGAGGATCTGACGAACCGCGCCAAGGAATCCGCACGGCGCACGTACGAGACATCGCTCAAGCAGAACGACTACTGGCTGCGGCGCCTGCAGTCGATCACGATGCTCGGCGGCGACCCGTCCGAGATCGTCACGCGCGGCCAGCGCATCGACGCGGTGACGCCGCAGGCGCTGCAGGACGTCTTCAAGAAGTACTTCCCGGAGACTCGGTCGACGATTGTGACGCTGGTGCCCGCACCGCCAGCAAAGCCGTAAGCGGGGGCGTCACGCTGGCATGTAATGCGGAATTGAGGCTCGTTGCCAGGTACGTGTCCGCCCAACGTCGCCGCTGCCTACCTGAGTCCCAGCGGCTTGCCAGCAATGAGGAGGCGAATCGCCTCCTTCAGGCGTCTGGCCTTCGTCTCCTCGTGCTTGGCGGATTCTATCCAGCCGACATACCGTCGCCGATGTGAGGGCGCAAGCCCCTCGAAGTACCGCCATGCCGCCGGATGTTTCCTTAACGCTGCCTGGATGTGCCATGGAACCGTTGCGGGCATTTGGAACCGTGGCGGTCGCGGGCCATAGCTGCGGTCCGTCGGTGCGCGGTTTATCCCACCGGGCGTCAACCTACCACTGGCTTTCAAGGCCGCGTAGCGCTTCCGGTTAATTGCTGACCATCGGCTATCCGCCTTCCTCGGCGTGAACTTGCGCGCATAGCGTGAGTCATCCAGACGTTTGACCAGACTGTCCACCCAGCCAAAGCACAGCGCCTCATCGAGTGCGTCCAGGTACGCAATCGAAGCCACGCCAGTGTGTAGCTTGTGGAAGATGAGCCACACCTCAGACTCGGAGTCGTGGTGCTCGTCGAGCCATTTGCGCCACTGATCAGCGGTCTGAGCGACAAAGGTCTTCACGGTTTGCGATCCTTGCCAAGCTTGTCCGCCCAACGTGAGGCATCAGCCGCGGCGCCTCGATATCGATAGCGCCGTCGGCTGCATGCCGTGTTAGACCCAATGCCTTTCGGAAATTCGCTGACGTGAGATTCCTCTTGTACATTTCTCCGGAAATCGGTACTTACGCTGGGGATGTCGAGCCATTCCCCAAGCGAACGTCGACAATCGCCGTCCGGCTTTCTGGGCGCGTGGGAGG